>JAEZZY010000002.1 GCA_023418315.1 Bacteroidota bacterium
GAAGCAAGCCCATCAATGCCAATGCCGTAAGCGATTTTCCGGAACCACTTTCCCCTACAATAGCGAGTATTTTTCCTTTTTTCAATTCAAAAGAAAGGTCATTTACAGCAATGACATCCTCCGTTCCTTTTCCCGGGAAACGAATATCCAGATGCTTTACCGATAAAAGAGAATCCAGTATTGCCATAGCAGGAAGATGAATTAAAATTTCAGATGTTTTACGGTGAGTCTTTTATGGATAAGCTGTTTCAGCGAATCAATGCCTATATTGATGTGCATCTCTACAAAGTCCTTTGTTACGGCTTCGTCTTTCTCGGCAGTCTTCACCCCTTCGGGAGTCATCGGTTGGTCGGAGACAAGAAGCAGCGCGCCGGTAGGAATTTTATTGGCAAAGCCTACGGAGAAAACGGTAGCGGTTTCCATATCTATAGCCATAGCTCTTACGCGCCGCAGATAGCTTTTAAAGGCATCATCATGCTCCCACACCCGGCGGTTGGTGGTATAGACGGTGCCTGTCCAATAGTCTTTTTCATAGTCGCGGATGGTGGTGGAAATAGCTTTCTGTAAAGCAAAAGCAGGCAAGGCAGGCACTTCCGGCGGGAAGTAATCATTACTCGTTCCCTCACCGCGTATAGCGGCTATAGGTAAAATAAGATCGCCTACTTTATTTTTTCTTTTTAGTCCTCCGCATTTTCCTAAAAACAAAACTGCTTGGGGCTTAATAGCAGAAAGCAAATCCATCATGGTAGCAGCACCCGGACTGCCCATGCCAAAGTTGATAACGGTGATACCTTCGGCAGTGGCGCTGAGCATAGGCTTGTCCCTGCCATTTACTTCCACACCGAATTTTTCGGCAAACAAGTGTACGTAGTTGCTGAAGTTGCAAAGCAGAATATACTTCCCGAATTTATCAAGCGGCTGACCCGTGTAACGCGGCAGCCAGTTGGCTACAATCTGTTCTTTTGTTTTCATCATATCCTCTGAATGTGGCTAAGCTTTTGTTTAAAAACAAAGACACCACTGCAATTTCGGTAATTTATTCAGATGAGTACGGTGAAAAGCAGGATGTGTTTTGGGGAGAAGATAATATACTCTTATCTAACATTCCTGTATATTGGGAATACGGGCGATGAGTTTTTTGTACCTTTACAAAAACAAATTCTATGGAAGCGATTAGCGTATATCCAAATTCAAAAGCGGAGGCTGCGTTTATCAAGGAATTTTTGAACAGATTGAAAGTTCCCTTTCAAGCAACGCAGGAAGAATTGAAAGATTGGCAAATAGCCTTGATTAAACAAGGCGAAGCAGACCTTGTAAACGGAAGAGTTGTTCCTTTTGAAGAAGTAATGCAAAATGCGGAAGCGTTATGCCGAAGAAAGTAATTGTTACAGAAAAGGCACAGTTGCTTATTTTGCAAGTGGTAACTTTTTGGAACGAACATAATCAATCTGCAACCTATTCCCGAAAATTACTGAAAGAAATCAGAAAGCAAACCCGGTACATTTCAACGTTTCCATTTTCGTTTCCCATATTTTTTGAAAATGATTACAGACGGGTTTTAATACTTAATCACTTTTCGCTTATCTATAAAGTGCTTGATGATGAAATTTACATCGTATCATTTTGGGATAATCGCAGGAATCCTGAAGATTTGAAGTTGTAAATTTAGTCTTTGCTGCTCCAACATTAAGGACAGATAAATTTTAAAGTACAAGATATTTTGAGTATGCAAAGCCCTATCAATCGGCTTGCCATAGCGCAGTAATTTTTTCAACTTTTTGTGTTTCATATAAACGGGGAAATACAAACGGAATCGCTCTTCCTGGCAGTTCTTGTCATGTATCTAACGCCTGACAGGTATAGCGTGGCAGCCAGTTGGCGACAATCTGTTCTTTTGTTTTCATCATATCACCTGAATGTGGCTAAGCGTTTGTTTAAAAACAAAGACACCACTGCAATTTCGGTAATTTATTCAGATGAGTACAGTGAAAAGCAGGATGTGTTTTTGGGAGAATATGATGCTCACCCTCTTCCCTTAGGAAAAACAGCAAAAATTATTTAACACTTTTAAGAAGGTCAAAATTTATAACCTAAACCGATGTTTAACAGCAAACACTGACCATTGTTAACAGATGTTACATGTCCAAGAGTTGTTGTACCATCAGGATTTGTTCTTTCAAAATATACTACTGAGGTCATCAACGGTCTGAACCCTTGTTTGGCTTCTATGCCGCCTGATAATGAAAAATGCCGGTTTAACGAGTAACTTATTTTTGCCGACGCATTGATTAGCAAATTAAACGTTTCCATGTTCAGGTGGTTTCCTGCATAAAAGTATTTCATATTATCGGCAGTGCTTCCGTCGGTTTTATGCACAGTACCTTCCCATTCGCCCTTTATCTTAAATATATCGGAATAGACATCGGTAATAATCGTAATACCCGCCCCTGCAAACACCTTCCACTTATTATTGCTATAAATCTCCCGCTGATAATCTATCGGTATTTGCAGAAAATAATAGCTTTTCTGAAGGTTTTAAAAACCTGGACCAAACAACGTAAATGGTACACGGAACATTTGCCTTACATCAAACCTGCCGATGCCTGCCGACACGTTGTTTTTACCGAAGGTATAGGCTAAGCGGAAATGATAATCATAACTATAGCCCAATGCGGAACGTCCATCAGCTTCATTGTTTGGCAAGAAAGAACTGTACTTAACTGTTGCAGAGGTATTGTTATTAATAGACATTTTGGGAGAAAAAGCGGCTTCAACAGAAAAGCCTTTTTGAGACTTAGCCTCACTCATCCCAAATAAAAACATCAATAACATATATGCGTGTTTCATATTATTTAAACTCAAAACAGAGGCTATAACGACAGATAAAAACGACTCTAATATCCGAATTATCTTGTTCTTCTCTACCGCACCACCATCTTCACTTCCCCACTCTGCCATGGCGTTTTGTATTTTACGATGTACACACCGCTGCTCAGTTGAGGTAAGGAAAATGTGGTCAGGTTATCGGTTTCTTGTCCCTTTGTTTCTGCGTCATACACGAGTTTTCCTACCACATCATAAATGCGTATTTGCAAAGGATCGAGCGGTGCGCCATTCCATGCTATGTTTAGCTGATTATCGGTTACCGGATTAGGAAAGATAACCACGCTTTGGAGCTTGCGTTGCGGGATGCCCGTGGTGAACCAATATTCCGAATATGAGCGACTAGCCATTTCCACATAATAACCTTTATCATAAGGCACCCAGTCCACCGCCGTATAGGGAAGGAAATCGTAGCTGCCCTTGTTATTATCCAGCAGTGAACCGTTCTCATTTTTATCCTCCGCATCATCATACCGTAAAACACCCAAGCGATAGGCATCTTCGGCTTTTTCACATTCGGGACAGTGGTTATCGGCTATCATTTGCATCACTTCGGCATCGGTAACAAACAATCTCAGTTTTTCGTTTTCATGAGGTAAAGCGGATGATTGTACAGCATAATTTCTGGTGAGAAAATAGTGCTTATATAAAACACTATAAGGGCTGCGATGGAAATAGGCAGTGTTGGTTACCTTTTCCGCAGGTTGATTATAGGAAAGAAGCTGCCCGATTATTTTTTCATCGCCCGCCAAAAAAATTCCGTTTTCATCATTTACAGATGAGGCATCGTACCTCGTTTCTTCATCATAAATAGGATACTCCAAATCGAAAATATGGATATCATCTATGGCTATTCCTTCTCTTGACGCTCCGGGGTCCGACCGAAAAACAAAGCGCAGTTTTAGGGAATTGGATTTCGGCAAATTAATGGAAGCCACGCGCCACCGCACATTATCTTGCTCATTCCACACCTGATGGTTGGCATCATTATACCAATTCGTTCCTTCATTTGTTGCTCCCAATTTTGTCCATTTAATACCGTCTTCCGAGTATTCCATATAGGCACGGTCGCAGAGGATATCTCCACAGTTTTCAATATCTGTAGCGATACTAAAACTCAACATAGGATGGCTAAGGGTTGAAAGATCGAAGCAGGGAGAATATAAATAAGCTGTTTCATTGTCGTTATGTTTGCCGGATAAATTCGTTTTCCATGCTTTATCGCCACTTGCCGCTTTGTTGATTTTTTCACTTGCCGGTGTGCCGTATTCCCACGAATTATTATTGCCATCGCTAAACCAGTCGCCATCGCCGGCTTCAAAATTTTCCAAATAGGGATAAGCCGCAATTACCGGTTGATTTCTGATGGAATAATTCAAAATACTGTCATTAGGCAAATAGGTATCGCCCGCGGCGGAAAGCCATACGTCTAATTGATGATAGCCTATAGTCGTAAGAGTTATAGGCTGAGTAAAAGTAAAATCCAGCGTATCCTTAGGCGGCAAAGTATCCAAGATTTGGGTTACTATCGCACCGTTATCAAAACGGTAAGATAATTGAATATTCGCCTGACCAAGATTATCACTGTTGTATATTTTTACTCTTACCGGCTCGGTAGAAGAACCGCCACAATTCAGTTTTTCAGGGCTGAGAACATTTAAAAGCTGCACATCATTTTTCACATTGTACAGCTTAAAATTATCTATCGTCAATCCATTGCCATATTCATTGGCGGCGATGGCGGATGTATCATGCTGACCGATACGCACCTGAAACGAAGTAGAAAAATCCTGACCGGCATTTGCGAGTGCGTGCGTAATGGATAAGGAACCTGTTTTTGTGGTTACACCTTCAGCAATGGTTGTATCTATATCGGATAATTTCACCCAAGCTTCGGCATCACTTCCCCGTACATACACATCATTTCCTTCTTGAAATTTAGGCGTACCATGCAATTTATAGTCAAATTCAAGGCGCGCCTCTGTAACCGCCACCTGATAGGCCGAAAGATTAAACGTCCCGTACAAATAATTTCGATTATCGGGTAGATTATATAATAAGTCCATACTGAGTGAGCGCTGACCGCTTATGGTTACATCGCTTTCCACAAAGGTTCTCAGCCTTCCCGAATCCACACTGTTGGTATAATCCCAATGGTCTCCTGGAAGTACACCCATCTCATCTTTTGTAAGGGTAATGTGATTTGCAGTTTCAAAATCTTCGTTAAAAACGTTGGCAATATCCACCGGGTTGTTTGCCAATTGTTTTAAGGTATAGGCAAAGGTATCATTGCTGCGCACCGGATCATTTGCCGAAAGGTTTTCTATGGCTACAAGAATTTTATAGGTATTTACCGCAGAGAGATTTAAACCCGAAAAAGAAATATTCACGGTACTATTGGCAGGAATATTTGTAGTAAGATTTTGTGATTGCCATCCATTGTTATTGACTTTGTAAGAAATCTTATAATTGCTCTGCGATGCATCGTCCAGATTGCGCACTACTACGTTCATGGTTTCATTCGCAGATAGTTCGGTACTTGTAAATTTTCTTCCACTTGTAGGTGCGTTCACCCTTTCTATTGCCAGGTCATTATCTGAAATATTTCCCAAACAGGTTCCGTCGTTGGGAAGCCTTGTCAGTGCCTTACTACGAAAACCCGCTTTCCCATTGATAAGCGGCGTAACGGCTACATATTGCATTTCATTCAGCGGCAAACCTTTCAGCAAATACTGAGTAGCGGTAACGGTGTCTATAGCTCTTAAATCATCACCCAGTTTCTGTAAAATTTCATAACCCGTAGCATTTAAAACAGGATTCCAGCTAAATGCAAAATAACCGGGGCATTGCGTGGCATCGGGTTGCAAAACCGGTTGCGGGTTGATGGTAAACAAGCCGGAAGTAGCCTGTACGGAACTGTTGTTTCTTTTCAGCCGCAGTAGAGCGAGCTGTGTGCTTACATTCGGCACTGCCCACTGATAATATTTTTTCCCTGCGGGGATATTATTGTCTATAGCCGTCCACGTAGCGCCGTTGTTTAAAGAATATTCGAGCGTAAGGCTATTCGGATCATCGGAAGCATCCCAATAGATGTATAGCGATTCATTAGCGGGTATAGCCGCATTCGTTGCCGGATATTTTATCATCATTCCTTCCGGCACTATATCATACACCAAAAAATATTCCTGCACAGCCGAGGGGACGGCAGCGCCTTTTACTTCGAGGGTATAACTTCCCGCTTGAGGATTTTGGATAACCACCTGTTCTACATTATTTATATTATCCACGCCTTCTATAGCCGGGTTCATCACATTGGCAGGCGTAGGATCTAACACCAGCGGATGATGCAAATTGTTGTTCGGTTCTTTTACGGTAAGATCCAGATTATTTACCAAAGCGATGGAAGAGGAAGGACTTGCGGACGCATCATTCCAGTACAAAAGAATTTTTAACTGTGCCGTATTCGCGGGGACGTTGATGGTATAGGTTTGGCTGCCGTTCTGCGACATAGTATTCTGCTGAATGCGGTTGTTGTTCAACATTTCTATGGAGCGGTATAGGTTAATCAATCCAAAACCGTATTTGTAATCCGGTCCTGCATTTCCTATATCGGTAGCGCCATTGAGGAGTAGGGCTTTCAGCAAGGCTCCGGGCGGGTTGGCATTAGCATTTAGTTGTTTGTACCGCTGCGAGAGAAGCGCCAAAGCACCTGTAGCTCCGGGGCAGGCCATACTCGTACCGGACATTCCCCTATAATCATCATATAAAATAGCGGAATACAAATCGGCACCTATGGAAATGACTTCCGGTTTCAATCTACCGTCTTTCACCGGCCCCATGGAAGACTCTTCATGGTTTGTATAATTCTTGCGCATGGAGCCTATGGTGAGTACATTTTTTGCCGATTGATAAATGCCGCATACCGTGCCGTATCCGGTGGGATAAGGAGCGCAGGTATATTGCCCGTCGTTGCCGGCAGCAAACACATGCAGCACCTCCGGAAACTGTCCGGCAAGATCATCGAGCATCTGGGAATAATTGTCATAAGTGCCTGCCACAGAACAGTCCTTCACCACCGCCGCATAGGAATTGTTGGTAAGGGTCATGTTATAATCGGTAAACATAGGCTGCGTCTGTGCCCAAACCACATTATACAGATGATTGAGCAAGGCGGCATTGGGCGCCATTCCCTTTGCTTTCGGGTCTAAAATGCCTTTCCCGGCCACGGTAGCGGAAGTATGTTGTCCGTGCTCCTGCGGCGGATCGGGATTAAAATTAATGACCCGGTCGCGCGTGTCGGTATGGAAAAGAGCCGTGCTGTTATCGCCTATACCCACCGTCATTCCTGTACCATCTAAGCCGAAACTGTTATAGGCATAATGCGCTTGGGTAACAGCCCGTTCATCATGATTGAGCCATACATCCTGCGCTGCCATGCTGATATAGGTAACATAAGGCTCGGCAGCCAATGCTTGCAGGGCGAGAGGCGAAAGTTTAATTTCAAATACATGCTGCCCTGCAAATTTTGTGTGTGTTATCACAGCTTTGTGCTTCGCCAGCAAGTGCTTTAATTCCTCCTGCGGGAGGTGCTTAGCAAAGGAAACAGCGAAATGACGGGTAGAGGTTGTGGGATGGGCTGCCAGTTGTTTTACCCGCGCATCCATTTTCCACTGTGGCTGCACAGGGGCTATGGAGCGGATATTTTGCAGCGTTATATTTTTAAAGGATGGAGCATAAAGAAGCGCCGTATAGGCATTTCCAGATAAATAATCCAGCAAAACCAAGCCGTTATTTTTCAGGATGGTTCGCTGCGATGCATCCGGCAATTCATAAAACTGAATCAGCACCTGTTGCTGCTCCGGTGTAGAAGGCAGGCGCAGGCTGTCTATGAATGTTTTTGCATTGGCAGGTAAAAACAGGTTTTCCGCTTTTAAAAGAATGGTATAAGGCTCTGTTCTATGTTGCGCGGCTACAAAAGACCCAACGGCGTTCAGCAAAAAAATAAGCGTAACGATTCTTTTCAAGATTGTTTTGTTTTAATCTTTCAAGTTACGCACAATATTTATTTTACTTGTCAGAAATTTACTTGCGGGCTACAATAACAATATTCCAGGCAAGTTTTTTAATACCCGGCAGTTGCAGCAATAATTTATCTATAGCCTTCAAGGGATTGAACCACCAGCCTATCTGCGAGGGTTTTTCTTTAAAAATGCGTTTCCAGTAGCGCACTTCATTGGGGTTGTAGCGGCGGATGAAATAATAAGATATGAACAGCCACAAGGTAGTCAGCCAAAATTCCTTGTGCCTTACGCTTTTAAAATGTCTTTTATATACGTCTATAATATCAAAGCCCAGCGGCTCTTCGTCTATAGTGCGCACTTCTTCCGCTTTAGAGCGGTAGTAATTAATAGCAGGATTGTATTTCAGCGGGTCCATGGTAACCAGCACCCCGTTGGCTTTCAGCGATTCCGACATGGTGCGTATCCACATTTCCTGATCTTGCTTAGGCACATGGTGCATCAGATTGGCACAATAAATAATGTCAAAAAAATCTTTATGCAATTCCAAATGTTCTATAGGGGCAATGAGATAATTAAGCGTTACGCCGTGTTTGGCAGCCAGTTTTTCAGCAAATTCGCCCATTTTGGGAGAGATGTCATTAAAATAAACCTCGGCTCCTTTCTGCGCAAAATACACGGAACTTTCTCCAAGACCCGCGCCTACATCCAATATTTTTTTCCCTTTCAGATCGCCCAGTTCATTGAGAATGTATTTATTCTCCATAGCTACAAAGCTGTCGAAAAGGGCGTTTACGTCTATATCATCCACATTTTCGCTCATGGCCCATTCATCATGAAATTCTTCCTCGCGGCGCAGGAGATCGTCTATTTTATTTTCCGTATGCATAAATTTTATAAGCTGCGCAAAATAAGGAATAAAAAAGAAAAGCTGCCTTTGAAAAAACAGTTGGCGAAGAAGAAGGAGTTCCTTACATTTGCAATCCTAAAAATCTTATGTTTTTCACAAATAATATCTATTATTTATGTCCGTAAAAATCCGCCTTCAGCGTCACGGCTCCAAAAAACGCCCATTCTACTTTATAGTAGTTGCCAACAGTACTTCACCGCGCGACGGTAAGTTCATCGAAAAATTAGGTACGTACAACCCGCTTACCAACCCTGCAGCTGTTCGTCTGAACCGCGAACGTTCTTTGCATTGGTTGCAAAACGGGGCGCAGCCTACCAACACCTGCCGCCGTATTCTTTCTTTCAAAGGAGTGCTTTATCTGAAACACCTGATGAGAGGGGTTACCTTAGGCTTGTTTGATGAACAAACAGCGCTGGATAAATTTGAAAAATGGAATGGCGAACACGAAGAAGTAGTTGTAAAACGCCAAGAAGCACATCGTGCACACAAAGCCGAAAAACGCCATGCCGCTATGGCTGAAAGTGTGAAAAAAGTGGAAGAAAAGCAAGCTGCTAAAGCCGCTGCACAAGCTGCCGAAGCAGAAGTTACCGCTACGGAAGCAACCGCTCCCGAAGCAGAAGCTCCTCAAGCAGATAACGCAGAATAATCTTCATGCAGATATGTTTTTGAAAAAGTGTTCTACGGAGCACTTTTTTTTGTGCCTGCTTTTTTCTAAATATTCATACACCCGTTTATCCTGCGCTTCCTATATCTTTGGGGCATTTTCGAATAGCAGCATGACAGACCAAAACCGCTACAACCTCCGCGGCGTATCCGCACAGAAAGAAGATGTACACAAAGCCATAGCCAAGCTTGATAAAGGGCTTTACCCCTACGCATTTTGTAAAATATATGAAGATACCTGGGGCGGCAATGCAGATTATTGCAACCTCATGCACGCCGATGGCGCCGGCACAAAATCGGCACTTGCCTATCTCTACTGGAAAGAAACCGGCAACCTCAGCGTATGGAAAGGAATCGCCATTGACGCTATTGTCATGAACATAGACGACCTGCTTTGCGTAGGTGCCACAGGACCTTTCACCTATTCATCTACCATTGGCAGAAATAAAAACCTCATTACCGGCGAGGTGATCTCCGCTATCATTAATGGCAGTCAGGAATATTTTGACCTGCTCCGCGGATACGGTATAGATATTAAATTCTTAGGCGGCGAAACAGCAGATGTGGGGGATGTGGTCAGAACTGTGATTGTGGACGGCACCATGAGCTGCCGCATGAAAAAAGAACAACTCATCACCAATGAAAAAATAGACGCGGGGGATGTCATTGTTTCGCTGGCGAGCTACGGACAAGCGAGCTATGAAACGGAATACAACAGCGGTATGGGCAGCAACGGACTCACAAGCGCCCGCCACGAAATGTTGCACAAAACATACAAACACAACTACCCCGAAAGCGTAGATCCTCACTTGCCAGACGAAGTAGTGTATAATGGCAAATACCACCTTACCGACCCCACAGAAACGGGATTGGATGTAGGAAAAATGATTCTCTCCCCCACCCGCACGTATGCACCGGTGCTTTTAGAAATTTTAAAAAAACATTTCGACAAAATACACGGTATCATCCATTGCAGCGGCGGCGGACAAACCAAATGCTTGCATTATCTTCCTAAACCCCTGCGTATCGTAAAAAACAACCTCTTGCCCGTTCCTCCCTTATTTAAAATGATACAAGAAGCAGCAGGTACGGACTGGAAAGAAATGTATCAGGTATTCAATATGGGACAGCGGATGGAAATTTTTACCGATAAAGAAACCGCTAACGCCATCCTTGAAATCGCTCGATCCTTTGCTATAGATGCTCAAATATCCGGCTATGTAGAAGCAGCAGAGAAAAAAGAATTGATTATCGAAAGCGAATACGGAAAATTTAATTACGGATAAGCCAAAGATTGAGCGAAGAAGCATCGTCTGATATACTGTACCAAACCATCACTTACAATATGTCCTTAAAGACCTTACTACTTGGCTCCTTATGCTCCATAATTTCTTGCGCCGTTGCCGCCCAAGAAATCATTCATAAAAAGAACGGCAGCTCCGAAAAAGCGAAAATATTAGAAATATCCACCCGCACGGTATCCTATAAAATGTGGGATTATCCCGATGGTCCAACGATGATTATTCCCATCCGCGAAGTGCGTACGATAGAGTTTGCAGATGGATTAGTACAAAAATTCGGCAGGGATGATATGCTGCATACCGTACGGAATCCTCATCCAATCCATAGCGGAAGCGCCTCTTCCAAAAACACCGTCCCCTATGGAAAGACCATTATTGCGGCAGCCCCCATTTATATGACCAATACCAGCATCGTGGGCGTGAGCGCCAGTGTTGAATATTTAGCGGATAAACATAAACATATCGGATTATACCTTCCCATAGGGTTTTCATTCAACAACCCTTCCGCCACAGATGATAATGCAAGAGCGATGTTATGGGCTTATCCGGGCATCAAATACTACCCTACCGGCAATGACGGAGTTGCACGATTTGCCATGGGACCTTCACTTTTACTGGGTGCAGGCACAGAAAACCGCGGTGAAGTTATCTATAATAAACATAACCAGACTTACGAATACAAAGAATTCAAAAACCATATTTTTCTTGCAGGCTTCATGCTCAATCATTCCTTGAATATACAACCCACTCCCAAGTTATACCTGGGTTTGGAATTTGCCATAGGCATTCCTTATTTTATAAGTGAAACTGAAGATCTCGGATCGCACAGCACTTATAATAGTTTTGACAACGGAGCCCCCCTCGTTCAGTTTCAATGCAAGCTCGGCTACCGGTTTTAATTTCAAAATTTTTCACACATGCTTTCTAAAATAACCACCCTCTCCCTCACGCTTGCTACCTGCGTAAACGCCGCTACAGCACAAGACATTATCAAAAAAAACAACGGCGAAACCGAACAAGTAAAGGTAAAAGAAGTAGGCCCGAAAACCATCACCTACAAACGATGGGGTCATCTTAACGGCCCTGATTTCCTCATTCCCAAGACCGAGGTAAAAAGTATTGAATACGAAAACGGGCAAGAAGATATTTTCAACAGAGGAAGAACAAAAACGATTGACGCTTCTCAAAAAGCACAAGCCATAAACTACGGAAAAAACATCGTATCCTTAGCGCCGATATGGCTTACCAACACCGGACCTGTAGGTCTGGGCTTCAGCTACGAGCGGTTTCTGGATAAGAAAAACATCATTTCCGTTATTCTGCCAGTGGCTTATTCCTTCAGCAGCGACAATAACAATTACTCTGGCAGCAACAACAATCGCTACTCTACCATGGTATGGGCTTACCCCGGCGCCAAATTCTATGTAGGCAGCAAGAGCGAAGGAAAAGTAAGCTATGCCGTAGGGCTTTCGGCAATTCTCGGTTCAGGGCAGGTGAAAGAGGATGTCTATATATACGATCCGCAAACACAGACCCAACGATACACTACAATCAAGGACAACATATCCCTGATGGGCGCTATGCTACACAATTCCGTAAACATACAACCCTCCAAGCATCTCTACCTCGGAATAGAATTGGGCTTAGGTATTCCCTACTATATAAAGGAAAGTATGGATCGCAATCAAGCCCATCAGAATGGATATTCCATCCATATTCCTTACCGCAGCAATTTGCCGGTGGCTATGTTCAATTTTAAAATAGGCTATAGGTTTTAACCAAGTATTCTTCTCCCCGAAAAAAACAACATGCTAAAAAGATAGAAAGGCTATTTTCCCTTCCTGTTATTCCTCTTCCTCAGGACGCACAAAATAACTTATGCTCCTAAGCGGATGGATAAATCCTAAGAAACGATTTTGGAAGGATGTTTTGGCTTTAACCGTTTTTATAAATGGCGCAATAAAGTTTTTCACCTTCGTCATTTCCTGATTGGTGAGCGGCTGCCCTGCATATTTCTGCTTCAGGTAAAGATTCATAAACCCGGAAAATCCGGTATCGAATTTCGAATCTATTGTGCGTAGCGCATATTGCATAGGTGTTTCATCCTTTCTGAATATACCGATTTGATGTAGGTAAAACGTACTTATTTTATAGGCCCAGTAAGGCTTTTGCGTCTCTTTCGCATAGCGATACCGTAGTTTATAATAGCTATAAATAAGGCTCGGCAACCCTAAAGCCGTCAAGAGCAACATCCCTATAATGAAAGCCATTGCCGTAAGCGCCTCGCGTGCCGTCAGGCTTTTTCCGGGTAGTTCCGTTTTCGGTTTTTCGGGAGGAGTGGTAAGGTCTTTGCGTTTCAGATAGACTTCATCTATAGGCACCAGTTTAGGAAAACGACGGATGAGCGACGCACCGTCTTCCCCGTTTTTGGCTATAAGGTTCTTCATTGCTTCTGCATAGGAAACCGCAGTGGCACCGTCTCCTTTCATAATCTTACTTATCGGCACGGCTACACTGTCTATTTGTATAGAGGCTATTTTCAAATCCATAGGCACATCCACCGGTGGAACAAGCTGATATTCCTTATCATGAAAAACCATCGTCTGCACTTGCAAGCTCATCCATTTTTTCACAGTATCCACTTCCGTTATAATGCCTTCTGCTGCAAGCCAGGCGCGTGGCGGTTGCATGGGCGGTGTGCCGTCCGGTTGCGGACTTTCCCTTGTTTCATCTTCTTCATTACTCACTGTGGTATCAAAATCCAGCCAGCCGTAGCCGGGAAAATAAACTTGTACCCAAGCATGTGCCTGATCGGCATAATACCAGTACCAACCTTTGTTTTTATCACTTCTATCCACTGTAAGAAAGCCCACCGTAATGCGTGAAGGAATACCCAAAGCGCGCAACATGAACAACGTAGCACCGGCATAATAAGCACAATATCCTTTCCTGTTTTCAAAAAGAAAATACATAAGCTTGGAAGCGCTGGGAATATCCGGGATACCGGGATTATCGGTGTAAGAAAACAACCGCTCACCATTTTCATCCTTCGATAAAAAATAATCGCGTATAGCCAACACCTTATCTACCGGTGTGGATGCATTTGTCGTGAGGTGTTTTGCGAGGTCGGTTATTTTTTGAAATTTGGCATCACGAGGCATTTTTGTGTAATAATTCATAAAGGTCTTATCTACACCTTCATAATCTTTAACCTTGCGCAGCACTTCAAAACGTTGTTCTTGAAAAGCCTTTATCTGCGGGTCTTCTGCATTATAAATAAAATAAGCGCTGTTCAGCTCCGACACATAGCTCTTCGCCCGAAAAGCTGTTTTAAATTCATCTTTAAAATCTTTTTCGATGGCTATAGGTTGTACAAAAAAACCCGTGCTCGGCGCCAGGTAAGTTTCCGGAGAAAGCGATTTGCTATAAACCTCTATCTCTACCGTTTTGCGCAGCTTATCCCCCATCGCATTTTTGATAACCGTGCTGTCGGTTTGGGTAAAGAATAAAGGAAGCCGGTTGGGTTTCGGTTCAAACAGGTCATTCATAGGCACGCCTACCGTATCTTTTTCAAAAGTTTCGGTAGCGGTATCAAATACATTGTAGTGAAAAGCGGTAAGATAAAGCGGATTGGGAATATCCGTATCGGGGAAAAAATGGTCTATATGCGCACAGAAAAGCAGTTCATTACTTCTGCCCAGCGCGCCGCGCAGCCTCGTGTATTGCTCCAGGTCAAATGTTCCGTCCTTATTTTTCTTGAGCATACTGTTTTGTCCTTGCTTGCCTCCGCCGCCATAATTAGCAACCGTTTCTTTGATTTCCGTTTGCATAAAATAAACCACACTGCCCAGCAAGAAGGCGGCCAGCACGCCAAAGAACACCATGCGCCGCGTCAGAAACCACCAGAATTTTTGCGATTTATCTTTATAGCTGTAAATCTGTTCGGAGGTAAAAATGATATACACCGTGTAAAGCAACGCCGGGCTGAACGCCGACAACAAGCTGGCTACCGTATCCGTTTTCGATTTTGCAATGAGCAGGATGCAGGCGCAAAGCATACTTGCGGCAATGATTACAGAGAAATAACGCAGCCGCATAAAACCCCAGCCTATAAGCCATCCCACAAGGAACAATGCCGAAAAACTCCGGAACTGGTTAGAAATAAAAAACGCATCGAACTCGCCGGTGGCAAAACGATCAATGCCTTTGTACAACAAAGAAGCCGTGAAGACAAGCCCTATAAACGGCAGAAGAAAACGAAACCGGAAAGCATGAAACACGGCGCTTCCTACCATACCCGCCAAAAAGAAAAAACTGAAGATAAGGCTGATGTTGGTAGTAGCCGGCAGGTAAGAAAACAAACCCGTCCCCGCCTCGCCTATCACTCCGAAATACCGGCTCATATTCCATATAAGGTAGTAGCCCGCCAAAGCGGTAGGGAGAACCAGAAAAATAACCTTAGCCAGCAGTTCGTTAACGGGTGCGGCTCGTTGTATCTTCATTATAGAGGAGCAAAATAGATGATGAATAAATTTAGGAGAAAAAACCAGATGCAGGTTGTTAAAATAAGAAGATGGGGTGCAGCAGCCACTCGCTCACGCTAAAACACCTTAGGGAATCATCGCAGTCCTATTGCTTAAATCTGTTTAGATTTGCTGCCATGATTTATCATATAATCGTAGGAGATGAAGCTGCAAAACCTTTAACCGAAGCGCTATCAGCCGATCCGGTCAATGAAGAAACCGTTCTCGTGCTGAAAGATTTACTACATATAGGTCCTTTACAAAAAGAAGAAGGACAGAAGTTCAGCGAGCTACGCAGCGCCTTTTGGCAGACCATCGTTCCGCAAAGCAAAGAACAGGTAACCGTAGAGGATATGGAACGTATTTTACAAGTGAGCCACGAACTGCATCAATCGGAAACGCCTTGTGTATGGTTTTGGATGGCACCTGCTGCTGCCGATGTTACGGCTTATTACTGGTTGTTGTTTTATTTCAAAAAATACAGAGATCGTTTTTTTGTGGTAAATGTAGGCGGCTTGCCTTTTTTAGATACTGCGGGAAAATTATTTTATCCTAAAAACATCAGTGAAATTCCGCCCAAAGAACTTCTGAAAGCCCGGCGCTTAGCCCGTGTGGTAACCCCTTCGGAAATGGAAGTGGATACCGACGAATGGGAAAAAATAAAAGCAGAAAACGCAGCGATACGAGCCTATGAAGGAGGTAAAAAATTAAGTCATAAATCGGCTGCGCTCTACGACCAGCAGCTTAGCAGTTTTTGCTCCCAGCAATTTCAGAAAGCATCAAAAATCATCCGGCAGGCTATGAGTAAATATGCGCTTCCCACGGGTGATCTTTACTTGGGATGGCGTTTGCGGCAGCTCGTTGCAGAGGGAGCGTTACAGGCGCAAGGCGACACAAGTAAACCCCTAAACGAATGGGAGGTGAAACTGGCTGGCGGCAATGAAGAAACGTCTCCAAACAACGAAACCCAAAACAATACTCCATGAAAATAACACCTATAGCGCCTTTCAGTAATGATGACAGGGGAAACGTTTCCGAATATTATCACGAACGAACAGGGCAGCATCTTATTGTATTCAGCAAAGCCGGTGCGGTGCGAGGAAGGCATTACCACAAAGGCATTTCGTACAGCAAAAATCCTGAAATCATCATCCTGCTTTCGGGCACCTGCACTTTTCATTGGCGGGAAGTAGGGACAAAGGATATACAGTCGGAAACGGTAGCCGCACCCGCAAAAATAGAAGTACCGCCCTATATATGGCATGAACTGATTGCGGTAAGCGATTGCAGTTTTTTAGAGCTGAACTCTCTTTCCGAGCATGTCGCCGATACGTTTTATGAAGATTGATTTTCCGGCGAATTATCTGCTATAATTCGGCGCTTCCTTCGTGATGACTATATCATGCGGGTGGCTTTCTGCCATAGAAGCCGGTGTGATGCGGATAAACTGGGCATTTTCCTGCAAGGCTTTAATATCCTTAGCACCGCAATAACCCATACCGGCCCGCAAGCCGCCTACAAACTGCTGCACTACTTCATTCAGCATTCCTTTATAGGGCACCCGTCCCACAATTCCTTCGGGTACAAGTTTTTTAATGTCTGCTTCCACATCCTGGAAATAGCGGTCTTTAGAGCCTTCCTGCATTGCTTCTACAGAGCCCATGCCGCGGTATGATTTGAATTTTCTTCCTTCATAGATGATGGTTTCGCCGGGGCTTTCTTCCGTGCCGGCAAAGATAGAACCTGCCATCACGCAAGAAGCACCAGCCACCAATGCCTTCACCATATCGCCCGTATAGCGGATGCCTCCATCGGCAATAACTGGGATTCCTTTTTTCTTTAACGCCTGCGCCGCTTCCATAATAGCCGTAAGCTGGGGAGCGCCTGCACCCGTTACCACACGCGTGGTGCAGATAGAACCCGGCCCCACCCCTACTTTCACCGCGTCGGCACCGGCATTTGCCAATGCCAGCGCACCTGCCGCAGTGGCTATGTTGCCTGCTATCAAGGGAAGTTCTTTATAGGCAGATTTTACTTTTTTTACCATATCCAGCACGCCTTTGGAATGACCGTGTGCGCTGTCCAGAGTGATGACGTCCACACCCGCAGCTTTCAGCGCTTCTACCCGCTGCATCGTATCTGCTGTAATGCCTACGGCTGCGCCCACCAGCAATCGTCCCATATCATCTTTTGCAGATGCCGGATAGCTTTTCAGGTGGATGATATCGCGGAACGTAATCAAGCCGATGAGCTTTCCTTTTTTATCTACTATAGGGAGTTTTTCAATCTTATATTTTTCAAGGATGGTTTCGGCTTTCTGCATATTGGTGCCTGCGGCTGCAGTTACCAGATTTTCGTGGGTCATCACCTCACTCACCCTTTTTTTGGTATTTTTCTCAAACCGCATATCCCTGTTGGTGAGGATGCCTAACAGCACATTGTTTTTGTCCACTATAGGAATGCCGCCTATTTTGTTTTCGCGCATCAACTTCACGGCATCGCTTACCAGCGCTTCCGGCGTAAGCGTGATGGGATCTACAATCAACCCGCTTTCCGAGCGTTTTACTTTGCGCACTTGCTCCGCTTGTTTTTCGATACTCATGTTTTTATGGAGAATACCGATACCGCCTTCGCGCGCCAGCGCCATTGCAAGATGCGCCTCCGTAACGGTGTCCATAGCGGCAGACATCATGGGGATGTTCAGCTTTATGTTTTTGGTCAGTTGGGTGGAAATAGTTACTTCGCGGGGAAGCACTTCGGAATAAGAAGGAAGCAGAAGGACATCATCAAATGTTAAACCTTCTCCGTAAAACTTAGATTTTGCAGCCATGTGCAAAGATATATCAGCAATTTGAAAAACGGAAAAATGGTTTGACAATGATAGGATAAACGTGTGTTATAGGAGAGGATTCACTTTAGGGAAACCGATTTTGGGAATTATTCTATAATTTGGATAAAATAACCGAACATGAACATCCATCCCATCCTTCTTGCCCTGACCATAGGCTTTGTTTCCTGCAATGCAGATTTCTCCGATCATCAGGAAGAAATCCGGCAAATGGAAGACAGTGTATTTGCCAATTTTCCTACGGTAAACCGGGTTTCTGTAAACGTTCAATCGGATTTCAACAAGGAAATTATCATCACGCTGGGAGATAAAGAACTTTACAACGCAAGCGATGCGGAACGAAATAAAGTGGTAACACGCACTACCGAAATCACCCAAAATATATTCAAAGACAGAACCCCTAAAAAAGGAATCGTGATTTTTGTGGAAGAAGAAAACACCCTCCACAGCGCACCGGATACGGAGAAAAAATACCCTATGAATCTGCCGGAAAAATAGGAGCTATTTGTTGTACAGGCTCATGGTTTTTAACGCGCCTTGTGTGGCAAAACTTTCAATCACTTCTACGGATTTCAGCAGTTTTTCTTTTACTATGGGCAATTCATCATTCGTCCACCTGCCGAGTACAAAATCAATCTGCCTTCCCTTAGGAAAATTATTGCCTATGCCAAAACGCAATCGGGGGTATTGATTGGTTTGCAGGATAAGATCAATATTTTTCAGACCGTTGTGCCCGGCATCGCTGCCGCCGTTGCGAAGACGAAGGGTTTCTATAGGCAAGGCCAGATCATCTACAATCACTAATGTATTTTCCACCGCAATTTTCTCTTTATCCATCCAGTATTTCACCGCCTTGCCGCTGAGGTTCATAAAGGTGGTAGGTTTTATCACGATAAAAATTTTTCCTTTCCATTTCACCTGAGCCATATAGGCATGGCGATCGAGCTGGAACGTTCCTCCATGTTTTATTACAAAAGCATCCGCCACGTCAAAGCCTATATTATGGCGCGTAGCATCATATTCATAGCCGATATTTCCCAAACCTGCAATCAGAAATTTCATGGGCGCGAAGATAGCAAAACCGCATTTTCTTTATTTATTGGACATCCAAAACTGCACGGGTTTTCTTTAATTTTTCCCATGGCGGATGTACTTCCAACCGCTTTGCCACAATCAAACGCACCAGCGAAGGTTCGTATTGCTGCCATGTATTTGCCCATGCCGAATTGCTTCGCTGCACATAGCCCATGTATAAAAGCCCTGCGTAAAATGTTTCAGCATTATAGCCGATTGCGGCTTTGTAGGAAAGATCAGCTTGCAAGCCTGTTTTTTGCACGGTACGGCGAAGTTCCTCATTGCGCAGGGAAGTAGTGTTGCCGCCTATGCCGGCAAGCGCTACACCGGTTATAAAAAAATGCTTTGCAATAACCCAGGTATAAGCATAGCCGCCCTGAATGCCTATACTGAATGCGGCGCTGCGATGAAAGCGATAATTGTCGAAAAAATCGGTATAGGCTATATCTGAGGGAATGAGGGAGGAATCGCCATGAATGCGGTTATAGTGGATATTACCGCCGAGCAAAGGCGCTCCCGCACTTTTTTTTTGATATTCATTTTGGATGAAGGCGGCACGAAAAGAAAATTTTTTTGCATTGAAAACATAAGAACCATTCACGCCTATATGCAGGGTCGAAATATCCGGTCGCACTACCCTTTTGTTTTCCGGAAGGAAGGGTTGTACTGCATTTTTTTCCGCTATAAAAAATCCTTTATAATACTGCGCATACACATCCATAATCCATTTTCTCGGAAATAAAAACGCATGAATGTCCAGCTTTCTGGTTTTTCCATATCGTGAATTATCCTGATTGATGAACGGCGCTTTTACGGTGATGTTTGCTCCCAGAAAACCATAGACGGCGCCGACTCCTATATTATAATTGTTGTTGGCTTTATAGCTAAGTGTATTCCCTCCGTCGGTAAAGCGGTAGTTATAATATTTGGATGAACCCAAAAGGCGTACGGTCAGCATCTTCGAGCGGTCGCTGATGTAACTCGTATCAATTTCCTCATCTAAGCGCTTCAGCAAGGCTAATTGCGCCTCCGAAGAGGAAACAAGGAAAAAAAGAAGTAGGGCAAGAAGCGCTTTTTTAGCCATAAGGTCATTTCTTAGGGAAAAGTACATCATAAGTTATAAAAAGCGTTCCTTTAGGAGTGGTGAGCGGTATCAAAAATACTTGTTGTCCTACCAAAACTTAGTATATTCATCCATGCGATTTTTGGGAAACAGACGGAGCCTTCATAACTGGATAAAAATACCCTTGATAGGGATCGGTTCACTTGTTCTTTTGCTGATAATTGTATGGTTGATTTTGGCGGCTTATGTACACAGCAATAAGCAACGGTTTCTGAAAAATATCACGACACAGCTTAATGAACACATCAGCGGGAAAGTAGAAATAAACAATATGAGCCTGGCTTTGCTGAAAGGTTTTCCGGGAATATCCGTAGCGCTGGAACACGTAACACTGCGCGACAGCCTTTGGCATACGCATCACCACGACCTGCTGAATGCGCGCTATATCTATGTATCGTTAAATGTATTTTCCCTGCTCAAAAAATCGCCTAAGATAAAAGAGGTAACGCTCAAAGACGCGGACATCTACATCTTTATAGACAGCAGCGGTTATACGAATGCCCATGTCTTTCAAAAAAAGGACAAACAAGAAGAGCAAAAAGGAAAGCAACCACAAATCAACCACCTGCGTTTCGACCGGGTAACGCTGGCATTGGACAATCGCACGAAGCGAAAAATGTTCCGGTTGGAATTTAACGATTTTATAGCCTCGGCAGTGCATAATGATACGGGATGGGTGGCTTCCACCAAAGAAAACCTCATCTTCCGCGATATGACGTTCAATGAAGAAAAAGGAAGTTTTTTGAAGAACAAACAAATGCGTGCGCAACTTGCATTTCATTTCAACAGCGCCAGCAAAACCATTTATATACCCCAACAAACCATTCGGCTGGATGAAGATAAAATTTTGTTTGGCGGAATGTTTCAATTCAGCACCGCACCACCGCAGTTTTCATTACAATTCAAAACAAAACAGATAGCCTATAAAAACGCCGTAGCGCTGGTATCTCCCAATATTCAAAAAAAGCTGAACCTGATGGATCTGAAAGAACCTTTAGACCTGGATGCGTATATTGACGGACGGATAAAATTCAGAGATACTCCGGTGGTGAAGGTAAACTGGATTGTAAAAAATAATGTATTCACCACACCCGGCGGCGATATTACCGATTGCAGTTTCAGTGGTTATTTTCTTAATTCCGCCCAACCGAATGCAGGAAAAAATGATAAAAACTCCATCATCAGTGTACCGGATTTTATAGGCAATTATGTAGGGGTTCCCTTCCGGGCCGATTCGGTCATCATTCAAAACATAGCAAAGCCTATACTTACCGGTCGGTTATATTCCTCTTTTAATGTTTCCAAACTCAACGAAACGGTGGGCAGTGAGGCCATTCAGTTTAACTCCGGCAAGGCGGATGTGGACTTGGGCTTTAAAGTAGCGCTTAGTAAAAACGATCTTCTTCCTCCCTATATAAAAGGTCATGTAACCATTCAGGATCTGGGCTTCACGTATCTGCCCCGCAATATTTCGTTTGATAAAAGTAAAGTAACCCTGCTCTTTACCGGCAGCGACCTACATGTGCGCAACACCAAGCTGCAAAGCAAAAGCAGCGTCTTGTATGTATCGGGGACGGTACTCAATTTTCTGAATCTCTATTATACAGCTCCTGAAAAAATGGTGCTCGATTGGCATATCGAAAGTCCGCTTATCAACCTCAATGAATTTCAATCCTTATTAGCTCCGCGAAAAACAAAACGTATCGCACGATCCTCAGGAAATAACCGCGCGAGCAAAGTATCGCAACAAATAGACGAAGCGCTGGACAAAAGTAATGTACACATGAAACTGAGCCTCGATAAAGTAGTCTATAAAAAATTTACCGCCACGGATATCCAAGCAGGGATGGATATGGTGCAGACCGGTATTTCCATCAATGAGGCGACAGTAAAAACCTCCGGCGGCACCCTTACGCTGAATGCGGATATAGACCAGCGGGGAAATATTAATGATGTGGCATTAAAATCCACAATTGCGCATGTGAACGTGCAGAAATTCTTTGAGCAATTCAATAATTTCGGGCAGACCGCCATCACTTCAGCCAATATAAAAGGCATCCTAAGCGGAGAGGTAGAAGCGAAAACAAAAATATCGGATGGGGGCGAAATAGTGGGCGGGTCTATGTTTGGCAGCGTACGATTTTTATTGGAGAACGGAGAGCTTAACAATTTTGAGCCGTTTGAGAAAATAGGAAATTTTCTTTTTCGCAACCGCAACATGGCGCACGTTACCTTTCGCGATATTAAGAACCGACTGGATCTCAACGGAGATAAAATACACATCAATCCGATGCGGATAGAATCCAGCGCATTTACTATGGCGATAGAGGGCGTATATGGATTAAAAAACGGCACCAATATCTCCATTGACCTACCGTTGCGCAATCCGCAAAAAGACGCAGACATCCTCAATGACAGCCTCCGTGTGCTCAGAAGCATGAAGGGCATTGTACTGCGTTTGCAAGCCATAGACGGAGAAGACGGCAAAGTGAAAATAAAACTCAGAAGCAATGCGAGAAAAAGAGCCGAAGAAAGCCTTTTAAAAAAGGAAGAGGAGGAATAAGATTTTAACTCATTAGGGATATAATTTTAACTCAACTCCCGTTCGATTAAGAGGGATTTTCCTGCCACCTCAATTACCGAGTACTAACATTTCAATTTACCTTAAATGGTTTGGCATCGTGCATCACTTCAAAACAGGCTTCACCTGTTATCTCTGACCACAAAGCTTTTTTTGCACTTTAAGATAAAGTAAATTTTATCTTAGCGGGGATTAATCATATACTGAGAGTGCAAGCCTCTCCTACACGAGGTTAATCGTTTTATACCATGTTTGTAAAAAAAGAAATGGAAGAGCTGGAGCGCAAAACTGCCGAAGAAGCAAAGCGTTCCGGGAAAAACAACGTCATCGTGATTTTGGATGATATACGCAGTATGCATAATGTAGGCTCGGTATTCCGCACCTGCGATGCCTTTGCCGTGGAAGCGCTGTACCTCTGCGGTTTTACGCCTACCCCGCCCCACCGCGATATTCACAAAACCGCACTCGGCGCTACGGAAACAGTACACTGGCGCTATTTTGAAAATACGACAGCTGCGGTGAACGCTGCCCGGCAAAAAGGCTATAAAATAGCTGCCGTAGAACAAGCACACCACAGCATTTCCCTAAAAGACATTTCCGCGCAGGAACCTATAGCGCTCATCTTCGGCAATGAAGTAAGCGGGGTAAATGCCGCTGTTCTGAAGCAGGCGGATAGCTGCATTGAGATACCGCAATGGGGAGCCAAGCATTCGCTGAATATAGCCGTGAGCGTAGGCATCGTGCTTTGGGAGCTGGTGCGCTGATCCTACCCGAAATCCACAGTAGAAAATTACCCAAACAACGGTATTGCACCGATAGGAAAATCATTTCAATTTTACCCTATAAATTGTTTATTTTAAAACCAAATAAAACAGACTTTATGAACATCAACATCACCCTTTGCACCGTTTTGCTGGCAGGCGCCGCATGGCTGTCTTCCTGCAATAAAGAAGATAAAGCTTCCGGCGACCTTAGCGCCGGACAATGCTCTGTTTCGTTTAATACCGATAAGGATTTTAACGGAACCAGCACCATCAATATACCGGCAAGCATGTACACCACGGCCGTGAAATCCACCATGGCCAATAAGGATATGTTTACCCTAAACGCCACCAAAGTGGATATAGGCATGGGTGGAGGTAAAACTGCCAACGCATTGATGACGCTTCACGTACCCTTAGGCGCTACTACCTCCGGCGGCAGCCTCTCCGGAGAATTTGCAGGTAAAGGAGATATAACCGGAACCTTAACCGTAAGCCACCTCAGCGCCGGACAAAGCAAGCCCGCTTATAGCGCAGAAGGAGGAAGCATCATTATTACCAAACTGACAGCTACCGAACTGGAAGGAAATTTTACTGCACAATGTGTCAATGAAGATGACCATACCACGCTCAGTTTATCCAACGGGAAGTTTGTCGCCAAGTTTAAATAATTGAGTTATTTTTGCCACGGTGCCAAACCTCGTGGATACAATGGGCGAATGCCTTTATTGTATCACAAATTTAAAGCCTCCGTTCTCCCGGAGGCTTTATTCTTTTAAAATAAACAGAATGCGGATGAATGACTTATTCGGCTATCTTCTGCTCCAGCTCCATCATCTCTTCAAACAGGGTTTCATAGGCAGCGGTTTGGCTATCTGTTTGGGCGCTCAGTTTTTTGTATTGCTCATCCAGCGATTGGAATTTTGCTTTATCGGCATAGACCTCCGGATCGGCAAGCTGCGTTTCTATTTGCCTAAGCTGCGCTTTCAGTTTTTCCAATTCTTCCTCTGCTTTCTGAAAGGCTTTTGTTTTTTGCTGATGCAATTTTTTATAATCGGCGGATGCGTGAGCGGATGGATTTGTTGATTTCTTCTCTGTAGTTTCTTTTTTCTTAACCTCTTCCTCTTTCTTCCCTGCCAACTGCTTACTGCCAGCTGCCAACTGCCTTTTTGCTTTCTCCGCTTCCCATTGCACCCATTCTTCATAATCGCCTACAAACTCGTTGATTTTTCCATCCTCAATATTCCAGATTTTATTGGCTGTTTTGCTGATGAAATAACGATCGTGGGAAACAAGGATGAGGGTGCCTTTGTATTTGTTGAGCGCTTCGATCAGCATCTCTACCGATTGCATATCGAGGTGGTTAGTCGGTTCATCCAACATCAGGAAATTCCCTTTGGCGGCAATCACTTTTGCCAATGCCACCCGCGCTTTTTCACCGCCGCTCAGCACTTTTATTTTCTTAAATACATCATCACCGCTAAACAAGAAACAACCCAGCAATTGCCGCAATTCCAATTCCGTTTTGCCCGTTCCGGCATGTTTCATTTCATCCAGCAACGTGTTCTCTATAGTGAGGGCTTCCAACTGATGTTGCGCATAGAAACTTTCCTCCACATTATGCCCTTCCTTGCGTTCGCCTTCTATAGGCTCCTTACCGGCTATAATACGCAGCAAGGTGGATTTTCCTTTACCATTCGCACCGATCAGGGCTATTTTATCGCCTCTTAGGATTTCTGCATCGGCATGATCCAGTATTTTTATATCGCCAAAGTTTTTAGAAACATCGGTAAGCGTTGTAATGATTTTTCCGGGCTGCACGGCAATGTCGAAATTGATGTTCATCACCGGCACGGTGGCATCCGGCGCTTCGATGCGGTCGAGTTTATCCAGCCGTTTTATAGCGCTTTGTGCCTGCGCGGCTTTGGTGGCTTTGGCACGGAAACGTTCAATAAAACGTTCCTGCTGACGGATATAATCTTGTTGGTTTTCAAAAGCACGTTGTTGTAATACCATGCGTTCTTCTTTCTCTTTTAAAAAGAAGGAATAATTACCGCTATAACTCACCAGATCACGCTGCCATACTTCCACTATTTTCGTTACCATTCTATCGAGGAAATAGCGGTCGTGGGAAACGATGACCACGCTGCCAGGGTATGATTGCAGATAGCGTTCCAGCCATTCGATGGAGGGAAGATCCAAGTGGTTGGTAGGCTCATCGAGCAATAATAAATCCGGTGCTTGCAACATCATTTTTGCCAGCAACACGCGCATCCTCCAGCCGCCGGAAAACTGACTGTAAGAACGTTGCAGATCGGCTGTAGAAAACCCCAATCCTTCCAATACCTCTGCCGTGCGGTGTTCCATTTCATAGCCACCTGCCAGCTCAAAATCATGCAACGCATGGCTATATTCGTCTAATAAATCGGCATCTTCGGGTTTTGATTCCAGTTCTTTGATGATGCGCTCCATTTCCTTTTCCACCTCATGCGCTTTTTCAAACGCCTGCATCCCTACTTTCAGAATGCTTTCATCCGAAGAAAAGCTCAGTAAATCCTGATTAAAAAAACCGATAGTAACGTCTTTGGGCTTGTTGATAGCGCCTTCATCCACCCGGTAAGCGCCGGTGATGAGCCGCAGCACGGTGGATTTTCCTGCACCGTTGTGCCCCACCAAACCAATGCGCTCGCCCCGTTCAATCTGCCAGCTTGCTTCCTCTATTATAGGTCTTGCGCCGAAGAAAAAGGATACATTTTGTAAAGAAACCAACATAGGGCGGCAAAGGTAGTTTTGAATAAGGGGTTTTCAAATTTTTCATTGTTATAACCCGCGGTTTAAAGGGCTACAAACGGGAATTAATTTGGGTTTAATGATTTTCACCCTTTCCATGATTTTTATTTTCTCTTCTTTATCAGGTCGGAAATATGAATTGAAAAGCATTTGAACATTGGCAAAAACGAACAGGTCTTAAATGCGGTTTCCTATATCATTTTAAAAAGAAAAAAACAAAACAACAGCATACTAAAAAGGTTTTCTGTAGGCTTAGGGTATTAATTATCGGACATACGTCCAACACCCGAAACGCTATACAGAAAACCCCTCAAGAGTATCCTATACAAGTAGTTAAAAAAAGAATACTTTTTTAAATCTTACTTAGAGTACAATTCTACAATCAATTGTTCTTTGATATTTTCCGGAACGTTTTCACGCTCGGGATGTGCCATGTACGTTCCTTTATATTCTTTATCGTTAAATTCTACCCAGTTGATTTTAGGGTTTTTGGCACCCACCATGGTTTTGATGCTGTCACTTGCTTTGGATTTGGGTTTCAGCTCAATCACATCACCTGGTTTCAAAGAATAAGAAGGAATGTTTACGATAATGCCGTTCACCATGATATGCTTGTGCGATACCAACTGACGTGCAGCAGGGCGTGTAGGGGCGATACCCATACGGTAAACCGTGTTATCCAAACGGGATTCTAATAATTTAATCAGGTTTTCGCCTGTAGCTCCTTTTAAGCGAGAAGCCTCGTTATAGGTGTTGTGGAATTGTTTTTCTAAAACACCATAGGTGTATTTTGCTTTTTGCTTTTCTTTCAACTGAATAGCGTATTCAGATTGAGATTTGCGCCTGCGGTTTCCACCGTGCATTCCAGGAGGATTGCTGTTTTTTTGGAGGTTTTTGCCGGAGCCTAAGATGGGTTCTCCGAAGATGCGGCAAATTCTGTTTTTTGGTCCTGTATAACGTGCCATGTTTGTTTTTTATGCGATTTTATTTTCGATTAGCCTTTTCCTTTCATCAAAATCGCAAAACCGGAAAGGAGAGGCTATATAATTATGAAAATTGTATTAATGATTTTGAATTAAATCCGATTTTGTCCGTGCAAAATTCAGCATTCAAAATCCCAGATTAATTTACACTCTTCTTTTCTTAGGAGGGCGACAACCATTGTGGGGCAATGGAGTAACGTCTTTGATGGATACGATTTCAATGCCGTTTTGAGATAAAGAACGGATGGCGCCTTCGCGACCGGAACCGGGTCCTTTTACAAATACATCTACTTTTTTCAGTCCTGCATCTGTTGCTACTTTAGCACAGTCTGCGGCAGCCATTTGGGCCGCATAGGGTGTGTTCTTTTTAGAACCACGGAAGCCCATTTTACCGGCGGAAGACCAAGAGATTACCTGACCTGTTTTGTTGGTAAGGGAAATGATGATGTTGTTGAACGTAGCGCTGATGTGTGCATCGCCATGAGGCTCTACTTTTACGATACGTTTTTTGGCAACGGTTTTGCCTGTTTTTGCTGCTTTAGCCATTTTGTTTTTAAAATAAGGTAGTCAATAAATGAGTAGCTGTGCTTAGCAAGGGTTTTAAATTTCATCCGCTAAAAACAGCTACTTCGAATCACTCCTCCGCGTACACCCACACATCCGGCAGTAATTCTGAAACGAGTGTATATGAAAATTGTTAGTAAATAATGCAGTTATGGATAACCAACCACTATCTACTAACAATTATTCTATTTCTTCGGTGCTTTTTTCTTACCGGCAACTGTCTTACGCTTACCTTTACGGGTACGGCTGTTGGTACGGGTACGTTGTCCGCGCAAAGGCAATCCTTTACGATGACGAAGACCGCGATAACAAGCAATATCCATAAGGCGCTTAATGTTCATTTGCACTTCAGAGCGCAGCTGACCTTCTACTTTAAACTCTCCGGTGATGATGTTACGAATTGCAGTCTGCTCCTCATCATTCCAATCCACCGCTTTTTTATTGCGGTCTATACCGGCTTTGTCGAGAATGTATTGAGCAGTGCTGGAGCCGATACCATAGATATAGGTAAGGGCTATTTCACCACGTTTGTTTTTTGGAAGATCTATACCAGCTATACGAGCCATTATAATAATGAATTTTTAATTTTAAATAGTGAATTATCCTTGACGTTGTTTAAAACGGGGATTTTTTTTGTTGATGACATAAAGCTTGCCCTTGCGACGTACGATTTTGCAATCAGCGCTACGCTTTTTTATTGCTGCTCTTACTTTCATGATAATGTATTTCTAAAAAAATTTCTAAAATTATTTGTACCTGTATATAATACGTCCACGGCTCAAATCATAGGGGCTCATCTCCACGCCTACTTTATCGCCGGGCAGGATGCGGATATAGTGCATACGCATTTTCCCGGAGATGGTGGCAAGGATTTCGTGCCCGTTTTCAAGACGTACGCGGAACATCGCATTGGATAGCGCTTCCACAATTACCCCGTCTTGTTTGATAAGAGACTGTTTAGCCATATAAAAAGGAACGCAAAGGTAGGAAAAATAATTTTTCATTTCAAAAAAAATCTATAAAATATAGATAAAGAAAATCCCCTCGCATAGGCAAGGGGATTTTTCTTAGTTTATTCTTGGCAAATGTTTATTCTTCTTCGTCAAATTCCAATACATCACGGTTTGCCATCAACAGGTCAAATTCTTCTTTGGAACCTACTACGATATCGTCAAATTCGCGCATACCGGTACCGGCAGGAATCAGATTACCTGTAATTACATTCTCTTTCAGACCGAGCAAGGAATCGCTCTTACCGGTGATAGCCGCTGTAGAAAGCACCTTAGTTGTTTCCTGGAAGGAGGCTGCTGAAATCCAGCTTTGTGTGCCTAAGGAAGCTTTGGTAATACCCAATAGCATAGGCGTGGACGTAGCAGGGTTGGCATCGCGATATTCTACCAGCTTTTTATCGTTACGACGCAGCATGCTGTTTTCCTCACGTATCTCACGCAGCGTTACGATTTGTCCGGGATGGAGTGTATCGGAGTCGCCTTGTTCTGTTACTACTTTCTTATCAAAGATCCAATCGTTTTCTTCCATAAACTCAAACTTATCTACGGTATCATCCTCAAGGAATTTGGTATCTCCCGGATCCACGATGGTTACTTTACGCATCATCTGGCGCACGATTACTTCAATGTGTTTATCGTTAATTTTCACCCCTTGCAGGCGATAAACTTCCTGAATTTCATTCACCAGATATTCCTGCACTGCAAAAGGACCTTTGATGGCAAGAATGTCGCCCGGCGTAGTAGCGCCATCGGAAAGGGAAGTACCTGATTTTACAAAGTCTCCGTCTTGCACCATGATGTGGCGGGTCAAAGGAACAAGGTATTTTTTGATAAGTCCTTCGCGGCTTTCCACGATGATTTCACGATTACCCCGTTTGATATTACCAAAGCTTACTACCCCATCTACTTCCGCTACTACAGCAGGGTTGGAAGGGTTACGCGCTTCAAATAATTCCGTAACGCGCGGAAGACCACCCGTGATGTCGCGGCTACGACCCATGATACGTGGTATTTTCACCAGTACCTGTCCGTTATGTACTTTGTCATCCACATCTACGATGATGTGCGAGCCGACGGGTAAGTTGTACGATTTTTCTTCTTTACCGGCTACAATCAGACTTGGTATTTTGGTCTTATCTTTCGTTTCAATCACCACTTTCTCACGGTGTCCTGTTTGTTCATCGGCTTCTTCGCGGAAGGTAACGCCTTCAATGATGCTGTCAAACTTCACCGCACCGGTTACTTCAGAAATGATTACGGCATTGAACGGATCCCAAGTGCAGATTACATCGCCTTTCTTCACTTTCTGATTGTTCTTCACCTTCAGGTTGGAACCATAAGGGATGTTGTTGGTGATTAATAACCTGTCGTTTGCTACGTCCACTATACGCATTTCTCCTGTACGACCGATTACAATGGTTTGTTTTTCGCCTTCTTTGTCCACATATTCCGTTGTACGCAATCCATCGAATTGGATGGTACCGTCAAATTTGGCTGCAAGTTGCGATTCGATAGCAGAAGAACCTGCCACACCACCCACGTGGAAGGTACGGAGGGTAAGCTGTGTACCCGGCTCACCGATGGACTGTGCCGCAATAATCCCTACAGCATCGCCTTTTTGCGCCATATAGCCGGTAGCGAGGTTTTTACCATAGCATTTCGCACATACACCTCTACGAGCTTCACAAGTAAGCACCGAGCGGATTTCTACGGTATCAATACCGCTTTCTTCGATTTCTTTAGCTATATCTTCGGTAATTTCTTCCCCTGCTCTTGCAAGCAGTTTATCGGAAACAGGATCATATACATCATGCAGTGAGGTACGTCCGAGGATACGGTCATACAACGGTTCTACAATATCTTCATTATCTTTCAACGCAGTAGTAGCGATACCTCTTAATGTGCCGCAATCTTCTCCGTTAATCACTACATCCTGTGCTACATCCACCAGGCGACGGGTAAGATAACCGGCATCCGCTGTTTTAAGGGCGGTATCCGCAAGACCTTTACGCGCACCGTGGGTAGAGATGAAGTATTCCAATACCGACAAACCTGTTTTAAAATTGGAAAGGATGGGGTTCTCAATAATTTCGGAACCTGTAGAGCCCGAACGGCGTGGTTTAGCCATCAATCCTCTCAAACCTGCAAGCTGTTTTACCTGTTGCTTGCTACCCCGTGCACCGGAGTCCAGCATCATATAAACCGAGTTGAACCCTTGCTTGTCGGTAGCCATTTCACGGATCAGTGTTTCCGTAACACGGGTATCTACACGAGACCAAATATCAATGATCTGGTTATAACGTTCGTTATTGGTAATAAGCCCCATGTTGTAGTTGTCCCATACTTCATCCACTTCTACCTGTGCATTTTCCACCAATTCTTCTTTGATGTCCGGAATGCTAAGGTCTTTGATGTTGAAGGATAAACCACCCCGGAAGGCGGTACGGAAACCGAGGGTTTTAATATCATCCAAAAACTGCACGGTCTTAGGGATACCGGCGTTTTTCAAAATATCACCGATGATTTCCCGAAGGGATTTCTTCGTAAGCAGTGCATTCACAAACCCCGCTTCTTTAGGCACGAATTGGTTGAAGATTACACGTCCTACGGTTGTTTCTATCAGTTCATTTTTAAGGCTGCCGTCTTTCAAACGCACATCCGCTTTTACTTTTATCCAGGCATGAAGATCTACACGTCCTTCATTGTGCGCAATCATTACTTCTTCCGCAGAGTAGAATGCCATGCCTTCTCCTTTCACCACATCATCACCCATTGTTTTTTTACCCTTAGAAATATAGTACAGGCCGAGTACCATGTCCTGAGAAGGAAGCGTAATCGGCGTACCGTTTTGCGGGTTCAGAATGTTGTGCGATGCCAGCATCAGTAATTGCGCTTCCAATATAGCGGCGTGGCTCAAAGGCACGTGTACCGCCATTTGGTCACCATCAAAGTCGGCGTTGAACGCAGAACACACGAGCGGGTGCAGTTGGATCGCTTTACCTTCAATCAATTTGGGCTGGAAGGCTTGTATGGAAAGTCTGTGGAGCGTAGGGGCGCGGTTGAGCATCACCGGATGTCCTTTCAGCACGTTTTCCAAAATATCCCAAACCACAGCTTCTTTTCTTTCTACTAATTTCTTAGCCGATTTTACCGTTTTAACAATACCTCTTTCAATAAGTTTGCGAATGATAAACGGCTTGAACAATTCCGCAGCCATATCCTTAGGAAGACCGCATTCATGCAGTTTCATTTCCGGACCTACCACAATCACCGAACGACCGGAATAGTCCACACGTTTACCCAAAAGGTTTTGACGGAAACGACCTTGTTTTCCTTTCAATACATCGGAAAGCGATTTCAGTGCACGTCCGCCTTCTGCTTTTACCGCATTGGATTTTCTTGAATTATCAAACAAGGAATCCACGGCTTCCTGAAGCATACGTTTTTCATTACGCAAGATCACTTCCGGCGCTTTGATTTCTATCAAACGTTTCAAACGGTTGTTGCGGATGATTACCCGGCGATACAGATCGTTCAAATCCGAAGAAGCAAAACGACCGCCATCCAAAGGAACCAACGGGCGCAATTCCGGCGGAATAACCGGGATGTATTGCATCACCATCCATTCCATTTTGTTTTCTACGCGGGTATTCGCATCGCGGAAAGCTTCTACCACATTCAGGCGTTTCAGCGCCTCTTGTTTACGTTGTTGAGAAGTTTCATTGGCGGCGGCACTGCGCAGGTCATAGGAAAGCTGATCCAGATTGATTCTGCTGAGCATAGCATGTACCGCTTCCGCACCCATCTTAGCGATGAATTTGTTGGGGTCATCATCCGGCAGGTATTGGTTTTCTTTGGAAATGGTTTCCAATATTTCCAGATACTCGTCTTCAGAAATCAATTGCAATTCCGTTTTTTCCGAATCTTTTAAGTTCAGTTTCTGACGGATGAGATCTTCCGCTTCACCGGCTTGCACTACTACATAGCGTTCGTAGTAAACAATGCTTTCTAATTTTTTGGAAGAAGTACCAAGCAAATAACCGATTTTATTCGGAAGCGATTTAAAGTACCATATGTGTACAATAGGCACCACCAGTTTGATGTGTCCCATACGCTCACGACGCACTTTTTTCTCGGTTACTTCCACACCGCATCGGTCGCACACAATTCCTTTATAGCGGATACGCTTATACTTTCCGCAGTAACATTCATAATCCTTTACCGGACCAAATATTTTTTCGCAAAACAAGCCATCGCGTTCCGGCTTGTAGGTACGATAGTTGATGGTTTCCGGCTTCAGCACTTCACCATACGAACGATCAAGGATGCCATCCGGTGAAGCAAGGCTGATGGTAATTTTTCCAAAACCCGGTTTCGGGCGGTTTTCTTTTTTTATTGCCATAATTAGTAGTTAGTAATTAGTAGTTAGTAATTAGTTCATCGAGTTAAACAAGCCATAGAGCATTTTTTGAATTTCAGTCAAATCAGCTAATAATTGATTGTTCTTCTCTTCTGATACATAACCTAACTTACTACTTATTATAATTTGTGTTTCTAATTCATGAGCAGACCCGATAGCAATAGTCGAAAACTGTTTGAATGGGTTGTTTGAATTCCTTCCTGAGCCTTCTGATATATTGCTTGGTATAGAGGTTGCAGCACGCTGCATTTGTGATACCAAATTGAACTTTTCTTCAGAAGGAAATCCTTTAGTTACTTCATAAATCTTTATCACAAAATCAATTGATTTTTGCCAAACCTTAAGATCTCGAAAGTTATTCATTCGCGACTATCTACTATCTACTATCTACTATTTACTTGCTATTCAAATTTCAATTCCAATCCCAATCCTCTCAGCTCATTCACCAATACATTGAACGATTCAGGGATACCGGCTTTCGGCACGTTATCGCCTTTCACGATGGATTCATACGTCTTCGCACGACCAATGATATCATCCGATTTCAAGGTCAGTAATTCCTGAAGAATGTTGGATGCACCGTATGCTTCGAGCGCCCAAACCTCCATCTCACCAAAACGCTGTCCACCGAACTGTGCTTTACCACCCAGCGGCTGTTGTGTAATGAGCGAGTAAGGTCCGATAGAACGCGCGTGCATTTTATCATCCACCATGTGGTGCAGTTTGATCATGTAAATGATCCCTACCGTTGCTTTTTGGTGGAAGCGTTCTCCTGTTTCTCCATCATACAAATAAGTATGACCAAATTCAGGCAGACCGGCTTGGTCTATGAGGTTTCCGATTTCTTCTACGGAGGCTCCGTCGAAGATTGGCGTAGCGAATTTCATTCCTAATTTTTCACCTGCCCATCCTAACACGGTTTCGTAAATCTGTCCGAGGTTCATACGGGAAGGTACGCCCAATGGATTCAGCACGATGTCCACCGGAGTTCCGTCTTCGAGGAACGGCATGTCTTCCGCACGAACGATACGGGCTACAATCCCTTTGTTACCGTGGCGGCCCGCCATTTTATCTCCTACTTTCAGTTTACGTTTAGAAGCAAGGTAAACTTTCGCTAATTTCAACACGCCCGCAGGTAATTCATCCCCTATAGACAAGTTGAATTTCTCACGTTTGTAACGACCGAGTTCTTCGTTGTATTTGATGTTGTAGTTGTGCAGTAATTGGTTGATGGATTCATCGGTATCGTTATCGCCTGTCCATCCAAGAGGATTTACATTCGCATAATCTATAGAACCTAATGTTTTGCTATTGAATTTACCCCCTTTACTGATTACCGGCTCTCCGAAATTATTGGAGATACCCTGAGATGTTTTGTCTTTCAGCAATACATTCAGTTTTTCCATCAACAAGGCTTTCAGATCATCCAGGTTTTTTTCATGCGTTTTTTCGATTTTTTCCAGCAGTGTTTTCTCACGCACTTTGGCATTCTTATCTTTTTTCGCACGTTGGAAAAGTTCTTTATGAATCACAATTCCTTCAGTACCAGATGGTGTTTTCAGAGAAGCATCTTTCGCATCTCCGGCTTTATCGCCAAAGATGGCACGGAGTAATTTTTCTTCCGGCGTAGGGTCTGTTTCTCCTTTCGGGGTGATTTTACCTATAAGGATATCGCCTTCGCCTACATGAGCGCCTATACGGATGATACCGTTTTCATCAAGGTCTTTGGTAGCTTCTTCGGAAATATTCGGAATGTCCGGTGTGAGTTCTTCTTCGCCCAATTTGGTATCGCGTACTTCGAGTTCATATTCATCAATATGCACAGAGGTAAACCAGTCTTCACGAACCACTTTTTCATTGATCACGATGGCATCTTCGAAGTTATAACCTTTCCACGGCATGAAGGCCACTTTCAGGTTGCGCCCAAGCGCCAGCTCACCGTTTTGGGTAGCATAGCCTTCCGTAAGGAAATCGCCTTCTTTTACTTTATCGCCCCTACGAACGGCAGGTTTTAAGGTAATAGAAGTACTTTGGTTGGTCTTTTTATATTTAGTGAGCTTATACACTTTCAAGTCATCCTCAAAAGATACCAAACGCGCTTTATCATTACGGTCGTAGCGAACGTGTATTTCGTTGGCATCTACATATTCTACCACACCGTTTCCTTCTGCGTGGATTTGAATACGGGCATCGCGTGCTGCCTTACCTTCCAGCCCGGTACCTACAATCGGCACTTGCGGACGAATAAGCGGAACAGCCTGACGCTGCATGTTCGACCCCATCAAGGCACGGTTGGCATCATCATGCTCCAGGAACGGAATGAGGGATGCAGACAAGCCTACGATTTGGTTAGGCGCCACGTCCATATATTCCACTTCCTGCGGCTCCAGTATAGGGAAGTCGCCCGTTTGGCGGGATTTGATTTTATCTTCTACAAATTTTCCGTTATCATCCAAAGGCACATTCGCCTGGGCAATTTTCGCATCATCTTCTTCTTCCGCACTCAGGAAATGTTGATGTTTCAGATCCACTTTTCCTTCTTTCACTTTGCGATAAGGCGTTTCGATAAAGCCCATATCGTTGATCTTGGCATGAACACAAAGTGTGGAAATCAAACCGATGTTCGGACCTTCCGGTGTTTCGATGGTACAAAGGCGGCCATAGTGCGAGTAGTGTACGTCGCGCACCTCAAAACCGGCACGCTCACGGCTCAAACCACCCGGACCGAGCGCAGAGATACGGCGTTTGTGCGTGATCTCGGAAAGCGGGTTGGTCTGGTCAAGGAATTGAGACAATTGAGAGGTACCGAAGAAGGAATTAATAACAGAGGATAAGGTTCGAGCGTTAATTAAGTCAATCGGTGTAAACACCTCATTATCACGCACATTCATTCTTTCACGAATAGTGCGCGCCATACGGGCAAGCCCTACGCCGAATTGTGCAAAAAGCTGCTCGCCTACGGTGCGTACACGACGATTGCTGAGGTGGTCAATATCATCAATTTCTGCCTTACCGTTGGTAAGGCGCACCAGATATTTAATGATGGAAATAATATCCTGCTTGGTCAGTACGGATTTATCCAGCGGAAGATCCAGGTTGAGCTTGCGGTTGATTTTATATCGCCCTACTTCACCCAGGTCATAGCGTTTATCGGAGAAGAATAATTTATCAATGATGCCGCGAGCCGTTTCATCATCCGGCGCATCGCTACCGCGCAACTGGCGATAGATATGCTGCACCGCTTCCAGTTCGGAGTTGGAAGTATCTTTATTTAAAGTATTATAGATAATGGAGTAATCGCCGCTTACTTCTTCTTTTTGCAGGAATATGGTAGGGATACCCATTTCCATAATCATATCGGCACTTTCTTCATCCAGCACATTATCCCGGTCCAGCACAATTTCATTCCGCTCAATGGTTACTACTTCACCGGTATCTTCATCTACGAAGTCTTCCGTCCAGCTACGCAATACCCGTGCAGCCAGCCGGCGGCCTATATTTTGAGAAAGTGTTTTCTTGTCCACTTTCACTTCATCGGCCATACCAAACAGCTCCAGAATATCCTTATCTGTTTCGTAGCCTATAGAACGCAATAATGTAGTTACAGGGAATTTTTTCTTACGGTCAATATAGGCATACATCACATTATTGATATCCGTAGCAAATTCCATCCATGCTCCTTTGAAAGGTATCACACGGGCAGAATAGATTTTGGTACCGTTGGGGTGAACGCTTTGACCGAAGAACACACCGGGAGAACGATGAAGCTGAGAAACAACCACACGCTCTGCACCGTTGATTACAAAGGTGCCGCGAGGTGTCATGTAAGGGATATTTCCCAAAAATACATCCTGCACTATAGTTTCAAAATCCACGTGCTCCTCATCATTACAGCTCAGCTTCAGCTTTGCCTTCAAAGGAACGGAATACGTAAGCCCACGATCCATACACTCATCAATGGTGTAGCGGGGCGGGTCCACGAAGTAATCCAAAAACTCGAGCACAAAAATGTTGCGCGTGTCGGTAATCGGAAAATTTTCGTTGAATACGTTGAACAAGCCTTCGTTATTACGCTTATCCGGTGTGGTTTCCAGTTGGAAAAAATCCTTGAACGATTGCAACTGTATCGCGAGCAAGTCAGGCGTTTCTGCCACATCGTGCAGTTTGCCAAAATTGTAGCGACCCGTTGCCGTCTTTTTTTTAGGTATAGCCATAGTAATTTAATACTCCTTGTTTACAAACGACAATAACCCACACGCAGGGTCAAATTCCCCCATGTAGGTCCAGTTTTTTTATTAATAAAATAAATTCAATAAGATATTGTGCACAGCCGATTCCCGAAAAGGGATTGCAAATATAGAAAAGTTTCTCCTAAAAATCAAAAACTATTCCAAAAACGACTATGTTAATAAATTTTTCGGGAAAATAAACCGCATCTCCTTTTACCCGCCGCATAGGCAAAACGTCCCACCCAAATTTTACCGATTGCCCGCAAGCCATTACCTTTAGTCGCAAATAATAAAGAACAATTGATGTCCACCATTCACAGCCTGAAAGTAATAGACACCGAATACCTCAATCATAATGTAAAACGATTTGTAGTAGAAAAACCCGCAGGATGGAGCTATATCCCCGGACAAGCTACTTTTCTTGCCATTGCACAGCCGGAGTGGGAGCATCAATGGAGACCGTTTACATTTACCTCGCTCAACGACTGGCCCTACCTTGAGTTCATCATCAAAATATATAATGAACGCGAAGGCGTAACCCGCCAACTCGGAAAACTAAACGCCGGCGCTACCCTGCTCATGAAGGATGTATTCGGCACACTTACCTATCGCGGCCCGGGCGTTTTCATAGCCGGAGGTGCAGGCATCACTCCGTTCATAGCCATTTTCCGGGCATTGTATTACAGCCAAAATATGCGCAACGTAGGACTTATCTACTCCAACCATTATCATGAGGATGTAATCCTTCACGACGACCTCAGCCAGATGCTGGGAAATGCCTATGTCAATGTATTTACCAGAGAAGGTATGGTAGGTTTTGGCGAAAAACGGATTGACCGGAAATTCCTCATCAATACCGTCCGGGATTTCGACAACCGCTTCTATGTATGCGGCCCGGAAGATTTTGTAAAAAATATTCGCGGATACCTGATAGAACTCGGCGCTAAGGTGGAATCCATTGTCGTATAACCGTGTCAGCTCTCCCGTTTTTTGCTAACTTCCCATACATTTTACCTAAAAAATACCACGCTCTGTCCCGCATTTACCGGGAACGAAATAAAGTAGAAACGATTTTTTTTTGATCCAAGCAGAAGAATACCGATGAAGCAACAGTGGCGATAGCACCGTTCATCTTTCTGCTTCTATTGAGCAATTTATACCACCCCCATGGCAAAACAAAAATTAGTAGTACTCACCGGCGCAGGCATCAGCGCGGAAAGCGGGCTTAACACCTTCCGCGACAGCAATGGGCTTTGGGAAGCATACCGCATCGAAGACGTAGCCACACCTCGCGCCTGGAAACGCAATCCGCAGTTAGTGCTTGATTTTTACAACATGCGCCGCAGGGATGTAAGGGCGGCAAAGCCCAATGCGGCTCACCTCGGATTAGCGGAGCTGCAACGTGATTTTGACGTACACATCATCACCCAAAATATAGACGACCTGCACGAACGGGCAGGCTCCCAACAGGTACTGCACTTGCACGGCAAAATTTTGGAAATGCGCAGCGATGCGGATGAACACCTTATTTACCCCATTACAGGCGATATGCAATTAGGCGAACTCGCAGAAGACGGTGCGCCGCTCCGCCCCAATATCGTATGGTTTGAAGAAGCCGTGCCAATGATTGCCGAAGCCATTCCCATCCTGCGCAACGCTGATATTTTTGCACTTATAGGCTCTTCGCTGGTCGTGTATCCTGCGGCGGGGTTGATGGACTATGTGCCGCCGGGTGTGGAGAAATACGTCATAGACAAACAAATTCCGTCCATAGGTACCTACTCCTTTACACCCATCGAAAAGCCTGCTACGCAAGGAATCGAAGATTTGAAAAAATATCTGTTAGGATAAGGGTTAATCAGAAGAAAAACGATTACCGGGCGGTTATTGCCAGCTCCATTTTCCCAATCATTTCTTTCAGCAATTCCGTATCGGAAGCATTATTGCCTATACCTACGGATTTGGCGCTGTATTCACTCAGCAGCAGCAGGCATTGTTCTATACCGGGCGGTTGCAGGTTTCTGGCGGCGGTCATGGTATCGCGCAGGCGGTCGCCATATAGGCGCAGCGCAGCACTGATGTCTCTTTCCGGTTTTCCCGCAAAAGCATACACCTGAAAAAGCGTATTGAAATGGCTATAAAACGAACCAATCAAGAGCGGCATAGGGGCGGCTTTGGGATTGGCGGTAAAATAGGCAAGCATGTTATAGAGTTTGTCTTTGCGCTGTGTGGTGAGCGCTATAGGGAAATCAAATACATTGTATTCCCTGCTGATGCCTATATATTTTTGAATCAAATCGCCGGTAAGCGCTTTTTCTTCCGGCACGTTGATGCGCACTTTTCCTATCTCGTTCACTATTTTTTGCAAATCATTTCCCAGATAGCCTGCAAGGGTTTGTGCTTCCCGCTCGCCTATATGAAACCCGATTTCCACCCCATAGTTTTCAATCCACTGGGGTAATTGCTCTTCTTTTATTTTTTCGGAGGTAACATAAAATCCTTTGTCTTTGGCGAGTTTTCCCAATTTTCCTCTACCGTCTATTTTTTTGAAACGATGCTCAATAAGTAAAACGGTGGTAGGGGAAGGATTTTCAAGATAAGTACTCAATTCATTAAGACTACGCATCTGCGCCGCATCTTTCAGAATGACCACCTGCCGCTCGGCAAACATGGGGAAACGCCGGCAGGCATTGACCACATCCGCCCATTCCACATCTTTTCCATAAAGGGTGATGAGGTTAAAATCACGCTCGGCTTCCGTGAGTATGTTTTCTTCAAAATACTTGGAAAGAACATCTATATAAAAAGGCTCTTCGCCGTCTATCAGGTAAACCGGCGCGTATTGTTTATTATGAAGCGACTGAATTATTTTTTTGAAATCGTTGTTCATGGAATAGCGCAAAAATAGGGTGTCGTTTGAGTTTTAAAAAAGCCTATAAACCTATAAACAATCAACCATTCCACCAAACCCTGCCCTACCACATTTTCCACTTAGGATCATTCGCCCACATTTCTTCCAGTTCTTCTTTATCGCGTATGGTGTCCATACATTTCCAGAAATCATGGTGTTTATAGGCAGCTATTTGGCGGTCGCGGGCAAGGTCGTTCATCGGCTGCCGTTCCCACATCATCACATCGGCATCTGCTTTCAGGTAGTTTTTGATAGCGGGTTCTATCACAAAAAAACCGCCGTTTATCCATGTGCCGCTTTCTTCGGGTTTTTCTTCAAAACTATCTATGGTGCCGTCTTCTTCAATCTTTATCACGCCAAAGCGACTTGTAGCCTGTATGGAGGTCATGGTACAAATTTTTCCGCTTGCCTTGTGAAAGCGGAGCAGCTCTTCTATGTTGATATTACTCACGCCATCGCCATAGGTAAGCATAAAGGCTTCGTCTCCCACATAGGGCAATACTCTTTGGAGCCTGCCTGCGGTCATCGTATCCAAGCCGGTATCTACTAAGGAGATTTTAAAAGGCTCTGCATTGTTTTGATGAACGTGGAGCGAATTGTCTTTTAAATCCACCGTAAGGTCGGCATTGTGCATGAAATAATTCACGAAGTATTCCTTTATCATCCAACCTTTATAGCCCAGGCAAATGATAAATTCGGTATGTCCATAAGCGGCGTAGATCTTCATAATATGCCAGAGGATGGGTTTGCCGCCTATTTCTATCATCGGCTTGGGGCGCAGGATGCTTTCTTCGGAAATGCGGGTGCCGCGGCCGCCGGCGAAAATGACTACTTTCATTTAAAATCGTTTTTTACTCGTTTTTATTTTGAGTTATAATTTTTGGGGATGGAAAAAGGCATGTCCACTGCCCCGTTGAATTTGGTTTCGGTAAAATTCATTTCCAGCAAATGCTGCTCCCCTTTATTGCTTACATGCACGATGCGCTCTACCGGAAATTTTTTGCCTTCGAGGTCTTTATAATTATTGTATTTCACGATAGCTTCCGAAGGGTTATTATCCAGATAAACTTTCACCAAAGAAATGGTATTTGCCGATTTGTTGATGATTACATCCTGATTCAGGTTGTTGTTTTTTACGGTGAGTGTAGCGGCATCACCTGTATTTTTTGCATCTATCAGCTTACCGCTTGTTTGCAGGGCATTACCGATGAGGAGGTTTTGGAGCATGGAAAAATTTACAGGGAAAGGCAACACCCTATTTACTTCCTCCATCTTCATAGACAGGTAGGATTTCTCTAAATAGTTAATCAGTGCAAAGCTATCGGGCGTAGCATAAAGCCTTGCCACCTGCACCATGCCGCCCAAAGCTGCCACCATAATCCAGGCGGCTTCGTCTTTTTTCATACGGATGTGGGCTGTAAAATCGTAGCTCTGTCCATTGCCTTCATAATGACTTTTTGCTTTTCCGGAGAAAGACCGGAACGAGATTTCGCGCTGCCATACAGGGGAAAATGCGCCGGCTATCTGCCGATCCATATTGGGGTTTTCCAGCGCTGTTATAGGGGTTGCCGAATCACTCGGACGCACCACTACTGCCGCCACTGAGTTATCCGTTTGCTTGGCTTTTTGTTTTTTTGCTGCTTTCTTAGCGCCGCCGCAAGCCGTGATGGTAAGCAGGATAGCGACCAGTAAAAAAAGGTTTCCTGTATTTTTTTTATTCATATAGCTTTCGCTCCTGTATTTTTTTATCCAGCAAATCGGCATCATCTACACCGCGTTCTTTGGCACGCTTCCAGTTTTCTACGGCTTTGTCCATATTTTTCAGTTTGTAGCAGATGTCGCCTAAGTGTTCAAATAAAGTGCCATCGGCGGAGGGATTGGCTTCAATGGCTTTTTCTATGTATTCTTTCGCTTCGGTGTATTTCCCTTGTTTATATAAAATCCATCCGTAGGTATCTAAGAATGTGGCTTCGTTGGGTCTTAGTTCCAAAGAGCGCTTCGACATTTTCTCCGCTTCTTTCAGTCGCTCGCCGCGCAGGGAAAGATAATAGCTATAGTTGTTTAAAACGGAAGCATTGTCTTTGTTGTAGCTGAGGGCTTTTTCATAGGCACTGTCGGAGCGGTTATATTCTTTCAGAAAATTATAGGCATCTCCCAAGGAAGAATACATATCGCCTAAGAGAGGGGCATTATCTTCGGGTTGTATTTCGATGGCTCTCTGAAGCGCTTTCACAGCCGGGATATATTCTTTTTTATTGAGGTAAGCAATGCCACTGAAATAGTGAATAATGGCGTTGTTGGGAAAATAACGTAGCGCCTGCTTACTGCTTGCTAAAAGCGAATCGGGATTATTGGACGTAACATATACCAGCAGCAGTTCTTGCCAAAGGTCATATTTGGAAGGATCGTTTTCCAGAGCGAGTTTCAAATATTTGGCGGCTTCATCGGGTTCACCGTTTCGTGCCAGTATGCTTCCGTAGAACGATTGCATAAGAGCGCTTTCAGGCTGTTGTTCCACTAATTTTTTGGCTACGGCAACCGCATTTTTTTTTCGTACCGAATCCTCTCCTACCTCTGCCAGATATTGTTGCAGCATTACCGCCTGCGAGGTTTCATCGAGGTTGGGGTTCAGGATGGTTTTGATAATGTAATCATCATACTGCGCTGTGTCTTTCTTCTCCTGATAATACTCTGCCAGTCCGTATTGCAGGGAAGGTTCATCGGGGAATTTCTGCACACCTTCCTGATATATTTTCAAGGCTCTTTCGGGCTGCCCTATTTGGATGTAGAGCTTGGCAAGATTAGAAAGGTAAGCGCCTTCTTTCGGATTTTTTTCTACGAGTTCCTGGGCTGTTTTCACGGCATTTATTTCATCCTTCATCTGTAGGTAAATTTCCTGTTTCATCTGAAGAATCAGGTCATCGGCAAAGGAGGATTCCCGGAGTTTGTCTAAGGCATTTAATGCTTGTTTATAGGCCCCGGCACGTACATAGTTGCTCGCTGCTTCAAAATAAAAAGGACGATTGAAATCACTGTTTTTTCCCAGTTCGGCATATACATCCCCGGCTTCTTCGTATTTTTTTTGTCTTTTCAGCACCTGGGCATACGATTCTTTGTACCATATATTCTCCTTATCCAGCGACAGCGCTTTTTGAATATGGGTTTCGGCATCGGCGGTTCTGTTGTTGCGCAGGTCAAGGGCAGTAAGATCATAATAGGCGGCGGCTACATCCGGGCGCTCTTTTACGAATTGTTTCAGCAGGGTTTCCTGTTGTTTTTCTTCGCCCAGCATTTTTGCTTTTACGGCATCAAAGAACAGCCGGTCTGATTTCAGTCGGCTATCCTCTTCTTTTTTCAGTTCTCCGGTAGCCTGCGCTCTACTATTGACGGTACAGAACAAGGCAACCGCGAGGACGGTAGCAAATAGTTTATATAAAGACGGTAACATCATGACTGAGTCGAATAATCACCAAGACTTAATTCGCGTGGCGTTTCGCTGTAATTTACATGTTTACCAATCAAAGAGTTGGTAAGCACCATATTTTTAACAGTACTATGAGCCTGAACGATGCTGTTGCTGATGCGGGAATCCTCTATCACAGCGCCTTCTTCCAAAGATACATTCGGCCCAATGATGGAATTTTTTATCACTACATTTTCGCCTATAAAGCATGGTGCGATGAGGGTGCTGTTCTCGATTTGGGCAGATGCAGCCGTTAAGTTTTCGGTATCTTTTTTAATGTCTAAAATGCGGGCATTGGTATAGACGGTTGCGTCTTTATTGCCACAGTCCAGCCATTCCTGCACTTGGTCGGTATAAAATTTCAATCCGTTTTGCAGCATGTGGTCCATGGCATCGGTAAGCTGGTATTCGCCTTTCAGTTTTATATCTTCATCAATGAGGCGTTGCAGTTCTTTGCGCAGGTTTTCACCGTCTTTAAAATAATAAACGCCTATGATGGCAAGGTCTGAAACAAATTCCTTGGGCTTTTCTACAAAGGCTTCTATCTCGTTTTTGTCATTCAATTTTACCACGCCAAAAGCGGAAGGATCGTCCACCCGCTGCGTCCACACAATCGCATCTTTATCTTTATCTATGCTGAAAGTGGCTTTGAATAAGGTGTCGGCGAAGGCGATGAATACATTTCCATTCAGTGCTTCCTGTGCGGCAAGGATGGCATGTGCCGTTCCCAATGCTTCATGTTGATAATATATTTTTCCGGTAGCGCCGAGGTTGCCGGCTACGTGCAGCAGGTGTTCTTCTACGGCTTTTCCGAAGGTAGGGCCGATGATAAAGGCTATTTCTTCTACTTGCTCATTGGAGGTAGCGATAATATCTTCTACAAGGCGTTGCACAATCGGCTTTCCGGCTATAGGGATCAACGGTTTTGCGGTGGTAAGTGTGTGTGGGCGCATGCGTTTGCCCATGCCTGCCATTGGGATGATGATGTTCATTTTTTATAGTTGAAATTTGTGTGTAGAGAATAATGAGTGGATAGTTGTTAGTAGAGAATAATTCGTTTTTTCTATTGCCTATAAATGACCGGAATGTCCGAAACCGCCGGTTCCTCTTTCTGTATCCGACAAGGTTTCTACCGGCTGCCAGGTAATTTTATCATAGCGGGCTACGATCATCTGTGCGATGCGTTCGCCGTTTTCTATGGTCTGTTTTTCCGCCGAAAGATTGATAACCGGTATCTTTATCTCCCCCCTATAATCGGCATCAATGGTTCCCGGTGTATTGACAAGGGTGATTCCTTTATTTATAGCCATGCCGCTTCGGGGGCGTATCTGCGCCTCATATCCTTGCGGCAAAGCCATGTATAGCCCCGTGGGTATCAGTTTTCTTTCCAACGACTGTAATACTACCGGCTCCTGCAACCAAGCTCTCAGATCCATACCTGCTGCATCTGCTGTCTGATACTGCGGTAGCGGATGTGGGGATTTATTAATTATCTGAACAGAAATTTCCATAAAGCAGGCAAAGCTAAGGAGTTTGATTGATTGGTTGGGAAGTTGATGGGTTGAGAAATTGAGAAGAAGTTAAACTTTGGGATTTCTGACCTTCGATTTTCCACCAAATAAAATGGCGCAGCTAAATGCCGCGCCATTTTTTATAGGATGATTCCGGTTTTTATTTTACTTCTTCAAATTCCGCATCGGCTACATTATTGTCGTTATTATCCGTGCCGCCTTGCGGTCCTCCGTTAGCTTGGGCATTGGGGTCGCCACCGGGTTGCTGTTGGGCATTATAGATGTGCTGACTTGCGGTTTGCCATGCGGTATTCAGCTCTTCCATTGCTTTATCCAAACCCTCCAGGTCTTCTGCTTTATGGGCTTCTTTCAGTTTGGCAACGGCGGCTTCTATCTTCGATTTTTCATCGGCAGGCAGTTTATCGCCATATTCGCTCAGTTGTTTTTCGGTATTGAAGATGAGTCCGTCTGCCATATTGAGTTTTTCCACTCGTTCGCGTACTTGTTTATCGGCTTCTTCATTGGCTTTGGCTTCGTTCTTCATTTTTTCGATTTCGTCTTTGCTCAATCCGGAACCGGCTTCGATGCGGATGTTTTGCTGCTTACCTGTTCCTTTATCTTTTGCCGTTACGCTAAGGATACCGTTGGCATCTATGTCAAAGGTTACTTCTACCTGAGGAATGCCGCGCGGTGCAGGTGGTATGCCATCGAGGATGAAACGACCCAGGGTTTTATTTTGGTTGGCCATAGGGCGTTCACCTTGCAGCACGTTTATTTCCACGCTGGGCTGGTTGTCGCTGGCGGTAGAGAAGGTTTCCGATTTTTTGGTAGGGATGGTGGTATTGGCATCTATCAGCCTGGTCATCACGCCACCCATAGTTTCGATACCGAGGGAAAGCGGGGTAACGTCAAGCAGCAACACGTCTTTCACATCACCGGTCAGTACGCCGCCTTGTATTGCTGCGCCTATAGCCACCACTTCATCGGGATTCACCCCTTTGTGTGGTTTTTTGCCGAAGAATTTTTCCACTACTTCCTGCACTTTAGGAATACGGGTAGAGCCACCTACGAGGATGATCTCGTCTATTTCGGAAGGCTGCATACCGGCATCTTTCAAGGCTTTGCGGCAAGGTTCCAAGGTGCGCTCCACGAGCCTGTCCGCAAGTTGTTCAAATTTAGCACGGGTCAGCTTGCGTACCAAGTGTTGCGGCACACCATCTATAGCGGTGATATAGGGAAGATTGATTTCTGTTTCCTGAGAAGAAGACAGTTCGATCTTGGCTTTTTCAGAGGCTTCTTTAAGTCGCTGCCATGCCATAGGGTCTTTGTGGAGGTCTATGGTAGGATGATCTACTTTAAATTCATCTGCCAGCCAGTCCATGATTACTTTATCGAAATCATCGCCGCCGAGGTGGGTATCGCCATTGGTAGATTTCACTTCAAAAACGCCATCGCCCAGTTCGAGGATGGAAATATCAAACGTACCTCCACCAAGGTCAAACACGGCTATTTTACTGTCTTTATGTTGCTTATCCAAGCCATAAGCCAATGCGGCTGCTGTAGGCTCGTTGATGATGCGGCGTACATTCAATCCTGCAATTTCACCGGCTTCTTTGGTAGCCTGGCGTTGCGCATCGTTGAAGTAAGCGGGAACGGTAATCACTGCTTCTTTTACTTCCTGACCGAGAAAATCTTCGGCAGTTTTCTTCATTTTTTGAAGGATCATAGCAGAGATTTCCTGCGGGGTGTAGAGGCGACCGTCAATATCCACCCGCACGGTATTGTTATCTCCTTTTACAATCTTGTAGGAATTATGCTGCATTTCATCACCTACTTCGTCAAATCGACGCCCCATATATCTTTTGATGGACATGATGGTGTTTTGAGGATTGGTGATGGCTTGGCGCTTGGCAGGATCTCCTACTTTACGTTCTCCGTTTTTCAAAAAAGCAACAACTGAAGGCGTAGTACGACGGCCTTCATCATTGGCAATCACTACCGGTTCGCTGCCTTCCATTACGGATACGCAAGAGTTGGTAGTTCCTAAGTCAATTCCTATTATTTTACTCATATTATAAATTGTGTTTTTACTGATTGTATGTTCTTCTACTCAATCTATATGCCACGGAGAAACAAAACGCAATATTGGCAGAAAGACTGACATGATTATAGTGTAGGATATAGCAGGCTGCCTCAGAAGGGAATGCCTCCTTTAACTATCTCATGACTAATTTTCTTCATTTCAGTTTATAAACCCTTACCACCGTACTGTTCTGTACTTTTATTTCATAATAGACAGCAGGATAATCAAAATCTTGCGGATGGTACCTGAAGTTTGTCAGAAAATAATCGGCATCTCCTTCGCCTACGCTTTGTATCCGCACCCTATCCTGTTCCTCCAAAAAATTTATATTCAAAAAAATGGGCTCCCAAGGCGTGGCAATCTTTACCGTATCGCGTCTATCTGTTTGCATAATATAGCTGAGCGCTTGTTTATAGGAACTACCCCAGTAATCATAGTCAAAATTTTTGCGCAGGTATTCTTCTTTGTGGGAAACAAGCTCATTAAAATAAACCTGATGAAACGGGTGTATGCGAACCATAGAAACAAGAAGCAGGATGAGCTGCAACACCACTATCAATACGCCGGCATAACGATACCGCGATGTAAAAATTTTATCAAGCGCATAGAGCGCTATCATCACAAAAGCAGGATAAATAAAATAAACATGCCGCCAGTCGTCATACACCACAGACTGCAGTAAAATGATGACCGCCACAGGCCCTATAAAACAAGCGCCGTATAGCAAATAATGCCGCTGTTGTGTATTTTTTATATAAACCATAGGGGTTTTCAGAAAAGAGACAAGCAACATGATCAAACCTGTAGCGCCTATAAACAACCAACTCACCGGCGTGGTAAGTGCAAACCATTCGGGAAGATAAAACCAGGGAAGATTTAAGCTTCGCAGCGTTTCGCCATTGAGCAACAACAACCCATCCCACCGGAAATGCGAAAGCGTTTTATAACAATCTACAAAACTAACAACGGGATTTTTCCACAACGTAGGCCAAAAACTATATACACCTATGAAGCTACCGACAACAAACAGCAGTATGTTCCCTATGGACTTGCTTATTTTTTTAGAATGCTGCCGAATAAAAATATCTATCAGCAAAAAAAGAAACACCCATCCGAAAAGATAAATGCCCAATATCCGGATGCTGGTAGCATAGCCGATACATAGCCCCAACAGCGCATAGCCTATAGGCTTGTCTTTTCGAAACGCCCACTCTGCCACCATAAAGGAAAGGGCATACATGACTAATAAAGGCGTGTCTTTTGAATTGAAAAAAGAATGAGCATAGAGCCTGGGCGATAGTACCACCATCAGAAAAGCAAGCAATGCCAGACTTTGTTTCCCAAACATCCGAAGCGCTAAAACATAAAAGGAGAAAGCGCCTAACAGAAAAAAAATATGGCTTGCCAAGTGGCGGGCTAAGATTATATCTCGAAAGGATGCTGCTTTTACCGCTTTCTCTACCAGCAAAAGCACCAGTTCAAAACCCACTCCATGATCCCGCTCCAGGTAAGTATGCAGTCGCTCATCTCCGTGAAAAATATAGTCATAGCTTACCTTTCCAATATCGCGCTGTATGCTTTCATCCCAAGCCACCCCATAATCCTGATAGGTAAATAAGGAAACAACCACAAAGACGAGCAGCAATAGAATACCGGGATAAAAGGAACTACCGAAGTTTTTCATAAGCTGTTTCTATAATAGAAAAATGAACTGAACATTAATGAGGAGCTAAAAAGGACTTACCCATTCAGGCAACATTTTAAAAGACAAATCCCGCTCGGAAAGAATGGGACGTTCTACCTGCCAGTCATAGCCGAAGCTGTCGTACCGAATCCCGGTGTCTTGCTCCTTGCTGTATTCGGAAGAAACAAGATAATAGGTAATCGCATCCTCGGTCAAAGATTTAAAACCATGAGCAAAACCTTCGGGAATATAATAGGCTTTATGATTTTGCTCCGATAATTCTGCTGTGAAATAATGCCCGTATGTAGGTGATTTTTTTCGCAGATCAATTATCACATCTAAAATTGCTCCTTTAGGGCAAAAAACAATTTTTGCATGATGATGTGGCGGCAATTGAAAGTGCATCCCGCGTATTACATTTTTTTTGGAAACAGAGAAATAACTTTCTTTCAAAACAAAATCAATCCCTTGTTCTTTCCATACCGTGTCCTGAAAGGTTTTGGTAAAACTGCCGCGTACATCCCCGAATGAAGGGAGTGTGATAATTTTAGCTTGTGCTAAACCGGTATCTGAAAATTGAAACACGGGAATTTTATTTTTTGGGGTTAAAAAAAATCATCCGAAATAATTTTCGATCTGTTCCTTGCATTTTTCTCCGGCAGTTTTGCTTTTATCGGCATACCATTGCGCACTCCACAAAATAGCTTGACGGGCTTCCAGCTTAGACTTCCAGCCCAGTTCCTGATGCGCTTTGCTGCTGTTCAGCAAAAGCAAATTTGCTTCATGCGGATGCTTATCCGACGGCTCCACCCGGTATTGACCTTCGCGTCCGTAAGCTTTCAAAAATATTTTGGTAAGTTCTTCCACGCTCAGCTCATCGCCTTCATCGGGACCGAAATTAAACGCTGTAGAAAAGCGCTGCGGTTCCTCTGTCATTTTTGCAGCAAGCCACAGGTAGGCGCTCAGTGGCTCCAGCACATGCTGCCAGGGGCGCACACTTTGAGGATTGCGCAATGTTACCTGTTCCCCATTTTCTATAGCCCGCACAATATCGGGGATGATGCGATCTGCTGCATAATCACCGCCGCCAATTACATTGCCCGCACGCACGGAAGCGACTGATTTTTTATGTTGTGCATAGCGATCAGGATGAAAAAAAGAACGGCGGTAAGAGCTTACAACTATCTCTGCCGCTGCTTTACTTGCTGAATAAGGGTCATAGCCGCCTAATTTATCCTCTTCGCTGAAAGGTACTCCCCGCTCGGGATTTTCATACACTTTATCCGTGGTAATCATCAAGCCGATACATTCATGGGGCAGGCTGCGCATCGCTTCCAGCACGTGTGCCGTGCCCATAGCATTCACCATAAAGCTTTCCACAGGGCGTTCATAGCTCCTGCGCACCAGCGATTGCGCCGCCAGGTGAAAAACAAAATGCGGCTCAAAACGTACCATTTCGCCCTGCAAGGTTTTCAAATCTCCTACATCCGCCACTACCGATGAGTAACAAAATTTATCCCCTTCTATCAGGTTGTAAAGGTCTTTGTCTCTTTCGGGAGCAAGCGAATAGCCTTTTACATCCGCACCCAGTTCGTTTAGTATTTGCAACAACCATGCACCTTTAAAACCCGTATGTCCGGTAAGAAATACACGCTTATGGGCAAAAGTTTTTTTGAGTAATTCCAGCATTTGATTCGTTTATTTTATGTGCGCTATTCTTCACAAAGCTATGCCTGCGCAAGATAAAAAATGTATCCTGTTTTTCGGGGGAGCGCGTAGGGAGGCAAAAACTGCACGCCCAATTATTTTACCCAAATATATAGCCATCCAAGTAGCCAAGCTTCAGAAAGAAACAGAGGTGTGAAGCCGATTTAAAAAAAAATCAACCGAATTGCCTATAGCATTTTAATTTTAGGGAGTATGTACGGTTTCCGGTTTCTGTTTTATAGTAAAAAGATCGTGGCGGCAGTTTTCCTTTTCTGTGCGATGGGATGTGTGTTTCCGTTATCGGCACAGCATATTTATGAAGTCAGGCAAGGTGATGTAAAATTTTATTCGGATGCGCCGGAGGAGCTTATCAAAGCTTATTCCGGAAAACTGAAAGGCATTGTGGATTTTTCTAAAAGAACCTTTGCTTTTAAAATAAATATAGCCAGTTTTGAAGGATTCAACAGCGCTTTGCAGCGGGAGCATTTTAATGAAAACTATATGGAAACTTCGGTTTTTCCGCTTGCCACCTTTGCAGGAAAAATAGTGGAAAACCTTAATTTTAAAAAAGAAGGAACCTATAAAATACGCGCCAAAGGAAAAATGAAAATCCACGGCATAGAGCAAATCCGCATCCTGCCGGTTACGATGCTGGTCAGCCGTAAGGAAATAACCGTTACCGCCGATTTTACCGTGCTGCTTGCCGACCATCAGATAAAACTGCCGAGGGTGGTCAATAATAAACTTTCCGAAGAAATTCATGTATCCATATCCGCTATACTCGTTGAAAAATAAGTGAGGTTATTTCTTATCATAGTATGTTTTCTGTTGCAGTTGCCCGCTATGGGGCAGGCTGCTTTTACCAAACAGGTTTGGATAAACGAACCCGATGCACCTGTGAATGTGGAGGATTTTGCCCTGCAACCAAATGGCTATATGTGGTTGTGTACGGACATAGGTATTTTCCGGTTCAATGGAAGAAATTTTACCAAAATAAAAGACACCGGCAGCGCCGCCTCTACGGCTATACATGCTGCAAACGGAAAGGTATATATAGGCTATAAGGACGGAAGAATGGCAGTAATACAAGAACAAAACAAGAGCCCCTATACCTTTAAAAACGGAACGATTCCCGGCCGGATAACTGCTATTAAAACATTGCTCCACGATGTGCTGGCTATAGCTACGGAAGAAGGAATGTACGTGTCGGTGCAAAGGAATTTAATGTCATTCGGTAGTAAAAACGGGCTATCCGATGATTTCATCAACGATATAGAAGTGAGCAAGGGCAGAATGGCGCTGGCTACAGACGGAGGCATAGATGTCGTTTCTATAAAAAACAATCAACCATCCATTCAGAACATAAGCACAGATGAAGGACTGCCGGATGTGATAGCCACTTGCGTAAGTGCATCGCCGGAAGGCAGCCATTTCTGGATCGGCACCCAGCAGGGCGGTATCGCTGTTTATGACAACCGGCAGGAACGGCTTCTCCCTATAAAATGCACACTTCCCTGGCGCTTCGGGCAGGTGAATGATTTGCTCGTACTCCATGCGGATCATGCCTGGGCGGTAACAGATCAAAACTATTTGATAGAGCTGAAACGCTATGGCGATAGCATAGGCATCACTCCATCCATCTTGCCTGCCAAGCTAAAAAAAATAACAACGGATAAAACCGGAACTATATGGTGTGCCACCCATAAAGGATTACTGATGAGTACGGCTTCGTATCTTTCGTATATTCATCTGCCGCCCTCTTTCAGTCTCGACAACTATACAGCTATCACCTGCGATCCGAAAGGACAACTATGGTTTACCCAAGACAATCAACTATACCGATTGCCTGCAACTACCGATACCTTACCCCTATTAATGCGGAGCTTGCCTGCGGACATTACTTGCCTGCATCTCAGCGATACCGGCGGAATATGGATCGGCACCTTCGGTAAAGGACTCTATTACGCTCCGCATAGGGGTTCGTTGCAGCCCATCCGTTTATCGTCTTCACCCAACGAACACATCCTGAGTATTGCCCATACAAAAAACAAGCTGTGGGTGGCAAGTTTCAACGGGCTGGACGTACTGGATATAGAGGAAAAACCCACCGTATTACGTCATTACAATAAGCACAACGGTATCGGCAGCCACTATATTTACCAATTGCATATAGATGCCCGCGACAGGCTATGGATGGCTACGGATGGAGGCGGGGTGGTGATGTACGACGGAAAAAAATTTAACCGGTGGGACAGTGTAAGCGGGCTGAAAAGTGAAGTGATTTATAGTGTGGCAAGCAATGTCAATGGAACAATATGGGCAAGCTCACTGGACCGGGGTGTGTATCGCTATGACGGAAAAAAATGGCATACGCTAAAAAAACAAGGAGGCGCTCCACAAGTAAATGTAACGGCTATAGCACCCAACGGCACACAAAACCTGATTGTTGTGAACCGCTACGGAATAGACCAATGGTATGCGAAGGATCAGCAGTTTCGCCGGCTCAACAGAAATCTCGGAATGGATATGGACAGCAGTTCGCGTATCCTCAATTGCATTACTTCGGATGGATATGGAAATACCTATCTGCCTTTTGAAGAAGGTATTTTAGTATTTAAAAACAATCCTTCCATTGAGATAAAACCGGATGTGCGCTTACTAAAACAAAGTCTTTTCTTCAAAGACCTGCCCTTCCTTCGCCGTCAATTTTCAGCAAATGAAAATCATATTTCATTCACCTATGAAGGCATCAATTTCACACATCCGCAAGCGCTATATTACCGCTACAAACTGGAAGGCTATGATAATACCTGGGTCTATACGCAAAACGAAACCGTGCCGTTTGCAAGGCTTAATTCCGGAACATATACCTTTCGGGTTCAGGCTTCGCTGAGCAATAATTTTATAAATGCCGCGGAAGACAGCTTCCATTTCCGCATTGACAAGCCCTTCTGGGAAACGCTTTGGTTTCTGTTTGCTTCGGCATTTGCCGTGCTGGCTGTGCTTTACTTTATCATTAAAAGAAGGGAATACCAAATTGTGAAGCTGAATCAATTGCAACGTGAAAGACTGGTGTATGAATACGAGCATTTAAAAACACAGGTAAACCCACATTTCCTCTTCAACAGCTTCAATACGCTGGTGCATATTATAGAAGAAGATAAAGATGCCGCTATAGACTATACAGTTCACCTGTCGGATTTTTACAGGAATATTCTTTCCTATAAAGACAAAGACCTCATCCCGCTTAAAGAAGAATATGAAATCATCCAAAGCTATATCTATATCCAAAAAAGCCGTTTCGGTGAAGCACTACATGTGGATATAAACATAGAAGAACACACACTTCTCACCAAAATGATTGTACCGCTGGCACTCCAAATACTATTGGAAAATGCGCTAAAACACAATGTGGTAGCTGCTTCCAAACCGCTGTACCTATCCATTACCACGCAGGGCGATGAGCTTGTTGTAAAAAATAACCTACAACTGAAGATAACGAAAGATAAAAGCATGGGCATAGGCATTGAAAATATCCGCAAGCGCTACAAACTGCTTACGAAACGTCCCATCAGCTATGGAATAGTGAATAATGAGTATATTGTAACCTTGCCTTTATTATGAATATACTGATTATCGAAGACGAAAAACCTGCGTATAACCGCCTGCAAAAACTACTGAAAGAATTGCTGCCGGAAGCACAGATTATCGCGCAATTGGACAGCATCCAGCAAGCGCGGGAATGGTTTGCCCGTCCAACGGAAACAGACATCGTATTTCTGGATATTCACTTAGCCGACGGAAACGCATTTGACCTGATGAAATCGGTAACGATAAATGCGCCCATTATCTTCACTACGGCTTACGATCATTATACACTGGAGGCGTTTAAAACTTCCAGCATTGATTATTTATTAAAGCCTTTAAAAAAAGAAGAACTCCGGCAGGCACTGGAAAAATTAAATCTTTTTAAAAACCTGCTCTCGGCCGATAGCCCGTCCCAACTCAAACCGGCACCGGATTATAAAAAACGTTTTCTGATTCGCTTTGGTGAATTTATCAAAACCATAGCCGTAACCGAGATCGCTTATTTTTATAGCGAGAACAAAGCCACCTTTGCCAAAACCACTGACGGGCGCAACTTTCCCATAGATCAAAACCTGGATGCGCTGGAAGCCGTGCTGGACCCACTGGAGTATTTCCGTATCAACCGCCAATACATCATCTCCGTGAATGCTATTGATGATATGCGCACTTATACCAAAGCCCGGGTGGTGGTGAAACTGAACCCGCCGGTAAAAGAAGCACCGGTAGTAAGCTCCGAACGCGCTGCCGATTTCAAGCTCTGGCTGGCAGGGGAGCTCTAAATCACCCTTTTCATACCGTAGTATTCCCGTTTCATCTTATTGCACTGCCTATGATGGCTCCTGCGTTTTACTTTTACTGCGTGTATTTCAGGTTATTGCGCCTTTCCTCTCTCCATTCACTGGAAAGGGGCCAAAGGGATGAGATGAGGAATGAAAAACAGCAATGGTCTGAATACACACTCTTTTCGATTACAAACCATAGTTTATGAAACGACGCACATTCGTACTTATCTTCTCTCTCATCCTTGTTATAGCCGGTATTGCAGTGTGGAACTATGTGAATAAACCCGCGCCCAAGGTGGAAGATGCATCTGCGCTTGCCATTACTGCGGAAAAACTCTCAGATGAATATGCCAAAGACGAAACCGCTTCCAACAAAAAATACCTCGGTCAAGCGCTGGAGGTGTCGGGAATGGTAGTGGAAATAACCAAAAATCAAGATGGGAAAATGGTGGCACTGCTGCAAGCCGATGATCCTATGAGCGGCGTGCAATGTACCTTTCGCAAAGAGGTAAGCATAGCCGCAGGAGAACAAATAACCGTAAAAGGATTTTGCACCGGCTATACCCTGGTCGTGCTTTTATCGGTTTGTATCTTATTAAAACATTTATGAGAAAATATATGAACCACAAAAAAAATATTTTTCTGACACTGCTCTTACTGCCGGTTTTATTATATGGTTGCTATAACCGCAATGCAGAAGACCTGTACCCCGCCCTTGTCGGCAACGGCTGCGATACTACCGCTGTTACCTATACCACCGTCATAAAACCCATTATGGATGCGCACTGCGCCACTTCAGGATGTCATCTCGGCGCTACCTATACAGGTTATGATCTTTCCGGCTATACCGGTATAGCCAACCTGGCGAATAACGGAAAACTTGTAGCCGCTATAGAACATACCGGACCCAACCCTATGCCGCAAGGCGCTCCCAAGCTCGACGATTGCACTATTTCCAAAATAAAAATATGGATCAACGCCGGAGCCCTCAACAATTAATTCCTTAAAAACTGATAAAAAGAACCACATGAAAAGGTTGAGTTTAATCTTTATTTTTTTCCTCATAGCCGCTGCCCATCTTCATGCGCAAAAGCTGATGACCCGCACCGGAAAAATATCCTTCTTTTCTTCTACTCCGGTAGAAAACATTGAAGCCTTCAACAATGATGTATCCTGCGTGCTGAATACACAAAACGGGGAACTGGTATTTGTAGTGCCTATAAAAAGCTTTCGTTTCGAGAAACAACTCATGAAAGATCATTTCAATGAAAGCTATATGGAAAGTGATAAATACCCTAAAGCCCAATTCAAAGGAAAAATGGCAGACCTGCGAACTATTCATTTTTCAAAAGACGGAAGCTATCCGGCAAAAGCCACCGGAAAACTCACTATCCACGGCGTTACAAAAGAGGTAAACATTCCCGGCTACGTAATAGTAAAAAACGGAAAGGTTACGCTTACTTCCACCTTTAAGGTAAAGACCGCCGATTATCATATTCAAATTCCATCCCTCACCTCCGATAAAATTGCTAAGGAAATAGAAGTATCGGTAAACAGCATTCTGGAAGCCAAATAATCAATAAAATTTAGAAATGCTATTCATCAAGAAGAAAAAAACCATGGGGAAAAACATTATCCTCTGTTGCCTTTTGCTAAGCGCAGCGCTCAATGCTACAGCGCAGATAAACAACAGCACAGATTCCGATGAAGACAGCGAAGACCTGATGGCGATGCTGGAAGAAGCCGCAGGCACTCCTAAAAAAGAAATTACAATCGCCACCTTCAAAACCACACGCATTGCCAATGCACACAGTATAGAAAACCTGGGCAAAGGCATACTGGACTTTCGTATCAATCACCGTTTTGGCAGTGTCGAAGACGGCTTAAAGGAATTTTTCGGGCTGGATAATGCCACCACCCGCATCGGATTTGACTATGGCATTACCAACTGGCTCATGATCGGTGCAGGGCATAGCTCGTTTATGAAAGAATACGATGGATTTATAAAAGCACGTTTGCTGCGGCAAAAGGATAATGGCGGCACCCCGCTCAGCATCAGCTACCTCGGAGCGGTATATGCGCAAACTATGGAAGTGGCTGTGCCGGCGGGAAAAGAATATGATTTTGCAAACCGAATCGCCTATGTAAATCAGTTGCTGATAGCCCGCAAATTCTCCAACTGGCTTTCCATACAGCTCATGCCTACGCATCTTCATTATAACCTTGTAGATTTTCGTACGGAAAAAAACGATGTGCCGGCTTTAGGGCTGGGAGGCAGGCTAAAGGCTTCCAAACGCATTGCCTTTACTTGGGAATATTATTTCGTACCGGATGAATTTAAACGGAAAGGCGCACGCAATTCGCTGACCTTAGGCATGGATATAGAAACCGGCGGACACGTGTTCCAGTTGATGTTCAGCAACTCCACCGGTGTGTCGGAACGTGCGGTTATAGGGCAAACCACCGGACAGTGGGAAAAAGGAGATCTGCATTTCGGGTTTAATATTTCCCGTGTCTTTACGATTGTAAAGCCTAAAGGATTTGAAGATTCGCGTAATAAAATCTGGTAATAACGAAAACAAAGAGGAAGGACAGGGCTGCATTTTTATCCCTCAATATTCCCGCCTTATCCTTGATATTCCTTGTTCGTTCGGATGGGTTTTGTGATTGCGAAAATGATAAATAATGTTGCATTACTAACTAAAAACAAATAAAATCATGGTCAAAACCTTACTTAAATTATCCTGCTTTGCTTCGCTGTTGCTGACAGCCGATATGGCAAACGGACAAGCAAAACACATCGTTCAGGTAGGAGATGGTTTCTTTAATCCTGCAAATTTTACCGCCAATATAGGCGATACGGTACGCTGGGAATTTATACCCGGCAGCATGGAAAACCACACCACTACCAGCAGCAATATCCCATTCGGCGCAGCTACCTGGGATGAATCGGTAAATACCGCCAATCCTTTTTTTGAATATATCATTACCACCGACGGGCAGTATGACTATGTGTGTACCCCACACGTCAGCATGGGCATGGTAGCTTCTTTCACCGTTACTACAGCTACCTCCGTTGCTGCGGTAAATCCTATACAGGCAAGCATTACACCTAATCCCGCCAAAAACACGATTACTCTTTCTTCGCATCTGGATAAAGTGAACATCCGCTTAATAGACATTCAGGGACGCGTGGTAAAATCATGGGAAGACCAGGGGCGCAATGCCATGCTGGATATTTCAAACATCCCTACCGGCATGTACCTTATTACGATACAAAAAGATAAGCTGCTACAAAAAGAGCAACTGATTGTAGAGTAAATTTTGGTTAGGTTAGAAAAGCAAATCCGTCTCATCCTGTGTGAGGCGGTTTTTGCTTTGGTTTATAGGCATTAAAATAAATCCTTCCTCTCTGCCCTGCCTTCGAACCTATGGATTAACATAAATTACCGGTCTGTTTCCATCATAAAAAAGCATCTTTGCACTAATTTCAAAAACACAACCTATGCTCCGCAAAGCGCTTCTTTTATCCTGCTTTTTATGCACCGCACTGATTTCTTTTGCACAAAAAGAGAAAAAACAAAAAACAGCAGCCGAACAAAAACAGGTGGAGCTGTTCACTATCGCAGACGGAAAAAAAATCTTTTATAACGAAATAGGCGCACCGCTGCCACCGCTAAAAATATGGCGGAGAGATAGCGTATTTCTTACCAACGAAACACTGGACAACAACGCCTCCCTTATCATCATGTTGTTCAACCCTACTTGTGAACATTGTGAGTTGATGGCGAAAACATTTAAGGAAAATATAGACTTGTTCCAAAAAAGCAATTTAGTATTGGTTGCAGCAAACGGAATGGAATCTTATCTTGATTTTTTCATCAACAATACAGCTACGGAATTGGTCAGGAAAATACAAATCGGCATTGACAGTTCTGGGCTGATTAATCAAACTTTTTTGTACAAAACTTTGCCGCAGGTTAATGTGTACAACAAAGAAAGAAAGTTAGAAAAAATATTCTTTGGCGAAGTAGCGATAGAGGAGCTGAAGCCTTATATTGAATAGCCTTTACATAATCTTCTTTCCACGCATTGCATCTTTCAATGCTGCATCCATTACGCGCTCTGCATAGGGTCTTGAAATGTTATTCAATTCTTCCGTTTCTTTCTGGATGAGGTTTTTGTCTTTAGCAGAAATAGCGGTTGTCAGCGCATCCATTTGTTGCAAGGTAGCATGCCTTTCTTCTTCGCTAAGAAAGCCTCCATTTTTCTGTAAAAACTTTTCGGTAACATCCAGCATTTGCCTTGCTTCCGTGATTGCTTCTACTAAGGCGCGGTTTTGAATATCTTCTTTCGCATGGGTGATGGAATCCATCAGCATTTTTTCTACTTCCTCATCTGTCAGCCCATATTGGGGTTTTACCTCTATGCTTTGTGTGATACCGCTGCGTAGTTCTTGCGCACTTACTTTTAAGATACCATCTGCATCTATCAAGAAACCGACTTCCACTTTTGCTAAACCGGCAGGCATGGCGGGTATTCCCGAAAAATTGAACTCGGCAAGTTTCCGGTTGTCCTGTACCAAATCGCGTTCTCCTTGAAAAACAGAAATACGCATATTCGCTTGTCCGTCTTTTTGCGTGGTATATTGCCGCCCCACTTTTGTAGGTATTTTTGAATTACGAGGAATCAATACATCCATCAAACCGCCCATTGTTTCTATGCCAAGCGATAAAGGCGTAACATCTAACAACAGCATATCGGTATTGTTTCCGGCAAGAATATCTGCCTGCACGGCAGCGCCGAGTGCTACTACTTCATCGGGATTTAATTCATCAAACAATTCCTTTCCGAAAAATGCTTTCACCGATTGTTTTACCAAGGGCACACGGGTACTGCCGCCCACCATTACTACGGCATCTATATCTTCCGCTTGCAATCCCGCGTCTTTCAATGCCAGTTTGCAACTGTCAAGCGTGCGGTTCACCAAAGGCTGTGCGAGTTCGTCAAATTGCTTTTTAGATAACTCCAGTATATGCCCATTCAATTCGCTTTTATAGGTATCGTTATCAGAAAGATATTTTTTAGCTTCCTCTGCTTTCAATCTAAGCGCTGCTTTCCTCTCTGCCAATTGTTCATTGCCGATTACCGACTGCCAATGCTCTACAATAGCGTTGTCTATATCATCACCGCCCAAGTAGGTATTGCCATGCGTAGCCAGTACTTCAAAAATACCGTTAGCGATTTTAAGAAGGGACACATCAAACGTACCGCCGCCGAGGTCATAGACCGCAATTGTTTTTTCCTCATTTGCTTTAATGCCTAATCCATAGGCAAGGCTTGCCGCCGTAGGTTCATTAAGAATGCGCAACACATCCAACCCTGCCAGTTTACCGGCATCACGGGTGGCTTGTCTTTGCGCATCATTAAAATATGCCGGCACCGTGATAACGGCTTTGGTAACCGGTGTTTTGAGGATATGCTCTGCACGGTGCTTTAGTTCTTTGAGAATATCCGCAGAAAGCTCTATAGGTGTGTAAAATTTATCATTCACCTGCACTTTTACCAGCGAATCGGTTTCATCATCAATGATTTTATAGGACAACATCCCTGCATGGTCGCTTATGTCTTTATAGGATTTACCCATTAATCTTTTAGCGGAATAAATGGTGCGTTCGGGGGCAGTAATCAATTTATCTTTTGCGGCCGCGCCTACAATGGGATTATCATATTCATCAAAATTGATAATGGAAGGCACAAGCGATAATCCGTCCGTTTCTTTTAGGGCAATGGGTTGCCGACTGTCTTCCCGCACAATCGCTACAAGGCTGTTGGTGGTTCCTAAGTCTATGCCTACAATCATTTCCTTTTGCTGAATACCTCCTGTAACGAGGTTAATACCAATCTTACTCATGGATGCAAAAGTAGGAGTTCATTTTCACTCTGATTTACGAAAAGCGTAATTTATACTTCTTCCATAGGAAAAATAGACAACTGCCGAAAGTTTAGGAAGCGACTCCATTTCCCTTATGAAAAGAAGTTTTGGTTTTTGAAAGATGAAAGTGGAATTTTGAAAGATGACGATACAGCCGCACGCATTATTGGATAATCTGGAACTGCTCGCAAGGCAAGCCGTGGAAGGATATATTATCGGATTACACAAAAGCCCGTTTCATGGTTTTTCGGTGGAGTTTGCGGAACATAGGCTTTATAATCAGGGAGATGCGCTGCGCCATATTGACTGGCGGGTATTCGGACGAACGGACAAATTGTTTGTAAAAAGATTTGAAGAAGAAACCAACCTCCGCTGCTGCATTGCCCTTGACACATCTTCATCCATGCACTTTCCTATGGAAGACGGAAAAATGAGCAAATTAGATTATTCGATTTTTTCCGCTGCCTGTCTTATTCAATTACTAAAAAGGCAACTGGATGCTACAGCGCTTGCTTTGTTTGATGAACAGATTCATTATCTCTCGGAATGTCGTTCTTCACATAGCCACTACCGCTTGCTGACCACACAACTGGAACAACTGTTGCACACCCCTGCCAGCACCAAGAAAACACAAGCCACACAAGCGCTACACGAGATTGCGGAGAAAATGCGCAAGCGCTCTTTTATCGTTATCTTTAGCGATATGATGGAAGACACAGAGCAGATGGAAGAATTGTTTTCCGCGTTACAGCATTTAAAATACAACAGGCATGAGGTCATTCTTTTTCACCTGATAGAAGGCAGCATGGAAGAGCGTTTTGAATTTGAAAACCGACCCTATGAATTTGTAGATTTGGAAAGCGGCGAGAAGATAAAATTGCAACCGCAGCAGATAAAAGAGGAATATATAGATAGGATGAAAAATTTCCTGCACTTGATAGAAAACCGCTGCCATCAATACCGTATAGATTATGTACCTATGAACCTTGCCCAACCTGTGGAAGAGGTGATGCACAGCTATTTGGTAAAAAGGAATAAGCTGATGTGAGGATATTAAAATGGAGGATGGAGCCTATTTTTAAAAAGCATATAGAATACACCCCTCCCGAATAGATGCACTCTAAGCCTGTAAGTATTTCCGCCAAAACCAAAATACCTGTAAAGCACACCAGAAATTCGGATATTTTCCCTACATTTGCACCCGCTTTAGAAAAATTGAGGAAGAATAATAGATTGGAGGTGCAGTTCTTTTAAACAAGGAGAGGTATTTATGAAAAATAACAGAGAATTTGAAATAGCATGGCAGGGACTGAAACCCGGTCTTCATATTTTTGAATACACTGTTGATGACCGTTTCATAGATAAAAAGCAAGCCGATGCCGATTTTAAAAATCTGAATGCGCAAATAAAACTGAGCTTTGATAAAAAGACCAATTTTTTCCTGCTGCATTTTGATATAGATGGGGTAATCACTGTATCTTGCGACCGATGCGGAGATGAGTTTGACATGCGTCTATGGGATGAATTTGACCTTTTGGTGAAACTCGCCGGTGAAGATGCTGAAACCCGCGATGAAGATGCCGATGCCGTATTCATCCCACGTAGTGAAACAGTGATAGACATCAGCGATTGGCTCTATGAATTTATCCTGCTGAGCATACCGCTGCAAAAGGTACATCCCGACCGGGCAGACGGATCGCCGGGGTGCAATCCGCAAGCGCTGAACCTGCTTAACAAACTCTCCGAACACGAGGATGAACCGAAAAACGATATATGGAAAGGACTGGAAGCACTGAAAAGCAAGAGTAAACAAGAAAAGAAAAATTAAAGAACCCGTTTCTTTGATTTTAACCATAACACAAACAGATAAATTAATAAAATAAACTCGTAATAAGATGCCAAATCCGAAACGACGTCACTCGCAACAACGTGGAGCTAAACGCCGCACCCATTACAAAGCCGTAGCCGCTACATGGAGCGTGGATAACGTAACCGGCGAAAGCCACCTGCGCCACCGTGCCCACTGGAAAGAAGGAAAACTGTACTATCGCGGCAGAGTGATTGTAGATAAAAATCCCGCTACCGAATCCACAGAAAATTAATTATTTTTCCGCCCTAAATCATTACATCCCGTAAAGATGAAGATAGCATTAGATATTATGGGTGGGGACTATGCCCCACTCGAAGCTATTAAAGGCGTAAAAAAATTCTTTGATGACAACTCCAATGAATACGGAGCTCATCTGCTTTTAATAGGAAATACGCAGACGGCCGCCGAGCACCTTACCATGCTGGATGCCTACAAGGAGCATTTTACCCTTGTGGATGCGCCGGATATGATAGAGATGCACGAACACCCTACTAAAGCGCTCAAAGAAAAACCGAACTCCAGCATCGCTTTAGGCTTCGGTATGCTGGCGCACGGAAAAGCCGATGCTTTCATCAGCGCAGGCAATACCGGTGCTATGATGGTAGGCTCCATGTACTCCGTCAAAACCATTGACGGCATCCTGCGCCCGGCTATCATCTCCCCTATACCCCGCCCGGAAGGCAGCTATAACCTCTTGGTAGATGCAGGCGCAAACGCCGACTGCAAACCGGAGCATCTGCTGCAATTTGCCAGCTTAGGCTCTTTGTACATGAGCCATGTGCTGGGACTGGACAATCCACGGGTGGGCTTGCTGAATTTAGGACACGAAGAAGGGAAAGGAAATTTACTTTGTCAAGCTACTTATCCCCTAATGAAAGCAGATAAAAGCATCAATTTCATAGGGAATATAGAAGGACGCGATATGTTCCTCAACAAAGCAGATGTAATCGTATGTGAAGGTTTTGTAGGGAATGTAACCTTGAAAATGGCAGAATCCATCTATAATATCTTTACCGACAGAGGTATTCAGGATGATTTTCTCTACCATTTCAACCCTGAAGTATATGGAGGAACGCCCATCTTAGGCATCAATAAGCCGGTAATCATCGCCCACGGCATTTCGCACGCACTGGCTTTTGACAATATGATTAAAGTAGCCGCTAAAGTAATTCATTCCGAACTGGTTGGCGCTTTTAAAGCCCATTTTTCAGGTGCTGCACCATTGGAAAAAACCATGTAACTTTTCACCCTCTCCAAATAAGATTTACTAAGCCCTCATGCACGTGAGGGCTTTTTATTTTATAACTTTAGGCAGATGAAAAACATCCACTGCATTAGCGGACTGGGTGCGGATGAACGAATTTTCAAACATCTGCATATCAAAAACTGCCGCCTGAAACACCTGAAGTGGGAAGCCTTTGAAGAGCAGGAAACCATGGAAAGCTACGCCCGGAAAATGGCTATGCAGATAAAAGAACCTAACCCCCTTATTTTAGGTCTCTCCTTCGGAGGAATGTTAGCCACAGAAATCACCAAACAGCAAAAAACCACCAAAACCTTCCTCATCTCCAGCGCCAAAAGCAAAAATGAACTGCCCGATATGAGCAGCGTTCTCATCTTTATGCTGAAATCGGGATGGATACCATACGGACTTTTTAAACAACCCAATAAAATCCTCTTCGACCGCTTTGGCGCTACCGACAATGAGGAAAAACAGGTACTGACCGATATTCTAAAAGATACCGAAACCGATTACCTGCGTCATGCGTTTAAAATCATTTTGAACTGGAATAACACAACCATCCCCGACGGAATGATCCATATCCACGGCACCCATGACCGTATCATTTCCGCAGAATATGTGCAGCCGGATTACTGGATACAGGACGGTACGCACATGATGATCTGGAACAAAGCCGGAGAAATTGCAGCGCTGATTGAAAAAGAACTGGACTACCTATAATCCTTAAGTATAGCAGCTATGCGGAAAGGCGCTTATTTCTTTGCCAATACCATCTTTTCCTTCTTCGTAATCCGGTTGTAGGCGCTGAGTAAAAACCCTAAGAACATCACGATAATGCCCAGCCATAGCAAGTTGATATAGGGAAATACCAATGCTTTCAATACTACATAATCATCTTTGGGATCTCGCTGTTTGATCAGTAAATCAATTTCGCCGTTATCCGGATTGATTTTTACAAAACGAGCATATACGCCCAGACTTCTCAATGTATCTTCCTTAAAATTCTGAAACGTATTTTCCGTAATGCCGTACACCGGCTGCATAATACCTGCTTCACCTTTCAAATCATAGGCGCGTAGCCTTGCCTTTACTGATAGTTCGCCCGATTGCTGTGTATAGCTTGCATCTTCAAAATCTTCAAACACCAGATAGCCGTTTGCCAGGTAGATACTATCGCCTTTCTTGACTGTGTGCTTTTTATAGGCAGCTGTATCTTCCACCTTAGAAGGATCGAGCGCAGAGGTGATGTAGGTAAAAATATCTTTATGCAGATAATGTTTGGAATCGGGGTTGGCGATTAGACCTTCCTGTCCTTTGGGATTTATGAACGCATCCGGATAAAGTGTAAAGGTCTCTACCAGTTTTTGGGTGGTAGAATCGTAGCGTTCAAATACGATTTTATAAAACGTACGCGGGTCGGTAGGCGAGGTTGAATCTCCTTTATAGGTAACATAATAATCCTGCATGGCTACCGGAATATTCAAAAACAAAATGCTGTTTTCCCTACTTTCTTTTATGTTTTCTTGCGGCGTCTTTCCGAAATCCATCGTTACGCCAAGCGTATTAAAAGAAATCACTTCTTTATTATAAGAGGAAAGCAGCACGCCCAGCAAAATCATTGCAAAACCGAGATGCGTGATAGCAGCGCCCATTTTCTTTAGTTTCTTTTGAATGCTGATTGCATAGGCAATATTGGATACGATGGCGAAGGTGGAAGCATATAAGAACAGCACATATTGAATGCCCGTTATTTGCTGCGTCCAGCCTATGAGCAAAGATAAAACCAGGGAACTGCCCGCTATCCAAGCCATGCGCTTCAGGAAAACTTTGGTATCCGATTTTTTGAATTTTAAATAGAGAATGGAAGCGGATAACAAAGCAATGATAATGGCCACCCATATCTGAATGTCGTTATAATGCTGCACGGGATCGCTTGGCGGCGCTATGTCTTTTCCGCTTATCCACTTCGCCAGCGGCGACCATACAGGAATAGACGTACTGATGGAAATCTGAATGGCGGACAACAACAATACAAACGATCCGATAAACATCCAGAACTCGCGGGAGGCAACCTGTTCTTCGGTCTTCACTTTCGGAAGGGTTTTCCATCGCATGGCTATGAGGCTTATACTCACGCCTAACAATACGCCTATAACGATCAGCAAATGCCAGTAAAGCGATTTTCCTTCGCCGGTAAAGGCATGTACGGAAGTATCTCCCAGTACGCCGGTGCGCGTCAGGAAGGTAGAATACCAAACCAGTAAATAGGTAAGCGTAAACAAGATAAGTGTAATAGGCAATGAGCGGTTAGTAGCTTTAAAAACAATGAGCGTATGCAAACCGGCTACCAACGTCAGCCACGGCACAAGAGAAGCATTCTCTACGGGATCCCAAGCCCAGTAGCCACCGAAGGTAAGCGATTCATACGCCCATGCGCCTCCCATCATAATACCCATGCCCAATGCGCCACCTGCCAATAACGACCATATCCATGCAGGTTTCACCCAGCTTTGGTATTCGTTTTTCCACAGAGCGGCTATAGCATAGGCAAAAGGAATAAGCGTGGTAGCAAATCCCAAGAACAACACCGGCGGATGAATCACCATCCAATAGTTTTGTAGCAAAGGATTTAACCCGTTGCCGTCTTTTATAAATTCTAAATAATTAGGCTGCGTGAAAATAGGCGCATCCACCATTTTATCTCTTAAAAGAATAAACGGAGTGCTGCCGATTTTGATATCCGGAGTAAGGTAAAAGCCTAAAAGCATACTCGCCAGCGCTACTTGTACCAAGGCGATAACGGTCATCACGCGACTTTCCATATTTCCTGCCGTGTACATGACAATCAAGCCCAGCACAGCATGCCAGAAAGCCCAGAGCATAAAACTCCCCTCCTGCCCTTCCCAGAAGCAAGACAGCAGATAATTCATAGGAAGCGCGCGGGAAGAATGTTCCCAGGCATAATTGTATTCAAAAAGATGATTGGCGATGATATAATACAGCGCAATGAAAATACCGATCAAAGAAGCCGAATGAAGGATAAACCCATTACGCCCCAGATAGCGCCATATTTTGCTTTTTCGTTCATCAAGCACTTCCGACCTGGCGGCGCTCCAGTAGGCAACCGCACTGAAAAGCGACATGACAAAAGATAGGATTACAAAAAAATGACCCAGTTGCCCGGGCCTGAGATGTTCACCGATGAATTGCGTTTCGTTCATTACTATGCGATAACCAGTTTGAATAATTGTTTAAAATCCATCCGGAAGTATATAAGATAAGCGCCATCAACCTGAAACACCTACCGCTACCTGGTCTTTTTTATACTTGGACGGGCATTTCATTTGTATTTTATTACATCGGAACGTACTTCCATCCATATAGCCACTCATCACTATTTGCTCCGACCGTTCAATATCTATAGGCTTTGCCCCGTTAAAAATCACCTGACTTATATTTCCTGCCTTGTCTTTTACATAAAAACTAAAATGATTGGGGTCTATTTTAGGATCGTAATTCATTTCCTTATCCTTTTCAAGATAGCCTATTACATGATATTGCTTACCCGGTTGCGCTGCCGCAGATTTGAAGGTCTCGTACGTGCTGAAGTCACCAAACATACTCACAATGATACATACTGCCGCAGCAACCAGTACCAGCAAGACTATATGAGATTTTTTCATGAGGAAATCAGGATTCTGTATCGGGTGCAAAGGTAAGGTGAAAACTCCAATGAACGATTTTAGTTTTACATTTGCCGGCGTTAAAAATTTGATATGGCCATCAATGTATCTGATTTTGATCCGAACAGCGTAGGATTGAAATCCAACAATATTTTCGGGCTTCCTTCCAGCCATGATAATTCAGAACTCATTCTGCTGCCCGTGCCCTGGGAAGTTACCATTTCTTACCGCGACGGCACCTCGCGCGGACCGGAAAATATCTTTGATGCCTCCATGCAGGTGGACTTGTACGACCCCGATGTGAAGAACGGTTGGCAAAATGGTTTTTACATGATGCCTATAGATAAGAACATCAAAAAGAAAAGCGATTACTTGCGCCAGTGTGCCGAGTTAATCATTTCTCATTTAATAGAAGGCGGTGAGGTAAAAGACAATGAACAACTTTGCGGCAAGCTGAAAGAAGTAAACGCAGGCGGTGAAATGCTCCTCCATTGGGTAGATGAAATGACCACCATCCCGCTGAAGCAAGGAAAAAAAGTAGGTTTGATAGGTGGCGACCACAGCACCCCTCTGGGCTTTCTGAAAGCGCTCTCCCGATTTCATGACGATTTTGGCGTATTGCAGATAGATGCCCATGCCGATCTTCGTCAGGCATACGAAGGCTTTACGTATTCCCATGCCTCCATCATGTACAATGTGCTGCATCATGTACCGCAGGTAAGTAAACTGGTACAAGTTGGCATTCGTGATTATTGTGATGAAGAATTGGAAATGATAGAAAACAACCGGCAACGGATAAACACTTTTTTCGACAAGGACCTGAAAGAACGCCGTTTTGAAGGCGATACCTGGAAACAGATTTGCGAAGATATCGTAAGCAGGCTGCCGCAAAAAGTCTATATCAGTTTTGATATTGACGGGCTGGATCCTAAGCTCTGCCCCAATACCGGCACACCTGTACCGGGTGGTTTTGAGCTGGATGAGGTCTTCTATCTTTTCAAAACACTGAAAAAAAGCGGCAGGGAATTGATCGGATTTGATTTGAACGAAGTGTCCGTGGGACCCAATAATGCAGACAGCATTGACGGCATTGTAGGCGCACGGGTGCTCTACAAACTCTGTAATTATATGGTGGCATAGGCAACCCCGTTTTTAATTCCTAATTTTAAGCCATTGTTTTTGGGGGCAAATGAATAAAAAAGCGCTTATCACGGTTATCGTATCGGCTTTGTTTGCCGCAGGCTTTTACTATGTTTACCACTATACCGCTGTTTTCAAAAATGAGGACACCTACTACAGCAGCTTTAGCAAAATAAGCGGTTTGCAGGAATCCGGCCCTGTGCTGATTCACGGGGTGAAAGTGGGGAAAATAGCCGAGATAAAAATAGGCGCGGATAAAAATATCCTGATTACCTATGCGCTGAAAAAAAATCTGAAAATCCCTCGCGGCACCTTTGCCAAAATTATCAACGGCGATGTATCCGGTACCAAAGCGGTAAAGCTTCACTTGGGCACGCAAACAGAGATTATACCTGTAAAAGGAAACATCCCCACCGTATCCGACACTACGATTATGGAGCTGTTTAATGCCAAAATAACACCTATGGTAAAAGGTGGAAAATTCTTGCTCCGCACGGTAGATAGCTCACTTTATGATATGAATTACCTGATCCGGTATGGCGGGCTGGGCAAAAATGTGCAGCAGGAAATGAAGGCTTTCCGACAAGATTTTGATGAAATAGCCCAAACCTCCAAAAACCTTTCCCTACAGGCAGATAAATGGAGTGAAAGCATCCGGTTGCTGCATCAGTCCCTCCCCCCTTCCACCGCTATCCATTCCGATATAGATCAATTTCTTGCCTCCGGCAGTACCACCACCGAAAGCCTTTCCCGCCACGACTATGACAGTTTACTCAAGCGCACCGCTTCCTCCCTTACCCGCCTTGCCAGCTCTATAAAAAAAATCAGTAAAGAGCACACCCTCTTTCACGACACAAGCGCCTACAAAGAGGCAAACCGGAAAATAATTACTGCCGACACAGCCATGCAGGAACTAATGACAGACCCGCCTGGCATCCGGCTTATAGGCGGCGGAAAAAATAAAGAGAAAAAATAAACTCAGCGATAATCCGCGCTATCTGCGGGAGAATAAATTTATAGACAACACAAAATACGCTACATAATCATACTATCTGTGATAATCCGTGCTATCTGCGGGAAAATAATTTTATAGACAACACAAAATACGTTACATAATCATACTATCTGTGATAATCCGGGCTATCTGCGGGAAAATAATTTTATAGACAACACAAAATACACTACATAATCATACTATCTGTGATAATCCGGGCTATCTGCGGGAGAATAAATTTATAGACAACACAAAATACACTACATAATCATACTATCTGAGATAATCCGCACTATCTGTGGAAGAATAAATTTATAGACAACAGAGAA
>JAEZZY010000068.1 GCA_023418315.1 Bacteroidota bacterium
ACCATCAGCGGAAATAAATACCTGGATGAAGACCTCATGCTCGCCGTTACCGGTTTGAAAATAGGCGATAAGCTGCATTTCCCCAATGACGAATCTATAGCCAAAGCCATCCGAAACCTATGGAAGCAAGACCTTTTTGCAGATGTATCTATAGCGGTTACGAAAGTAATAGGCGAAAAAGTTTTTTTAGATATTAAAATAGAAGAACGCCCGCGGCTAAGCAAGAAAAGATATAAAGGCATAAAAAAATCGGAAGCGCAGGAGTTGGATGACAAAATAAAACTTGTAGCCAACCGCGTAGTAACCGATGCCACCAAGCAAGATGCCATAAGCCGCATCAAAAAATATTACTACGATAAAGGATATGGAAATACAACCGTGCACGTGATTGAAGATCGCGACAGCACCAAGACCAACTCCGTCATTCTCACTTTTGATATTGATAAAGGAACCAAAACCAAGATTAACCAAATAAATATTTCCGGTAATGAAATCGCTACGGATACCCGTCTGAAACGCACCTTGCGCGCTACTAAGGAAATGCCCCGCGTGAGCCTCTACCGGGCAGATGAAATATCGGTTTACCCGAAAGACTATGATCCGAAAAAAGAAGGTATAGGCTTAGACCTGCTGCATCCTACTCAAGCGCTGGAATCACTTGATCCCTATCTGAGATTGAAAGGCATCATGTCTTCTTCCAAATTCAACGAACAGAAATTTCAGGACGATAAGCAATCTATGGTAGAGTATTATAACTCGCTGGGCTATAGGGATGCCGGCGTGCTGGATGATACCGTATATGCAGTGGAAAACGGGAACCTGAATATTGACATCAAAGTGAGTGAAGGGCATCAGTACTATTTCGGAGACATTACCTGGCGCGGAAATACCAAGTACTCCGATGAAGTCTTATCCGGCATTCTCGGCATCAAAAAAGGAGAAGTCTATAATGCGGAATTGCTGAATAAACGATTGGGCATACAGGTAAATCCCGACGGAGGCGAAGATGTGAGCAGCCTTTATATGGATGACGGCTATCTCTTCTTCCGTATCGAACCGCGCGAAGTTTCCATCGTGGGCGATACCATCAATTTTGAAATGGTCATCACAGAAGGCTCGCAGGCTACCAATGCCGCCATCACTATTTCGGGCAACGACCGCACCAACGAGCACGTTATCCGCAGAGAACTGAGAACTTTACCAGGCAACAAATTCAGCCGCTCCGACCTGATTCGTTCCCAACGCGAAATTGCCAACCTCGGCTTTTTTGATCCGGAAAAAACAGGCATCAACCCCATTCCCCATCCAGAAAACGGAACCGTGGATATAGAATATACCGTTTCGGAAAAATCAAGCGATCAGTTGCAATTGTCGGCAGGCTTTGGCGGCGGCGTCCGTTTCTATGGAAATATCGGCATCACCTTCAATAATTTTTCTCTGAAAAATATCTTCAAACCCAAAACCTGGGACCCGCTCCCTATAGGCGACGGGCAAAAATTTTCGGTGAACTTTCAATCCAACGCTTATTCTTATAGCGCTGCCAATTTCTCCTTTACCGAGCCTTGGCTGGGAGGTAAAAAACCGAATGCCCTCACCCTCAATTTTATTTACAGTAAATACGGTATCACCTCAGACGGCATACCCAGCTACCTGAAAGTGCTTGGCGGCGGGGTTTCTATGAGTAAGCGGGTAAAATTCCCGGACGATAACTTCGTATTGACTTATGGCATCAACTACAACTACTATGAAGTACGCAACTATACCGGACTAATTGATAATTTTAATAACGGAACCAGTAACAACCTGTTCTTCAAAACCGTGCTGGCACGCTACTCTGTCAATCAACCCTTGTATCCTACAGCAGGTTCCAATATCAGCTTCACCTTCCAGTTTACACCGCCCTGGAGCGCTATAAGCGGCGAGGATTTTACCGGTGCCACCACTGCCAAGAAGTTTAAATTGATCGAATACCATAAATATCGTTTTACAGCAGAATGGTATCAGCGAATTGTAGGGAATATGGTGTTTAAATTTGCTACCAAATACGGTTTCTTAGGTTATTACAATCCGCAGATCGGTTTTTCACCGTTTGAACGTTTCCAGGTGGGCGGCGACGGGCTTTCCATGAATGCCTTTTTCATAGGAAGAGACATCATTGCGCACAGAGGCTATGAAGTATATGAAAATGAAAACGCTACCATCTTCAATAAATATACCGCAGAGGTGCGTTATCCGTTTTCGCAAAGCCCTACCTCTACCATCTATGCACTGGCTTTTTATGAATGTGCCAACTCGTGGGCTAATTTTAAAGAATACAATCCGTTCAAACTCTATCGCTCTGCAGGGCTGGGTGTACGCTTGTTCCTCCCTATGTTTGGGCTGATGGGGCTTGATTATGGCGTAGGTTTCGATCGCTATAATCCGGCTACGGGAAGTACGGGTCTTAAAGATATTGGTAAATTTACCTTCATGCTGGGCTTTGAACCCGATTAGCAGAACGGGTTACAACCGGTTGCTTTTTTATCAAGCTGCATAACTTGTAGCTCTATGTTTCATTTTTTAAATCAATTTCAAATGAAAAAAGCCTTTTTTGTTTTAATGATCGCGCTGACAGCAAATGTCGTTGCGCAAGCGCAGAAATACTGCATTATAGATTCCAAACACATCCTGGAGCGCGTGCCGGAATATAAAAGCGCACAAACTACCCTTGATGCTTTTTCTACACAATGGCAAAAAGAAATAGATACGAAAATGCAGGAAGTGGATAAGCTCTATAAGACCTATATGGCAGAGCGCGCTATGCTGTCCGAAGAAATGCGCAAGAAGCGGGAAGATGAGATAACCGAAAAAGAAAAAGCTGCTAAAGATTTACAAAAACAACGCTTCGGCTATGAAGGAGATTTGTTTAAAAAACGCCAGGCACTTGTGAAGCCGGTACAGGATAAAGTATATAACGCCGTGCAAAAAATGGCGCAAAGCCGCGGCTATGAAATAGTACTGGATAAAGCCGGTGGCGTAACCCTCTTCTATGCTGATCCTAAACTGGACAAAAGCGATGATGTGTTAAAGTTGATGGGGGTAAAATAATATTAATTGGAATAACCCTTATTTGGCATTTACTTTGCACCTCGAAAAAACAAATAGTAAAAACCACCAATAAATATTTCAGATGAAAAAAATCGCATTAGCTCTTGCCTGCCTTATCTTATCCGGCGCTACTTCCTTTGCTCAAAAATTCGGCTATGTAAACTCTCAGGAGCTTTTAAGCCTGATGCCGGAAGCACGCAAAGCGGATTCTTCGCTGCAAACCTTCGCTAAAAGTTATCAGGATCAGATAGAAACCATGATTAAAGAATATCAGAAAAAAGGACAGGAATACCAAACACAGGAAAAAACGATGAGCGAAGCCGTGAAAGAAGTGAAGATGCGCGACCTGCAAAAACTGGAAGAAAACATTCAGCAAACACAGCAAAGCGCTCAGGAAAAAATTGCAAAAAAGAAAGAAGAACTGTTCACTCCTATTTTGGAAAAAGCAGATAAAGCCATTAAAGACGTAGCAAAGGCAAACAACTACGATTATGTATTTGACGCCGGTGCAGGTGCATTGCTTTATGCCAAAGAATCTGACGATATCTTACCCTTGGTGAAAACCAAATTGGGTATTAAATAAAGTATATCCTTTACAGATAAAAACGGGGCTGTCATTTTATAGGCAGCCCCGTTTTGTTTTTATACAACTGCTCCCCCTTCCGCCTTTTGGGAAGTTTCGGTAAAACACGCGCCCTTATAGGCACAGTTTTTTACGAACATATTCCGAACCAAATTTTTAAAATCATGTTTTACAGTGATAAAAGAATACGGAATTTAGGCATTCTCGCATTTGCTCCTTTGTTTCTGTTCACGCTTTGGTTGTTGTTTTATTTCGTCATTCTCAGCCCCTATATAGGGCAGGAAGAAAACGCCTTTCCGGTGGCGAGCGCCACTGCCAGAAATTATACGCCGCTGTTTATTCTGCTGGCTATAAATTTCACCGTGGCGTTTATTGCTTTTTTGTATTTCTTGATGAATATGTGGACGAGAAAAGGCGTGGATACGGGCAGAAAAATTACCTGGGTTATATTCCTTGCGGTGTTCAATATTTTTGCCTTTCCTATTTATTGGGTCATGCACATCAAGAACGATCATATCGTGCGGGATAATCCTTCTCCTTCTTTATCCTAAATCCTACCACCGCAGCGCATAGCAGAGATAAAGATTGAAATCGAAAACCGTACTTTTCTCTGCTTTGCCATATCCGGCTATATAAGCAGGCGGCAGCTCGCGGAAGGCTTTGTCATTTACCAAAAACTTAGCACGTACATTATACCCTGCAAAAAAATGTTTTAGGAGTTCCACGCGCATCCCTGCGTTCATCTCTGCCCAATGTGCCGTAAGGTTTTTGGAAGGAATAATACCGGAAGTGGTGCCCCAGAAATCATCTACTGTGGTAAACGTGGCTTCGCTTCGCTGGATAAACGCTACACCATAGCGCAGACCGATGAAAATCATATCCCAGTCATTGGGGAAAAGCCGTTGCAACATACTTTTATCTATGCCTATGCGGGCATAGGAATTTTGAGTTTGATAGCTCAATTCGGGATATTGAATTGTGGATTTTCCGAAGCCGCCTTCCGCTACGATATAGGCATCATTCCGCAGACAATAATCCAGCGTAACCTCATAGCCCGAACGCTGTGTGGCCGCATCTTTTACCAAAGCCGTCATCAAGGGTGTGCTGATATTGACTCCTATACGCAACTGATGTTGCGTGGGTATTATTTTTTCTTGATTATCGTTTTCTACTACGGCAGTATCTTCCTGTGCCTTACCGGTAAAAAAGAAGAGGAATAAAAGAGCCGTGCTAAAAATAAATCTGTACATGTTCGGGAGAATTGGCATCACTATTCACCTCGGCGTTGGAAATCCTTACCGAATCCACCTGATGATAAGTGCTGCGAATGTGTTTGAGTGAAAAATAATGTGTATAGCCACAGGGGTTGGATAAAAATTGCAAATGTCGGTCGTAATAAAATGTCAGCGTATCGAAAGCGGCTATTGCCGAATCCGGCTGCAAGGCATAGCGGCAGCTATCGGTTACGGAGGAAAGTCGCAAGGAGAATTTAGCTGTTTTATCGGTAAACTGTATGCCGCGTGCGGAGTCAATAGCAATCCAGACGGGCTTAGGCAAAAAGCTGTCTATAATGGCGTTGTTGGAGTCATTTACCTGATAGGCGCCCAATCGTAGGGAAGTGTTGGTAGGCAGCAGGCAAGGGTCTCTGTCCACAGTGCAGGAAGCCATCCATAGCCCTGCGAAAACGAACAATATACAGAGGGTGGTTTTAGTCATTGAGCGATACTAAGAGTTTGTCTATTTCTTTTATTACGTGGGTGATTTGTTTTTTCATGGCTTTTTTATCCTCTTCTGTAAGCAGTTTTTTGCCCATTTGCTCCAGCAATACATGCTGCTCAATCGTGTCAAATTTCTGATTCAGATTAGTCAGGGTTTCGGTTTGGGAGGCAATGGTTTTCCGCAGCAATTGATTTTCTTTTTTCAATGCCTGATGTTTTTTTATCAGCAGCAGCAGCTTGGATTGAAGAAGTTCGAGCTCTTGCATAGGAGATGATTGATTTTCGGAAAAATTGCTTTCCATTTTTGGATGCAAATCTTCCTTCAATATTCAAAGCTAAAAGTAAATAAAACGGGAATCAACTTTAATTTATCCTGCAAAATAGTTTGTGTAAGAGCCTATAATTTTCCTGTTTGTTGGAGATGAAAAATAAGGAGTAGCAAAAAGCCGAAGCGATGAGCTCCGGCTTGCAAATGGGTATGTTAATTTCTATTGAAACTCGGTATCAGCTATGCCTTTGTTTACTTCTGCAGAAACCACTTTTGCCTCCAGGCTCATGCCCGGTCCGAGAGGGATTTTAATAACATGCGGGATTTTGTAGCCGTTGCTGCCCGGTATTTCTTTATAATCCCCCATTTCCGTGGCGAGGCTTATGCTGCTGCCATCGGGCATTTGGGCAGATTCAATTTTCTTTACCATAAAGCCTGTAGCCACGTCGTAAAATTCGGTGGCTTTGTCTTCGCCCTGCATCATTTCCACTTTGTAGGCATCTTGTCCATTCACTTGTTCGATACCGGCAAGTGTGCGGCTGATTCCGTATTTTTCAGGGTGCAGCTCGGCTTGAATATCGGCTTGCTCTTGCGCGTCTTTCAAATCATCGCCTTGCAGGTCTTGTTTCCCGCCTTGTCCTTCCTGATAACCTTTAGTGCCGTCAAATACCATTTTCTGGATGACCATAGGGCCGGCTGCAAAAGTTTGTCTGTATTTGCCGGGCGCTTTTTTCATTTCGGTAAGCTGTACGGTAGTGCCTTGTAAGCTGCCTTCCATCACTATTTTCATGTCTTTTATTCCGTTCAGCGCTTTTTCCCCGCCTATAGCGGCAATGTATTTTTTCAACACATCTGCTGCGGTAAGGTCGGCAGGAGCGGCTGTTTTTTTGGTTTCTTTTACAGGATTGCCGTAGGTATCAAAAAATTCAATTACGCCATCGCCGTCAAAGCGTTTCAGCTTATCGGTTATCTCGTCTTTGCTGCCTACTACAATGATGTTGGCAGTTGCGGGGTTGATGTATTTTTTTGAAATGGATTGTACGTCTGAAGAGCTAATGGCTGCCAGGTTTTTCAGATAATTCTGATAATAATCTTTAGGCATTTTATAGCGCTCGATGTTGATGGCGTATTGGGCTACGGTGCCGGGGCTTTCCAGCCCGATGGCAAATGCGCCGCTCATATAGGTAAGATGGTTTTGCAATTCTTCGTTGCCTACAGGTGTATTGCGCATGTTATTCATTTCGGCAATCATTTCGTTTACGGAGCTGTCGGTAACGATGTTGCGTGCTTTGGCATAGGCGGTTACATGTCCTTTTAAATCATCGGCGGAAATGGAGGAATACGAGCCGTAGGTCCATCCGTGTGCTTCGCGGAGGTTGAGGAACAAGCGACCGTTGGAGCCGCCGCCGAGAATGGAATTGGCTACTCTTGTTTTGATTACATCGGGTGTGCCGGGTTGCAGTTCTATAGGGTAGGTTACGTTAATCACGCTTTGTACGGCGGCATCGCGCGGCACTACGATGACGCGGGTTTTTTCAGGTGCTTTAGGGTCGGCATATTTTGCCACGGGTACGGTTGCTTTTTGCCAGGCGCCGAAATATTTTTCTACCAAGGCTTTTGCTTCTGTCAGATTAATATCTCCCACAAGCGCCATATAGGCTACATTCGGACGGAAGTAGGTGTTGTAGTATTGCTGCACAAAAGGAAGGTCAATGTTTTTGATGGATTCTTTAGTGGCAATTTCTCCGTAAGGATGTCCTTTTCCGTAGTTGATAGCGGCGGTTACTTTATTCAGCATCGCATCGGGGTCGTTTTCTTCGGCTTCCATACCGGAGAGGGTACGGGTTTTTGTTTTTTCAAGCTCTTCCTGGGTGAAACGGGCGTTCATGGCAATGTCCGCCATCAGTTCCAGTATTTTGTCCTGATGCTTTTTAAGACCGCGTGCGCTGATTCCTTCGTAGGAGGCATTTATATCCGCGCCTATAAAATCTATTTCTTCATTGAGCTTATCGTTCGAGCGGGTTTTGGTGCCGGTGAGGAGCAATTCGGACATCATGTCCATCATGCCGGTTTTGTTACCTTCCAGTTCGGGCTTGATGTCGAGCTGTATAGAAGCGGCTATAGTAGGCAGTTTGTGATTTTCTACTACAAAAACCTTCATGCCGTTGGCAAGGGTAAAGCTTTCGGTTTTACCGAGTTTTATTTCGGGTGCAGGGCCGGCCTTGGGACGGATGCTGCGGTCCAGCGTTTGTGCATAGCTCGTAGAGACCAATGCAAGTGCTGCTATAGAGAGAATTATTTTTTTCATTGTATGATGATGCTAAAGAAATGATTGAATGGTTACTTATTTTTTCTCCATTGATTTTGGTAAATAATACACGACAAGGCGGTTGTTCTTTGTGAAATATTTAGCCGCTACACGCTTCAAATCTGCTTTGGTAATGCTTCTGTATTTTTCCAGCTCGGTATTGATGAGGTTGGTGTTTTTGAAGAAGGTATAGTAAGTAGCGAGATTATTTACCACACCTGCAGAGCGCTGGTTTTGCGATACGAAATCGCTTTCCGCCTGGTTGATGAGTTTTTGATATTCTTCATCGCTTATTTCATTCTTCATCACTTTTTCCACTTCGGCATCCATCGCTGTTTCAAGGTCTTGAGGACTTACGCCGCTGTTGGCAATGCCAAACATCATAGCAACGCCGGGGTCTTCATTTTGCAAAGCGAACGCACCTACTGCCAGCGCTTTTTCTTGCTGATCTACAATCGCTTTTTGGAAGCGGGAGCTTTTACCCTGCGATAACAGCTGGGTCAATAGCTGGATGGCGTAATAATCATTGTCTTTCATAGGAGGGACGTGGTAGGCAAGGATGACTGCCGGTAATTGCACATTATCATAAAAATTCACTCGTTTTTCAGCGGTTTGTACAGGCTCTACTTCCGTAGGACGCGGGATGGCTTTGCCTCCTTTGGGGATACCACCGAAATATTTATTCACCCATTCTTTGGTTTGCGCCACGTTGATATCGCCGCCTATCACCAATACCGCATTTTCGGGTACATAGAAGGTTCTGTAAAAATCCATGAACTCGCTCAGCTTGGCTTCATCTATATATTGTGCCTTGCCTATAGGCGACCAGCGGTAAGGATGTGTGGTAAATGCGTTTTCAAACACTACGTTCAGCAGTTGCCCGTAAGGCGTATTGTCATAGCGTTGTTTCTTTTCTTCTTTCACCACTTTGCGTTGTGTTTCCAAGCCTATGGTGTCAATCTTAGCGTAGTGCATACGTTCCGATTCCATCCATAAAGTCAGTTCTAATTGGTTGGAAGGCACGGTTTGGTAATAATACGTACGGTCTTGCGAGGTATTGGCATTGAGCTGGCCGCCCGCTGCCTGTATTATTTTCATGTATTCGCCCCGCCCCATGTTATCGCTTCCTTCAAACAAAAGATGCTCGAAGAAGTGCGCGAAACCGGTGCGCTGCGGGTCTTCATTCTTAGAACCTACGTGATACATCACCGCAGTGGTAACGATAGGTGTGGAATGGTCTTCATGCAGGATGACGTGCAAGCCGTTGGGCAGGTCATATTCCGTAAAATTGATTTTGGCTGTCTGCGCCTGCGATGCTGCTGACGCCAACATGGCAAAAACCGCTATTGACAAAGCTTTTAGCTTCATAAGAACATAAAATTTTGTGTAAAGGTAATGTGTAGGGCGCAAATGAAGTAAAATACCTATAAAACAACACAGGCAGGCGGATGAAATCCCGCGTTTGACGGGGGATTTAAACCCACCATCCGCGTTTAAATTTTTGCCATCGTTGAGCGTATCATCCCTTCGCCTAATTTCTGTTTTCTTTTTTAATAATTAAACTGTTTTGGGCAGCAAATTCATACAAGCCCATCAAGTTGGAATGATCCAGAGATAATTTTCTGTAAATATTCTTTCGGTGGGTTTGCACGGTAAACAAGGAGAGGGAAAGACGGTCGGCAATGTCTTGAGAAGTGAGCCTGTCGCACATCATGCGGATGATTTCCACTTCTCTTTTTGTTAGTTTGTATTTGATAAGAAACGCATCCAGATAGGAAAACTGATTGTCTGCATCTTCATTTTGCACGCCAAAATCGGGAAACGATTCCTTGCCGTCCATCACCATCGCTATGGTCTCTTTCAAGCTGCTGAGGTTTTCGGTTTTAAGGATGTATGCCGATGCGCCTGTTGCCCTACATTCATCCACTAATTTTTGGGATTTATAGGCTGAGATAACGATTTTTTTTAGGTTGAAATTGTGAAGCTGCTGCAAAATCTGAAGTCCGTCAACCCGTGGCATATTCAAATCCAGAAGAAGAATATCTGCAGAATTTAATAAGGGGGACTGCAATAGCTGATGTCCATTTGTAAATTCTGCGATTAGTTCAAATTTTTCTTCTGTTTTTAAAACTGTTTTAATACCCTCCGTTACCACAGGGTGATCGTCTGTCACAATAATCCGAACCTGCATATACACTTCTCCTTGGTGAATGCAACAAATTTAGAAAAACAATCGGAAGAATTTACGCTTTGGCTCTGTTCCCTATCGGAAGTTCGGCTAATACAAAGGTTCCTTTGTTTTTGCTGCCGTTTATTTCTACTTTCCCATTTAGGTATTCAATGTTTTGTTTGAGCATTTTCATCCCCATTCCGTCAGAGGTTGGATTTTCCTCCATCCCGTCTCCGTTATCTTCAATGTAAATAGTAACGCTATCGTCAAATTCGACAATTTGCATCAGCACATGTGTGGCTTGGGAGTGTTTGATGATGTTATTGAACACTTCTTGAATCATCCGGTAAATGACCATTTTCAATTGTGTATTCCATGTGTTGGTGTTGTCTAAGCCTTCGATGACTTCTTCAATTTTTATCTTTCCGGAAGTATTGATGGCATTGACCAGTTCATTGATTGCGGCTTTCAACCCGTATTGATCCAATGCGACGGGCATGAGTGAATGGCTGATGCTGCGAATGGATTCGCTTGCTTGTACCAATAATTTTTTGGTAGTTTCTAATTTTTGAGGTGCATCACTCCCTGCTACGAAAACCTGTTTTTCAAGTTGGTCAATGTTGAGCTTGGCTATAGAAAGGATGCCGCCGGTTTCATCATGAAGTTTGCCGGCAATTTTTTTACGTTCTTCCTGTTCTGCTTTGGATAAAGAATCGGCAAGGTCGAGCCTGTGTTTCTGCCGGATTTGCACCAATTCGGCTTTGTGAATTTTACGGGATTGACTCCTGCGTTGCAGCAAAAAAGCAACAGATAAAAACAACAATAAAACGATAAAGCCGGCAATGCTGAAAAAATAGCGTTGTTTTCGCTGCTGATTTTCTTTTTCGAGTGCGAGGATGTGGTCTTTCTTGCTTAGCTCATATTCGGTTTGGAGTTTTAGCGCATTGATTTTTTCGCTTTCATCAAATCGGATGCTCCGCAGTTCTATTTCTTTTTGCTGGTATGCAAACGCCTTTTTATAGTCGCTCAATTTTTCATACAGCCTTTTTTGATAGGTATATAAATCCAATAATAGGGAACCATTTTTTGTATCCTCTTTAAAATAGGCTTCTGCCTCATCCAAATACTTCTTAGCCTCATCCGGTTTGTTTTCTTCGATGCTTAGTTTTCCTAAGACGGATAGGGTAGATGCGATATAGGGTTTTACCTTAGCTTCTCTTCTTAGTTCCAGCGCTTTGAGAAGATTTTCCTTAGCTAATTGATTGTTGCCTATGTTCACTAAATAATTGCCATAGTTATGATAGTTCAAAGCCAGTCCGGCTTTATCCTGTGCTTTTTTAAAGGCCTGGGATGCTTTTTCGTATAAATGGTCTAAGTTCTTTTCAGTTTCTTTGTTTTTCATGAATCGGGTATTGGCAAGGTTCATCCATGCTAAGGCAAGAGAACGATGGTCGTTTGCCGATTGCGCCAAGTCAATACATTTTTGATAGTAGTGTATCGCCTGGTCATATTCTTTTAAATGACGAAAAGTGATGGCTACATTGTTGTATGACCTTACCATAGCGGTGGTATCGTTTAGTTTTTCCGACAGGCGAATTGCTTTTAGATGATGCTGTACGGCCAATTTATATTGGGAGCTTTGATTAAGCGTATTTGCATAATTGGTATAGGCTCTTAAAAGCAATGGGTAGTCCTCATTTTCTATGCCTATGTCAATTGCTTTTTGGAAATAATCCGTGCTTTGAATAAGGTTTTTATGTTTATCCTTTATAATTCCCATTCGGTTGTACAGCTCGCCTAACCGATGATAATCCACGGGGTCAAAATTCTCTTCTAAAGAAATTGCTTGTTGTATATATAATTCGGCATTTTGAAATTGGCGCAGCAAATTGAGTTCGCGTCCTAAATTGCCGAATGCGCGTGCTTTCCCTTTTGTATAATTCAGTTGGTTGCATTG
>JAEZZY010000011.1 GCA_023418315.1 Bacteroidota bacterium
TTTTTTCATAAGACAATTTTCATTTTTAAATTATGAATAATTGCCCGTTTTCTCTAATTTCATTTAGTCCCGTTTTTAGGGAGGAGGTCAGCTCCAGAGGATTGCACCCTGAGATAGATTTTGTTGTTAAAATTTTAAAACCGGGAGAAACAGAACGTCCATTTCCACCATTACATTCTTTTTGGGTTGTTGATTTAATGATGAAAACCATTGATTATCGCAATGCAGTTATTGAGCTATTGGAATATTATATTGACTTTTATAGCAAACTTGTTCCTTTTCAATCACAACAAGAGAGAGCAGATTTTAATTTTAGAACAGTTGAATACATTTCTGAAAAATATTCTTATATAAATCAAGAATACACACTTTCATTAGATTATGTATGTATGATTATAGAACTTTTTTGCATTAATGAAAAAAGAAATGAAGGGGCATATATGTTTTATAATCTTTTAAATACAATTCTTAAATATGCAAAAAAAGAAGTTGATTATATAACAGTTATTCAAGCTTCCCAACCAGGATTTAGATAAATTCTAAAACACCCTCTTTTTGAATTTTCCTGATAAAATCTTCAAGCGTAATCAAATTGTACAAACTTGGAATAATATTGTATGCTTCTTCCAATTTGTTCTTTGCAGAAAGCCAACCTTGTCCATCCGTTATCCAAACAAATTCGTAATTTTCATATTGATTAATTTTCGGTGCAACATCTGAATAAGATCTTGCTGTTTCGTTTAGTTTTGAACCTCCACTATTGTAATAATTTGTTTCAATTAAATACGTTTTCTTTTTGGTTTTAATGACAAAATCAAAGCATTTTACATCTGCCCCCAAACTAATAATTTCGGGAAAAATTGTATTGTTTACTTCCTTTTTGTAGAAAACTCCTGCTTTGTCAAAAATCAATGAAATGGCTTTTGACATATTGTCGCCACCTCTGTTTTTTCTTGCGTTTGTGTCTAAACCTACCTCAATTCCGAAAACATAATCCACAAGATTTGTAACATTTTTGTTTTTAAAAACCTCTGCCAATCCTGTTTCTTCGATGTATTCCAAAATCAACTCAGGCGAAGTGAAATAAGTATCAAGTAAAACAATTTCGCCTTTGTTGTTGAATGTTTTGGCGTTTTTGTTTTTGCGGATTGCAATCAAAATATCCAACACCTCGAAAACTTTCGGATTTTCTTCGTAAAGTTCTTTTACTGCTTCTTTCAAATTCTCTTTTCCAATCAAGTAATTCAATTGATTAAGTTTGATTGAAATTTTATCTATGTTGCTTTTTATTTTCTTGAAGTTCGTGAAATAATCAAGCGTTGCATTAGTTTCCGAAAGTTGCGATAAGAAGATTTTAAATTGCTCTGACATATTCTTTGCTATTCACTTGATTTGTAATTAGTAATTCCGTTAACTTTCCTCTTTTTTCAGGATTTGCATTTATATTTCTTCTTGCATCTACTCTTTGAATATTGAATTCAGAATATAAATCGTCAAAGAAATTATCGTTTTCATCTTTGCCTTTCACGTCAGAATTACTCAAAATCCAAGTGTGGTTTTGAGTGTCAAGTTTATTGCAAAATTCTTTTAAACGAATTTGTTCGCTGTCGTTAAATTCGTCTTTTGCGTAAGAATTAAAACTTGATGTTTCGCTCAATGGTTTGTAAGGCGGATCGAAATAGAAAAATGAATTTTGTTCAGCAAAATCAAATGTTTGCTCAAAATCTCCACACAAAATCTCAACTTTTTGTAACGCTTCACTAACCGCAAAAATATTTTCCTTGTCGCAAATGGTTGGCTTTTTATAGCCACCCATCGGAACATTATACTCGTTCTTACGGTTCACTCTGTATAAACCATTGAAGCAAGTACGATTAAGAAAAATAAATAAGGCAGCTTGTCCGCTTTTGGTTTCCTTCCTTGAGTTATACAAATCTCTTATTTGGTAGTAATACATTTTTTTATTGTCCTCATTTCCTTCTAAAGCATGAAATTCATTTTGCAAAACTTCTAGGATTTCTATCAACTCTTCTGGGTTTGAGGCGATTGATTTGTAGGTGTTTATCAAATCTTCGTTGATGTCGTTTATTACAGCTTTTTTTAGATTTGGAAAGTTGTTCAACATCCAAAACAAAATTGCACCACTTCCAACAAATGGTTCGATATATGTAAAGCTTTTCCGTGTGATGTCTCTTGGCAGTATTCGCTCAATGTCAGAGATAAGCTGAGTTTTCCCACCTGCCCATTTCAAAAATGGTTTTGCTATTTTATTTTTCGTCATTCCAAATTTATTCAGTTTAAACTTACGATTTAAATTTTTGATTGAGTGGTAAATCCTTTTTCCCACCCGGCAAATTAATTACTATCGTTCATCCTTGCGTGTTACCCTATCAGCTTCCCGTTTCGTAGCAAAAAAAGGAACGAGCCAATGTCTATAGCAAAATAAAATGCGGAATCGGAAAAAAACATTTTTACAGCAGGATATGTTTCACCTCCCATCCCGTATCAAAAAGCCGGCTCGCCCTGTCTTTTTCGGTATCGGTAACAATTACCTGCTGCACTTTTTCTTCTTTGATAAGCGTCCATAACGCTTCTAACCTTTTATAGTCTAATTTTTCAAAAATATCATCCAGCAGCAATACGGGCGTTTGCCCTAAGACCTTATTCAAATAGCTCCATTGTGCCAGTTTCAAGGCAAACAAATAAGTTTTTTTCTGCCCCTGCGAGCCAAACTGCCGCAGCATTTTATCATTCAGGTAAAAATCAAGGTCGTCTTTGTGAATCCCTTTCAGCGTGCGCTGCATCCGTATATCATTTCCCAGGCTTTCTTTCAGCAGCGCTGCCATAGATTTTTGTTCTACTTCCGTACGGTAATGCAGGTTTATCTCTTCCCTACGCCCGGATATTTTTTCATACACACTATGGAGCAAGGGTTTAAAAACGGCTATAAATCGGCTTCGTTGCTGATGAAGGTACATGCCGTGCTCCGTCAAAATGCGGTCATAAAAATCAATGAGGGTAAAATCGTGCTGGGCTTTCAGGGCGTTCATTTTCAGCCAGGCATTCCGCTGGGTAAGCGCCTGCTGATAGTGCATCAGGCTTTCCAGATACTGTTTATCGCATTGCCCCAGCATCCCGTCTATCCATTTGCGCCGTTGCTCGCTTCCTTCATTTATAAGCTGCATATCATCAGGCGCTACCATTACTGCCGTATGCTTGCCTATGTAGTCCTTTACTTGTTCGCATAGGACGCCATTCCGGTAAATTTCTTTTTTTCCGTTTTGCCATTTGCAGCTCACGGTTTCGGAAAGAAGGCCGTTTTCAAAATCGCCTTCGAGCCGGAAGCCGTCGGTGCCGTGGTAAGCAAGTTGCTGTTGGTAGCCGGTGAAATAGCTTTTGGTATAGCAGAGATAATAAACGGCGTCTATAAGATTGGTTTTCCCCGCCCCATTCAGGCCTGTAATACTCACTACCGGCGCAGAAAATTCGAAGGTAGCGGAACGGTAGTTTCGGAAATGAGTGAGTGCTATTTTGCGGATTGTGGACAAGGAAGCTGTAAGGAAAAAGTTTTTTTATATTTTCGCACAAATTTAGAAAACCGTGCAGACACAATTCGGCAAAGAAACGTATTTATACTGGTACGAAATCATGTTGCTGCTCCGCAAGTTTGAGGAGAAAGCAGGACAGCTTTACGGAATGCAGAAAATACGCGGTTTCTGTCATCTGTATATCGGTCAGGAAGCAGTGGCTGCGGGATGTATGACGGCCATTCGCGATGACGATAATATGATTACCGCTTACCGCGATCACGGGCTTGCCATCGCTAAAGGAATGAGCGCCAACGAATGTATGGCTGAGCTTTACGGAAAGGCTACAGGCTGCACCAAAGGTAAAGGCGGCTCCATGCACTTCTTTTCCAAAGAAAAAAGATTTTTCGGCGGACATGGCATTGTAGGCGGGCAAATAGGTCTGGGCGCGGGTATTGCTTTCTCGGATATGTATCTGGGCAACGATCGCGTAACACTTTGTTTCTTCGGCGACGGAGCCGCACGCCAGGGTATTTTGCATGAAACCTTCAACATGGCAATGCTGTGGAATCTGCCCGTCATCTTCATTTGTGAAAACAACCACTATGCAATGGGGACTTCCGTGCAACGGACTTCTAAAGTACTGGATATTTACCGCATGGCGGATGCCTACGATATGCCTGCCGACTCGGTGGACGGTATGAGCTGCGAAGCAGTACACACCGCCGTGGAACGTGCCGCACGCCGCGCCCGCGATAAAGGTGGACCTACCTTCCTGGAAATAAAAACCTATCGCTACCGAGGACACTCCATGAGCGACCCCGCCAAATACCGCACCAAAGAAGAACTGGAAGAATACAAAGAAAAAGACCCCATCAACCAAGTGCTGAAAACCATTATGGATAACCAATGGGCTACGGAAGACGACATTAATAAGATAAATGAAAAAATAAAAAATGAGGTAGATGAATGTGTGAAATTCGCAGAAGAAAGTCCCTACCCCGATATAAGCGAACTGTATAAGGACATTTATGTGGAGGAAGATTATCCCTATATTATAGATTAAAAGCCTTCAACCAATTAACTACAACAATCAATCAACTAATCAACTATAATTTTTAAAACAAGTGGCAACTAACGCAAGAACACAACCGGGCAGAGGACCAGTATCGAAACAAGAACCGGATTTCAACCCTTTAGAAAATTTACAAGACCGGTACGAAGACAACAAAAAAACCATCAATATAGTATTGACGGCTGCGCTGGCGCTGATTATCGGCTTCTTCGCTTATTTGAAACTTTACAAAGAACCTCGTGAAAACAAAGCGGCAAACGCAATTTCCTTTGCGCAAACCTATTTTGCCCAGGATTCTCTGGATAAGGCGTTGAATGGCGATGGACAACACAAAGGTTTTCTGAAAATCATGAAACAATACAGCGGTACTAAAACGGCTAATCTTTGCCAGTACTACGCCGGTGTGAGCTATCTTAAAAAAGGCGATGCCAAAAATGCTATCAAATACCTGAAAGAATTTGACGCAAAAGGCACCTTGGTGGAATACGCTGCTTATGGCGCATTGGGTGATGCCTATATGGAAAACGGTAACGTGAAAGAAGGCATTGACTATTACAATAAAGCAGCAGCTAATAAAGACGACAATCTTTTAACGCCCATCTATCTCTACCGCGCGGGGCTGGCCTATGAAATGAATAAACAACCGCAAAAAGCCATTGAAAACTTTAAACGAGTGCGTGATGAATATCCGCAAAGCATGGTGGCAAGAGATATGGACAAAACATTGGCAAGATTAGGAGTGCTTGATTAAAATAGAAAAGACAATGAAAAAGACAAAAGGCTGCCTATAAAAGGGCAGCTTTTTTTGGGGTTATAACCACGAAGTTGGAAGAAGCCGTTTCGCCAATTTTTTGTTTTTGCCTATTTACCGACACCCTACAAATCATCAATAGGGAACCCGACAATGGAAGAAAAAATTGTAAATTCGTCTAAATAAATTAGTAAAGTGCAGACAATGGAAATATTTGGAACTAACATACATAAAATTATTCACGGAGACGCTTTGGAAGCCCTTAAACTGCTACCAGACAATTCCGTTGACCTTATATTTGCCGACCCACCCTACAATATTGGTAAGAATTTTAACGGACACATTGAAAAATGGAAAACAGAAGAAGCCTATTTGGAGTGGTGTTACCAGTGGCTTGACTTGTGTATTCAGAAACTCAAACCGACAGGCAGTTTTTATGTAATGACTGCAACACAGTTTATGCCTTACTTTGACATATTCTTGCGTAAAAAATTAGACATACTTTCACGGTTAGTTTGGAGTTATGACAGTTCAGGTGTTCAAGCGAAAAAATATTTTGGTTCAATGTATGAACCCATTTTGTTTTGCGTAAAAGACAAAAGCAATTACACATTTAACGCAGACGATATATTAGTAGAAGCCAAAACAGGAGCAAAACGTAAACTTATTGACTATCGCAAAGCTGTTCCAACTGTTTACAGTTCGGAAAAAGTGCCGGGCAATGTTTGGGAATTTCCGAGAGTTCGTTATCGTATGGACGAATATGAAAACCACCCAACGCAAAAACCTATCGCTTTGCTTGAAAGAATTATTAAAGCAAGTTCTAACGAAGGCGATTTAGTGTTAGACCCATTTTCGGGAACTTTTACAACTTGTTTTGTCGCAAAAGAATTAAACAGAAAGTGTATTGGCATCGAATTACAGGATGAATATGTAAAAATTGGGCTGAGACGTTTACAATTAGCTGACGAATACAAAGGCGAAAAATTACAAAAAGAAATTCGCACATTTGAAACCGAAAAAATCGCCAGCATCCATCAACAAACATTATTTGAACCCAATGGAACATACATTCACGACTAACATAAAGACGATTTTAGAACAACATTTCGGAAATGATAGCGAAGATATTTTCAATAACAGCCAGTTAATTCAATATCTGAATTTCAAAACCCGTTCGGCCAACAAAGGTTCAAAAGCTCGTTCCAGTTTTGCCAACTTGTATGCGATTTATGTTATTCTTGAAGACTATATTGCCAACGGCTTTGATAAACAAAATGGTTACGCCGACTATGAAGGTGCAGCGTTTGTGAAATTATTTACAAGACAAAGAGAATTGCCATTTGGAAGCAAGTTGCAAAACCACGCTTTGAACAACAGAATGAACGCAGAATTTCAGAAGTATTTTCCTGCTTCTGAATTTATTCCAATTTTGCGAAACCTTGAAACCAATAAGTATTGGATAAATGAACATTTACTGAAAGTAAAAGTCGGCAAAGCGACTTACAACTTAGCAAGTGTAATTATTGAAATCATTGACGAATACGTTAAGACAAAACAAGATGCTTTTCAACGTTTCATCAAAGCTCTTGAAGGATTTCAGGAAATCGAAAAGTCAGAACCAGAAAAACTCATTGAGTTTATCAGCAACCTGCTTGCGCCCAATGTTGATGCAAGACTTTTTGAAATTGTCAGCTATTCTATTCTCAAATATTACTATCACGACCAACATATTTATTGGGGTTACGAAGTTGATAAACTCAACAAAGAAAACCTGCAACTTTTCAAGACAGGAAGAACAAATGCAAATGACGGTGGAATTGACTTTGTAATGCGACCATTGGGGCGTTTCTTTCAAGTAACAGAAACTTTAGACTTCAAAAAATATTTTCTTGACATTGACAAAATTCAAAAGTTCCCGATTACGTTCGTTATCAAATCAGACGAAACAACTAACGATATTTTGTTGAAGATAAAAGACAACGCCAGTAAAATTTATTTGGTTACAGCTATTGTGGACAAGTATATGAACTGCATTGAAGAAGTCATAAACATTCCGACACTTAACCAACGCTTTACTGATAGTATAAAATTGGGTTATCTCAAAAACATTTTGGACGAGATAATTACTCAAAGCAAAATGGAGTTCAACTATACAGACACAGACGAAATAGACGAACCCGAAGAATAAATCCCTAAGCAAAATCATGAAGAAAAAACAAGGGCTTACGATAGCGTTGTTTACAGCGCTGAGTATGGGGTTTCCCCTAAAGAATGTTTTTGCCCAAGAAAAAACAAACCATCGCCCCTTCACAGAAAAACAAAACAAAATGAAATTAGGCGCCTTCTCTATAAGCCTGAGCGTAAAAGACCTTCAGGCATCCAAAGAATTTTATGAAAAACTGGGCTTCAGCGTATTTGCCGGGAGCATGGAGCAAAATTACCTCATCCTGAAAAATGGAAACGCCCTCATCGGAATTTTCAAAGGAATGTTTGAAGGAAATATTTTGACCTTCAACCCCGGATGGGATGAGAACGCTAAGAACATAGAAGATTTTGACGATGTGCGAGCAATTCAAAAACAACTAAAAAAAGACAACATACCGTTGATAAGCGAAGCCGATGAAAACACATCCGGCCCGGCAAGCCTCATGCTCAAAGACCCTGACGGCAATATCATCCTTCTGGATCAGCATCGGTAAAAAACAAACTTTCCTTAGGAAAGCACCTATTACCACATAATATTGCTCTTAAAAATCTTCACGGCTATAGCCAGCAAGATAACACCGAAAAACTTGCGCAACATAGAAATACCCGAAGGCCCAAGAATACGCTCTATAAAACTGAGCGAGCGGAGGATGATAAAAACAAATACAAGATTGATAAGAATAGCCGCCAGGATATTATGCCCTTCATACTCCGCCTTTAGCGACATGATGGTAGTGAGTGTGCCGGACCCTGCAATCAGCGGAAAAGCGATAGGTACCACATTGCCCGAGCCTATACCCTGCTCGCTTCTGAAAAATTCAATACCCAGCACCATTTCCAAACCCAAAATAAAAATGACGATAGACCCGGCAATGGCAAAGGAATGAACATCAAGCCCCATGAAATTAAGCAGGTTTTCCCCTATGAAAAAGAACAGCAACATAAGCGAGCCGGACACCAGCGTAGCTTGCAAAGCACTAATATCGCCCATCTTTTTTTTCAGAGAGATAATGACCGGCACCGAACCCAATATATCAATCACCGCAAAAAGCGTAAAGGCAATGGTGAATACTTGCGCAAAATCAAACTGGAACTGATTCATCCCCGCAAAGGTAGAAGGATTATGCATGGTTTTTCTAATTCGGATTAAATAAAACAGCAGGGAAAAATGGATCAAACTGCTTCCATTCCACCCTACTCTTCATCCAACTAATCAACTAAAGGCTTATCTTTACCCCTTCAAAAAAAACACAAACCACACATGCGTACCATACCTTTCCGTCAGGCATTAAGAGAAGCAATGGAAGAAGAAATGCGTCGGGACGAACGGATATTTCTGATGGGTGAAGAAGTAGCCCAATACAACGGAGCCTATAAAGTGAGCCAGGGAATGCTGGAAGAATTTGGCGAACGCCGTGTAGTAGATACGCCGATTGCAGAGCTGGGCTTTGCCGCTATAGGCGTGGGCGCCGCCACCAATGGCACACGCCCCATTGTGGAGTTTATGACCTGGAATTTCGCTGTGCTGGCATTGGATCAAATACTCAATCATGCCGCTAAAATGCTTTCTATGAGTGGCGGACAATTCGGTTGCCCTATTGTTTTCCGCGGGCCTAACGGCTCAGCAGGACAGCTTGGGGCGCAGCACTCGCAGGCTTTTGAAAGCTGGTATGCCAATATCCCGGGGCTGAAAGTGATCTCCGTTTCCAACCCTTACGATGCCAAAGGATTGCTGAAATCCGCTATCCGCGATGAAAATCCGGTGGTATTTATGGAAAGCGAAGTGATGTATGGCGATGTAGGCGAAGTACCCGAAGAAGAATACCTGATCCCTATAGGCAAAGCCGATGTGAAACGCGCGGGAAAAGATGTAACCATCGTATCCTATAACAAGATGATGAAAATAGCGATGGGCGCTGCCGATGAACTGGCTAAGGAAGGAATAGAAGCTGAAGTGATAGACCTCCGCACCATCCGCCCGCTGGACTGGGAAACCATTGCCACCTCTGTAAAGAAAACCAACCGACTGGTGCTGGTGGAAGAACAATGGCCCTTTAGCAGTGTATCTTCCGAAATCACCTACCGCATCCAAAAAGAAGCATTCGACTATCTGGACGCGCCTATACGCCGCATCTGCTCTGCTGATGCCAATATGCACTATGCGCCCAACCTCGTAGCCGCCTACCTGCCCGATGTAGCACGCACCGTGAAGCTGGTGAAGGAAGTGATGTATATGAAGAAGTAGGTAACTCAACTTGTGCTGGGTAAGCCTCCATTTATAGGCGTTTCATTTAGTTTATAAACCCTACCACCGCGTATTGTTCTGTACTTTTATTTCAGTGCTTACGACTACGAACGCACCCAAATAAAAAATGCTTTGGCTGTTTCCAACCAAAGCATTTAAAAAAAATCAAGTTTTTATAGCCCTTTTTAATGATCGGAGCGCCCTCTGATATTGAGATCCGCCGTAAGGGGATGAACACGGAACGAATCTAACGTAGCCTCGGTCAAAGGAATATTCTTATACACCTTGTAAGCGCGTGAGCTGAATATACCATATACATCGCCGCCGAGGATATTGGTATAAAGTGGCTTCAACTGATCTGCCGTAAGCCCGCTTGATTGGATGCCGCTGATTCGGATATAGTCGTAAACTTCCTGACCGCCTACGGCAAGGTATAATTCACAGCTATCCATCTTGCGTTCGATATGCTCCGAAACAACCCCCATGCTGCTTTTCAAAAAACTGTAAAACGCAATATGGCTTTTGGAGATATTTCTGTTATCCGGAATGGCTCCGCTGTCAAAGATAAAATCTGCTTCCTTGTCAGTTTGTTGTCCGGTATTCAAGTCTTTTTCCACCCAGCGAAATTTGATTTTCCCTTCAATATATTTTGCATTGTCGGGTATTTCAAACGGAATATTCAGGTTATTACTTTTCTCGGGAACGGTTTTGGCGAAATTGAACTGGGTATTCACGTTTATGTTATAGGCTCTCAGCTGAGCGACATCCAGCACTTCTATTTCCGAAGAATCGGTAAAGCCTGCATCCGGATTGGTGATAACGAGGCGATATTTGTTATTGGGGTTCAGTGTTTCTTTAAATTTATAGGCATAATTGGGCGAAGTAAAAAAAGTGCCGGTATCTTTCTGATGTCCTTCCAAGTTCACATCTACCCGCTCCAGGTCAATGATTTTCACTACTTGCCCGCCCGACAATTCTTTGACCACCACATTCAGATGAGGATAATAGCTGGAATCAGGATGTTTTGCCATTTCCAACGCATTTTTCTTTTCATCTAAAAATGCTTTTTGGATTTTGATATAATGCGCAGTATCCTCCATATTCAGCAAGCCATAAACCAGGGTAACATTTTTATAAGGCGCTGTTACTGCAAAATCATCGGAGCAACTATAAAAACCTACTGCGGAAATGCCTGCCAGTAGCGAAACGAGTATTTTTTTCATGTGTTTATTTGGAACAAACAAAGATAATGGATTCAGAAATAGAAAACGGAAGCTTGAAAATTATGAACTTGCTATGACAAATCAATTCAGCCCCAGCTCCGCTCTGATTTCGGCAGGGATTCCTTTTTTATGCAATAAAAACGCTGTGGTTTTATAGCGCACATAGTTTTTGGTAACATAAAGAAATCCTTTGTGATCGTTTTTTTCACCCCAGCTGTTTTTCACTAAATAATATTCTCTGCCGGTTTGGTCTTTTGATAATCCTACTATTTGCATCCCGTGATCATCGGTAGTGGTGTAGTTGTCAAAAGCTTCTTGGCGCATGTCGGTAGTGATTTTTCGTTCCGGCTTAGGTCCGTCGAAAATGGATTTACGTTCATTATCATCCATATCCTCCCAGTCTTTTTCCGGTACGTATGCCACACCGTTTTTCCAGCTAAAATATTTTTCGCTTACATCGGTTGCCCAGGCTACGCTATAGCCTTTTGAAAGCGCATAGTCTATAATATCGGTTATATCGTTCATCTTCACGTTATATACAAGGTCATAGCTCCAGTTGTCGGGCACCATCAGCATGGTTTGGGTATAATAGGGCGCAGTGGTAAAAGAGGAAAGTTCTACATAATCATCGGGGTTGATGCCGATCACTTTATCCGCAAAACTTCTGGGCGTATAGGTTTGTCCTTTGTATTCAAATGTTTTCGGCACTTTTCCGAGGTAGGAGTCCAACACGGCGTTGAAGGCTTTTTTCCAGCTTGGTGTCAATTTGCCGTTGGGGTTTTTCACCACTACATCCAGCATGGCTTTCAGGATGCCTTGCATTTCTCCGAATTTATTTTTGGTAGTACCGTATTGCAAACCGCTATAAACGCTTTGGGGAATTGCGCCGTATTTGCGGTACATATTGATTACATCATGACAGGCGCCGCCATCACCCCAGCTTGCATCGCCGTGCATCCGCACATAGTTATCGGCTTTGTCTTCGTACACTTTTCTTGCGGTATAAATTTCGGCTATGTCCACCGGTTTTTTACCCATGCGTATCATTTCGCTTTCGATAAACGAATTGGTAGAGTAGCTCCAGCAGGTGCCGCTGCTCGCCTGGTTTTTCACCTCCGTACATTCCACATTGAGGATAGGAGTAAATTCAAATTTCTTTTTAGCGCTGTCGCTTTTATTGGCATCAATTTTTTTAATCAAATCGTCCTGTGCGTAGGCGGCTATGGAACCGATGCAAAAAGCAAAAAGCAAAAATTTCTTCATGGAAAAAAGTTTTTTAAAATCGGGCGAAGATAAGTATTAATGCGGGTAGAAAAAGGGGGAAGAAAAAGGGGCAGAATAGGTGAAATGCACCGGCGCAGCTTATTTCCAATAAAAATCTTCATAGATTTGGCGCGCCATGCGATTGATCGTTTCCATTTTGTTTCTTAGTCTGTTATGTTGTTCCTGTCGTCCGGAAGTTTATACGCCTAAGCCGCGTGGTTATTTTCGTGTATCGCTGCCGGAGCATCATTACCAGTCCTTCGATGAAGCCGGGTTTCCCTATAGTTTTGATTATCCCGTGTATGGTACGATCATAAAAGACACGGTTTTCCTCGGTCATCAACCCGAAAATCCGTATTGGATTTTTATAGATTTTCCGAGTATAGGAGGCAGGTTTTATATTTCTTATAAAAACATTACCGCCGCGCAGCCGCTGGGCAAGCTCATGGAAGATGCGCATGAACTGTCTTTTACCGTCCACAGCAAGCGGGCAGATTATATAAAAGAACAGAGCTTTAGCGAAGACAATGTATATGGCATCTTATATAATGCCGGAGGAAATGCAGCTTCCGCCTATCAGTTCATCGCTACGGATTCCGTAAAACATTTTTTACGCGGCGCTTTGTATTTTGATGTTACGCCCAATGCCGATTCGCTGCTTCCTGCCAATGAGTTTTTAAAAGAAGACATGAAACATCTGCTGGAAACTTTGCGATGGAAATAAAGAGCTTTGCTATTAGCGGTTAGCCGGAATATTCAACATTTATAAGTAGAAAAGATTGCCTGTTCGCATACAAAGGATGATAGCCGTATTATCGGTAGTGCTGTTCTTAGGAAAGATGGCGGCCTGGTATTTTACGCAATCCGTAGCCATCCTTACCGATGCGCTGGAGAGTATTGTGAATGTGGTAGCGGGTTTTATAGGCTTGTATAGCGTGATGCTTGCCGCTAAGCCGAGAGACAGGAATCACCCTTTCGGGCATGGGAAGGTAGAGTATATTTCTGCCGCTATAGAAGGCTCGCTTATTTTCATTGCCGGTATCGTGATTGTGTATGAAGCCGTGTTGCGATTATTCAATCCGGAGCCGGTCAAGAGCCTGGACATGGGTATGGCGCTTATTTTAATTACCGGAATCATTAATTATATAGCCGGTACCTATGCCGTCCGAAAAGGTATTACACACCGTTCGGCCACGGTGGAAGCAGCCGGTAAACATATCCGCAGCGATGCGTATTCCACGTTTGGCATTTTCATAGGACTTATTCTTCTCAAACTCACTCACTGGCTGTGGATAGACAGTATAGTGGCATTGCTGTTTGCAGCAATCATTCTGGTTACGGGCTATCGCGTGGTGCGCAAGTCGCTTTCCGGCATTATGGACGAAGCGGATGAAACCGTAGTGAATGAAGTGATTCAATTTCTGCAACATCACCGCCGGCCGCAGTGGATTGATATGCACAACCTCCGCGTGCTGCAATATGGCGATGTGCTACATATTGATGCCCACATGACCATGCCCTGGTATTATACCGTAAAAGACAGCGAACAAGAAATTCATGATGTGGAGCAGCTCATTCAAGAACATTTCGGCAGTCAGGTAGAAATATTTATTCATATAGATGCCTGCGCATATTATTCTTGTAAGCTCTGCGCTATGGAAAACTGTCCGGTACGCGAACAGGATTTTCAACAATTGGTGATATGGAATGCAGAGAATGTCTGGAAAAATATAAAACACGGAGAAGACTGATTTTTACAAGCGGTAAGCAAATGGGAAGACATATTTTCCCGACGGATAATTATGATTTTAATATAGTCTTTTTTATCTTTCACCTCCACTAAAAAAATTTATTGTTTATGAAAATTTTACGTTTTATAGTCATCCTGCTAGGCATTGTCATAGCCGGATTTTTGGTGCTCGGACTCATAGCACCTAAAGACATTACGATCGAACGATCGGTAACCATTAATGCGGGAGATGCAGCTGTTGCCGAACAAATGTTTCACTTTGCCAACTTCAAAAATTGGAGTCCGTTTCATGAACTGGATACGAATATGAAAACCGAGATAATCGGTAAAGACGGCAAAAATGCTACCTATTCCTGGCAAGGCAATGACAAGGCAGGAGTAGGAAATATGGTACTTACTTCCGTCATACACGGAGAAATGAACGGACGCAATACGCATCAGGCGAATATAGACCTCAACTTCATAAAGCCTATGGAAGGTCATGCAAAAACGATATGGCGCGTGGAAGGTACCGGCGAACGGCAATCAAAAGCTACCTGGATATACCAAGACCGCTATGGCTATCCCTGGAATGGATTAATGATGATTGTAGGTATGAAAAAGATGATGGAAAAAGAATTTGACAAAGGACTCAATAAGCTGAAAACCTATATAGAAAGCGGAAAAGCGGGAAGCAGCCAAGTAAACATGTACATAACGCAAACAGAATTTGCCGGAGGAAATTATGCAGCTATCCGCAAGAAAGTTGCTTTTTCGGAGATGGATGATTTTTTCGGAGAAAGCTATGAAGCTATAAGCAAAGCAGCAGAAAGCCGCATCAATGGCAAAGGCGTAGGTATCTACTATAACTGGGATGAAACCAACGGAACAGCGGATGTGGCAGCCGCATTTCCTATCACCGGCAACGAGCCTGTAGCAGGCATCGAGATTCTTTCCCTCCCGGCATCACCCGCCTATATGATGCTTTATAGGGGCGGTTATGCAGGGTCTTATGCGGCACATCAGGCATTGACGAGCAAGCTGAAAGAAGACGGTAAAGAACAACAACTTTGTGTGGAAGAATATGTGATAAACCCCGGCGATACCAACGACTCCAACATGTATGTAACGAATATATACTACCTCGTAAAATAAAATACGCTTTCCTAACAAGCCGTTTCTTTCTAACAATAGAAGGAGCGGCTTTTTCGTTTACGGAAATAGGCAAGCAGATAGAAAAGATGATATAGGCGCAAAGATTTTCAGATAGAACAGGTCTTGCCATTAAATTCGTAACATTGTTGCCCCTTACAAAGAGCATGAAAGTCTCTGTTATTATAGTCAATTACAACGTTCAATATTTTCTGGAGGTATGTCTGCACTCCGTAACGCGGGCATTGCACCCTACTACCGGAGAAATTATAGTAGTGGACAACCACTCTACGGACGGAAGCCTGGCGATGATGAAGGAAAAATTTCCTGACGTAATCGTCATAGATAACAAAGACAACAAAGGTTTTGGAAAGGCGAATAACCAAGGCGTAGCGGTGGCACAAGGCGAATATCTCCTTTTCTTAAATCCCGATACGGTGCTGCCGGAAGATTTTTTTGAAAAGACGGTGGAATATATGGATGAGCATCCTGATGCCGGATGCCTGGGCCCGCGATTGCTGGATGGTAAAGGACAATTTTCCCCGGAAAGCAAACGCGCCTTTCCTACGCTGATGGTGGCTATTTATAAAACCACCGGCATCGGCAAGTTGCTTCACCGGTCTCCCTATTTCAATAAATACTACGCCGTCCACATTCATGAGCATGAAACGGCGGAAGTGGATGTGCTGATGGGCTGCTGTATGCTGTTGCGAAAAAAAGTACTGGAAAAAATAACCTTCGCATTTGATGAAGATTTTTTCATGTATGGAGAAGATATAGACCTCTCTTACCGCATCCAGAAAGCAGGTTATAAGAATATCTATTTTCCGGAAGTTTCCATTATTCATTACAAAGGAGAAAGCACTAAGAAATCGTCGCTATCGTATGTACGCGTTTTCAATGAAGCCCTTTCGTTGTTTGTAAAGAAAAACTACCCTGCATCCAAAGCCCGGATGTTTACAACGTTCATCAACATAGGGATTTTTTTCAGAGCGCTAATTACCTTGTTTAAAAACTTATTGTCCGTTGTAAAAATGCCTTTGCTGGATACGCTGATTTTATTAGGCATTTTCTGGCTGGTGAAAGAGCTTTACCTACTGGATATAAAAGGCTATGTAGAGATACAAAGCAAAGCCCTATTGCTTACGGTGCCGGCTTACCTTTCCCTATGGCTGGGCTGCATGTATCTGAATGGGGTGTATGAACTTTCGTACAATCCGCTGCGGGTGATAAGAGGGATGGCCGTAGGCACGGTGCTGGCTATGGCGTATTACGGTTTGCTGGATGCCGAGTTTCGCTATTCAAGAGCCATCATTTTATCTACGGCGTTTTTCGGTACGGCGCTAATGTTGCTGCTGCATCTTGTGCTGCATCATTTTAAGATACTCCGGTTTATTCCTTATAATTCTCTTGCACGAAAGACAGTGGTAGTAGCTCATAAAGATGCCTATGATACGATTGCCGTTTATATGAAAGAAACACATTATCCGCTGGATCTGTTTGGAAGAGTCAGTTTGGAAGAAGACCCTATGGCGCTGAGTGAAATGGCACATTTGCCTACAGCGCTTTACCAGGCTGGCATTCACGAAGCCGTCTTTTGTGCGGATGATGTGCCTTACAAAGACATCTTGCGCGCCATGCAGCGCTGCGGTAAGGAATACGAATATAAAATTCACCTATTGGGCAGCGGCAGTTTTGTAGGTAGCAACTCCCGGCACACAGCAGGTGATATATACGTTAGCTCTATCCAGTACAATCTTTCGCACAGCTATCATAGTCGCAACAAGCGTCTTTTTGATATAGGCATGAGTAGCCTGGTGTTGTTGTTTTTCCCTGTATGTGCCGGTGTTACTAAGAATGCCGCACAATTGTTTCAAAACTGTAAGGAGGTATTATGCGGCAGAAAGACATGGGTGGGTTATTCACTGCAGGTGCAAAATCAATCACTGCCTGCTATAAAGCAGGGCATATTGCCTACCTACAATATCAGCGAACATATCAGCATTCATGAAGAAACGATGCGAAAATTGGATATTCAATACGCCAGAGATTATAATGTTTTTGAAGATATAAAAATGGTGATTAAAAATTTGAAATTTTTATCGGCAAAAGAGAAGAAATATTTTGCAGAAAGAGAAAGCTGATTATCTTTGCAATCCCAAAAACAAGGGACATTCCTCCTTAGCTCAGTTGGTTAGAGCATCTGACTGTTAATCAGAGGGTCGCCCGTTCAAGTCGGGCAGGGGGAGCAAAGCCTGAAAGTCAATGACAACAACACTTTCAGGCTTTTTTTTCTTTCTTCACCCCTTACTTGTAACGTTCAAAGTGTAACAAAAAGTGTAACAAAACGCTACCATGATCAAGAAAAAAAGCGCAAAAACAAATGTTCTTTGCGGCTGTTCCCGTTCAGAAATCAAAGTGCTTCCAAGTAAGAAAGGTTTATTTATTTGTCTTTTCCATTTCTTCAATAACCTTCATGGTTTCTACGCTCACAGTACATACACGTTTTAGCAGGTCTATCACTTTCTTTTTATAATCTGCAAATTTGTAGGTATTGAATTTTTCCGCAATTGTAGGGTCTTTTGGTTTGCTTTCTTTGTATTGGTCAAGTATCCACTCAAGGGCGCTACGGTTGCCTAATTTGTATAGCCAGGCTTCTTTGGGAATATCTGTAAGCACGGTGTTTTCATCCAGTATTATTTTACCGCTTTCTTTTTGGGCCTTTAATTTAGCTTTGGGCATTTCGTGGCTGCCTGTGGTTATTTCTTTCAGTTTATAGGGCTTAATGCTTTCATAATTCAAATGCAATTCCATTAACGTTTTACCCCAATCCACCCATTTATAGAAGTCCTTATAAAACGGTATGCGTGGAAATTCCCTTTTCAGGTTCAGCTCATATTTTTTACGATAAGCAGGATGGTGAAGCACAGCATATACATAATGAAAAATAGCTTGTTTAGAAATGAACTTACCATAATGTGCAGCAGGTTCATGTATTTTATTGTTTTGTAAATGCGGTTGCGGATATTCTTCATACGGCTTTCCCAACTCTTCATTTTCTGTGTGTCTTATTTCAGAACCACTTTCTTCAATTTCTTCTTTTAAAGGTTTTGCCTTATAGTGCTTGCAAAATTGTTCTAAACCCCAATCCGTAATATTATCAACTCGATTGCCGTCTTTGTCGTAACGGTATAATGGTAAACATTGCGTTTTTTCAAGAAAATCTAAACTGTGATATGATGAAGATGCTAATAGATGAAAGGGTTTGGATGCTCCGTTGCCAGAGATAGTAAATACTAAATTAGGCTGACGAAAAATCTGCTCGGATAAACCATGTTCGTCAATAAAGACTTCTGAATAATAAAGAAATTTTGAAGAAAAGGGTCTGTAGTTAAACTCAATTATTCTCTTACTATCAAATTTTTCATCTCTATTTTTTTGAAACCTCTGTTTCAAGTTTCGAGACCATTTAATCCCCTTAGTAAAATCAGTATTTGATTTCAATTGTGAATGATAATAGTTGGTAAAATACTCCATCTTTTCCTTCAAATTTTGGGCAGAATTGTCAGTTACCCATTCATCCCTATTCGTAGAGATGCCAGTAGAAAACAATTCAAACAAAGCCTTTTTACTTCTTCCCAATTTCACAGCTTTATCTGCCAATGGTAGTAATGTCTCAAAGTCGTTCTCAGCAATATCCAGCCAGTTGTTATTCTTGTCGGGTCTTATTATTTCAAAGTTTATTTGCTTCAAAGGATGCTCCGCAAGCCATTGCAGCTTTTGTTCCTTTCTCCAAAAATCATCTAACGCAGCATAGTGTATTTTACAGGTTTTGTTATCCCGTTTTTTATTTTTTATAAGAAACATGATAGCTACTCCGGTTTGTATGCCAAAGATATTATGCGTAGTGCCTGCAATCTTGGGGTTGGCTCTTACATCGCTTTTAGTATCTATAATGTAAGCATAGTCAAATTCATTTTGTATGGTCTTTCTAAATCCGTCAAATGTGCGGCTTTCTATAAAGCTGCGGTTGGTAACAAATGCAACCACGCCGTTATCTTCCAACCTGTCGAACGCCCAGCGGTAGAAACGTGCATACATATCATACACTTTCGTTTTTTGGGCGGTGCTGTGTTTTATAAAGCTGTCCTTTATGCGTTGATCAATAATAGGATATTCACGGTTTTTATTGTTGTCGTTTTCGTTGGCTTGGTTGGCATTGTAAGGGGGGTTGCCTATTATAACGCTTATCTTTTTTCGGTTTTGGTCTATGATGCGTTGGGAGTTTTCGGTAGTAACGGCAAAGAGGTCGCCCATTATTTTATACTTGCTATGAATGCCCGATACTTTTTCATTCAGTCCCGAAACATTATCCAGCGTATCTACAAAACAAAGATTTTCAAACTCAGCATACTTACTCATTTTTTGAGCGTAGGTAAACTCAATGTTTAGATTGCTGATATAGTAGGGCAAAATTGCCACTTCGTTGGCGTGTATTTCGTTTTTGTATTTATACTCCAATTTGTCTTTTCGTATATAATCAATCAAATCGCATATAAATGTACCCGTGCCTGTGGCAGGGTCTAAAATATCTACATTCTTATCTTCTAAAAATTTGTTGAAATGTTTGTGTAATAAATAATCGGTGCTTTCTATCATAAAACGCACCACTTCATTGGGCGTATATACTACTCCTAATCTGTCAGCAGCTTTGGGGTTGTAGCTTTTGTAAAAGGTTTCATACAAAACCTTTAAGAATTTTTGCTTTTCGTGATGGTCGGCAATTCCTGCGGCAGCGGCATTAATGGCTTGGTAGTAGTGCTGAATGCTGCTAAGAGCCGTCCTTCTGATTGCACCTGTGAAGAACGTGTTTATTACCTTTTCCAGTTCACAGGCTATATTATTCTCTCTGTGAAATTGCGTTTCATCAAAAATGGTATTGAAAATATCTTCTGTAAGAATATGCTGAATAATCATTTCCCGAACATCTTCTTTTGTTACATTCGGATTGATACTTGCATGGCATAGCTCTAAAAACTTGTGGGAGGCATTTTGATAATTTTTGTTTTTCTTTTCCTGCTCTATAATGATATTGCGGACGGTTTCAGTAACCTTAGGGATATCTTGTTTAAAATGTTCAATCGCTTTGCGAAACTGGGTTACTTCCGGTCTTTCAAATAAAACAAAAGCAGTAAGTAATGTGTGTAGCGCATCTGCATCTGCCACTTGCACCCTGAATTTTTCTACTCCGTTTTGGATTAATATAGCAGTTTGACTATCCTCAAATAGTATATTGTCTTTGGGATAGCCTTTATCAAATTTCTTTTTTATTTCATCATCCAGTACATCGCTTTCGTCCTTACTTTCCCAATAGCCCCAATCTTGCCTGAGCATATCTTTTAACGTGCCGTCAGGTGTTACATTTTTGCCACTTGGCGCTTTGATGGTTACTTCCGTAACAAGCATTAAGCCCTTTTGCTTAGCGTATTCATTCAAAAGATTGTAGAACGCATTACGAATAGCAGTTTCTTTTTTTGTGCCTCCGAAATGAATAATCTTTTCTACTTCACTATGGTATTGCTGTATGGAATGTATGCTCATGATTGGGAATTGAGAGTAAGGTAAAAAAACGAAAACAAAAGGAAAAACCTTTTGTCATAGCTCTATTTCAGGTTTGAACTATTGTAGGAAAAATCTATTTCTTAAAACCTATTCGCTCCCGTTCGTCCCATTTGCGTTCGCTTGCTTTTTCGTCCAACAGATTCTCTATGCTATCATAAATTTGGCTTAGCTGCACATCATGTTCGGTAATACGTTCCTGTATCAATCGTAACTGCTCTTTAATATCCGTTTGTTGTAATAACACCCTTCTTACTTCTACAAAAGCTCTCATAATGGCAATATTCATATTTATTGCCCTGTCGCTATTCAATATGCCACTAAGCATGGCTACTCCCTGTTCGGTAAATGCGTAGGGTAAAGCAGTTGAGGAACGATGCTTTTGTGAACCGGTCACAAATTGTGACCGGTTAGTTGTAATATTTTGCATTTCAATGCTTTGAGATTCTGTAAAGACTTTAACGCTGTTCCATTCTTGCCTTGTAAGCTGAAACATAAAATCTTTTGGAAAGCGTTTAATATTCCGTTTTACAGCTTGGTTGAAAACCTTAGTTTCTACTTCGTAAAGGATGGCTAAATCAAAATCCAGCATTACCCTTTCACCTTTTATTTCATAAATTCTGTTTTGTATGGCTTGTATTACTCGCATGGGTGTAAGTTTAATAAATTCTATTGTTCGTTTACTATTTAATTTTTGGAAAATGATTTAATCTCAGGCTAGTTTGAACGCTTTTAAACATCAGTGGCTTTTAGTATGGCTTCCGTTTCAAAACCTGCCCCGTTCAAGTCGGGTTGGGGGAGAAGCAAAGAGGTTGTCTCAAAAGTCCGAGACAACCTCTTTTTATTCGGGTACGTGATGGAATCTTTTTTCGTTTACGCGATTCCCAGCGCCTTCATTTTACTTTTGAGACATCCTCTTTTTTATTTCCCTAACGCCTCGGTATTTCTCAAAAAAAAGCCTCCTATAGGGAAGCTTTTTAACGTAGGTAAGATTTGTTTAGGCTTTTCTTACATTGACAGCATTCAATCCTTTCTTGCCGTTTTGTACTTCAAAAACAACTTTGTCGTTTTCCTGAATATCATCCGCCAAGCCGGTTACGTGAACGAAGATATCCTCGCCGCCTTGTGCCGGTGTGATAAAGCCGAAGCCTTTTGTGCTGTTGAAAAATTTTACTGTTCCTTCTTGCATTGTTTGTTTGTTTTAATTGTTATGGTTTTATTGTTAAATCTTTTTTACGTTGATGGCGCTATAGCCTCTGTCGGTGCGTTCTTTTTCAAAACTTACCCGGTCGCGTTCCTTTACCGGCTGCATTAAATGATTGCTGTGTACAAAAATATTCTCACGAGTCTTCTCATCTATAATGAAACCGTACCCTTTCGTTTCGTTGAAGAAGGAAATAGTGCCGGTGCTGGGCCCCTGTGGTTCGTCTATAATAGGCGCTGCGCCGAGTTGTATTTCATCCAGGGAAATTTCTCTTTTTTTCTTCGCATCCGGTGGAGTGGAGGTAAGATTTCCATCTTCATCCAGGTAAGCCATCATTTCTTCCAAGGATTTGCCCTTGTTGTTGTTTTCTTTCCGCTCTTTCATTTTAAGAGCTTTGTCTTGTTTACTTTTTGCTTTTTTCTTTGCTTTTTCTTTTTTGGCAAAAGATTCACCCATAGTTATATTATTTATCTTAAAAAAATCAAACGCTTGTTAGAGCTCTTTGCAGCACCGGCATAGTAAAGCCGATCAGTTTTTGAATGTTTTTCAAATCATCCCGTTCTTCCGAATCGCAAAAGGATACGGCGGTTCCTTCCATACCGGCTCGTCCGGTTCTTCCGATACGGTGCACATAGGTTTCCGGCACATTCGGCAGTTCATAATTCACCACATGCGGCAGTTCATCTATATCTATTCCTCTTGCAGCAATATCCGTAGCGATTAATACTCTTATCTTACTATTTTTAAAATCGTTCAAGGCTTTCTGGCGGGCGCTTTGCGATTTATTTCCGTGGATGGCAGCTGCATAGATGCCCGTGCGTGCCAATTGTTTTACCAGCCTGTCGGCTCCGTGTTTGGTGCGGGTAAATACAAGCGAGCGAGCAATGTCCTTGTCTTTCAGCAGGTCTATCAGCAATCCGGTTTTTTGCTTTTTCTCTACAAAATATACGGATTGTTTCACTGTTTCTGCCGTAGAAGAAACAGGAGTTACGCTTACTTCCACCGCATTGTTCAAAATAGTATTGGCAAATTTGCGAATGGGGGGAGGCATGGTAGCCGAGAAAAATAAGGTTTGCCGCTTTGCAGGGAGCTTAGCAAGTACTTTTTTAATGTCGTTGATGAACCCCATATCCAGCATACGGTCGGCTTCATCCAGCACCAGCATTTCTATTTGCGAAAGCCGGATATATCCTTGCTGCATCAAATCCAATAACCTTCCCGGAGTAGCGATGAGAATATCTATGCCTTTTTGCAAGGCGGTTACCTGCCTGGCTTGCGGCACACCGCCGTATATCGCAAGCTGTTTCAGCGGAAGGTATTTCCCATAGGCTTTGAAATTTTCCTCTACTTGTATAGCCAATTCCCGCGTGGGGGTTAAGATTAACGAGCGAATACCTTGTTGGGTGGAGGGTTTGCTATGTAATAGTTGTAAAATAGGAATAGCGAAAGCGGCTGTTTTGCCTGTACCTGTTTGTGCACATCCTATAAGGTCGTTTCCATTAAGTATAGGCGGGATAGCTTTGTTTTGTATTTCTGTAGCCGTAGTATATCCGGCATCGTTTACAGCGCGAAGAATAGGCTGTATTAACGCTAAGTCTTGAAAATTCATATTTTTTTTACCGGCATTCCGGTAGGGTTAAAGGGCATCCTTTCTTTTGTAGAAAAGAAGAGGATATACTTTAGATGTTGTTTTTTGTTGTTAATAATGTTGTTTTCGTCATTCTATTTTCTGTAGCCTGCATTGCCCAAAGGGTTAATCCTTATAGCGGGTATTGCGTACTGTAGTATTTAGAATGTGGCTACTGGAAAAGCGAAAACTGAAAGAGAAGAATAAATCAAACTGCGTCAGAAAAGGCAAAGGCAGGAGCCTGTTGAGGCGCAAAGGTAGGTTTAAAAATCCATATTATTAGCTTTTATTTTTCTATGGCTTAGGGATTACCTAAAAAGCATTGTATCATTTACGGTTTACCACCCGCCATAGTGCGCATTCCAGTGGATTTTATCTCCGCCTTTGCCTGCATGAAAGAGCTTGTTCAACGCAAAATTGAAGCCGAATTCGTTATAGGCTCCTGCAATATGGTAGTAAGAATGAGCATAGTGTACCTGCACTTTATTGAGGTAGAGCGATGCTCCAAAGGAAAATCCCGCGAGGCCTGTTTTGTCGGCCAATTTCAATTCGCTTCTGCGCAGATGATTATAGCCTACTATCAACGACAGCCTTTTAGCCAGGGTCAATTCTGCACTGAAAATAAAATGGCGGAACAGTTTATCTGCAAAATAAGATTTTTGTTTGGCGTTGCTGTCTGCGGTACCAAACAAGTTACCTGCCTGCACATCCGCCGGATTGTTGTAGCGAATATCCCATTCATACAAATGATGCACGGTAGCCATCAGGCGGAGCGGCAAATGCCGGAAACGTTTGGAGATGCCCAGTTGCAGGTCGAAGGGTAGCGGTTCGGCAGGATTGTTCGGATTATAGCGCTTTGCCATAAAGCCTATGTTTTTTGCCACCACACCGATTGTCAGCAAATTTGCCGTATCGTTATAGGCTATGCCCACATCGGCGAGTAAGGCTGAGGCGCTATATTCGTTGAGTGCGGAATGTGCCCATTTCAATGCCGCACCATAGCGCCACCGTTCTTTGTATTCCCTCGAAGCGCCTAAGGTGATGGCATAATCATTTGCTTTAAAATTGCTAAGCGTATTTCCCAATACATCCGTGGCGGTAAAATCTCCATAGTTGAGGTATTGCACTCCCAGCGCAAAGGAAGTTTTTACCTTTTCTGCATGGTAGCCATAGTTGAGGTTCATGACGTTAATGCCGGCATAATAACTGTTGTAGTTTAAGCCGATTTGGTTGTGCAATGAAGGGCGCGCCAGTGCCGGATTTTGTAGGGCAAAAGAAATATCCTGCTCCGGGTTGGCTATGTTAATGCCTCCCAATGCAGATACATGTGGCGCATTCGGCATACGCAAAAACTCCATTGCAAATTGCCCGCCCGTTACCTGTGCATAGGTTGGCAATACAACCATTCCTAAAATGAATAAGGCAAAAATTTTCTTCATCTGGTTTGATCCATGTTTTCAAATATGCAGCTTGTCCTTGCTGTTCCTAATAAAGCGTGAAGCAAGAACGAATGTAGAACGCACCTCAACGTATAATATTGTGCGCTATAGCCCCGCTAAGTTTTTCTTATCCAGCCTAATAGCTAATAGCCAACCTCCCTTACTCTTTCCCAAACACACCCTGCAAGTCTTCTACCAATCCCTGACTAACGCCCGTAAAAGAAAAACCTCCGTCATGGAAAAGATTTTGCATTGTAACCATGCGGGTGTAATCGCTGAAAAGAGAAACGCAATAGTTGGCACAGTCTTCAGAGCTTGCATTGCCTAAGGGCGACATTTTTTCCGCATAATGGTAAAAAGCATCAAAGCCGGAAACACCACTGCCGGCAGTAGTGATGGTGGGCGATTGCGAAATGGTATTGACACGTACTTTTTTCTTAAATCCATAATGATAGCCGAAACTGCGTGCGATGCTTTCCATCAGCGCCTTAGCTTCCGCCATATCGTTATAGCCGGGAAAGGTGCGCTGTGCTGCTATGTAGGTAAGCGCCACTACGGAAGACCATTCTTTCAATGCGTCTTTTTTCATAGCGGTCTGCAAAATTTTATGCAGGGATAGTGCGGAGATATCAAGTGTTTTGAGAAAATTATCATAATTGCTGTCTGTATAGGGAATGCCCTTGCGCACATTGGGCGACATGCCTATAGAGTGCAGGATAAAATCGAAGGGACCGCCAAAATGCTCCATAGCCTGGTCGGTGAGCGCTTCGAGATCGGCTATGCTGGTGGCATCTGCCGGGATGACGGGTGCATCGTTACATTCTTTTGCCAGTTCGTTGATCTTGCCCATGCGCAAGGCTATAGGGGCATTGGAAAGTACGATTTGTGCCCCTTCCGCCACGGCGCGCTGGGCGGTTTTCCATGCGATAGAGCGTTCGTCGAGTGCGCCGAAGATGATTCCTTTTTTACCTTCAAGTAGGTTGTGAGCCATGTAAAGAGAATATTTTATAAGAGGTAAAAATAGAAAAAACTCGGTATTGGCTGAAATATAGTTTATGCGCCTCAGACCTCTTCTTTCTCCACCGCACGATACAGTTGGTGGTACGTCCCTTTTAGCTTCATCAGCGCATCATGGTCGCCACGCTCTATAATCGTTCCTTTTTCCAGAACAATAATTTCATCTGCCTTGCGAATGGTGGAAAGCCGGTGCGCGATGATGATGGCTGTACGGTCTTTTATCACCTTGTCTATAGCACGTTGGATCAGTTGCTCCGTTTCGGAATCAATGGAGGATGTGGCTTCATCCAATATCAGTATGGAAGGATTGTAGAGTAACGCCCTTGCAAGCGATAACAGTTGCCGCTGCCCTTGCGACAGGGTGTTGCCCCGTTCCATTACATTAAAATCATAATCGCCCGGAAGGGTCATGATAAATTCATGCACACCGACCGCTTTCGTTACGTTGATTACTTCTTCCTTAGGGATGCTTTGATTGCGCAGCGTAATGTTTTCCATTACCGAACCGGAAAAAAGAAATACATCTTGTAATACAATGCCTATATGCTGCCTCAGCACATCCCTGTCAAAATCTTTTATATTTCTACCGTCTATCTGTATCGTTCCGCTTTGGATTTCATAGAGCCGATTGATGATACTGATGATTGAGGTTTTGCCGGCTCCGGTATGCCCCACAATTGCCAGCGACTTGCCCGCAGGCACCTGAAAGGAAATGCCATTTAGCACCGGCACATCGGGTTTGTAGCTAAAATGTACGCGGTCGAATACCACATCGCCTTTTAGGGTTGCAGGACGGTAAGTACCATTTTCTTTCGGATGTTCTCTGCTTTCCAATACAGCAAGTACACGCTCACCAGCTATCACACCCATTTGCAGCACATTGAATTTATCTGCCAGCATCCGCAACGGACGAAAAAGCAGATTGAGGTACATAACAAACGAAATGATAATACCCGCCGTTACTTCATAATGTAGAATTTGCCGAGCGCCGTACCAAACCAGTAAGCCCATGGAAACAGCAAGAATAATCTCCACCACAGGAAAGAAAACGGAATAAGCGAAAATGGCTTTGATATTGGCGTTGCGATGTTCTTTATTGATTGTGTCAAATTTTTGTGCTTCCCGTTTTTCGGCGGCGAAAGCCTGCACAAGGTACATGCCGGTAAGATGCTCCTGCACAAACGCATTCAGCGCTGCTACCGCATTACGCACCCGCTGAAAGGATTTATTGACGCTTTCTTTGAAAATATAAGTGGCTATAATGAGTATGGGAAAAGGTGCCAGGCAAACCAGCGTCAGCCGCCAGTCGGTAAAAAACATCATGCACATAATGGCAACGATGGTCAGCACATCCGCTATGATGGAAATAATTCCTTCGGAAAAAACATCATTCACCGCTTCAATATCGTTGATGGTGCGTGTGGTGAGCGTGCCGATGGCGTTATGGTCGTAATAGGAAATATTTTGATGCAGTACTTTATGAAATACTTTTTTGCGCAGATCATTGACTACGGTTTGCCCCAGCCAATTAATGCGGTAAAGAAACCAAAACCGTAAAATACTTTCTACCGCCAGCACGCCAAAATGCAATATGCATATCCCTATCAGCCCTTCCCATAGAAAATGACTAATATACCGGTCCACCGAAAGCTGTATCAGATAAGGTCTTACGGGAGAAAGCCCCGCAAGTAATACGGACATCACAATAGAAAAATACAGGGTTCTTTTGTAGGGAACTGTATAGGCAAGAAGTTTTTTAAGGCTGTTGATTTTCAAATGTCGCTGTTATAGTAAATGCAGTTATGCAAAAGGGCAAAGGTAACAAGGATCGCCCGATACGGTGATTCAAAAAATAAACCGGGCTATAGACACCCGGTTTTTATGCAATAATAAATTGAAAACACGCCCTATAAATGGCGCTTATTGTTTTTTCTTCTTAGGCGTGAAGATGGCTATCATTCTTTTTCCCTCCATCTTAGGCATGGATTCCAGCGTACCTACCTCTGCCAATCGTTCGGCAAATTTCAGCAGCAGCAATTCTCCTCTTTCCTGAAACATAATCGCACGTCCTTTAAACTGCACATAGCATTTTACCTTATCGCCATCCATCAAAAATTTCTCGGCATGTTTCGATTTAAAATCAAAATCATGATCGTCGGTATTGGGTGTGAAACGGATTTCTTTTATTTCCGATTGTTTGGCTTTGGCTTTTTGTTCCTTGTCTTTTTTCTTTTTTTCATAGAGGAACTTGCTGTAGTCTATCAATCGGCATACAGGTGGTGTGGCATTCGGAGATATTTCTACGAGATCCACTTCCATTTCTTTTGCCATAGCCATCGCTTCTGCCGTGCTAATGATAATCGGTTCTGCACCATCGCGTATCAGCCGCACTTCCGGCACCGTAATGTCTTCATTGATGTTATGCTCTCTCTCTTTTATTCTCGGTCTGAACGGTTGTCTGCCTCTCGGTCTTTTTTGCATTAAATGATTTTAAGTTGAGCGCAAAAATAGTCATTTGTAATATTAAAAATACGTGGGCTATAAATCTGTTGAATTTTTTTTCTTCAGGCGAAGTTTTAAACGTGCTTTCTCTCTCTTTTTATCCTCTACGGTAGCCTCAGGATTATCCACTATTTTTGCACGCTTAATTTTCTATTTTGAGTGCAGCGATTCAATACTCCGTGATGGAGCATTTTTACACCTTGCAGGGTGAAGGCTATTTCTCCGGGCAGGCGGCCTATTTTGTGCGCCTCGGCGGCTGTGATGTGGGCTGCGTATGGTGTGATGTAAAGGAAAGCTGGGAGGCAGATGCGCATCCTGCATTCTCGGTATCGGAAATCGTGAAATGGGCAACGGACGCAGGTGCCAAAAGAGTGGTTATTACCGGTGGTGAGCCTACACTCTACGATCTTTCTCCCCTATGCGAAGCCTTTGCCGCCCAACATATCCACACACATATCGAAACCTCCGGCGCTCATGCTATACGTGGAAACCTCGACTGGGTAACGCTTTCACCAAAAAAATTTAAAGCACCATTGAAGGAAAGCCTGCTAAAAGCCGATGAACTGAAAATAGTAGTGTATCATCCATCGGATTTTAAATGGGCGGAAGAACATGCGGTGCAGGTAGCCGGGCATTGCCGCCTCTACTTGCAACCCGAATGGAGCAAGCGGGAAACAATGACTCCGCTCATTATAGAATATATTAAACAACATCCGCGCTGGCAGCTATCTTTGCAAACTCATAAATACATTCATATTCCATAAATCAATTTACAAGACCATCCGATGACTTATTTCCAGGCAATTGTCCTTGCTATTATTGAGGGGCTTACCGAATTTCTACCCGTATCCTCCACCGGCCACATGATTATAGGCAGCAGCCTTATGGGGCTTGATACCCATGATAAATTCGTACAGCTCTTTACCGTGGCTATTCAGTTTGGCGCCATACTTTCCGTAGTGGTATTATATTTCAAACGATTTTTCAAGTCGTTGGATTTTTATTTTAAACTGTTTGTAGCCTTTATTCCTGCCGCTATTTTCGGAGTATTGTTCAGCGATAAAATTGATGCGATGCTGGGAAGCCCCATGGTGGTAGCTATTTCTCTGTTTATAGGAGGTATCGTACTGTTGTTTATTGACAAAATTTTCAACAAAGGGGAAGAAGATGATGCTGATAAGATAAACTATTCTTCGGCATTCATCATAGGCTTTTTTCAATGTCTGGCAATGATCCCCGGTGTATCCCGATCAGCCGCTACTATTATCGGCGGGATGACGCAAAAGCTTACCCGTAAAGCCGCTGCCGAGTTTTCTTTTTTTCTTGCCGTGCCTACGATGTTTGCTGCCACTGCAAAAAAAATGTATGATTTTTATCAGGAATCCGGTGCGAATTTCACAGCGGATGAAATCAAAAAACTGGCTGTAGGAAATTTTGTAGCCTTCATCGTAGCCATGCTCGCCATTAAATTTTTTATTGATTTCCTCACAAAACACGGGTTCAAAGTATTCGGTATTTACCGCATTATTGTCGGCGCCATCCTCATCCTTTTGTTGTGGAGCGGACAAAGTCTGAACATGATGTAACAGGCATTTTTTGATTAGTTCATTTTGAATTTGAAATCATGGTTTATAAAGTGATAGGCTTAATGTCGGGTAGCTCCTTAGATGGATTGGATATCGTGTTTACCCATCTCGAAGAATCGCGCGGAGCCTGGAAATTCGACATAAAGAACACCGAATGCATCCCTTATAGCGAAGAGTGGAAGCATGTTTTAAAGACCGCAAAAAACCAACCGGTATCCCATTTTTTACTGTTGCATACACGCTATGGGAAATATCTTGCCGAATGTGTGCTTGCTTTTATCGAAAAAAATTCTTTGCATCATCAGATAGATTTTATAGCCTCTCACGGGCATACCGTTTTTCATGATCCGGCACAACACACTTCGGTGCAAATAGGCTGCGGCGCTACCCTATCCGCACACACGCAGCTTCCTGTAATCAGCGATTTACGCTCTATGGATGTGGCTTTAGGCGGACAAGGCGCACCGATAGTGCCTATAGGCGACAGGCTTTTGTTTTCCGAATATGATTATTTGCTGAACATAGGCGGCATCGTCAATATTTCCATCAAAAAAGAAAATACGGTTGCCGCATTTGATGTGTGCACCGGCAATCAGGCATTGAATATTTTAGCACAGCGCATAGGAAAAGACATGGATGAAAACGGAGCTATGGCGCGTGAAGGCAGATGGTTAGGCGGTGTTTTCGACGCGTTGAATATGCAAGAATATTTTCACGGAAAAGCGCCAAAATCTTTAAGCAACGAAGCTGCACAAGCGCTGGTCTTTCCTATCTTAATGGAAAGTGAACATGATACGCCTGACCTGCTGCATACTGTGGTAAAGCATATAGCAGAACAAGTATATCAAGCCATTCTTCAACACCGTACGGAGTCTACTTCCGGACAGATGCTCTTAACCGGCGGAGGAGGATTTAATACCTTCTTAGTAGAGGAAATTGCTGAAAAACTACAACCCTTAGGCATCACGGTAGTAGTGCCGGATGAAGCCATCGTGAAGTATAAAGAAGCGCTTGTGATGGCACTTATAGGAGCGCTTCGCTGGCGGGAAGAAGTAAATGTACTTTCCTCGGTAACCGGTGCAAAACAGGACAGCATCGGCGGGGCGCTATGGATGGGACAGCGGTAAAAAATTTTCGGAGTTTATCGCAGCAATTCTTTCACGTCGGGGTCGGATGCTAAGTTGTTCATCTGACGAAGTATTTGTGGTGTACGCCATTTCACGCGTTTGCTTACGGGTTTTACGGTAAAGCGTTTAGGATTGGGCAGACAGGCTATAATCATCGCTGCTTCCTGGCGACTTAGATTCTTTGCCGGTTTATTAAAATAGGTTTGGGCAGCCGCTTCTATACCATATATTCCCCTCCCCATTTCCGCTACATTGAGGTACACTTCCAAGATTCGCTTTTTCCCCCATAGCCATTCTATGATTTGGGCGTAAAAGGCTTCGGGCAGTTTTCTTATATATTTGTTCCAGCCGCTTCCCTGCCACAGAAATACATTCTTAGCCGTTTGCTGGGTGATGGTGCTTGCAGCCGAACCTTTGGCGCGTTTCTTTTTTGTTCCGGTTCCGTCCAGGCTTTTTTCGATTGCTTTCCAATCAAATCCTTTATGCGTAGGGAAAAGCTGATCTTCACTTGCCATAGCCGCCAGTTTTACATTCGGAGAAATTTCTTCCCAGGATACATAATCTCTTTTCAATCCATCCCCTGAAAAAAATGAAACAGCTTGCGTAATCGTTATAGGCGGCAAAATCCATTTGCACATCACCACATACAAAAGCGAAGCCATCCATAAAACAAAAAACAACCTGAGAAGTTTTCTGAAAACAGAGCGGTTTTTTTTCTTTTTGGCTACCATTTCTGAATCCGAAAAAGGAATTATTTATGCGGTAGTTTTTCCCTGTAAATCTTCAGCAAGAGCTTTACCCGGCTGATGATATTGGCATAGGGAAGTTCGTCAAAAAACGTCTCCAATTCTTCGAGCAGGCTGATGCGTTCCGCTATATTTTCCAAAGTGATTTCCCTTTTCAGCAAAATGGCCGAAGCATGATGCAAGGCTTGCGCCGCTACGGACTCGTCCATACCGGTAATGCCCGAAATAAGCTTGTAAATATCCGTTTGCGTTACGCCTTCCAGTGCATTGTTTATAGGGAAAATGCCTTCCGCCTGCATCAGCTGTATGATTAGCAATTGCTTTGTATAATCTTTGATTGTGGCTTTTTCTTCTATCGCTACCGTATGCTTTGCGGAAGTTGCTTCTCCGTTATTCGATGGAGAAACGGATTTTTGTTCTTCTGTCTTTATTTTTTCGGGAAGGGTATCTATAAAACGCAATACGCGGTTCCACGCAAGCAAGTAGTAATCAATTACAACATGATCGGTCTTAGGGCTTTTGCGGTCGCGTTCTAATTTCTGAATAGAGTTTTTACAAAATTTCCTCAGCTTATCCTGCGCCAGCGGGTCGTCTGCATTAGCAAGATAGATTTGTTCAAATTCCTGAATGATGTGATCGAAGTATTTTGCAGAGGCATAGGAATTTGACGAGAAAGCATTGCTATGCTCCACATTTTTCTTCTGTATGGTGATATTGCTTTCTATTTTGGGAAGATCGTTTTCTAACGTCTGTAGTTGCGTCAGCATTTTATCTCCGCGTGAAAGCCTTTTCTGCACTTGCTGCTCGGATAGTTCCAGCTCACCTTTTTCAAATTGTAAATAATACTTGTTATGTCGTTTTACGATTTGCATTAAAAAATAGTTGACGTATAGCGTACTAAAGTAGCAAAACTATTTCTTATTGAAATGCTATCCGAATGTTATTAAAGGAGTATAGGTACGAATTTCTTCACAAAGGCAAAAAATAAGGTGGCGCTATAAAAATAGTAATCCCGATACACACCGTGTATCGGGATAGGACTGTACTTACTAACCCATCGTAAGCAAGACAAATATCAGAAAAAGGTTTTGAATTTGAAAATAATAATTTTTCTATTTCTATTATAAAACCGTTCAAAATGCTTCCATTAAGACAAATTGGCGCTTAATTTTACTCAAAAAAGACAAATTGACTTAATTAAATTCGGTTTATGGGTCAATATTTCTCGTTTTATAGGTAGGCATTCGGTTTGAATAGGGGTTATCAAACCAAAAAAATTAAAAAATGATGTACCAAACCAAAAATTTCAACCACAGAATTCCGCATAGCTTAGGCGGTTTTATTGAAGATTTTTTTCAAAACGGGAAAGTATTTACGGATGATCTTTGGAATGAAGACAAGATGCACGTGCCGGTAAACATTAAAGAAACCGACAGCAGCTATCAAGTGAGTGTTATCGCTCCCGGTCTTAATAAAGAAGATATCCATCTGCATCTTGACAAGAATTTGCTGACCATTTCTTTTGAAAGCAAAAAAGAAGAAAACACAGAAGAAAACGGGAAATTATTGCGCAGCGAATATAAGTTCCGATCTTTTAAAAGGAGCTTTACGTTGAATGATAAAATCAATACAGCCAACATCGAAGCCAAGTATCAAGATGGAATCTTAAACATTACGCTTCCTAAAAAAGAACTGACAGAGCCGGAAAGCCAAACGATAAAAATCAGCTAAGGCAGGCGTGCAACGGTATAAAAAAAGCTACGAGCAAAAATGTTCGTAGCTTTTTTGTGTAGGAAGAAGAGACTATTTGATATAGCCCAATATTTTTAGCATACTTTGTGGACTTTGCTCTTTTGCATAGAGCCAGTCTTCCAGCTCGCCGTCTTTGTTTTTTTCCACCACCACATGCTTGGGCGAAGGGATCATACAATGTTTGATGCCGCCATAGCCCGCCAATTGATCTTGATAAGCACCGGTATGAAAAAAGCCTATGTAAAGTGGTTCTTGTCCTTTTTCTTTATCCAGCTTAGGAAGAAACACGGCATTGATATGTTCTTCGGAAGTGTAAAAATCATGGCTGTCGCAGGTAAGCCCGCCGAGGTGCACTTCCTGATATTCTTTGTCCCATTTATTAATGGGCATGAGCAAAAATTTCTCGCCAATACCCCAGGTATCCGGCAAGGTAGTGATGAACGAGCTGTCTATCATATACCATATTTCACGGTCGTTCTGCATTTTTTCATTGAGGATGGAATAGACTACAGCGCCGCTTTCACCTACGGTAAACGAGCCAAATTCGGTATAGATATCCGGCACGTCCACTTTATTTTTTTTGCATACTTTTTTAATGTTCATGATGATTTGATTGACCATGTAGTTATAGTCATAGTCAAACCCCAGAGAATGTTTTATAGGGAAGCCGCCGCCTATATTCAGCCCATCCAGCTCCGGGCAAATCTTTTTCAACTGGCAATAAAGGTTCACTACTTTATTCAGCTCGCTCCAATAATAAATATCATCTTTGATGCCTTTGTTCATGAAAAAATGCAACATCTTCAGTTGAAAACGTTCGTTACCTTTTATCTTATCCACATAAAACTCCAGTACATCGCGCACACGGATTCCTAACCGTGATGTATAAAAATCAAACGTAGGTTCTTCTTCGCTGGCTATGCGGATGCCTATTTTCACCGGATCTTTCGCACGGATTGATTTTTTATAATCTTCAAATTCGCTTTTGTTATCTAAAATCGGAATGACGTTTTTGAAACCCGAATTGATAAGGTGGGCAATATTGCGCGTATAGGGTCTTGTCTTAAAGCCATTGCAAATGATGTAGGTTTCTTTGGTAATCTTACGTCGTTTATAGAGCTGTTTGATAATCTCTATATCATAGGCAAAGGAAGTTTCGATGTGGACACCGTGCTTTAAAGTTTCTTCTACAATAAAAGAAAAATGCGAGCTCTTTGTGCAGTAGCAATAATAATATTTGCCATCATAGCGATGTTTTTTAATGGCATCGTTGAAGAGCTTTTTTGCTTTGTATATCTGGCTACCGATCTTAGGCAAGTAGGTAAGCTTAAAGGGCGTGCCGTATTTGTCAATCAGCTTTTTGATGTCCACCCCGTTAAATTCGAGATAATTATCCTTTACCGCGAAGCCCTCTTGTGGGAAATCAAAGGTTTGTTTTACGAGATCAGTATATGTATTGTTCATTAAAGTTTGCGAATGGAATTGCTAACAAAAATAACAGCCAACAAATGTAATTAAACCAGATAATCTGCTGCGTTATTTTTCAAACTTTGGTAAAAAAACTATGCGCGTCCGGTCTTTCTGCAAATAAGCGAGAAATCCCAGCATAACCGCAACCATTACAGGCTTTCAACCGTCTTATTAATTTATTCGAAGAAAATTAACCTATATCGAAATAGTTATCGTATTTTAACACCCGATTTTTTACAATACTGAAAAACATGAAAAGACAACATCTCTATTTTCTTTCGATGGTAGCGGCACTGCTGGTATCTGCATGCACCAAAGAAGATAAGGACGGCAGTAACAACCAAAGCACTATAGAACAGCCGGAAGATAATAGTGAAAAAGTAACCGGTGAATTTTGGAGTACATTGACCGGAAGTATGGATTTCCCCGGAATGTATAGCGAAAGCGCATCCGCCTATTTTATGCGTTCCGTTCAAGAAAATATTCTGGTTTTAGCAGACACCGTTTATATAAACCATCTTGGCACGATTGAGGATGCTGCTGACAACTACCACCATCTGTCGCCTGCTGATGTAAGTACGTTTTTTAGCATGAAGGATTCCTGCATTTGGGAAGTAGTGGACACTACCCATCCGGAAATTCCCTCATTCCGGTATAATTTCCGTGTACCTTATCCCAGTATATTGGGGAAAATACCTGATACAGTAACAAGGGCTACCGGTTTTAATATGGATATCAAAGTGGCGGAAGCAGATTCTATCGTAATAGCTATCAGCGGCGATACACTGAATAGCGGCGGTTTTATCGTTAAAACCGTTTCGCCGGCGCTCAACATCTACGGATTTTCCTATAATGAAATAAAATCCATCAGACCGTCTTCCGTATCCGGTACTACGCAGCAAATTGTCATCCAAGCCTATAAAACTACGGTACAAGCGTTTGAAGGGCGTTATTTCCGCTTTACGAAACAATCTACCTTCAGCGGAAGTGTATGGGTGAAGAAAGGATGATGATTTAAAGATTTAAACGAATGAATAGAAAGACCGTTGTGCGCCTGCAACGGTTTTTTTTTAGAATATAGCCAAGCTTATGCAATATCGTGAAATTGACCGGCGATAGGTATCTTCTCTTTCAAGCAAACATAGGGGTACAAAACAGTTGGCAAACCAACTGTAATTCTGCACTGCTCTTAGGGATTATTTCATTGAAATCGGGTTCAATGAATACAGTTTATAAAATCCACCCATCATATTTGTGTTTGGGGGAGTAAATAACTCAAAAACATACCGGCAAAACGCTCTATAAAGGGTATCTAAGGATATTTTATTTTCACAATGCAGTTGTTGCACCACAACTATCCGAAATTTTTTTTAAAAGAAAAGTCCCGATTATCTTACTCGTTGCATCAACTAAGCTAACCATTGGGACTTTTCAAGAGGAATAAAAATAATAATCATCCGCTACTTCGACAAATAATTG
>JAEZZY010000030.1 GCA_023418315.1 Bacteroidota bacterium
TTTGTCGAAGTAGCGGATGATTATTATTTTTATTCCTCTTGAAAAGTCCCAATGGTTAGCTTAGTTGATGCAACGAGTAAGATAATCGGGACTTTTCTTTTAAAAAAAATTTCGGATAGTTATGAAAAAATTTCTAATTCCTCAATTTCAGCCCTTGCGTTTTCCACAACATTTTACCTATTTTTGAGAATTAAGCAGGAGTCAGTTTTACCCTTTTTACATACTAAAATCTACCCAAAACAAGTTATTACAGAGTGGTTTTACAGAATTTCGCCTTTCGTCGCCTTTCGTTTTTTTTCCCCTTTATCCTTGTGGCACTGTTCGTGTTTGCATCCTCTTCCACCTATGGACAAAAGGCAAATACAGATAGTATAAGGCTGGAACGGCAGCGTGTAATGGACTCTACCCGCACTGCCCAAAAACATATTTTAGACAGCACTCGGCAGGCGCGTATCCGCTACAACGACAGCGTAAAAGCCGCGCGAAAAATCATCACCGACAGCCTTGCTGCTATAAGAACCTATAAAGAAAGCAAACACTATAAAGACAGCGTAACCCACGCAAGACAGCATCGCCTCGACAGCATCAAAGCCGTGCGCACCGCTTACAACGACTCGGTAAAAGCAGAAAGAAAAAGAGTGCTGGATAGTACCAATGCCGTAAGACGGGCGGCTCTGGATTCTATGCGCGCCATACAACAACACCGCCGGGACAGCCTGTCGGTGATACGCACCTACCGCGAAAGCAAACGCTACAAAGACAGCGTAGCCATCACCCGGCAGCAGCGCCTCGACAGCATTCGTATTTCCCGACAACAATACAACGACAGTGTGCGGCAGGTGCGTAAGCAAGCCTTGGACTCTGCCGTAGCCCTAAGGAAAAAAATAAACGACAGCCTTACGCTCATCCGAACACAACGCGCCGACAGTGTAGCCAAAGTACGTAAAGAACGGGCAGACAGTCTTGCCAAAAAGAAAGAAGAACGGGAGCGAATGAAAAAAGTGCAGGAAAAGAAAAAAGAAGAAAAAATGCAACTGGCGCTGGAGCTTAAAATCAAGAAAAAGCACGAAGCATGGAACAATGAAAAAATGCTGAAGAAAAAATGGTCGCTGCCCCGAAGATTTTTGCAAAACACCTTTACCCATTATAATTATTATTTCAATGCCGACCGGAAGATGGATGAAGCGCTGGATAATATGCTGCGGATGAATAAAGAGAATTACGACTCTACCATAGCCCTTTTTCCCTTCGACCCCGATATAGACTCATCCAAGCTGGCGTCGGATATGGATAGTATTATTCAGAAAGCTTCTTTAGGCATTCAGATACATGACCCGCGCACCAAATGGGCGGATGATCTTTACCTATTATTAGGACAGGCTTATTATTACAAAGGCGATTATGAAAATGCCGCTACCGCCTTCCGCTACATCATCAGCATCAACCAGCAACGAAAAGCACAGAAACAAAAACAAACCGCACGCAAGGGCAACCGGAAAGCCCTGAAAGAGCCTATACCCATTGTAGAAAAAGAAAACAAATCGACCCTGGATTTTTTAAAACATAAATCGGTAAATAACGAAGCCATCCTATGGCTGGCAAGAACCTACACCGAAGCGCATAAAGAAGGAGAGGCGGAATCTATTCTCGATCTTCTGGATAGCGAAGACAACAACCTTTCCTCGGGTAATAACAAAGGAAGATTAGCGCTTGAAAAAGCCTATCTGAACTTAGGAAAAGAGAATTACGGAGAAGCCTCCAAACAACTGGAAATCGTTTCGGCAGATAAAGAAATACCAAGCTGGTTGCGCATGAGAGCCGCTTACCTCAACGGGCAATTGCTGAACCGACAAGGAGCTTATGCCGATGCAGCCGTGCAATTTCAAAACGTAATAGAGCTCAAACCCGAAATAGAAATGGATTTCTACGCCCGTAAAAATCTTGCTTACAACAAAATGCAGGAAGGAGGCGACCAAGAACAAGCTACAGCCGGATTGAAAAAAATGCTGAACGACGGAAAATACGCAGCCTATCACGAACAAGTATATTATATCTTGGGAAGATTGGCGGCAAACAGCAACCAATTTAACGAAGCCATTACCTATCTGCAAAAAAGTATCAGCAGCCCCAAATCCACCAAAAAACAAAAAGCGCTTTCCTTCTCCAGCATGGGGAATGTGTATTACTCTATGGGGGATTACCGGAATGCCAAACAATCCTACGACAGCGCCGCTTACCTGGCGAAATATGCCCCTGATGATAAAGACATAGCCGTAGCCGTAAAAAGAGCCGGCACCTTGGACAAAGTATCTTACCCCGCCCAAGTGATTCGCGAGCAGGATAGCCTTTTGGCATTATCCCGCCTCAGCGAAAATGAACAAAAAGACATAGTGCGCCGCTATATTCGCAGCTTAGAAAAAGCAAGGCAAGACAGCATCTTCAACGCACAAAACGGGAACGCCTCGCTCGCTACCGATACCGAAGAACCAGGCAGTAGCACCAGCTGGTATTTTTCCAATCCGGTATTGATGCAGCAAGGGCTGAATGATTTTAAACGCAAATGGGGAAACAGAACCAATACCGACAACTGGCGAAGAGGCACTAAAACAGGCAGCGGCGCCATTGCCGAAACCGCTACGGAACAAACAGAAGAAGAACTGAGCGGTTTTGATGAAAACGGCATCCCTACGGAGCTAAGCCTACTTGCCCATATCCCCTCTTCCGCAGAGCAAAAAGAAGCTGCCAACAAAAAAATCCGAAAAGCCTATATGGAACTAGGAAGCGCCTACATCAACGATGTAAACGACTATGCCCGCGCCCAACAAACCTTAGATACTTTTGACCAACGTTTCCCGGATAACGACAACAAAGCAGAAACCCTCTACCTGCGCTACCAACTGGCATTGAAACAAAACGATCCCACCTTGGCACAAACCTTCAGGGAGCAAATTCGCAAAGAATATCCTAATAGTAAATGGGCAAGTTTGGTAACGCCTATAGCCGAGCCTACTACCACAACCGCTACGATACCTATTGCCGCTTACTATGACGAAACCTATAAGATGATGATGGGACGTAATTATGCAGAACTGCTACCCAGAAGCCGTGAAGCCCAAAAGCAATATCCCGCTTATGCCGATCGCTTTAAAATTATGGAAGCCATAGCCCTCGTAGGCACCGGAAAATATGACCTTGCGGACAGCCTGATGACAAAATTCATAGCCGACAAAGCCAACGACTCCTTAAAAAGATGGGCGAATGCCGTGCTGAAATTCAGTAAAAACAATCGCCTTCTAACACCATCGGCCACCAACGACAGCTCTGGTAGTCTGCCCGTACATATTCTTACCAACCCGGACGGCACCACGAAAACAAAGGATGCGGCAGCGTCCAACTCCATGCCGCCTGAGCCGCCACCTTTGGAAGCACAGCCTGCTAAAACGCCTGCTGCCTATACTTATAATGCAAAAAGCAAACACTATTTCGTGTTTTATTATTACAAAGCAGAATCCAAGGCTTTGGGCGTAAAAGCAGCGTTGAATGATTTTAACACCTTCAACTACTCGGAGCAAAAGCTGAAATCGAGCCTGGAAATGTTGCAGGCAACCCAAGGCATCATCCTCATAAAAACCTTCCCGAGTGCAGCGGCTGCGAAAATTTATATGAACGCCGTAGCGAAGAACAAACAAATCCTGAGAGAATACAAACCCAATGAGTACCGGTTGATGATGATCTCCGAAGACAATTATCATAAACTGAAAAACGATAAAGACATGACGCCCTACGTGAATTTTTATAAAAAACATTATAAATAGCAAACCCTATAACCCCATCGGACAGAAGAATCGGTTAAGCGCTATTTTGTTAAATATAAATTTTCAAATTTCACTAAGGCAATAAATTCCTTGCTTTTGTTGTTATTTTCGCAACTTACACACTAACACATCTTACCTCATGCGATTAGCATTCTGGAAAAAAAATGACAAGCCACGCAAAAAAAAATCTGCTGCAAGGGAATGGCTGGATGCAGCAATTTTTGCCATCGTAGCCGCCACTCTTATCCGCACTTTTTTCATCGAAGCCTATACCATCCCTACCGGCTCTATGGAAGGCAGTTTATTAGTGAATGATTATCTTTTTGTGAGCAAAATGGCATACGGTCCGCGCGTGCCCATGACACCGCTGGCGGTGCCCCTGGTACACAATACCATGCCGCTTACGGGCGGTAAATCCTATAGCGAAGCCGTGCAATGGAACTACCGCCGGTGGTGGGGCTTTGGCGATGTGGAACGCAATGATGTGGTGGTATTCAACTTCCCGGACGGAGATACCATAATGAAAGAAAGCCCTAACGAAGACTATTACGGAAAGGTGCGCGAAATAGGACGCGAAGCCGTATGGGCTACTTATACGATTGAAACAAGACCTGTTGATAAAAAGGATAATTACATCAAACGCTGTGTAGGTATTCCCGGGGATGTGCTGGAATTGAAAAACTCCATCTTACATGTAAATGGAAAAGCAGCGCCTTTGTACCCTCATTCCAAATTGTTGTATCAGGTAACTACCGACAATACACCTTTAGACCAGGATATGCTGGAGGAAAACGACGTAGAGATTGCAGGCGGAAACGGGAATATGTATTTATTATTTATTGAAAATGAAAAAGTGGATGTAATCCGTAAATTATCCAATGTAACGCACCTGCAACTATTCTCGAAAACACCGGGAGATGTAGGCACCGTCCGCGAATGGGTTTTCCCCCAAGATACCGCCCACTTTAAATGGAATGTGGACAATTTCGGGCCTATGACCGTTCCTAAAAAAGGAACCACCGTGCAGATCACCCCGCAAAACATAGCCCTATACCGCCGCATCATTCGGGTATATGAAAAAAACAACTTGGAGGAAAACGAAAACGGAATCTTCATAGACGGCAAACCGCTTACCAGCTACACCTTCAAAATGGATTATTATTGGATGATGGGCGATAACCGACATAATTCGCTTGACTCCCGCTTCTGGGGCTTCGTGCCGGAAGACCATATCGTAGGCAAAGCCTCTTTTATATGGCTCAGCTATAAAGAAAATCTGCTCCATCCACGCTGGGGAAGATTGCTCCGAGGAGTGAAAGCCTTAGAAAAATAATCTTCCTATAAAACCATTTTTTTGAACTCCCAAACCGCTAATCCGTTTGGGAGTTTTTCATAGAGCCAGCATTCCATTATTCCTATACAGCAGCCCTATACCGCCCATCTTGTTTGATGATGCAGATCATATCGGATACAGTGTTAAAAGCCTAATTTTGCCGCCCAAAGACTTTTTTATTTTCATGCAATTTTGGAAGAAGCTAAGTGCGCAAGAAGTAAGCCGGCATATAGATGAAGCGCTTAACAATAATATTGATTTCAATCAGCGGGTAAGCCTGGGCATCCCCGCATCTAAACTGGACGGACGGGTTTTTTACGAGCAGGCGGCATTTCTGAAAGATGCACCTTTCCTAAGAGCCATTGTTCAAAATCCCAATCATATAGGCTGCCATACCTTGTCGGAATCTGAAACGTTTTTCCGGGGCACGCAGCAGATCGAACGGGAATTGATTGAGATGGTAGCAGTAGATATTTTCAAAGCGCAGCCCGGCCAAACGGATGGCTATGTAGCCGCCGGCGGCACAGAAGCCAATTTGCAAGCTATCTGGATTTATCGAAATTATTTTATCCAGGAATACCACGCCACGCATGAAGATATTGCCATACTGGCATCGGATGACACACATTACTCGGTGGTAAAAGGCGCCAATCTGATGCACCTGGAATATATCCGCATTCCCGTGGGGGAAAACGACAGAAAAATAAAGGAGCAAGAATTAAAACACATCATCGAAACTGCGAAAAAGAACGGCAAAAAATATTTTATCGTGCTGAGCAATGTAGCCACTACCATGTTTGGCTCGGTAGATGACCCCGACGTGTATGCCCGCATACTTACAGAAAGTAACGTGCCTTTCAAAATTCATCTGGACGCAGCATTCGGAGGATTTATTTATCCCATAGCGCATCCCGACAATAATGTCAATTTCACGAATGAACATATTCACTCCATTACGCTGGATGCGCATAAAATGCTGCAAGCCCCCTATGGAACCGGTATTTTTCTGGCAAGGAAAGAATGGATGCGTTATGTATTTACCAAAGAAGCCAGCTATGTAAACGGAATGGATATTACCCTTTCGGGAAGCCGCTCAGGCGCGAATGCCATCGCTATATGGATGATTCTTACCGCTTACGGCCCCTATGGTTGGTACGAAAAAATCAACACCTTGCTCTACAGAACCACTTGGGTATGCAAGCAACTGAACGAAATGGGGATCATCTATTACCGCCATCCTTCGCTGAATATCATTACCATAAAATCTCCCTATGTATCGCAGCAGTTGGCAGATAAATACGGACTGGTGCCGGATGCGCATCATGCCCATGCCCAATGGTATAAAATTGTGGTGATGGATCACGTAGAAGTAGAACATTTGCAGCCGTTTTTGGAAGAGCTGAAAGCCTATCAAGCCCGGAAAAAACAGATATAACCCTTAGTTTTAAAATGCACGGTGCGCTACATTCATCAACATATTCGCCACATCATAGACCGGTATGCCGGTGAAGTGCCTCTGAGCATTTTCCTGAAAGCTTATTATAAAAAACATCCCATCCTCGGTAGCCGAGACCGCAAAATGCTGAGTGAGTTGGCTTACGCATGGCATCGTGCATCTAAAGCCTTTGGCGACCCGATTTCGTTTGATAAAAAACTGGAAGCCTGTCTGTTCCTATGCGAAACGCAAGTGCATCACGTGCTTCAGCTCATGCGCCCCGAATGGCAGGGCAAGCTGGATTATTTTTTAGTACATAAAATAACCGTGCTGGAAAAAGAAAAAATAAGCGTAGATATCCGCCAGCTTTTTCCCTATGATATAGCCCTATCTGACGGTATTAGTAAAGAAGAATGGCTGCTATCCATACTCCGGCAGCCGGACCTGTTTATCCGTTACAGAAAGAATGCGAAGCAACTGATTCATTTGCTAAACGAAGCCCATATCCATTTCCGGCAAATAAGGGAGCATTGTTTTGCTTTCCCGAATAGTACGAAATTAGAAAATTTGTTGCCTGAGAAAGACTATGTAGTGCAAGATGCTTCTTCGCAAATGACCGGAAATTATTTCTTGCCCCAAGCGCAGGAAGAATGGTGGGATTGTTGCTCCGGTGCCGGCGGAAAATCACTGTTATTGAAAGACCTTCAACAAAAAATAAAACTCACTGCCACCGATAAGCGGGAGCGCATTCTTTACAATCTGAAAAAACGTTTTTCACTTTATTTCAACGACACGCCCCAAACCCTTGTAGTGGATGTATCCGACCCTCATGCTTTGGAGAAAAAATTAAAAGGGCGAAGGTTTGACCACATCATCTGCGACGTGCCTTGCAGCGGTAGCGGCACCTGGGCACGCACGCCGGAGCAGCTTTGCTTTTTCAATCCCGAAGAGCATAAAAAATTCCCCTTGCTGCAAAAATCCATACTGCAAAATGTGCGTAGCTATGTAAAAAAAGGAGGGCGGATCTACTATATTACCTGCTCTGTTTTTAAAGAAGAGAATGAAGATGTGGTGAGCACTATAGGGGATATGAAAATCGAAACACAAATGCTTATCAACGGCCTTGCAAACAAGGCAGACAGCATGTTTTTGGCAGTGCTGAAAAAAACGGAGTAATATAGGCAGAGGAGAAATTCCGAATGATAGCGCTGTTTGTCTTATTCCAAGGCATCAAACCATATTTTCTTTTCATCATTCCAATCGCCGTTATAGTTGATGGTCAATTCCTCTCCCGCTTCAATGCGTTTTACGGAACGTATCAGAATCGTTTGTGCATCATAGTCCATAAAATATTCGCAGTTAGCCCGGTAAGAATGATTGTAAAGAGGAACATAGCCTAAAGCCATGCAGCAGGCGGCTTCACCGTGGGGCTGCCATTCAAAAATATAATCGTGCAGCAGGGTTTTATCCAAGTGTATCCGGTCTTCTGCCGACATGACAATGACCGGGGCGACTTCAATAATTTTATCTTCGGCGATTGTTTCCATGCAAAAGACTCCCCGTCCTTTTCCGGAAATTTCTTTTAGCTGAATATTGTGAAATAGCATCTTTAAAACTTCTTTGCTAAAATAAAGAAATGATTTACCTTACCGCATTGACTTTTAACATGATTTTTTTATTTTCACAAAATAATTTCTTTTAAGCTAAGACATGAGAAACTCTTACAAATTGATACTGGCGGTTATAGTGGTTATGATGTCGGTTCCGACTACGTCTTCCGCTAAATTTCCCGGCGTATTACAACGGATGCATTTAGGCTATTCTTTTTTGATGAACAGTGCCGAGTATAAAGTACATCAGAAGATCACCATTCCGGATTTTGCAAAAGATACCAACTATAGGTTTGACATGAAAACGAGCGCCACGTTTGGGGTTACGCTCGGCACACACGTCCCTATAAAACGCTTGGGTAGGAAAAGCAAGCTGGTGCTGGGTATAGATGGGATGTACAACATGATGCTATGGGATTCTAAACTGAAAATGTATGACGCTGGCGGAACGGTAATTGAAACGCCTTTTTCCGGTGCTACGCTACAGTTAGCCTTGCCTACGGGTTTGGATTTCAAATTCGGTTGCGATGCGCTTAATGTAAAGAACATCCGTTTCTGCACCACTTTAGGCGCCGGTGTGTATCCTTCTTACTCTATTACTGCACTGGATCAAATGGAAAGTATAGACCCTCAGTTTGGCATTGCTCCTTATGCAAAATTTGAAGTAGGCGTGCTTGCCGGCATCTGTGTAAAGCTGCGCGCCATATATGCTATAGGCAACCTCGCCTATGCCGATGAAACGATAAAAAATGACATCAGCAATACCCGCAGTCAGTTGATGGGTACATCCAATCTTACGCTTTCTCTGCTGGTAATGCCTTTCTCCTGGACATGGCCGCGCGAAGAATGGTGGAATACTTATTAATTAAAAAAAAGTTTATCAAATCCTAAAAAAAATCAAAATAAATTTTTATGAAGCGCACCACTATATTGAAACAACTTTGCATCGCATTCATCGCGGTTGTCTCTATTGCTTCTTGTAAGAAAGAAGATGATGTAAACGTAACGCGTGCTCTTATTGACGATTGGTCCTTGAGCAAACTAAGCCTGGATGATGGCAACGGCATACTTGACAGCACGGAGATAACGAAAGCGTTTGACCTTGGCGGGCATGAAATAGGAATTGTTAGTTTTATGGATTTGGGCAAAGGCAACTACAGTCCTATGATGTACTATTATCCTTCTACGTTTGGCAGTGGTGAGTTTACCTGGTCCACAGACGATAAAGTGCAGGCGATAACCGTAACCAACAATAAAGGGGAATCCACGACTACTAAAATTATTTTTCAAGATTTTGACCATTTCGCCATATTAGAGCAGAACTCTTATTTCTACGGGCAAGGCGTTTGGAGTTTTTATTCAAGAAAATAAGCAACACATCGCATACTACTAATAAAGAGCAGCCTTTAATAGGCTGTTTTTTTATTGCCTGCAAAAAGACAGGATATAGGGCATTGTGTAGAATTAGCAAGTATCGTGTATGAAAAATCCCAACTGCCTATAGACAGTTGGGATTTGTAGCATCGAAAGGGTTACTTTCGGAGTATCCTAATTAAGCGATTTCAACTTCAGCGCCGGCTTCAGTCAATTTAGCTTTCAGGTCTTCAGCGGTAGCTTTGTCCACACCTTCTTTGATTGGTTTTGGAGCGCCGTCCACTAATTCTTTTGCTTCTTTCAAGCCAAGGCCGGTAAGGTCTTTCACGATTTTCACAACGTTCAGTTTAGAAGCGCCTGCGTTTTTCAGGATTACATCAAAAGATGTTTTCTCTTCAGCAGCAGCGGCTCCGCCACCTTCGCCACCTGCAGCCATTACTACTGCAGCAGCGGCTGGTTCGATACCATAATCAGCTTTCAATACGTCAGCTAATTCTTGTACTTCTTTTACGGTAAGGCTTACTAATGATTCAGCTAATGCTTTTACGTCTGCCATTTTTATTCGATTTTAATGTTTTTAAAAATTTGTTTTTTATAAAGGATATTGGAAGCCAATTTTATGAGTCAGCAATTTGCGATTGACAGTAAGCAAAATATATTTTATAAATGCCCGCTGCCGATTGCCAACTGCAAACTGTAATTATTCTGCGGCCGGTGTTTCGGGTGCAGCATTGTCATCAGCAGCGGGGGCGCCGGTAGGTGCTTCAGCAGCAGTACCTCCGTTGTTCTCCATGTGATGCAGCAAGGCAGCGATAACACGTTTGGCAGGTGATTGCAACAAGCCGATAATCTCGCCAATAAGTTCGTTTTTGGTTTTGATATTTTTAAGGCTTGCCAGTTGGTTGTCGCCAACGAATACTTCACCGTCAATGAAAGCCGCTTTCAATGTAGGGCGGTCGCCTTTGTTATCGGTGCGGAAGGAGCTGAGGATAACGGCAGGTTCTTTCGGGCTGTCGCTAAACATCAGTGCGGTTACATTGTTCAAAGCGTCATAAACTCCTGAAAAACGATCTGCATCAAGACTTTCGAGCGCTTTTTTGATGAGTGTATTCTTTGCTACTTTCATCTCTACATTTTTATCAAAGCAGTGACGGCGCAGCTTGTTTACCTGTTCTACGGTAAGAGATTCTGTATCGGTGATGTAAAAATTGCTGTAGTTAGAGAATTTCTCTTTCAGCATTTCTACCACTTCAGATTTTTGAGTTGCGTTCATTTTTTAAAAAATTTTAAAAGTGCTGAAAAAAATTATCCTACAGATTTGGTGTCAATAATCAAACCCGGGCTCATGGTGCTTGCCATGCTAATACCTTTCAGGTAAGTACCTTTGGCAGTAGCAGGTTTCATACGCACCAAAGCATTGATAAGCTCTTGTGCATTTTCAGCTAATTTTTCCGGAGTGAAGGAGATACGTCCGATAGATGCGTGGATGATGCCTGCTTTGTCCACCTTGAATGCAATCTTACCGCCTTTTACATCTGTAACGGCAGCAGCCACATCATTGGTAACGGTACCGGTTTTAGGGTTGGGCATCAGGTTACGAGGGCCTAATACTTTACCGAGGCGACCGATTTTCGGCATTACAGCCGGTGTGGCGATTACTACATCCACATCCGTCCATCCGCTTTCTATTTTTTGTACAAATTCATCCAGACCTACAAAATCAGCGCCTGCGGCTTTTGCATCGTTTTCCTTATCGGGAGTGCAAAGTACGAGTACGCGTTTGGTTTTACCGGTGCCGTGAGGAAGCGTTACGGTACCGCGTATAGCCTGATCCGCTTTCTTAGGGTCCACGCCCAGGCGGATGTGTACATCTACAGAACTGTCGAATTTGGTGCAGTTGATATCTTTTACCATTGCACTGGCTTCAGACAGCGTGTATTGTTTGTTTATATCGAGTTTAGCTTCTACAGCTTTTCTTTTTTTTGTGATGTTTGCCATTGCTACAAAGTTTTAAATAAGGTGATCAATGGATTAATTTTTAGCAAATGGGGCTTCACCATCTACATTTATACCCATGCTGCGGGCAGTACCGGCTACCATGCGCATTGCGCTTTCTAAGGTGAAGCAGTTGAGATCAGCCATTTTATCTTTGGCAATTTCTTCTACTTGTGTCCAGGTTACCTTACCTACTTTGTTACGGTTGGGTTCTTTAGAGCCTTTTTGGATCTTAGAAGCATCCATAAGCTGTACCGCTGCAGGAGGAGTCTTGATGACAAAATCGAAAGATTTATCCGCATATACGGTAAGCACTACGGGGAGTACTTTGCCCATCTTGTCTTGTGTGCGGGCGTTGAATTGCTTACAAAACTCCATGATGTTCACACCCTTGGAGCCGAGCGCCGGACCTATTGGCGGCGCGGGGTTGGCTTGTCCGCCCTTTACTTGGAGCTTTACATAGCCGGTGATTTCTTTAGCCATTGTTTTTATCTTTTGGTGTTAACGAATGTTCCCGATTTTTTATCAGGACTTATTCTCCCAAATGCAACCTTATAATAAGAGCAATATGAGAATTGGAGCGCAAAGGTAGGGGAAATATAGTATGAGAACAAAAATATTTTGAAAAAACCCGTACATCATTTCGTATCCCATTTTCTCCTACCTTAGAAATGAATATGCCTACAACTACCCGCATTAGAAAATCACCCCGCAAACCCGCTTCCTACAAATTGAAGATTATGGATGAGCAACATTCGGAAGAAGTATTTTCCATGGCTCTTTCCCGATGGAAGATTTATACTTTTTTCAGCAGCTTATTTGTAATAATGGCGGTATTTGCAACGCTGGTCATTGTGTTTACTCCGCTGAAATATTATATCCCCGGATATGGAAATAAAAATGCCCGGAAAGAAGCCGTCCTTCTGAAAACACAATTGGATTCGCTAAGCAATCTGGTAAAAGAACAACAGATTTATACCGAAAATATAAAAGCGGTCATCAATGGTAAATTTAACGGAATAAAAGACACCGCTATGCTGGACATGAAAAAAGTAAAAGCGGAAGATATGAACAACGTGCTGCCCGATGCGGAAGACATCCAGAAAGACGCAGCCGCTACCCTGAAAAAACAAAACAAATCCAAATGAAAACCCCTAAGCCTACCACCAATATGATCCGATATATAGGCTTGGGCATCCAATGGGCGGTGCTCCTGCTCCTTGCCGTGTGGGGCGGCATCCGGCTGGATGAAAAAATAAAATGGCGTTTTCCGATAGGAGCAGTTCTCTTACCTTTGATCGCGCTGATTTTTTCATTATGGAAAATCATCAAGGAATTTAGCAAGCCGAAACCATGACAAATAAATTCATCCTCAGTATTGCCGCTGTTTTCATCGTCCTTTCTATTGCATTTTATGTCTTGAACAGGGCTATACCACAGTTCAATTTCGGTGTATTAATGACCGGAAACGGGCTGATGGCCTTGCTGTCTATCATCAGCTGTTTTTTAGTAAAAAAACAAGTAGATCAGCGCGCGCAGGCATTTGTGCGAGGCGTTTACTCCGGCACTTTTTTGAAAATGTTTGTGTGCATTATAGCCATAGCCATCTATGCTTTAGTGTACAAAGCTACCCTGCACAAGCCTACCCTATTTGTTTTATTCGGTATTTATGCTGTTTACACTGCCATAGAAACGGCTCTTTTGATGAACATGGCAAAACGTTCTTAACGATGCGGGAGTGATGAAAAAGAAAGAGACGAGCTTATACAGCTTAACCCGGTTTTTACCGCAAGGAACATTTGAATGGGTGGCGCCTTATTTCAGAAATCACACCATTCATCTCACTTTGACGCGTGAGCGTAAATCCGTATTGGGCGACTACCGGAATCCCACGCTTGATTGTCCTTACCACCGTATCAGCGTCAATATCAATCTCAATCCTTACAGTTTCCTCATCACCTTACTGCACGAGATTGCCCATTTGCTTGCCTATGTACATTATAAACATTCGATAGCGCCGCACGGCAGGGAGTGGAAAACACTGTTTCGCCATGTTCTGATTCCCTTTATAGGCAAAGGTTTTTTTCCGAAGGATGTAGAGAAGGCGCTTGTTGCTTATCTGCACAATCCTGCGGCAAGCACCTGCACCGACCCCGCATTGTACAAAGCCCTGTACCGCTATGATGAAAAAGAACCAGGCGCTACCCTGGTAGATGATTTACTTATAGGACATTGGTTTGAAACCGAAGACGGGCGCATCTTTGAGAAAGTGGAACAATTACGTACCCGCGCCAAATGCCGTGATTTAAAAAGCCGCAAGTTGTATTATTTTTCAGGAATTATAGAGGTAAAGCAGGTGAGAAGAGATAGACGAAAATTGACATAGCCTCTATAAAAGGTAAAATTGCAAGTTGCTGAATTTCCGTTGCATGCTTTGTTCCGAAGTCTGCGAAAATGATTCATTCCTCCAATCTTCTCCGCGCCATCGCTTCATCTTTTTTGAGTTGTTCTTTTAAAGCATCCAGCGAAGTGAATTTTTGTTCTTCCCGCATCTTATCTATAAAGAAAAGTTCAAGTTCTTCTCCATAAATCATTTTATCGAAATCAAAAATATGCACCTCTATCTTAATCGTCTTTTCTTCGGTAACGGTAGGGTTGTAGCCGATACTAAGCATGCCGCCGTAGCAAGTGGCTTCATGCCTTACCTGCACACAGTAAATGCCTATAGCCGGCAAAAGTTGCGCTTCATCGGAAAGCCGGATGTTTGCCGTAGGATAGCCGATGGTGCGTCCTAACTGATTTCCTTTTACCACGGTTCCTTTTATGCCGTAAGTCCGCCCCATCATTAAGGCGCTTTCTTGTACATTTCCTTCCCGTAGCGCATTTCGGATTTTGGTGGAGCTTACCCCTGCTTCGTCCACCAGTTGTTCCGGTATTTCAATCAATTTATAGCCATACCGTTCCTGCTCTTTTTTCAGCAATTCTATATTTCCGCCGCGGTCATTACCAAAATGATGATCATAGCCGATGACGATGGTGTGCGGATGAAATTTTTCGATGAGAAAATCCTGAATATACTGTTGTGCGGAAAGGGAGGAAAATTCTTTGGTAAAAGGTGCTACGATGATATGATGAATGCCTATGGAAGAGATAAGTGCCAGCTTTTCTTGTAGCGGTGTAAGGATTTTTAATTCCTTATCGGGAAATAATAATTTGCGCGGATGCGGGTCAAAAGTGATGACCATACTTTCCCCCTGCACGGCGCGAGCCTGGTCTATGACGGTTTGCAAAATCTTCTGATGTCCCAAATGCACCCCGTCGAAAGTGCCGATGGTTACTACAGCATTTTTAAACTCGGGTAGGTAACCGGTATCGAAATACAATGCCATGAACGATCAGGAGGATTTTTTTGCAGATGCCATCAATTCGATAAACTCATCGAATAAATAACGTGAATCATGTGTACCCGGCGTGCTTTCCGGATGATACTGCACGGCAAAAGCAGGCTTGTTTTTCATGCGAAGTCCTTCTATAGAGCCGTCATTCAGATTGATATGCGTGATTTCTATTTTTTCGGATTTTTTAGCGCTTTCCACATCCACTCCAAAGCCGTGATTCTGTGTCGTAATTTCCGACTTGCCGGAACGCAGGTTTTTCACCGGATGATTCAATCCCCTATGACCGTGGTGCATTTTATAGGTAGCAATGCCATTGGCTCGCGCCAGCAACTGATGTCCCAAACAAATGCCGAACATAGGCTTTTCAGCTTCCAATATTTTCCGAACGAGGGTTACCGCTTCGTCCATAGCAGCAGGGTCGCCGGGACCGTTGGAGATAAAAATTCCATCGGGATTAAATTCCATCAAATCTTCAAATCGGCTGTTTGCAGGGAACACTTTCAGGTAAATATCTTTCTCGCTCATGATGCGTAGCATGCTTCTTTTCACCCCAAAATCCATTACAGATACTCTATACCGCGCATTTTCTTTGCCTATGGTATAGGCTTCTTTGGTAGATACTTTTTCTGCAAGGTTCAGCCCCTTCATGTCAGGGATTTTTTCCAGCTCTTTCTGCAAAGCCGCTTTATCCGTTATCTCCGTAGAAACAATACAGTTCATAGCGCCTTTGTTGCGGATGTGTTGCACGAGGCTGCGCGTATCCACATCGTGTATGGCGACAATTTTATTTTCGGATAGGTAGGTTTCCAGATCGTTTGTAGCCATCATGCGGCTGTAGCGGTCGGTGATGTTTTTACAAATAAGCGCGTTTATTTTCACAGTATCGCTTTCCACATCTTCTTTCTTCACCCCATAATTACCTATATAGGCATTGTTCATAATTAATACCTGCCCGGAATAGGAAGGATCGGTAAAGACTTCCTGATAGCCTGTCATGCCGGTATTAAAGCAAAGCTCCCCGCCGCTGGTGCCTTTGGCGCCAAAAGATTTGCCGGTAAAGAAAGTGCCATCTTCGAGTAAAAGATAGGCGGATGTATCTGTCTGAGACATAGGATTGGAAAAATAAATTGTGCAAAGTTAAGAAAACTCCGCCGCGTTTTTTGAGAAAACAACAAATAGAAAACGTTGCCTTAGTTTATCTTATTCCCGTTTCGTAGTTATATTACCTCATACGAACGCAAGTTTTCTAACTCGTGTTACTCAAAAGAAGAGTTATACAAAAACGAAACACCTGCCTACATTCTTATCCCGTAGCGTTCAAAAAATGCGCGTTCAAGATATTCCCTATGGTCGGGATGAGCAATTTGAATAAGCGCCTTGCCTCTTTGTTTCAGGTTTTTGCCAAACAGATTGACACTGCCGTATTCGGTAACTACCCAATGAATATGTCCTCGCGTGGTTACTACGCCCGCTCCTTGTTTTAAAAACGGAACGATGCGTGATTCGTTTTTGGAGGTGGTAGAAGGTAAGGCGATAATCGGCTTGCCTCCTTCGGACAAAGAAGCGCCGCGTATAAAATCCATTTGGCCGCCAATGCCAGAATATTGATAGGTGCCTATAGAGTCTGCACATACTTGTCCGGTCAGGTCAATTTCTATAGCGCTGTTGATGGCGGTAACTTTTGGATTTTGACGAATGACGCTGGTGTCATTTACATAGGAAATATCCATCACCAACATGTTAGGATGATCATCAATAAAATCATACAATTTGCGGGTGCCGGCAACAAAGCCCGTTACGCTTCTTCCTTTTTTAACCTTTTTACGGCTGTTGTCAATCACTCCCGAATGCAGCAGCGGAATCACACCATCGGACAGCATCTCGGTATGGATGCCAAGATGTTTATGGTTACTAAGGTTTTGTAGCACCTGGTCGGGAATCACGCCGATGCCCATTTGCAATGTGGCGCCATCTTCAATAAGCGCTGCCACATTTTTGCCTATCTCTACCACGGCAGGCGTCAGCTTGCCGGAATAATTTACTTCTGGAAGCTCGGCTTCATGCCACACTGCGTGCGTAACATCGTTTATGGAGATAAAGCCATTGCCGTGTGTACGAGGCATTCTGGGATTGACAAGCGCAATCACTGTTTTGGCATTTTCTACTGCTGACGCAGCAATATCCACCGATGTGCCGAGAGAACAATAACCGTGGCTATCCGGCGGGGAAACCTGTATCATTGCTACATCTATAGGCAATATTTGTTGTTTGAATAATTGAGGTATTTGACTGAGGAAAACCGGTACATAATCTCCTCCATTGTCCTTTATTAGCCCTCGGATATTCTCCGACACAAAAAGGGAATTAAAATAAAAGCTCTTTTTAAATTCCGGCGTATGAAAATGAATATCGCCAAGGTTCGTAATGCTGACTAACTCCACATGGGATAGCTCGTTGTGCCTGTCAAGTAATGCTTGAACAAGCTTTACAGGTGTGGCGGCGCTTCCGTGTATAAAGACTCTGTTGCCGGAAGATATAGACTGGACAGCATGTTCCGCTGTGGTGTAGGATATGTTCATTTTTGGGTGATTTATTGGGCGTAAAAATAAGATGACCGGAGAGGTAAAGGAGTCTAAATCCGGAAAAAATAATCCAAAGACAAAAAATACAGAATTTCGAACTTGAGTAATTTATCCGTTTATCACTTCGTTTACTATGGAAAATGATTTTAACTTCTCTGATAAATCATAGATATGGCTGGTAATCATCAACTCGTCTATACCCGTTTCTTCAATAAACGCTGACAATTTTCCGCGCAATGTTTCCTTATTGCCTGTAAAAGTGTACGCCGTCATAGAGTGCAATGCCTGTTGCACTTCGGGGTTTTTAAAAATATCAGGTAGTGGTGCAGGAGGTTGCAAAGGGCTACGGGTGTTTGTAAGAATACCCAAAAACATTCTGTAAAGACTTGTGGACAATAACGCTGCCTCTTCATCGGTATCGGCAGCCATGACATTCACACAAGCCATCATATACGGTGAGGGTAAATGCACTGAAGGTTGAAAGTTTTTCCTATAAATATCCATCGCAGCTATAAACTGATTGGGGGCAAAATGTGTTGCAAACGCATAAGGCAGTCCTAACTTGGCAGCAAGGTAAGCGCTATCGGTGCTGGAGCCTAAAATCCACAAAGGCACATGCACACCCTCACCAGGAAACGCCCTCACTTTTGAATGACGATTATCCTTGCTGAAAAAATTTTGCAGTTGTTTAATCTCTGATTCAAAATCATAATTCACATACGCATTGTTTCCCCGCAAGGCATGAGCTGTAAGCTGATCTGTGCCAGGCGCTCTCCCTAATCCCAAATCAATTCTCTCCGGATAGATGCTTGCTAATGTTCCAAACGCTTCCGCCACTGATAAGGGACTATGATTGGGCAACATGATTCCACCCGAACCTACTCGGATTTTTCCGGTGGTTAAGCCGGCTACATGTCCTATCAACACAGCGGTTGCGGAGCTTGCAATATGTTCCATATTATGATGCTCTGCAAGCCATAATCTTTTATAACCGAGCGCTTCGGTGTGCTGCGCCACTTTTACAGTATTATTAATGGCGGTAGCTACATCGCTTCCTTCTGAAACGATGGCTAATTCTAAAACGGATATTGGGATTTTTCTCATTGTATCTATCGTGGATGCAAAATTATCCCAATGCTCCTAACTGTACGATAGGGGAAAATTATACCACTATCATTCCGTTTTTGGAATAAGTCACCTTGTGCCTGCATTCTCTTGAAAACATGGGCACAACAAACTAGTCCATCGTTTTATCGGATATGTTTCTTACAACACCATCCAATTCTTCGGCAGTCTGTACAATATGATTGAGCAATTCATCATGTGCTGCTTGGGGGGAAAGTTCATTTTGCAATATATCTACAAGCCCAATCAAACGAGCGAGCGGGGCTCTGATAACATGAGATTGCAACCATGCTATCTCTTCAAGTTTTACCTGTGTTACTTTAGCTTTGGTAATATCCAGACAGGCTCCGATCATTTTTTCCGGCTTTCCTTCCTCGTTTAGTATCAGCCGTCCCCATGATCTCAAAACACGCTCTTCCCCATCAGGACGAATGATTCGTTCTTCAAACAAAACATCCTGATGTGTTTCTAAAACATCTTTAATAATACCTGTAATCCTTTCCCTATCATCCGGATGCAACATGGCAACATAGCCTTCAAAGGTTGCCGGAAAGGTCGTTTTATCCAAACCGTATATTTTATACAACACATCAGACCAGGTAACTACATTTTCGCTGATGTCCCACTGCCAGGTGCCAAAGTTGGCAAGCTCCTGCCCTCGTGTTATCAGCAAATTCTTTTCCTGTATCATAGCTGCATTCAGCCTATTCTCTAATATCACATTGAGTAGAGAAACGGATCGTTCTATAATTTCGGATTCATTTGCATCGGGTGTTCTTACGGTAGCATAATAAATACCGAGTACAGCCATTACCTCACCTTCGGAATTGATGACCGGATAGGAACAACAAGAACGTAGTTCATAGGGCAATGCAAGATGTTTATGTTTTGCACATCTCGGATCGGTTTCAATATCGCTGATGATTACTTTCTCTTTTAAGTAGGCCGCAGTTCCGCAAGAACATATATTCGGGCCTATTTCAATATCATTCAGTAACGCCACATATTCTTTAGGTAAAGATGGAGCTACCCAAGAGTATATTCGATTATTTTTCACGCGCAATACGGAACATTTCATGCTGGGTAATAATCTTTCAAAACCCTGCACATATTCCTGCAAAACGGTTTCCACCTCAATCCCTTTTTTAGAATTTAATTCAAGAATTTGCTTTTCAAGACGATCCAAATTATCTAACAACTTTGTTTCGGTAATATCCACCATTATTCCACGAAGTAATGAAGGCTTGCCTTCCTCCGTGATTACGGATACCATATCTTTTATCCATACAATATTACCATCTGCCTTAACCATTCTATAATCGAAAGTATGGTTACGGGCTTCTTTGGTTTCCATAATGCAAAAATTCACGGCTTGATTTCTGTCTTCAGCGTAAATATGTTTGCTCCAGAAATCAGGTTCGCTCAACCATTCTTCTGAGGTGTAACCAAGTATATTCTGTACTTGATTGCTTACAAAATTGAACTCAAACGTCTGCGCATTCGCTTCCCACACTATCCCATCTATAGATTGTATAAGTGATTGGCGTTTATTACGAGATTCAATCAGCGCATCTTTAATCTTTTTTTCCTCGGTAATGTCCCGAAATGTTCCATACAGACGGGTGCATATACCGTGTGTTAAATCTGCTTTACCTGTGCATCGTATCCATAGCAAATTGCCACGGGCTGTAATCATTTGCACTTCTATATCAAATACGTTTCCATTCACTATAGCCTCCTCCACAGCAGTTCTAACCTTTTGGCGGTTTTCATCATCTTTTAAGAAACGCAACGTCAGTTCATAATCAAGCGGAACTTCTGTGTCTATTTCATATATCTCCCACATCATGTGCGACCACAATACCGTGTTTGTTTTCAGGTCGATTTCCCAGGTTCCGTTACGTGCTACCCGCTCCGTTTCATACAAAAATTTTTCTTTTTTATTCAGCAGATCAGTAAGAATAATTTCTTGCTGCTTTGCCCTCATCATTTCTGTAACGTCTGTTATTATCGCCGTAATATGCAACATGGTGCCTTGTTCATTAAGAACCGGACTAAATAAAATGTCAATATATTTATCGGATGGAAGAGTGATGCAGATTGTTTGATTTTGCTTGAGTTCATTTACGCGTTGTAAACATTGATTCAAATGCTGCTGTTGAGTGCTGTCTGTTGTAAAAGCTTCTGCAAAACTGCGTCGGATAATATTTTGTTCTGAGGTATTCAGTAAAAGCTCAGCCGCTTTATTTGCCGAGGTAATTGCAAATCCCGAAGATTCCTGATTTACAATCAATATAGGTATAGGTAAAGACTCATACCCTAAAAAATCATACACACTACTTCTTTCTCCCATCATACAGCTTAATTTTTAAAATGAATATAACAAAAATTAAAAAAGGAGGTTGGCAAATAGCAAACTATAAGCGAGTCTAAATATACAAAAACTACATTTTGAAAAAATAACAAGATGAATCCACGTAAAAATTGTAGATGTACACATTTCCCATAAGATCGCCAAAAAACAACAAGGGTTTCAGCATATTCGCCAAAACCCTTTATTTTCTATGTGGGCCCACTAGGACTTGAACCTAGGACCACCTGATTATGAGTCAGGTGCTCTAACCAACTGAGCTATAGGCCCCTTGACTATTGATAAGTCAAAAACGGATTGCAAATGTAAATGCTTTCTTTCAAAATGTAAAAATCATTTTCTCAATTATTTTTACCCCATGATAAAGAGCATCAAACATATCATTTTCGACCTTGGCGGCGTATTGCTCAATATTGATTACAGCCTCACCGAACGGGCGTTTCAGCAATTGGGATTTGCAGAATTTAAGGAGGTTTATTCGCAACTGAAACAAGAACAGCTTTTCGATGAACTGGAAACGGGGCGCATCTCTCCGGAAGATTTTATAGGGAAAATACGTATGCGTTCCGGTATGCAAACAGAAAACGAAGCCATCATAAACGCATGGAATGCTATGTTGCTGGATTTGCCTTTGCAACGGCTACAATTGTTGCAGCAACTGCGCCTATACTACGATCTGGTCTTGCTCAGCAACACCAATGAAATCCACGAAGCCGCATTCAACGCCATCACCCAAAAACAGCATGGCGTGCTGATAGCAGGATTTTTTGATAAGGTTTATTTTTCGCACCGTGTAGGCATGCGTAAGCCCGACAGGGAAATCTTTGACCGGGTACTTCATGAAAATGAGTTTAAAGCGGAGCATACGCTATTCATTGATGATAGTCCGCAACACATAGCATCTGCAAAAAGTATAGGGATTCAAACAATTTACCTGGAAAAAGGAATGACCATAGAAGAACATATTTTCAAGCCTAAAGAGCGTTGATTATTTCACTTCCTCATAGTCAATATACTCCCCTTGTTTAGGAGCAGCTGTAGGGCGTGTGGGTGGTGGTGGTTGTTGCTGTTGTTTGTTTAGGTTGTCCATTTGCTTCTGCATGTCGCGCATTTTTCCGCTTACGGTTTTGGCTATGTTGATGAAGGGCAATAAGAAACGGACTATAAACCGGAAGAGAATATAGAGTAAGATGCTCCATAAGATAAAACGCAAGATCATAGTCGCTTGATTTGGGAAGCGTAAAGGTACGATAGTTGCAAGCCCGATACGTAAAATGATAGTTAAAATGAAAACGTAGCAACGGTCTCTGCGCTATTGATTATTTCGTGTTAAAAACCTTTCCTCAACTTTTTAAAAGCATTTAAATCCCCAGAAAACGAATGCCTATAGTATAAGGATATTGTTCTAAAGAATGCTCATACAGATTAGTGAGTTGATAGCTGGCAAATAAACGCACATAGCCGTCTATTCCTAATTCCGCATTCACGCAGGCGTTAAAATTATTGAAGTTGAACTGATCTCTTTCTTTCTGTTTTCCACGTTCATCAGACACCTGTTTTTGAATGGAGTTGATACGAAAACCGCCACTCACCCCTACACCATATACCAGCCAAAGATCTTTAGCCATGCGTGTTTTGGAGGTAAGCATCAAGGGAACGCTCAGGTAGGTGAGGGCTATTTTGTTTTTTGAAAACAGCACCGTATCCATCACTACCGTGGGCATAGTTTCATTCCGGTAAGTAATGGGCTTGCTAAAACGGAAATTATAGATTTGCAAACCAAGTCCTACAGAGGCATACAGGCGTTGTGTTTTTGTTTTTACCATCCTATATTTCAGCACCACGGGATAGATATTTACATTCACGGATTTTGCTACGCGCAAGCTGAAAAGGTTTTCATTTTTCAAATCAGAAGGCACTTGCAAAAAATGCTGTGCGGCGGCAGAAGTATAATCCGTTTTATCGTTCAGGCTGTTAATACCCACATCCACAATGCCTATATAGACATCCCATTTTTTATGACTCGTATCCTTCTCTTCATCCGATCCCAGCTCCAGCGATAAAGATTGACGGTGTTTTCCGGCAGTGTCGGTTGTCGTTTTCAGGATTTGCGCTTCTGTGCTAAGGGAGAAGGCTAAGATGCTTAAAGCGATAATATATTTTTTCATGGCGGATGTTTTTATAAATTGATTACAAATAATTCTCTATTGCCCAGCTTCACTTCCAGCGAGGTATTCTTCAGCTCATTTTGAATATTTTTTACGGATGTCAGTTTGCTTTCCACATTATTTTTCAAATGAGTCAAACCTTGTTTTTTTTCACTGCTTATAGGCAACCGCGCCAGCCAGTTTTTATTTTTTTGCGCAGGGGCGGCTGTCTGTGGCTCTATGGAAGCGGGAATAGTTTCGGGTAAAATTTCCTCTATTATTTTTTCTTCTGCTTTTGCCAGTTGCGGTTCTTCTTTTTCATTTATAGGGACATTGTTTTCAGGCAGAGGCAAGGAATGCGGCAAGACTTTCTTTTGCTCGATTTTTTGTTCTATTTTGGCAGGTAAATGTTGTCGTTTAGCAAGCGGCAAGGCTCTTGTTCGGGCTTTGCTATTTTCTACTTTTTGAGGAATTGTTTGCGTATCGGCTATGGCAATTTGCGGTAGTGCAAGATGGCTTGTATCTCTTTCCTCGTGGACGATCGGTGGTATTTCCCCGATGTTGTTATCCGGTTTATTCATCCACTGAAATGCGAGCATGCCTATCAGCAGTACCACACCTGCTGCTATGGCATAGGAAAATGGACGGTAAAGCGAGAATGTTTTTGGAGATTGTTTGAATAACGCGTCTTTATAGGCAAAAACCGTAGCTTCAGCAGGCGGCAGTTTTGTTTTTTGATAAAGCGCCAGTTCCGATTGCAGCTCGGGATGTTTTGCCAGGAAATCCATCAAAGCTGTTACCGATGCCGTGTCCAGCTCTTCATCCACATACAGCATTATGTACTCTTCATAGTTTTGTAACGTTACCATAGCTCGCTTTTTTTCAGATTATTTTTTCCACACTTACCAGGTATTCTTTCATTGTTTTTCGTGCGCGGTGCAGATATACTTTCACTTGTGTTTCATTCAGCCCGGTAATGCCGGCTATCTCTTCGTATTTATATCCTTCATAGTCTTTCAGCAGTATTAACGCTCTTGCTTGTTTGTCCAGCCTTGTCAGTGCCCGCTCCAGTATTCTTTTTAAATCGGGGTTTGTTTGCCTTACGGTTTCTTGTGATTTAATTTCATCCCTCAGGTGTATTCTTTTTTTCTTCCTATACATATCCACCGATTGGTTGTATGCTACCTGAAACAAGAAAGCCTTACCCTTTGCCTCAGGAACATGCTCTTTTTTTTGCCAGAGTGTTTCAAAGCTGCTTTGTACAATATCGCGTGCGTCTTCTTCATTTCCCGTGCATTTGCAGGCAAACCGAAAAAGTGCATCCGCCCATTCTTGCACGCAAACATTGTAGCTTTTTACGTCCATTCAGATAAGTATATCGGCTGCAAAGAAAAAAAGTTACGGACGAAGTTCAGAAAGATTTAAACGGCTATAAGTTGAAAAACGGGAGTATAAGCTTCATAAAAAAAGCCGCTCCAAAAAAGAGCGGCTTTAAAAAAAGCGGATGCTGTTATATTTTTTGAATACGAATCATCTGCATATTGGTATGATCTACAAAATACTTAACCATATACACACCGGAGGCAAAAGGCTTCATGTTGATAATGGTTTTTCTCTCTGTAGTCTGTGTGGAGTAAATCACTTTACCGGTCATATCCAATACCTGAAGGGTTCCTTTCGGATTGTTTTGAATATCTACCGTCAGGTCTTCATTGGTAGGATTCGGATATACCAGTACGGAAACACCATTTTCAATATTACCCACAGATGTACCAGATGCTGTTTTAAACGGTATAGACACCCAGCTGGTAACATCGTTGGGGCTACAATTTGCCTTCAGATGGAAATAATAATTGGTATTGGGTGTAAGCCCCTGTGCGGTATAAGTGGTAATGGAAATAGTGGCATCCGGCGTAGCAGGCGGCGTAGTGGACTGAGTAACGGCACAGTCATAGGCATCGGCATTGGCTATAGCCGGCCAGTTGAAGATTGCGTGTGTGGGTCCGGGATTTCCGGGCATGGCCTGCACCGAAGGCGCGGGAGCTACCGAAGCGCACAAAGGCAGTGTGGTAAACGGAGTATGCGTCCACGGAGAGTAGGTGTTGGCGTTACATTTTGTTCTCAGGTGGAACCAATAGTTGGTGCCGCTAAAGAGGTTGAGCGGATCCACATGATTATAGCTGATGAGCGGCCACGTACCAGGTGTGGTAGGGTCATTCGGCTGCTGATCTATATAATACTCATAACCCGCTATACCGTAGTAAAGATTCCATTCGGCATGTATGCTGGTGGCTTGTATGTTGCTGATCACCGGAACCACAGGAGGTGTACAGGTATCCGGAGTTTTAAAGCAAGTTGTTTTCCATGGATTTGATGACTCATAGATAGGCTGTACATTAGAGTTTGAAGGATTTCTATATACTGAATCGCACTCTGTACGGATGTGTACGCAATAGTTGGTATTAGGGTTTAAATTAGGTGGGTTAAAGAATGTATCCGTTATGGTGATGTAATAATTGTTAATCGGTGGATACTGCGTGGTAGCCCTTAATGCCGGTGGAGTAGGTGTGGTAGTAATACCCAGGTTATAGCCCAAGACCGGATAAGGAGCCGCTGAGCTACCCGGCGACCAGTTTATCTGTGCACCATTCATATTGATGTTGGTTACTACCGGACTGCTTGGCGTATCGCAAGCATAGAAGGGGACAAATACGATTTTCGACGGAGGGTTGGCAGAGCTGGCCGTATCAGAGCAATAAGAACGCACATAGAATTTATAATACTGTCCGGCTTTGATATTGGGATAGCTTGCATTGGGGAAAGAAACAAAGGTATCGTTAGTATTAATCCAGTTGCTGTGATCTATGGTACCAGGTGTAGCCACTACCAATTGATATTGATAAGAAGTAATGGCGCTATCCGGGTCGCCTGGCCATTCCATAGTAAATGAACTTTCGGTTAAAGTACCGGGTACTACATCCGGAACACCCGCGCTGGGGCAACAAAGCACTTGAAATATAGCATTATTCCGCTCCCAAGGACCCCAAGAATTACCGGTGCAATTGTTCCGTACCCACAGATAATAGCGTCTGCAAGTTTCCAGGTTTCGAAAATGGACTACGGTATCTGTAGTTATAAAAGACCCTGTAGGCGAAGGCCCGGGGTCGGTGGTACTTTGGTTTAGCAAATATTCAAACTGAATGTGTGTAGGAGAGGCTGCAGTATATAAAACATGTTTAAGCCATTTAAGACGCAGCGAAGTAGTCGTGCGGGAAACGGCTGCTGAAGTTTCATAAGTAATTTGATATTGGGCGAGCTTGGCGCAATCCGGCGTTTTAAAACTTACCGCATTCCACACCGAAGTGCTTGTAGCGGAACATTTATTCCTCACAAAAAGTACATATACCGTATTAGGAAGAAGACCGGTAGGAGTATAGACTGTATCATTGGGATTCGTATTAAAGCTACCTGTTTTATTTACAGCAGCCGTAGTAGGGTAAAGTGGCATGGTAGCCGCGGTAAAAATGGTATTTTCATTAGGGAAGGCTTCCAGCATCACGTCATAGCCCACGGAACCCGTTACTTTTCTCCATCTTATAGGATTGACATCGGTAATCCGTTCTCTGGGGAAAGGGGTAAAATCCATAAGTACGCTCGTAGTAGGCATACATGTGTTATTGTCCACGCATACACCCAAAACCGCAATTTGATCGCCGCTGGTCCTTTGTATTCTCACCCCTCTTATCCGCTGGTCATAGTTGGTATATTGCAAGGGTACGCGAATATCAAATAACCTCGGACGACCGAAATCACCGTCCACATTTGAGCTATTTCCTTGAACATTATATCGTCCGATATTGGCTTTTGCATATCTCTGCGAAGAAGAGGAGTCCCTGTAATTAGGAAAATCTACATTGGCAACAACCTGATTACTCAATACTCCGGTAATCGGATCTTTTAGCAACAAAGTAACAGTAGCTTTACCGCTATTACCCACGGTGGAAGTACCGGAAGGCTCGCCTCCTGCCGCTCCTAATAAATAGACATCGCCTATCAAAGAGGAGTCGGTAAACATAAAAGTATCCGCTACGGCATTGGAAAGGTGCATGGCATTCGGCACGCTTGCAGGAGCTATGTTATAAATAGGCGGAGTAGGAGTAAAGGCCAGCGGATTAGCGCTGGTAACCGTACCTCCTATTGCCGGCAACCCATTCGTCATAATCGAATCACAAACAAGGCTATAGCGCAGGTAAATACCCGAAATGGAAGAAGGTGATCTGCTGAATACTGTATCAATCATTCCTTTCGCATAAGGCCAGTTGGTTTGTTTGATAAGCGGAAGAGAATCAATAATCACATCCAGGTTATAGGATCGCCCCGGCAAGAAGTTCATCGCCGTTTTTTGTGCATTGGAGGTCATAGAACCAGCAAGCATAAAGGCGGTTAGCAATCCAAACAGAGTGGAAGAGGTAAAAAATCTTTTCATACCGTTTTTTCTAATTTTTTAGATGACTCAACTTTTTGCAAAATACGAATTTTGCCTGAAAATATAGACGATAATTACAGCAAAAAGGTTAGTAAATATAATACATTATTTCAAAGAAGAAAGTTTTTGAAGTGCATTTATAATTTTAGCACTTGTTTGCCCTTCCCTACGCCTAAGAGACGCTCTCTCATATTGCCCCGAATAGGCTAATTTGCACTTCAATTTATGAAAAAAATACTCACGCTTTTTATCGGATTTCTTTTTCTATGCTTCTACGGAAAAACACAGGATTTTCAGTACCATACCGGCGATCTTTTGTTTCAGGACATGGACTGCGGCGCGCTCTGCGATGCCATTGAAAACGTAACTCCGGCAGTAAACGGCAAACATTTTTCTCATGTGGGAATGGTATATGTTGTGCAGGATTCCGTGTGGGTGATAGAGGCTATAGGCAAAGATGTTCACCTTACTCCATTAGCCGAGTTCCTGAACCGCCAGAAAAATGCCGAAGGAAAACCGAAAGTAATCGTGGGGCGTCTCCAAAAAGCCTATCGCCATCTGAACGCACGTGCCATAGGCTATGCGATAAGCCTACGCGGAATGCCTTATGATGATGAATTCCGAATGAACAATGGGAAATACTATTGTAGCGAACTGGTGTATGAAGCCTATAAAGAAGCCAACGGACAGCGGGCATTTTTCCACCTCTACCCTATGACCTATAAAGACCCCGTCACAGGCAAAACTGCTCCGGCATGGAAGCAATATTTCAAAGATTTAGGCAAAAAAATACCCGAAGGAAAACCCGGCTGCAACCCTGGCAGCATAGCCCTCAGCGATGCGGTGGAAATCATCCGTGAATTTTATTGAGAGACGCCATTATTCCATAAAAAAAATCGCCGCGCTTGCAGCGCGGCGAAAGTAAAATAATATTATCCGGGTGGATCTTATGCCAAGGTAATGCTGTTATCCAGATATACATCCTGAATAGTGTTGAGCAATTCCACACCTACTTTCATATCTTTCTGGAAAGCTTTACGTCCGCTGATCAGCCCCATACCACCGGCGCGTTTGTTCACTACCGCTGTCATTACTGCTTCTGCAAGATCCGAAGCGCCTTTGGATTCGCCGCCGGAGTTGATAAGCCCTACACGTCCCATGTAACAGTTGGCTACTTGGTAGCGGCAAAGGTCAATAGGATGTTCGGATGTCAGTTTTTCATACACATCTTTATGCGTTTTACCGAAGTTGAGGGCGGTATAGCCACCATTGCCAGCCGGTAATTTTTGTTTGATGATATCCGCTTGGATGGTAACACCCAGGTGGTTGGCTTGTCCGGTAAGGTCGGCAGCAGTATGGTAGTCCACACCGTCTTTTTTGAACGAACCGTTACGCAGATAGCACCACAGCACGGTAGCCATGCCGAGTTCATGTGCATATTCAAAAGCTTTAGCCACTTCTACGATTTGACGAGCACTTTCATCGGAACCGAAATAAATGGTAGCGCCCACGGCTACAGCACCCATGTTCCAGGCATCTTTGATGGTGCCGAACATGATTTGATCAAAACGATTGGGGTAGGAAATAAATTCGTTATGGTTGATTTTTACTATAAACGGTATTTTATGAGCGTATTTACGCGCTACGGCACCCAATACGCCATAGGTGGAAGCTACGGCATTGCAACCGCCTTCCATAGCCAGCTTCACAATATTTTCAGGATCGAAATAAATAGGATTGGGGGCAAATGATGCGCCACCACTGTGTTCTATGCCCTGATCCACGGGAAGGATAGACACATAGCCCGTATTCGCCAGACGTCCGTTTCCCATCAGCGCTTGTATGCTGCGCAGGGTAGGAACATTGCGATTGCTGTCTTTCCATACACTGTTTATCACATCTGCGGAAGGGGTGTGCAATGCGTCTTTGCTAATGGTTTTACATTCATGACCGAGGTAGTACTCAGCTTTGTCGGCTAATAATTCCTGTATTTTTTGAGATGCCATAAGGGATGATGATTTTAAAAAAGTGGTGCAAAGGTAAGTATTAGAAGTATAAAACGTATCCGTAATGTTTGTTAAGCTAAAGTAAAACAAGCAGTAGCGCATCAACTCCCCTTGTGAAACGCATAGCCAACTAAAAAATGGAGTTGTCTCTCCCTGCGAAATCCCCCAAAAAGAAAACTATATACCAAATCTGTATAAGTTGTTTATATTTGGCACTAAGAATGCCTCAGTTTATCCCTATAGATTTTGACCCATTTGCAGAGGTCAATAAAATAGAAAAGCTAACTTATACCAATGAGCCTCAAAGAGAAATATGGCTTTCTTGCGTCATAGGTAGTGATGATGCCAACCGTTCCTACAACGAATCCGTTTCCCTAAAACTCACAGGGGAACTGCATATAGATGCTTTCAAAAAAGCACTGGCAGATATAGCACAACGCCATGAAGCGCTCCGGGCTACCGTAAGTCCCAACGGGGAAACTCTCATTATCTATACCCATCTTCCACCGGCTTTTGAGCTAACCGATCTTACAGAGCTCCCCGAAACACAACGGAAGGAAGCCTTCAACAGCTTTCTGAAAAAAGAAGCGGAAAGCATCCTGAATATTAAAGAAGGCCCGCTTTTCAAAACCTTTCTTCACAAAACCGGAACACAAGAGTTTTATTTTACCCTGCTTACCCACCATATCATTTGCGACGGATGGTCCACCGGCATCATTCTCGAAGATTTGTCCAAATTATACAATGCTCATTTAAAAGAAGAAAAAGACAGCCTGCCACCCGCTGCGCAAATAAGTGATTATGCAGAGGCTCAAGAACAATTTAAGCTGACTAAGGAATATAAAAAAACCGAAGACTTCTGGCTGAATTGTTACAAAGAAGACATCCCGTTTTTAGACCTTCCTACCGACCTACCCCGCCGTTCGCCCCGTTCCTATAAAGGCAATAGAATAGACCAACCTTTATCTAAAGAACGGACGGAACAGCTCAAATTACTCGGCGCAAAAGCCGGTTGCAGTTTGGTTACCACCCTGCTTGCCGCTTTTGAAGTGTTTCTCTATCAACTTACCCACCAGCGCGACCTGGTGGTGGGTGTACCCTCATCCGGGCAAGCCGCCTCAGGATTAAATGATGTAGTAGGGCACTGCGTGAATTTGCTACCGATAAGAACGCATATAGAACCTTCGGAAACGTTTTTGGATTACCTCCACCGCCGAAAAAAAGAAGTGCTGGATGCCTATGACCATCCGCGAATCACCTTCGGCGAGTTGATAAAAAAACTCTACATACCACGAGACCCATCACGGGTGGCTCTGGTGCCGGTCATGTTTAATGTAGATATGGGCATGGATCAGGATGTTTTTTTTGAAGGATTGCAACACCTGCTCATCAGCAACCCGCGGGCTTACGAAAATTTTGAAATTTACCTGAATATCACCGGCACAGATGAAGGTATGACCTTAGAATGGTCGTATAATACCGATTTGTTTCACGAAGAAACCATCCACTCTTTCTGCCGCCGGCAAGATACTTTATTGGATAAAATAGGCGCCGATGCAGCACAAACCATCGGGCGCTTGATTGTAGAAGAGGGAACACCATTAAGCGTGATTCAGGGTGAAACCGTAGCGCTTCCCTTGAAATGGACGCTTAACAGCTTGATAGAAGAAAGCGTAGCCCGCCATCCTGATAAAACAGCAGTAAGCTATAAAAACGTTTCGCTCACCTATCAGCAACTGGACGAAAAAGCACAGCAGCTTTCCTTATATCTTATCAACAAAGGAATTGCCGTAGGGGATATAGTGGCTATTTCATTAGACCGCTCTGTAGAAATGCTGGTATGCCTGCTTGCCGTGCTGAAAACGGGAGCAGCTTATCTACCTTTAGATCCTGAATATCCGCAAGAGCGCATCAGCTTTATGCTGCACGATTCGGAAGCGAAATTGTTGCTGACCTCCCAAACCCTGCAAGGGCATTTTGCATCGCAGGCGGAGGAGTTGATCGTGGAAGAGATTTGGCCGCATTTAGCCCCTCTCTCCAAACAAAAAATACATACTTCCATCAACGGGAATGCACTCGCCTACCTGCTCTATACATCCGGCTCCACGGGCGCTCCGAAAGGAGTAAAAATCACTCATCGCAATCTGGTGAATTTCCTTACCAGCATGAAGGCTATGCCTGGCATAAATCATAGCGATATATTGCTGGCGGTTACTTCTGTTTCTTTTGATATTGCAGGATTGGAATTGTACTTGCCGCTGATAGCCGGTGCGGAGCTGGTAATGGCCTGTACGGATGCTACCAAAGACGGGCGTTTGTTGCTGGAATTGATGACGCAAAAAAACATCAGCATGATGCAGGCAACCCCTTCTACCTGGCAAATGCTGCTGGATTCTGGATGGGAAAACCAACTCGCTGTAAAAATACTTTCCGGCGGAGAAGCCTTGCCTATAGAGCTTGCCAATAAACTGATACCGCTTTGTACGGAATTATGGAATATGTACGGACCTACAGAAACCACTATTTGGTCCACCATAAAACGCGTCTTACCGGGAGAAAATCCCATCAGTATAGGCAAGCCCATTCAGAATACGCAAGTCTATATCATGGATGAAGACGGACAACCCGTAGCCGCAAAGCAAACAGGAGAAATATACATAGGCGGCGAAGGTGTGGGAGACGGGTATCACAACCGTGAAGCGCTTACCGCCGAAAAATTTGTATTCGATCCTTCTTCCCCAAATAATACCGCTACACGCTACCGCACCGGCGACCTCGGCAAGATGCTGGGCAATGGAGAAATACAATGCCTGGGACGAATAGACCATCAGGTGAAAATAAGAGGACACCGCATAGAACTGGGAGAAATAGAAGCCGCCATCGAAAAAATAAACGGCATCAAACAAGCCGTGGTCATAGCCAGAGAAGACTTACCCGGCGATAAAAAATTGGTGGGTTATGTAACGTTAAACAGCGTATCCGGCAGCTCCCATGACCCCTCCTGGAAAGACCGGTGGGATACTATTTACAAAATAGGCGCAGAAGAAGAACAAGATTTGGACAGCGCTTTATTGGGGCAAATGGAAAACAAAGAAGAGCTAAACCGGCAGCATAAAGAATGGCTCCAACTTTCCCTCAACCGGATAAAAGAAATAGGCGCTAAGAAAATTTATGAAATAGGCAGCGGCGCCGGACAACTCTTATTTGAACTTGCCCCCGAAACGGATTTTTACCTTGCCACCGATTATGCGCAAACCGCTATTGAAAACATTCAACAACGCCTTAGTACCGATCCGAAAAAATGGCAACATATAAAAGCGGAAACCGCATCCGCAGATGATTTTTCTGTCTTAGGCAATGCCTCTGTGGATTTAATTTTAATCAACAGCGTAGCCCAGTATTTCCCCGATTCGGAATATCTGATCCGCGTCATCAGGCGTGCGACAGAAGCGCTGAAAAACGGGGGCTGCATTTTCATCGGAGATATGCAGGGAAAGAATACCTTGCCTATGCACCACGCGATGGATTATCTGTCCAAAGCCTCCGATCTTACTTCCATAGAAGCCTTTAAAGAAAGAGTAGCAAACCGCGTACGCATTGAAGAAGAACTGGTGGCCGACCCTGCTTTCTTTTACTTGTTGCCTACACTTATACCCGGCATTACAGGGGTGGATGTGCAATTGAGAAAAGGAAAATTGCTCAATGAAACGACCAAATACCACTATGATGTATGGCTATATGTAGCTAAGCCAGTTGCGATTGCCGAAGTGCAGCTGGTAATAGACGCATCGGAAACAGAGGCGCTGCCTTCTCTGAAGCAGGTGCTGGCTACCGGCAATCATAACGTAGTAGAAGTAAAAAATATTTTGAACGCACGAACGGCTAAAGATTATACCCTCCAACAACTTCTGGAGCAAGAGCCTTCCACGCACATCATCGCGGATATAAAAAATAAAATAGCTCAAATAACCGAAGGGGCGCATCCTGATTGGTTTTGGGAGCTGGGCGCCCAACTGAATTACCGCACACATATCCGATGGACAACGGATGGGACGGACGGTTTATTTGATGCCGTATTCATCCGGCAGGAGCAAAAAATAACCTTACCGCCGCCTTCCATGCCTATACAAGGCAAAAACAGCAACCACTTCATTCGCATTCCGGTTTCTAAAAACGAACTGCATCTGGAAAAAGAATGGGAGACCAGCTGGAAAGAACAACTACAGCAGGTATTGCCGGCATACATGATTCCTTCCGATTTTGTGGTATTGAAAAACATGCCGCTAACGCCCAATGCCAAAATAGACCGAAAAGCATTGCCTAAGCCGCAGACAAAAAGAGACAATAAAAAAACAACCGGACGCACGCTTACCAGCGATGAACAATTGATCGCAGCTATCTGGTCGGAAGTATTGGAAATACAAGATCTGAATGTTACCGATGATTTCTTTCAACTGGGCGGGCATTCGCTCTTAGCCGTTAAAGTGATGGTAGCGCTGGAAAAACAAACCGGGAAACGCCTCACCATTGCTACCCTGTTTGAACATTCCACCATCGAAAAATTAGCCAAGCAACTCCGCACCGAATACAATGCAAAAGAATGGGATGTACTGGTGCCTATAAAAACGGAAGGAAAGAAAATCCCCTTGTTCTTTGTACACGGCGCCGATCTGAATGTCCTTTTATTCAAGCCTATAGCCGAGTATATGGCGCCCGACCAGCCGGTATATGGATTGCAGGCGCTGGGCATCAATCATGAAACGGATATACCTTCCACCATAGGAGAGATGGTAAAGCGCTATATAGCCGATATGGTGCGGGCTTATCCCGAAGGCCCCTATGCGATTGCCGGATATTCCCTCGGTGGTTTTATCGGTTTTGAAATTGCAAGGCAGTTAAAACTAATGGGAAAAGAAGTAGCATTCTTAGGCATCATAGATACTTTTGCCGGAAATTATTTTGACGGCAGCAGGAAGAAAAAATTAACCCACGAGCTGAATAAAACCATCTTTCTCCTCCGCTCTACACTTGCCAATCCTAAGGAATCTCTTAAATACCAACTATCGGTAGTGGTGCAAAAAATCCGGGAAGCATTTTTTAAAGACGGCGATATACCCAAAAATATGTTCACCAGCTATGAAGCGGAAATTTACAGGCGCTATAGCAATGCCTTCGACGGATATGCCTTGTCGGAAGCCGATATTCGCATCACGCTGTTTGCAGTGCAGAAACGATTGTATTATGTAGAAGACCTGCAAACCCTGGGCTGGAATCGCTTTGCAAAACAAGGCGTAACCACACATTCCGTTCCCGGCGACCATACCACCGTGCTTTATCCACCGAATAACAAATCACTCGCCCTGAAAATACAAGAAGTGCTGGACAGTGAATTGCATCACCCACACAAAGCCGAATCATAGGGACGATGGCGCAGGTTTATGCATTGAAACTGGATGAAGAAATTAACGAGACTCCGTTTCGCTTGCTCAGCACCAAAATTTCCAAAGAAAAAAAAGAACGGGTCGAAACCTTCTACAGAAGAGAAGATGCGCTCCGTACCTTGTTTTCCGAATTGCTCCTTCGCTATATACTCCGGAAATTCGTCGGATTACAAAACGAAACCATTTCCTTTCTGTATTCCGATTATGGAAAACCTTCTCTAAAAAATTTTCCCCAATTGCATTTTAATCTATCGCACTCCGGCGAATGGATTGTATGCGCCACAGACACACACCCCATAGGCATTGACATTGAACAAATCCAACCCATAGATCTTTCCATAGCCGAACATTATTTTTCCGAAAAAGAAAAACAACAATTATTCTCATTGCCTCCTTGGGCGCAGCTTTCTTTTTTCTTTGAGCTATGGACATTGAAGGAAAGCTTCATCAAACAAAAAGGAAAAGGGCTGTCTATTCCGCTTAATAGCTTCACCGTTTCCCTAACTCCCGAACAGCCTATAACGCTTGAAGAAAACGGGAATCGGCTTCCGCTTTTTTTCAAACAATACCAACCGGATAATGCCTATAAAATGGCGGTGTGCGGAAGGAACGATTCCTTTGGCGACATAGGCATCATCCCGCTCACAAGCCTCATACACTATTTTATTGCAGAAGCACCCTAAGCACATCGCAACTAATTTCTTACCTAATTTTATAGCATGAATACTGCCCTGCCGATAATAGAATGTGTACCCAATTTTAGCGAAGGACGTGATGAAAAAATTATCGCTGCCATAGCCGATGCCATAAAAGCGATCCACCATGTGCACCTGCTGCATATAGATGCAAGTCCTGCAGCCAACCGCACCGTTATGACTTTCGCCGGCGCGCCGGAAGCTGTGGTGGAAGCGGCTTTCCGGGCTATTAAAACAGCAGCGGAGCTGATAGACATGAAAAAGCAGGAAGGGGTACATCCGCGTATCGGAGCTACAGATGTATGCCCGCTTGTGCCTTTGTACAATATAAATAGGGACGAAGTCATTACCTTATCAAAACAATTAGGGAAACGCGTAGGCGAAGAGCTGAATATTCCGGTTTATCTCTATGAACATTCCGCAAAGGAATCTTATCGAAAACCTTTACCCAATATCCGCAAAGGGCAATACGAAGGGATGAAGGAAAAAATGAAAGAACAAAAATGGAAGCCCGATTACGGTCCGGCAATCTTAAACGAAAATACCGGTGCCACGGTAATCGGCGCGAGAGATATTCTGGTGGCATTCAATATTGCTTTGCAAACAAAAGATGTTTCGATAGCCCACGCAATAGCCCGGCAAATACGCGAAAGCGGCTACATCCATATAGAAAACGGAATGAAAACCCGCATAGAAGGATTGCTTCCAAAGCTACGCGCCATAGGCTGGTATATGAAGGATTATGAACTGGCGCAAGTGTCGTTCAATCTTTTAGATTATCGCATGACCTCACCGTTGAAAGTATGGCAAACCTGCGAACGGCTGGCGCGCGAATGGGATGTGGAATTAGTGGGCAGTGAAGTCATCGGGTTGATACCGGAAGAATGTTTGCTGGAAGCCGGGCGTTTTGCAGTTAAGAACAAAAAAAACAACTCGGAAAATAGCCCTGAACAACTCGTTCAACAAGCGATTGAATTATTAGGATTAAATAAACTAAAACCTTTTGACCCACAAGAAAAAGTACTGGAATATGCGTTGGCGCAAACCGGTATTTTAAACAGCTTCTAAAAAATCAAAACAAGAGTTTTGGCTTTTCCGTTATTTTTGATTTTTCACTTTAGCTCATGTCCGAACGCAACGGTTTATACTATGTTTTTTCTGTCGTACGATTATTACTTTATCCGCTCGCATTGATATACGGAGCTGTGGTATGGATGCGCAACCGCCTATATGATACCGGATTTTTCTCCTCTGTCTCTTTCAGTGTTCCGGTCATCTCCGTAGGCAATCTTTCCGTGGGCGGCACGGGGAAAACGCCCCATGTAGAATACCTTATTCGCTTGTTGCAATACAGGTATCAGGTAGCCACTATGAGTCGCGGCTACAAACGCCGAACACAAGGTTTCTTGCTGGCGGATGAAGAAACGAATGCCTTGCGTATAGGGGATGAGCCCATGCAATATCATGTAAAATATCCTGAGGTAGCGGTAAGTGTAGCAGAAGACCGGATTACCGGCATTCCGCGGCTGCTGCAACTCAAACCCACTACCGATGTAGTGCTATTGGATGATGCCTATCAACATCGCTCCGTAAAGCCGGGCATCAATATTTTAATCACCGATTTTTTCAAACCGTTTTATAACGATTATATCCTACCCTACGGATCGCTGCGGGAAAGCAAAAAAGCCTATGAACGGGCGGATATGATTATTGTCTCCAAATGCCCGCACCACCTGACCGAAGAAAAAGCAGCAGAAATCACCAACCGTATCCACCCTTTCGCCAAGCAAAAAATATTCTTCACCACCTTACGTTATCACGCAGCCTATGATTTATTCAGCAAAGAAACCATAGCCTTGAATGAGAAACATATTTTGATTGTTTGCGGCATCGCGAAGCCGGAACAATTAATCGGGTATGTGAGCGAGCAGGCAAGAGATATTCATACTTTATCCTATCCGGATCATCATTATTTTGTAAGCAAAGATTTGGAGGAAATAAAGGAAACCTACCAAAACTGGAATGTGCCCGACAAGCTCATCCTTACTACCGAAAAAGATGCCGCCCGCCTTCTGCTTCATGCGGAAAAACTGCGGGAATGGAATATAACGATTGCCGTATTGCCTATACAAGTTGATTTTTTATTCGATGCCGCTCCACAGTTTGATGCACACATTACTGCCTATGTGGAGCAAGAACTGAGGATAGAAAACGAAAATAGTTAACCGGAATGTTTAGATGTTCTTTTTCTGCCGGACGTTGAGCGGAAATAGCAAATCCGAAAATCCACACAAAAATCTCAAAGTATTTTATCAAACTTAAAACCCTTTTGTATCTTTACATGGAAACAAAAAAAAATGCTCCATGAATGAAAAAGTTTGAAGTAATATTCTTGACAGAAGCCAGAGAATTCTTGTTAGAGTTAGACGAAAAAAGTCGAGACAAAATTATCTTCAATATTGACAAGGCGAAAATCAAAACTGATAGTGAATTATTCAAAAAACTTAAAGGCGAAATTTGGGAATTCAGAACTTTGTTCAACAAAACTCATTACAGAATATTTGCTTTTTGGGATAAAGAAGATAAACAAGAAACATTGGTTTTGACAACTCACGGAATTATCAAAAAGACAGACAAAGCACCTGAAAAAGAAATGGATAAGGCAGAACAGATCAGGTTGAAATATTTTGAACTTAAAAACATTAAAAAAAATGGGAACAAAAAATAAAAAATTAGAAATGTTCACTTTTGACCAAATAAAGGACGAATTTATTGGAGAAATCGGAACAGAGAAAAGAACTCAATACGAACAAGAACTTCAATTGGAGGTTTTGGGAGAAATGATACGAAAAGTTAGGCTTCAACGAAATTTAACACAGGAGGAACTTGGAAAGTTGATTGGTGTACAACGTGCACAAATTTCAAAACTTGAAAACAACACGACTAATGTTACAATGGAAACGATTTTGAAAGTTTTTGGTGCATTAAAAGCAAAAGTAAATTTCAACGTTGAACTGATAAATAATAGAGTTCAAATAGCTCGATAATAGAGCTACTTCCGCTAACAATCAGCCTTGCAAGAGCGGCAGCACCGTTCTCCGCTTGCAACTTTATAAAATTTGTAGGCAGTTTTTGGGTTTGGGGTTGGTGCTAAATATGTTGCCCTCGCAAAACTGCCGGACGGTGGTGGTCGTTCCCCATTTTTTCCGGGTGGAGATAAATTCTCGCGATAACGTTAAAGTGATTGAAAATGAATAATTTGCAAAATATTAGTCAAAATAGTGGAACGAAAACCTGAATAGCAAGGAAAATGAAACCTTGAAAAACGCTGCTATTTTACCATCGCGAAGTAAGTTTAGCCACTTTTAAAAACTGTCTCTCATTCATAAATTTTCCGCTTCCATTTCTTAGTTCTACTCCTTACTTTTGCGCAGCAACTATGGTCTTATTATTACTCATCATACTGCCGCTACTTTTTGGCGGTCTTTGTTTTCTGTTCAAAAATGATGCTGCCAAAACCGTAGCGTTTATCGGTGCTTTATTGACCTTAGCCGTTGCCGGTTATTTGTCTTATACAAGCACCACTGAACCGATATTTTTTTCCATGCAATGGCTGCGCCCTCTGGGTGCCGAGCTAAGTGTGCTGGGAGATGGCATGAGCCTGATGCTAAGCTTGCTGGTAGCCGTCATCATGCCGGTCATCTTCATCAGCCATTGGAACAAACCGGTGGAGCGACCCCATGCTTACTACGGGCTGATGTTGCTCTCGCAAGCAGGAATTACGGGTGTGTTTCTGGCGAGTGATGCGCTGTTGTTTTATTTTTTCTGGGAGCTGGCGCTTATTCCGGTGTATTTTCTATGCTCGCAATGGGGTGGCGAAAAACGCATCAAGGTTACCTATAAATTCTTTGTTTACACCTTTGTAGGCAGCTTGATGATGCTTGCTGCTATCATCTTCCTTGCCAATCAATCGCTTACAGGCAATCCTTACGCCTGGGAAAATATTGTAACCGCAGGTGCTACCCTATCGCCCGCTACGCAGCAATGGTTGTTTTGGCTCATCTTCATCGCTTTTGCCATTAAAATGCCGGTTTTCCCTTTTCATACTTGGCAGCCAGATACTTACGAACAATCTTCCACACCCGTTACCATTATCCTTAGCGCACTGATGGTAAAAATGGGGATTTATGGCGTGATAAGATGGCTGATGCCTGTATTGCCGGATGCCGTTTCCTTCTGGGGCGATACGGTCATTATCTTGTCCATCATAGGCATTGTGTATGCTTCTTTGCTTGCCCTCGTGCAAACCGACCTGAAGCGCCTGGTGGCTTATTCTTCCATCGCGCACATGGGGCTGATGTGTGCCGCTGCCTTTGCACAGACACAAGTAGGCATGCACGGGCTGATGGTGCAAATGTTTAATCACGGCATCAATATAGCCGGGATGTGGCTCATCGTGAGCATGATTGAAAACCGCTATGGCACAAGGGATATGCGGGAACTTGGCGGGATGGCTACCACGGCTCCGCAAATGTCCATCGCTTTATTGATCCTCGCATTTGCAAATATAGGATTGCCTCTTACGAATGGGTTTATAGGAGAATTTATGTTGTTCAACGGAATCTTTCAAAGCGCATCGGATTATAACATCAGCTTTATGGTCATCGCGGGATTGGGAATCATCTTCGGCGCTATCTATACGCTGAGCATGGTGCAGAAAACAGCTTTTGGAAATGCTGTAGCCATGAGGAACGGAGCAAAAGACATGACTTTGAATGAAAGTATTGCTATGGCGCTCATCGTGGCAATGGTGATTTTTTTAGGAGTATATCCTAAGCCGTTGCTGGAATTTACGGAATGGACGGTAATGAAGATGATGCCCTGAGGTAAATAATTAGTGAGAAGAGAGATGAGTGGAAGTGGGGAGTTGCTCAATAGAAATCGGAACGATGAACGGAGCGTCGCAACGAAGTTTAATAGTAGTACGACAGCTAAGTGCAAAAAAATAAATAGATTGACTGTTTTTTACAGCAAGTAGAAATTAACGATTTGATGACTTGCTACCTTTTATACTAAAAAGAAATGACTGCGATAATTGCCGCGACAATCATAGGAGTGCTGTTGATGTTTGTAGGGATAGGGAAAAACAACGGAAAATCCCCTGTTGCCATAGCTACGGCGCTGATGCTGGTGCTGCTGGGTGTGAATATATGGGAAGCATTGCAGCTGAAACACAACGGGATAGCCGTGCCGCCCAGAATGTATTTTAACGACATGCTCCGCTTCGACGGATTCAGCGTGTGGTTTAATCTGTTGATGACGGGCTGTACGGTGTTGTACATCTTCCTGATGGGGAAAGACATCCGGAAAGTGGGGCTGCATGTGGCGGAATATTTTGCGCTGACCAGCTTCATCCTTGTGGGTGTTTATCTGCTTTCGAGCTACAACAATATGCTGATGCTTTTTCTCGGCATTGAAATCCTTTCGATTCCGCAATATATCCTTGCGGGTAGTGATAAACGCAACCTGAAAAGCAGTGAGGCTTCGCTGAAATATTTTTTGATGGGATCCTTCACCACGGGTATCCTACTGATGGGCATCACCTTGATTTACGGCGCTACCGGCACCTTCAATGTGCTGAGCTATGCACAGCTTACTTCTGCCGGGCTTAACCCGATGGTGATAGCGGGAATCGTATTGTTAATCCTTTCCTTCGGCTTTAAAGTATCTGCGGCACCTATGCACACCTGGACACCGGATGTATATGACGGAGCGCCTACTCCCTTCACGGCCTTCATGAGTACGATTGTGAAAGTGGCTGCTTTTGTAGGGTTTTTACGGTTATTCCAGTCTTCATTCGGGCAGCTTAGCGAACATTGGATGATGCTGCTGGCAATTGTTACCGCCGCCACGTTATTTATAGGAAATATCACAGCAGTTTTTCAGCAAAGCGTCAAAAGAATGCTGGCTTACTCTTCCATAGCGCAAGCGGGTTTTATGCTGTTTGCAGTAATAGCCGTAAACACGCTTGCCTGGCAAAGCATGATGATCTATGCCGTTGCCTATAGTGTGGCTACAATCGGTATGTTTTCCGTACTCATCAAAATGAAGGACTATACCTATGATGGCTTTAACGGCTTAGCCAAAAAGGAACCTATGGTCGCTCTTTTTGCCGCAGTATTTTTATTTTCCTTGGCCGGCATTCCACTTACGGGCGGCTTCATGGCTAAGTATTTTGTATTACTTGCGGCTGTGCAAAACGGGCAGCTTTTGTGGTTAGTGATTTTCGGCTTGCTGATGGCGGCTATTAGTTCTTATTATTATTTCCGGGTGATTATAGCCATGTATTTTAAGAAAGGCGATGCGGAACTGAATACGGAAATTACGACCACCGATAAAATACTCTTAGGTATCACTTGCGGGCTGGTGTTGTTGATTGGTATCGCGCCCGGAGTATTGCTGCATTTTTAAGAGAACGTTTTTTTCATCTATCCTTCCGGCTCATGACCCAAAAAGAACGGTATCAATATGTGCTTGAGTGGTTTCAAAAACATCTGCCCAACCCCGAAACGGAACTTCATTATAACAATCCTTACGAACTTCTCGTAGCGGTCATTCTTTCCGCACAATGCACGGATAAGCGGGTGAATATCGTAACGCCTAAATTATTCGAAGCATTTCCTACCGTAGAAACCTTAGCTGATGCAAGTTTTGAAGATGTGGAACCGCTTATTCGCAGCATCAGTTTTGCCAATAACAAATCACGCCATTTGCTGGGCATGGCAAAAATGGTGGTGGAAGATTTTCATCATGAAATACCCGGAACCGTAGAAGAATTGATAAAACTACCCGGCGTCGGCAGGAAAACAGCAAACGTCATTACTTCCGTCATTCACCGGCAGCCGAATATGGCAGTGGATACGCATGTCTTCCGGGTATCGGCGCGGATAGGATTGACCACCCGAGCAAAAACGCCTTTACAAACGGAGCAGCAACTCGTCAAAAATATCCCTGCGGAGCTTATTCACCAAGCACACCACTGGCTCATCCTGCACGGAAGGTATATTTGTCTTGCCCGCCGTCCCAAATGTGAGATTTGCGGCTTGCGGGATGCCTGCAAATATTTTCATACGGATATGCAGCATATCATAACGGAATTGAAAACGCCTATGACACCCGAGGAAGTGAAGCAGTCCGGGAAAGCCTGAAACCTATCCAAAACAACGAAGCTGCCCCTATAAGAGCAGCTCCTTGAACGTATTGTTTGGGATGAAGATTATCCTTGCTTATCCAAATCTTTCAATTGCTTCAAAAATGCATTGCCGGCGTCTATGGCTTCTATTTTATCCATGTAAGTTTTCATCGTTACTTTATCCCCTTTGTTATAGGCACAAAGTGCGAGGTACTGATAAGCTTGCATCAGGTCGGATTTCTTGTCGTATTCCGGACCTACTTTTTCCAGCCATTTGGTGTAATGAGGTGTAGCCACACAGGTTTTTGCCTCTTCATCCGTAGCAGCTGCTACACGGCCACGCCAGTAGGTAGCAGAAGGCTGGTCGGGATATTTGGTTTCCATTTCTTCAAATGCGCGGGCGCCGTCTGTATAATTTTTGGAATAATAGTACATGGCTCCTCTCCAGAAATAATCAATAGGTTCGGTTTCGGGATTGGCTACGATGAGCTTATTATACCATTCGGCAGATTTTGCATAATCTTTATGGTTTTTAAATGCTTCCGCTGCCAGGCGGTAGGTTTCCGATTTATCTTTTGCGGTATCTGCAGTTACCGATTTATTAAAATAATAATCGGCGGAGTCCGTAAGGTTATTTTTTAAAACGATGGTTCCGTAGTTCGAATAATCGGAAGGAAAGATTTTCTCCTGCTTTTGCATAGAAAAATATTTTCTTACATTTTCCAAGGCTTGTGCATGGCTGGATGAATCTTCCAAATTCATTTGACTATAGGCAAGGATACCGTAAAAACGAGGTTTTGAAATTCCGGAACGAATCAGCTCGTTGATCTTATCAATGGCTCCTTGATAATCCTTACTCAGGTAAAGTATGTCGCCATATTTAATCTGGTCTTCAGTGGATTTGTCGGAGAGATTGAGGTATTGCTGAATGTTTTGTTTGGCGAGATCGTATTTTCCCGTCCACATATAGGCATTCGCCAGATCGCGGTAAGGAAGCGGGTTATTAGGGTCTGCATCCTTGGCTTTATTGTAATTTTCCAGGGCGAGTTTATAGTTTTTAGCAGCATACCACAGAGCGCCTATTTTAGAATAAGCAAGTGAATTTTGTGGGTCTTTATCCGTTACTTTTTCATAGCTGCTCATGGCATTCCCGCCACCGGTTTGCAAGGTTCTGTTGGCATCGCCTATGGAAAGTAAAAGGGCGATACTATCTGCTTTATTCAATCCTTTAGTGGCGTAGGCTTTTGCCAGCCAATCTATAGCGTTTTGTTTGTTAGAGCCGGGAGAATAAGTAATGGCATCTGCGGCATACTTCAGAGGTTCCCATTCTTTTTTCTTTGCTTTATCCGCTACTATTTTTGCCAATCTTTCGCCTTCGGCGATATTGTTGGTTTCAAAGGCAACACGGGCAAGCCCTGCCATGTTTGCGGCATCTTCCGCATATTTAGAGAAAATCGTTTTTGCTTCGTTCGTGTTTTCCAGCGCCAGTTCGGATAATCCCAAATAATAATTGGCAGCAGGGCTTGAAGCAGCCAGCGGCGTCAATATTTTTTTAGCGGATTGATAACGCTCATACTGGTACATTTTTACCCCTTCTTCCAGCGACTGTGCACTTGCCTGAAAGCCAAGCGCCATAGCCGCAATAAGTACAATCGGTTGTTTCATTTTTTTTACTGTGATTTTGTTATTCAAATTTTATGTTTTATCCGGTCTTTTCGTACCGTTTTTTTATTCCTGTTCGCTTATTGGCTGTTTACCTCTGCTTCTCTGAAAATAATATTTGTTCTCAAAGGAAATAAACGTGCTTGCTTGAAGATTAATTGCCCTCGTTCCTTGGAAAGGAAATTTGCAAAGCCCGTGCCAAGACCGGGATAGGTTTCGCGATGGATATAATAAAGATTGCGTGTGAGCTTGTAATAATTCGGCGCTATATAGGCTTGATAAGGTTTGTAAAATTGTTGAAGGCTATCGTGGTACACCTCTGCTACCCGCACGGTATGGATGAATGCAAGACCTTCAGGATCGTTGTAGTCGGATACATAACTTACGCCTACAAAGCCTATAGCATCCGGATTTTGTGCGATATAGGCAATAACGGAATCATTTCCTTTCGCTGCATAAACATTCGCGCCGAGGGGTTCGCTTTTTAGCAGGGAATCCATCATGTAACGGAGGGTGCTGGAGCCTTGGTTGTCAAATACGACCGTGTATTTTTTCTTGTATTTTCCGGTAAGGATGCCTTTCAGTGTTTCGATGCTTAGCGAGGTGTCGGAAGAGCTATTATTCAGGATAACCGCCACCGCGTCTTTCGCTATAGGCAGAGCGGTAGGAACCATTTTTTTCTCTTCACAATATTTTTTCTCTTCAGCGCTCAGGTCGCGTGTTACGAGGATGAGCCTTGCACTGTCGTTCAGAAAATCGTTGATGCACTCTGTTTCCGGCTTGTAACGGACGGTAATATGCGCATCGGGGAAGCTGCTGTCAAATACTTTCATTTGTTCTTCCACTATGGGGCGGTAGGTTTCGTCCACACAGATAGTAATAGACCCGCTACTAAGGGTGTCTGTTTGTTTTTTTACCTCGTTACTATCGCAGGCTATCAGAAAGATGCTGCATAGCAATGCGAGGATACATGTCTTAGGAGTAAGCATCAGCGGCAATTTTATGTATTTTTAAATTTATATGCGGGGTTGCTAACAGTAATTTAACAGCGATTAGCGCTCTCGTTTGGCTTGCTTTAACATAGCAAAACCCCTCCAAAGGCGAAAGACGCCGTATAGCATCAGCAGCCCGCCTAAGGCATAGGCAAGTCCTGCCGAAAGCTCTATGGTGCCGAAGTATTTTACATAGAAAATCAAAAGACCAAAGATAATATAGACAAAGCCCATTACTATGTGCATGGGGATTTGCATTCGTTCCATGCCGCTACGACGCGGGGTGTTTTCTGTATTGTGAGACATTTTGCAAAGGTAAAGCAGCAATATTAAAAATACGATCCGCTATGAGCCTTTAACTATATTCCAATTTCCCTCCTGATTATCCAAATTTCATTTTATTTGTTTGCATTAGCATAACGAGTGAAACGGTACCTATAAAAGCATTCCTGCGGATGCAAGTGTATATTATGGGTATATAAAATATCATTAGCGTTTTGATGTTATAAATAAAAGTTCCTTGAAAGTATTGTCAGTATTGAGTTTGGGAGGAATTTAAGTTGGAAACGATTTGAAATTTTGAAAACTTTGGATTTTTTAATTCATTGATTTT
>JAEZZY010000031.1 GCA_023418315.1 Bacteroidota bacterium
GACCTGGCTCACCAGAGCCGTAGTATATCTGGTGATGCAGCAACAGCCCGGCAATGAAACACAAAAATATTATCAGGAAGCCGGCAATTCCCTGAAAAAAGTACTGGAGCTAAAACCTGCCTACGAAAAAGACGATGTAAACAACAAGTTCCTTGCCGTAGCTCAGTATAACCAAAATGATGGGCAAAAAGCATTCGAACAACAAGCCTACGAAGAATCGTACAAATATTTTAAAGAAGTAGTAGCCATCCATGATTTGGAAAACGGACAACGCTTTGCCGGCAACAAACTCTTCGACACCGTCGCCCGCCAGGCTACCATCTATCAAGCTTACAGCGCCTACTATGCCAAGCAATATGATGATGCCCTGCCTCTTTTACAAAAAATGAAAAATGACCCTATAGTAAAAGATCCCAGAAACTACATCATGATAGCCGATATCTATGAAATTAAAAATGACGATGCCAACCTGCTGGCTACCATCAACGAAGGAAGAGCCGCCTACCCTAAAGACCAAAGCCTTACCAACCGCGAGCTGAACTACTATGCCACTACAAAAAAAATGGATGCCTACATCTCCAAAGTGGAAGATGCCGTAAAAGCGGATCCCAATAATGCAGAGTTACTTTTCAATTTGGCTACGGCATATAATAACATGGCCAATCCGAAAGACAAAGCAGGCAAAGACCTTCCTAAGCCTGCTAACTATAACGAACTGTTTGCCAAAGCCGAAGCTGCCTATCAAAACACCGCAAAAGCAGCGCCGCAAAAAGCAGAAGTACCTTTCTACTTCGGCGCTTTGTATTTCAACCGCGGGGTGAATGTGAACAATGCAATGAACGAATTAGGTAACAGCGCCGCCGATATCAAGAAATTTGATGCGATGAAAATAGAACGCGACGAATGGTTCACGAAAGCGGCAACGCAATTTGAAAACGCCATAGCTATATGGGAACCGCAGGCAAAAAGCCTGAGAGGAGATGACCGCAGCAACTATGAAACCGCTATCACACAAGCGAAAGAAATTTATGCGCGAAATAACAACCTCCAAAAAGCAACCGAACTAAAAAAGAAACTGGACGCGCTTCAATAAACCGAATCCTTAGCTTTCCTTCATCGGGCATCTGCAAATGCACTCTCGCATCGTAGCAAATGCCCGTTTTCGTTTTATAGCTTCTGCGCTTCTGCAAACCCATAGCGTATAGCTTTTTCAAGTACATCCCTATTTATATCCTCCAGTTTTTTGAACTTAATACAATAGCCGGTAACGCTTGCCTTGCCGATTTCTTTTCCACAAATCGCCGCTAAATACGTCTTATCTTTTATACCCATTATATAGATGGATATTCCGGTCGTGTTTGCACTCATCCCCACCTGAAAACGTTCTTCGGTTTTACCGTTGGCATAGGGAGCAAGATAAGTGCCATAGCCTATCGTAGGGTTGGCAACCGTTCGGTTCTCCTCGTTTTTACCATCAAAAAACCATAGCTTTCCTTTCGGGAATACGCCAAGAATGAGCCGGTGCAATGCTTGCATATCCGCAGATTTTGTAGCCGGCAGGCTGCTCATATAATTTTTGATTTGTTCCTCGATGCGCATATAAATTAAGAATTTGCCCTCTTAAAAATACAAGGAAATGCTAAGCAGCAAAAACCGATTAAAGACAAAGCCTTGTTATTGCGCGTACATTTTATAAATTTACCCTTCCAACAATTCAATACTAATGGCAATAATTCTCTGCATAGATCAAGGCAACACACTTACAAAAGCCGCTATATTTAATGAAGAAAAAATAGTAGTCGCTGAATCCTACCCATCCGATGAAGCCAACGCAGCTATCGGCAAATTAATAGAAGCGCATCAGCCCGAAGGTGCTATCCTATGCAGTGTTACCTACCACGCAGGAGATTTGCTTTCCTTGCTGCAAAGCAGTATCAAATATGTACATCAGCTAAGCGCACAAAGCCACCTGCCTATCATGAATGCCTATGGCTCGCCCGATACCTTGGGGCATGACCGCATCGCTCTGGCAGTAGCTGCGCAAAACGCCTTCCCCGATACCAATGTGCTGGCCATCAGCCTCGGCACCTGCATTACCTATAATTTCGTTCAGAAAAATAAAGCCTTCCGCGGCGGATTGATTGCTCCCGGTCTGCAAATGCGATTGAAAGCCATGCACGAATTTACCGACCAATTGCCTATGGTAAGCCCCGATGGCGACCTGCTGCTTTTAGGATACGATACCGAAACCGGTATGCGAAGCGGTGCAGTGAACGGAATGGCAGCGGAAATTGACGGAATTATAGAACAATTTAAAGCGCAATACCCTGAATTTAACGCGGTATTAACCGGCGGTGATGCGGCTATGTTTGCAAACAAACTGAAAAGCAAGATATTTGCAGACCCGGATTTTTTGATGAAGGGGCTTCAGCTAATTTTAAAACATAATGTACCGCAGCTTCACTAAAGCCTTCCTCCCCACTACTGCTCTTTTTTGTATCGCTTTTTCTTCATTTGCCCAAAAATCAAATAAGGAAAACAGCCCCTATACACGCTTTGGCGTAGGGGAGTTCAGGAACGGAGTGAACGTATCGTTGCGCAGCATGGGCAGTATTTCATCGGCTTATAGCAATGAATATTCCATCAATACCGACAATCCCGCTTCCTATGCCGGTCTGAAACTGACCACCTATGAAGCAGGCGCCGAAGGCAGCAAACGAACCATTTTTTCTAACGGACAAAGCTACGCTACCGGCACGGCTACCTATTCTTACCTCACCGTAGGCATCCCTTTAGGCAAGCATTTCGGAATGGCGATGGGCTTAAAACCCTATACGAGGGTATATTATAACATGCGCGATTCCGTAGATATGCCAGGCTTGGGTCAATACCTCAGAGGCTACAACGGCGATGGCGCGCTGAGCTACGGCTATCTCGGCATTGCCGGAAAAATAAAAGGCTTTAGCGCAGGTGTTAATTTCGGCTATCTATTCGGCACTGTCAGCCATTCGAGTACGCTGGCGGCGCAATACGATTCGGTAAATTCCCTCAATTCTTCTTTTTCGGAATACATCATGGTAGGCGATCTTTTTTATAAAGGCGGTTTATTGTATGAAACAAAATTCAAGAATAATTTAGGCTTGCGCGTAGGCGCTACTTTTTCCGCCAAGCAAAACATGAATGCCAAAAGAGACCAATATCAATTTACCTACAAATACCTTTCTTCCATAGGCAACATAACGGATACCGCTATTCAGGAAACAGGTAGAAAAGGAAGCGTGATCCTTCCTTCCCAATACAGCTTCGGCATACAGCTTTATCATACCAACAAATGGATGGCGGGCATAGATATTTCCACTGCCGACTGGAGCGCCTATAGAAGCTTTGGAAACACCGATTCGGTAGCAGACCGCACCTATAGAATAGCCGTAGGAGGTGAATATACGCCCGATGCCGCAAGCATTTACAAATACCTGAACCGCGTTACCTATCGTTTGGGCTTTTACTACGGGAAAGACTATGTGGAACTGAATCAAAACAATATTCACTACTATGCGCTTAGCTTCGGCGCCAGCTTGCCGTTCAAACGTTCTTTCGACCGGGTGCACCTGGGCATGGAAATAGGAAAGCGCGGAGCGAATGGCAACGGACTGATGCGCGAAAATTTTCTTAAATTCAATGTAGGCATTTCGCTGAATGACCGCTGGTTTGTGAAACGTAAATATGAATAAACTGAAAAAATATTCCTACTTCACCTACACCCTGAACACCCTTCAGGGTATTTTGTTTTTACTCCTCCTATCCTGCGGCAATAAAACCGAAGATATAAACGACCTCCTGAGCAAAACCGCTTTGCAAGAAGATAAAGCCTATGGCGTAACCATCCTCTACAGCGAAAATGCAAAGGTAAAAGCCAGATTATTTGCCCGCGAATTTATCCATAACGAAGGCGCTAAGCCACCCTACTACGATGCCCAGAAAGGATTGAAAATGGAATTTTATAACGATAGCACCGAGGTGGAAAGTACGCTCACCGCAAAATATGCGCGTTACTACGAAGAGGAAGGCAATATCCTTATCCGCGACAGCATCATCATCGTAAACAAAAAAGGAGAAGAACTACGCACCGAAGAACTTGTTTATAATCAAAAACTCAAAAAATTCTACACCGAAAAACCGGTACGCATCACCACGCCCACACAAGTCCTATACGGAGACGGATTGGATGCCAACGAAGATTTTAGCTGGTATGAAATTAAAAACATCAAAGGCATGTTTGCGGTAGATAAATCTTCGATGCCTCAGTAAAAAACCGGCAAATTTCAACCGGAAAAAAGAATTATTTTTAAAGGTACATTTCCACAAATCCCCCTAAAAGGGGAAACATATTGTTTACCTTTGCATTTCCTTAAAAATCATCCCATAATCAAAAAAATGACATGAAGAAACTGTTGCTTTCCTTTATCGCAGCATTCACGCTTATCTCTGCTCATGCAGATGAAGGCATGTGGCTACCCTACCTCATCGGTAAGAACTATGACGAGATGAAACGCCTCGGACTCAAGCTGTCCAAAGAGGATCTTTACAGCATCAACCACAGCAGCATCAAAGACGCAATTGTGCAATTCAATGGCGGTTGTACTGCGGAAATGATCTCCGGAAACGGCTTACTCCTCACCAATCACCACTGCGGCTACGGCGCCATAGCAGGGTTGAGTACGGTAGAAAAAAACTATCTCGACAATGGTTTTTGGGCGAAAAACAAAATGGAAGAAATTCCTGCTCCGAATATGAACGTCATCTTCCTCGAAAGAATGGAAGACGTAACGGACGAAGTATTGGATTTTACAGGAAAAGCTACCGGTAGCGAATACACCAAAAAATTCAATGAGATAGCGAAGGAAATTGAAAAGCAGGCATCCAAAAACGGAAAATACGTTGCCCAGGTAAAAGAATATTTCAACGGCAATCAGATTATTCTTCTCGTGTATAAAAAATATACGGACATCCGCCTCGTAGGCACCCCGCCAAAATCATTAGGCAAATTCGGCGGCGTTACCGACAACTGGTTGTGGCCACGCCACACGGCAGATTTTTCCATGTTCCGCGTATATGCCGGCCCGGATAATGAACCCGCACCCTACAGCGCTTCCAATGTGCCTTTTGTGCCTAAAAAATATTTGCCCGTTTCCATCAAAGGTGTGGAAGAAGGTGATTTTGCCATGATCTTCGGATACCCCGGCCGCACCAATCGCTACGAAATAGCATCCGGCGTAAACCAGGCTATAAATGAGGTAAATCCTTCGATCGTAAAAATCCGCGAAACACGCCTCGCCATTATGCGCAAGCACATGGACGAAGACAAAGCCGTATATCTGAAACTTACCTCACTTTATCAGCGCATCTCCAACTACTGGAAATATTTTATCGGACAAACCGAGCAACTGAAACGCAATAAAGTAGTAGCCAAAAAACAAAGACTGGAAACCCGTTTTAACGAATGGGCGGAAAACAACGACAAAACCTATGAAGGTCTCCTGGATGAATACGATAATGTATATGCCGCCTATGAGCCTTATGCAAAACACATCACTTACTATGGCGAAGCCTTCAGAGCACCTGCACTCAGCCGCATTGCCGCTTCTTACAAAGGCCTCGCAGAAGCGCTGGAGCGCGGTGTAACCGATGAAGACAGCTTGAAAAAATATACAGGCTACATCCGTAATTATTATAAGTCTGCCCAAGCAGATTTTGACCTGGCGGTGGACAAGGAACTTTTCGCCGCTATGACCGAATTGTACTATAACGATGTGCCTAAAAACCAATTACCTGACATCTACAATAAAGTCATCTTCAAAAAACATGGTGCTGTCGACAAAACAAAAACGATTCAAGACTATACAGAACAAGTGTATAAAAACACCTTCCTGTTGAATGAAGAAAAAATGAACGCCTTCTTGGAGAAGCCTACACGCAAGGCATTGGAAAACGATCCTGCCTTTCAATATGCTATCAGCTTTGTGAACAATTATGAAGAAAATTACCTCCCCAAAGTGCAAAAATTCAACAACGACAAAAAAGAACTAAGCAAAAAATATGTTCGTGGATTGATGAAAATGCAAGGAGAGAAAAATTTCTATCCCGATGCCAACTCTACTATGCGCATCACTTACGGTCGTGTACTGAGCTACTCCCCTAAAGATGCGGTATATTATGACTTCTACACCACCATTGATGGTTTAATGAGCAAATACAAACCCGGAGACCATGAGTTTGACTTGCCTGATGAATTTATTGAGCTATACAATAACAAAGACTATGGACGATGGACAGACAAAATAGACGGAACCATACATACCGGCTTCATCACCAACAATGATATTACAGGAGGAAACTCCGGTAGCCCGGTAATCAACGGATCGGGAGAATTGGTCGGACTGGCCTTCGACGGCAACTGGGAAGCTATGAGCGGCGACATCGCTTTTGATAAAAAATACAAAAGAACCATCTCGGTGGATATCCGTTTTGTGCTGTTTATCATTGATAAAATGGGAGGCGCTTCCAACCTCATCCGCGAAATGGACATCAGAGAATAAACTATATCATTTCATTTTATAGCCCTGCAAAATGCGGGGCTTTTTTCTTATCTAAATTTTGAACTATAGACCGATTAATTGAATATTTGTAGCACAATCTAAAAAAAACATACTGTCGTGCCGATAGAAGCGCTTTATAACATTTATCTGCAACATCCGGTTATACAAACCGATACCCGGAAACTCCAATCCGGTGCGCTTTTCTTTGCCCTGAAAGGAGCCAATTTCAATGGAAATATTTTTGCACAAAAAGCCATAGAAAACGGCGCTGCCTATGCCATCATTGACGAACCGGAATACAAACTGGACGAGCGATTTATTCTTGTAGAAAATGTGCTGGAAACCTTGCAGCAATTAGCGCTTCATCACCGCAAGCAATTTACGATCCCCTTCATAGCCATCACCGGCAGCAACGGAAAGACAACAACCAAAGAGCTGATCACCACCGTACTCCGTCAAAAATTCGTTACATACGCCACAGAGGGAAATCTCAACAACCACATAGGCGTGCCGCTTACGCTTTTAAAAATAAAACAAGACGCGCAGATGGCGGTAGTGGAAATGGGTGCCAATCACCTCCACGAAATAGAAAGCTATTGCAAAATAGCGCTCCCCACCCATGCACTCATTACCAATTGTGGCAAAGCGCACCTTGAAGGCTTCGGAAGTGAAGAAGGCGTGCGGAAAGGCAAGGGAGAATTATATGATTTTATCCGTGCGCAAAAAGGTATCATCTTTCGCAATGCCGACCTTGCTTATTTAAAAGAAATGGCAAAAGACATTGCGCAGCAAATCACCTATGGCCATGCAAATGCACAGTATATAGGCAAGATCATCTCCGAAGATGTTTTTCTGAAAATAGCCGTTCTCACTTCCGGAATGGAAACATCCATCAGTACACAGCTTGCAGGCGATTTTAATTTCCCCAATGTGATGGCAGCCATAGCCGTCGGCGCTCATTTCGGTATCGGCATAGACGCGATAAAAAAAGCCATTGAACAGTACAGCCCCGACAACAGTCGTTCTCAGTTTATGGAAATCGGAAGCAATAAAATCATCTTAGATGCCTATAATGCGAACCCGACCAGTATGCGCGCCGCCATCCAAAATTTTGCGGCTACGGATCTGAAAAACAAAACCCTGTGGCTCGGAGCGATGAAGGAAATGGGTGCGGAAGAAAAAAATGAGCATCAGGCGTTACTCGCGTTTATCCGCAAATATGCATGGAAAGAAGTGATCTGCGTAGGCAAAGAATTTGAAGGAATGACGGAGGGAATGCTATGGTTTGAGCATTCCGCGCAAGCGGCAGAATGGATAAAAACACATCCGCCTATAAATGCTTCTATATTGATAAAAGGCTCGCGCGGCAGCAAGATGGAAGCCTTGCTGGAAGCGGTGAAGAGCAGTTAGCAATTAGCAGTTGGCAGCGCTATTCTTCTTCCAGTGCTTTATCAATCTTTTCTGCGAGTTGCGAGAGTTCTTTTTGCAGCAAGGGGTTTTTGAACGATTCGGCTGTATTATCCACTGCATACATCAGCACACACATCGCCAGAAAATCCTGATCGTCTTTGCCAGCATAATGCCTGCGAAATTCGGTAATTTTTTCATCCGCTACTTTCACGGATTTGCGTACGGCTTCTTCTTCCTCCGGCTTTATGCGTATGCGGTAGCTGCGCCCGGCAAGCCATACATTAATCGGAATCAATTTTTCATCGCTCATGATTCAGAGGGTTGAGAGAGATTCTGGGAAGCGGGTTCCTGCAATAATTTTTTCTGAAAAAACAACAATACCATCACGCCTATGGATATGGCGGCATCGGCTATATTGAATACCGGTTCAAAAAACTGAAACCGCTGACCGCCTTTATACGGTATCCATTGCGGCAATACCACATCCACCATAGGGAAATAGAGCATATCCACCACCTTGCCGTGAAACAGCTTTCCGTAGCCTTCTCCTATAGAAACAAGCTTAGCAATATGAAATGTACTTTCCGTAAAAATCAATCCGTAGAAAATACTGTCTATCAAATTGCCTAAAGCACCGGCTAAAATAAGTGCCGCACAAATCAGCAACCCTCTTCCATATCCTTTATCACACAATCTTTTCAGGAAAAAGAACCCGAAGACTACGGCTACCAGACGAAACAAGGTAAGGAGCAGCTTACCTATAGCCGCCTGACTGAGCTTCATACCGAATGCCATACCTTCATTTTCGATAAAATGCAGACGAAACCAGTTGCCTACAACATTCACTTCTTCCCCATAATAAAAATGGGTTTTGATATAATATTTCGATGCCTGATCCAGAATAATGACAATCAGAATAATCAGCAGTGCGTAACGATACTTCACGAAAAAAAAAGTTAAACGATAATTGCCGCCAAAGATACAGCCTTGCGGGGTTATTACAGAAAGAATAGCGGATTCCGTTCTTATTTGTCATTTTCAAAAGACAGATCGCCACACTATTGTTTACGCACTTTTCCCGAACCGGAGATGTTCGTATCCACGCCCTCCGTGGGGTTGCCCCAATAATCTACCGTACCCGAACCGGAAATGGTTACATTCAAATATTTGGTTACGGTTACATCTATGTCGCCGGAGCCGGAGATGTCTGCATATACGGTTTCCGAAACAGCTTCTTTTGCATTGATTTTTCCGGAGCCGTTTATCGTAACTGCCAAATCGGTAAAATGATTTTCTCCGAAGTTAATTGTGCTGCTGCCATTGACGGTTGCTTTCATGCGAATGCCGATATGCTCCCCTGCCCTCACGTTTCCGGAGCCGTTTATATCTATGCGGTTGATGCCCGTGGTATAGAGCCGCACGCGAATGTTGTTGTTCTTCACATTGATGTATTCATCATCTATTTGCAAGATGAGCTTGCCTTTGCGCACCTTCGATTCATACACCGGTAGAAGATTGTGATAACCGGTAATTTCTACTTTGTTTTCCGTGGCGGAGATAATCTCAAGATTTTCGCTGCCATTCAGCTCTACAGCGTCAATTTCTTCGAGGTAGCGTGTTTCGGTTACGATATGTCCTTCCCCTTTTATAAAATGTTTTCTGCAAGAAGTAAAAACAATACAGCTAAGCAGGACGGCGAATAATACGATTGATTTTTTCATGGTTTGGATATGTTGCTTTTTGAATTTTGAATTTTAAATCTGTCAATGAAAATCTATCCGGTAGCTAATGTTCGGGAAAAAACCCATTTGATAAACCGTCTTGATTTTCCCACTGTGCTCATCGAAATAGGATGCGTAGGGATTTTGATGATGGGTGATATTTTGTATTTCAAGGAGAATGCTGTGCGTGGCGTTTTTCCGGTTCCATTTATAGTAGGCACTCATATCCAACCGGAAATAATTTTTGCCTTTCAGGGAATAAAAACTGTGGGGCATATAGACGGTTTCTCCGGCATCAACGGAAGCACCGAGGTTTATAGGCGTTTCTCTTAATCCGCCACTTGTCAGTATTTTCCCGTTCAGCCCTATCAATTTTTTTCCTGTCTTATGCAGTTTAAATTCTTTTCCGCCAATGATATTTGCCTGGTAGCCTCTGTTGTAGCGGGTATTGTATTCCTTGCCTAAATAATCTTTATAGGTGGCGGTATAAACCGATCCGGTAAGGAGAAAATAATACCCGTCATGGAAGGGCTTTTCTACGCTCAGGTCTAATCCATAATTCTGTCCGGTGCCGGTGCTTACAAGTGGCTTATCGGTTTCCATCAATGAAAATGCGGCTTCCGCATTGAGCAGGGAAAAACCCGAAACGCTGTCTTGCTCCACGGCTATGTCATACAGTTTTTGATAATAGAGTTCCGTTTTGATACGCAAGCCCCAGGGCAGTGATGTTGTATAGCCCGCCACTCCATGAAATGCTTTTTGTAAGTCGAGGTTTTTATTGGAATAGGCTGTTGCCCCATGCACATCCTTCCGTTCATAAAAATAAGCGGCTTGCTGCTGTGGTTTGCTGTGCAAGCCTGCGGCAAGTGAAAAACGATGCCGTCCCAGCTCATAAGCCGCCGCTGCTCGCGGTTCAAGGCTATACGTACCATTCAGGGCGAGGTAAGAGCCATGTACGCCCACATTCGTAGTAAGGCGTTCATTCAGCCTTGTTTTCCACTGCGCATAGGCTTGATAATAGTTCATCTGTCCTTTGCTTTCCAGCACGCTTTTCCACGCAGCTTCGTCATTGTCAAAATAATTATAGTGAAGATCATAGGCTATGTTTTGCACTACTACACCGGCACGAACTGTATGGCGTGCGTTCAGTTTATGATTATACAGCAGAGAAAACCGGTAAGCGGTATTTGAAAAATCGGAATTGCTGACGGGCACGCTTGTGTAATCCGCACGTTGATTGAGCGTATCATATTGTTCGGTTGATTTTTCGTGGGAGAGGGATAGGATGGTCTTTAGGTAAGCATGCCTGGAAATCGGGTACTGATGCGTGATGCCGGCTACGCCCATCAGGGCTTTGTTGTTGTAATTAAGGTTAAATTCATCCTCATTATTCCAGGCGGTGCTGTCTTTTTTAGTATCGCGCATTACGGTATTATAACCGCCTAAGCCAAAGACGGAAAATGTGCCTGCATGTTGGGTAGGAAAATACAGCTTGAACGAAGCATCCTGATAATCGGGAGCAGCGCCGCCGAGCGCTAAGAAATTACCCAGTAGGGCTAAGGTAGAATAACGATAATTGACAAGGTAAGAAGCCTTACTGCCTTTGCGGAAATAGCCTTCAGTAGCCGCTTCCAGACCCAGCGCACCTACCTGAACGGTATGCTCGCGACGCTCGGCGTTCCCGTTTCGGAAGCTGAGATCAAACGCGCCGGACAAGGCATTGCCTATCTCTGCCGGAAAAGCGCCCGTATAAAAATCGGAGGTGCCTAAGACATTTGCATTGAGCATGCTAATGGCGCCGCCCGTAGCGCCCAGTCCGCCAAAATGATTGGGATTCGGAATTTCTATTCCTTCCAACCGCCATAGCACACCCGTAGGCGCATTTCCCCGTACTACGATACCGTTGCTTTGGTCGCCGCCGTTCGACACGCCGGGAAAATTCATCACCATGCGTGCGGGGTCGGCAAAGGAAGCCGCGTATCTTCTCGTTTCCTCTACCGAAAAGGAGCGGGCGCTCACCGTAGCCATTTCGTTCAGCGGCGCAACACCGTCTTTGTAGGCACTTACGGTTACTTCTTTTAAGGCGCTCAGGTTTTCTTTTAAGGAAATATTCAGCTCCAGTTCCTTTCCGGCGATTACCATCACCTGAGAAGCGGTTTGGGGTTCATAACCGGTGTAGCTGTATTGAATCGTTTGACGACCTACGGGTACTTTATCCATCCTATAATAGCCTTCGGCATCGGTAGCCGCATTAAGCTGATCGTTGCCCACCACAAAAACAATCACGCCCGGCAGGGGTTCATGGGAAGCCGCGTCCGTTACCCTGCCGCGTATTTTTTGGGTGAAGGAAGTCTGGGCTATAGCCCCTTTAGTATAGGCAAAAAGAAATAAGAAAATAAGATGAACCGGTTTCATTAAAACGATGTTTTGTGTAGTTAATACAACTTCACTAAGAATTACCCCCATGCGGAAGGAATATTTTTTTTTGGAGAATTTTATAGGGATAGAAAAGAGAGGGCAGGGCTGCATTGCGTAAGGTTGTTTTAAATGATACTATTTCGACTTCCTGTAACTTTTTACCTAAACCTCCCATACATTCGTTTATGACAAAACGGCTAACCCTCTTTGTCATTTATTGTTTTCATTAGCGTTTTGATGTTATAAATAAAAGTTCCTTGAAAGTATTGTCAGTATTGAGTTTGGGAGGAATTTAAGTTGGAAACGATTTGAAATTTTGAAAACTTTGGATTTTTTAATTCATTGATTTT
>JAEZZY010000012.1 GCA_023418315.1 Bacteroidota bacterium
ATCCGATAGACAACTTTTAGCGCAAAGCAAATTAATATAAAATCATCTGCCCATTTACCTATAACCGCCTACCTACTCGTGAACGTCCGAGGACTTGAACCCCTTATGCAGCGCCGTTTTCGCTAACTTCCTTACTTCACTTTCTTAAAGAACTTCGCTACCTTTTTTACTACCCCGTAGCGCTTTGGGAGTGCAAAGGTAGAAACCTTTTTTGAACTACCAAATCTTTTTTGGTTTTTTTATTCCACGCCCCTCTAACTTCCATCCTAACCTTTATTAAGAACTCCTCATTTCCCCTTTCGGGAGCGCAAAGATACAGGGATAAACAAGAGTTCTCCAAATCTATTCTCAATTTAGTTATCCACATCTTTCGATTGTCGAATAAAGACAAAGGTTACAGCGATAATTTTCCTTTGCTTTTTTAAAAATTAACCTATCTATTGGCTGCCTCTCTTCTCCATTTAATTTTCATTCAAGTACTGCCTGCAATTACCCGATTGATGCAGTATTTTTACAACCTGATATGTCTGAACGAATCGAAAAACTCAAGACTTTCCTGGCACAATCGCCGGATGATTGTTTCCTGAATCATGCGCTCGCATTGGAATACATAAAGCTGAACGATGATGCCGCTGCGCAAAAATTGTTTGAAAAAAACCAGACTTTTGATGCGGGCTATGTAGCTACTTATTATCATCTTGGCAAACTGCTGGAACGCAACGGACAAACCGAGCAAGCTCTTCTCATCTATGAAAAAGGAATGGAAATGGCGAAGAAGGCGGGCGATGGACATAGCTACAACGAATTACAATCCGCATACGAAGATTTGATTTATTAAGAATGGGATTAGAAAAATTATTCTCGGAGCATCTAAAAAAACAAGGATGGGCAAACCGCCCCCGCCCTATATTGCTGGCGGTAAGCGGCGGTATAGACAGCATGGTGATGGCGAATTTGTTCCTGAATATAAAAATGCCTTTTGCTATAGCGCATTGCAATTTTCAGCTACGCGGTGCCGATGCCGACCAAGATGAACAATTAGTACACGACTGGTGTATAAAACAAAACGTACCTTTTTTCGTCAATCATTTTGACACCGGAAATATTGCCAAAGAATGGAAAAAAGGCATTCAGGAAACGGCAAGAAAGCTGCGTTATGACTGGTTTCTGCAGTTGTGCAAGCAAGAAAATTTCACCTATATAGCTACTGCCCATCATGCAAATGACACCGTAGAAACTTTACTCATCAACTTGTTTAAAGGAACCGGCATCAAGGGTTTGCAGGGAATACCCGCGCAGAACGGAAACATCATTCGCCCGCTGTTATTTGCTACCCGAAAAGCTATAGCCGCCTATGCGGAATCCCACCAAGTGCCTTATCGCGAAGATGCCAGCAATGCTTCGGATAAATACTTGCGAAACATAGTCCGCCATCAACTGATACCAAAAATTGAAGAACATTTTCCCGATGCGGGTGCGAAACTATACGACAGCATCCACAGGTTTACCGAAGCCGCTCTTCTCTATGACGAAGCCGTGGAACGGAAAATAAAAAAACTGAAAGAACAGCGTGGAAAAGACCTCTACATACCGGTGCGTAAACTGGAAAAGGCAACACCACTCTCTACCCTATGCTACGAGCTTTTTAAACCCTATGATTTTTCTAAAGAACAACTACCGCAGCTTATAGACCTCATGAAGGCAGAGAGCGGAAAGTATCTTCTTTCCCCTACCTACCAACTCATAAAAGACCGCAACTTTCTTATCCTTACCGAACGCACCACCCAAAATACGGACCTGCTGCTTGTGGAATCCGTACCGTGCACGATACCGGCGGGGACTCTTCATTTTCAGTTTTCGCTCATACATAAGCCGCAGGTATGCTCCACATCAGCGGATATAGCCTTGATAGATTTTTCGCAGATAAGCTTCCCTATGGTGCTGCGCAAATGGAGGCAAGGCGATTATTTTTATCCTTTAGGAATGAACCGCAAAAAAAAGAAACTGAGCCGATTTTTTATTGACCAAAAAATACCTCTGCACGAAAAAGAAAACATCTGGGTGCTGGAATGCAATAAGAAAATAGTATGGATTGCAGGATGGCGGCTGGATGAGCGTTTTAAACTTACGGATACCACTACCGAGGTGTTAAAAATTGAAATGCGGCTGCATTAATTGTCGGATGAACAACATTCCATGCGAAGGCTCAAAGAGAAGCGTGAAGGCAAACCCAAATACCGCGCCGTAGAAATGTGCATCATGGTTGATATTATCACCGCTTTTCTTGGACATATAGGCAGAATATACGAGATAGGCAATAGCAGCAAGTATGGCAGGAATGGGAATAAACCATACATAAATCGTTTCCCACGGAGCAAAATAAACAAAGGCAAACAACACCGCCGCCACACCGCCTGACGCGCCCAGCGAACGGTAATAGGCATCATTGCGGTGTTTAAAAAAAGAAGGCAGCGAAGCCACCACAATCCCTAAAAGATAAAGAATCAGAAAGGCGTATTTGGGAAATCCTAAAACCGCATAAATCGTTTCCACGTTTCTTCCGAAAAAATAAAGCGCAAACATGTTGAAGAACAAGTGCATCATATCCGCATGAATGAACCCGCTGCTTACCAGCCGGTAATATTCCTTAGGCTCTTGCATCCTGCGGGGATAAAGAATCAAATCGTTCATGATTTTCTCATTATTGAACGCAGCAAGGGAAATTAAAACCGTAACAATGATGATGACAAGCGTGAGGCTCATAGCAGTTGTTTGAGATGACGAATATAAGCGATTATGAATGATGATAGGGAGAATGATGGATGATGCTGAAAGCCCGATAAACTTGCTCCGCCAAAATTAACCGCACCAACTGATGCGGAAACACAAGCGAAGACAAAGCCCATACTTGCCTTGCCTGCTGTTTCACCCTATCCGAAACACCGTAAGCACCGCCAATCAACAATACCAAGGTTTTAACGCTTTCATTCATCCGCTGCTGAAATTGCTGTGCCCACTGCGGCGAAGAAAGCATCTTTCCTTTCTCATCCAAAAGAATAAGATAATGATGCGGTTTCAGTTTTTTAAAAATCAATTCTTCTTCTTGTTTTTTGAGCGCTTCTATATCGGCAGGTATTTTTTTCAAGGGTGGGATAATGTCTAATTCGATGCTGTTATAGGGTTTTATTTTCTGAAAAAAATAATGAATGCCTTCCTGTATAAAAGGTTCATTTGCCTTGCCTATAGACCATATTTCGATGTGCATGAAAAAAATAAAAAACGCAAAGGTATTGCTTTAAATGGCTTGGGCTGTAGCTTTCGCTTTTTTGTAATATTTGAATTATTTTTCTATATTAGCATTCATTTTTCATCATTCAAATAAAAAATATTTTTAGAATTGGCTGGCATGAGTCATTAGCTTATTTTCCAAACTATTAATATGATCTCTTAAATTACTCCAAATAAAACACTCCTATTATGGCAAACGAAGTAAGAAAATTAGAAGTAACATCCGATATAGTTACAGACCTCTTTAATAGAGACAACAGCTATGCGGAAGCTATAGTATATGAAAATGACGACCGCACAAGCGGTAAAATATTCATTTGGAAAAACACCACAGGTAGTGATAATAACGGCACTATTTACAAAGCAGGAAATGGCATTACACAGAATGGAGAATGGTGGTTACAGTATGAAGACTATCTGGATATAAAATGGTTCGGTGCACACCCTTCAACTTCTGCGGTAGTTAATACTAATGCCGTTCTGGCTGCGTATAACTATGCAAAAGAATATGCACTAAAACTGTATATACCTAAAGGGACTTATACAATAAATCATATCTTACTTGACTTGGTTATCACAATCCCACAAGTACCTCCTTCTCCTCCCACTCACAAAACAGATGATTTGGTCATTTTTGGTGATGGCATGGGGAAATCTACACTATATGCACCGGGCTCCGGAATTACCCTTCAGGGAGTATTTGGGAAATCCATCCTGCTTCATGACTTTGAAATAGTAGGAAGCTCGCCTACAATAGGTACAGGCTTAGAATTGTATGGACTCAATAATATTACTGCAAGAAATTTATCTATAGGTGGTTTTGAAACTGGTCTAAAATTGGACAATGTAAACATATCTGTTTTTGAAGCACTTAATATTAACTATAATTCGTACGGCATACAAGGATTTAAAGGGACTATACCTCCTAACTCCGATTTTGATACCCCTCCAAATTTAATCAATTTTATTTCTTGCAATATTGCCAGTCACCTCATTTGTGCTGTAAAATTATCGGGGTTACACAGCGTCAATTTTCAATCTTGTGACTTTGAAGCTAATGGAGTGTATAATACTCCCGCCCTTACGGAAGTAGCCGCTATAGATTGCAGCTTTGACGGGGTGAACGGCGCCAACGGCCTCAATGTAAAAGACTGCTATTTTGAAGGGAACATAGGACTGGCGGATATACGGGTACAAGTACAAACCGGAGGATACAATAACCCCTACTATGGTACACACACTTTTCAGGGAAATACGTTTAATAGGAATATTAACGAAAGAGATCCTCAAGGTAACCCTCCTGACACAAGACCCAATTACACCAACCACAACATCCTCATCACAGGCAGCGGGCAAGACCCTAAAAGGTTATTGGGGCAAAGCAAATGCAAGCTCGTCTTTATCGGCAACGGGTTCTTTGTAAGAGTACCCGGCAGTAGTAATAACTATGAACCCAAAGACTACCGCAAAGCCATAGAGATACAGTATTTTGATGATGGCGACGGAGAGCAATACTGGGAATTTGATGTCTTAGAAGAAGGAAACACTTATAATGGAGATGTTTCGTACCCGGGAATTACAGGTAAGGACGCACCCATATTTTCACCGGTAACTGTACCCGACCATCTCAGCAACCCGAGGCTTAGCCCGCAGGTATCCGAGTTTACAAGAGTGAAGGCTTTCGGCAGATATCTGGATACAGACCAACATGTACCGCCGGGTGGATTTGTATATGGACTCGTAGCGGATAGCTATAATATCAAGTATATAAAACGCTTTGCTCCCGATCCGGATGGCGTAGGCTTTATCCGGTTCGAAGTGGGTTTTGCCAATGAGCTGAAATGCCTGCCGGTAATAGTAGCCACATGCCTCCATGAAAGGGAAGGGCATTATCATTTCTGCTGTATCGAAAGTAAATCCACCACGGGCTTTACACTTTTAGTGATAGATATAACTACCCAGCAACCTTCTAATGCCAAATTTGATTTTCAGGTGTTCTAAATCAGTAAACAATAAAAGAAACAGCATGTTTTTTTTGACCGGTTTGGAGATGTATATAATAACTGCCGGAAGGGAATGTTTCTGTAGGGAGAACTATAGGAGTCGTTTCTTTCATACAACGCTCATAGTACATCTGTTGCCCAAGAGCGTTATATACTGTTAGGTAACAATCTCCTTCTTGCACAAACGGCAGATACAACCTTATATTTTGCCCCTGCCGGACAGGATTAGGGTATAGCTGCATGAGTATTGATTCTGACAAATTATTTACCGAATTTACTACTACACTGTCATAGTAATAAGCATCCACCCTATCTATACCCTGCCCGGGTTCAAACCATCTTACTACATAAGGGACATTATCTTTCCCGAATGCTATATGTACTTGGTGTGCTCCACCGCTACCGGCAAATGCTCCATTCCCTATAGTAAACCAATTATTACCATCATATTTTTGTACAGCTGCCGCATGGGCTATATAAGGAGTACCTTGCTTATCTGTAGCTACCTCCCACCCATATCCATAAACTTGTGTAGAACCCAACTGCACCCACGCATTATTTACTAATTTCTCCACCGCATACCAGCCTGAGCCGGTGGCAGCTCCCTCATGAAGGGTATAGACCGTCCCATCAGGCGCTATGTCTATATTGGTAATGTACCGGAAGCCCGTACCTACCGTATCCCACCCGCTGCCGTCCCATTTCTGCACCCATGAACTTGTGGGCGTGTGCCCGGTAAGGTAGTAAGTATTGTAGCCTAAATACAGCTCATTATTCAAACCGATGCGAAGGCTCATCCTGCCGCTATACTGTACAAAATCCGTATTACCTACAGGTACCCAATCGGTGCCATCGAAAGTGAAGATGTTCGCCTTGCCGGGTGGGTAAGAAGGTCCAGAACTGTAGGCACCATAACCTATATATAACTGCTCGTTGCTGTCAACTACCATGGATAATTCATAGAATGAGCCTGAACCTCTTGATATTGGGTTGCCAACCTGCACCCAATCTGTGCCATCAAACTTAATAACTGTAGGCTTGCTACTATCATTAAAATTATAATAACCGACATACAATGTATCGTTAGGGCTAACTACAATATTTGGCTTTCCTCCTCTTAAATGATAACCGAGGTTACCAACATTTACCCAGTTTGTACCATCAAACTCTTTAATCATTAAGCGTAAACTATCTGAGATGTCTAAATAGGCAATGTATGGAACACCTGCACTATCAGTTGTAATAGACGGATATTCAGACCTTGCAGAACTACCCTGCGACACCAATCCCCCGTTCGGTCCTAAAGGTTTCCAACTGCTTTGAGCGCCAACCGTGTAAGAAATCACTAAGGCGAGAAAAAAAATAAATGCTTTCATAGCAGAGTGTGTTTCTCTCAAAGTTAATCATAAATCTGTAATATAACATCCTCATCACAGGCAGCGGGCAAGGTCGGTTTTGCCAATGAGCTGAAATGCCTGCCGGTAATAGTAGCCACATACCTCCATGAAAGGGAAGGGCATTATCATTTCTGCTGTATCGAAAGTAAATCCACCACGGGCTTTACACTTTTAGTGATAGATATAACCACTCAGCAACCTTCTAATGCCAAATTTGATTTTCAGGTGTTTTGAGGAATAGGTCATTGAACAATAACCGGCTTTGTATAGTAGAGCTTTTTATTGCCTAACCTCAGATAATAGATGCCTGCCGATACCAAAAGTTTGGGTTGTAACGTTATTACAGCATTGATACTATTGTGTTGATAACGTTGCTTATATACCACCTCCCCCAAGGAATTGTATAAAATTATATCATACTCATCTTTGGGCAATCCAGGGATTTCTATAATAAATGCCTCTTTATCAGTTATAGGGTTAGGGTAGATGTTTATTTTATCATTATATACGATAATAGGTGTTATACTTGTTGCCACACTATCGAAATACCAAGCATGTATTTGTTCTATCAATGGCTGACCGCTTATCTCATTCTCACAAACTATATAAGGAAGCCCCTTATTAAATGCGACACGAGCTTCCCACCCCCAAGCTGCGAACCTTGGTTTACCTATGTATATCCAACTATTACCATCATACTTTTTTACAGATACTCCCGAAGGTGTATTAGGTGTGCCCGCTTCGCTAAAAACAACATAAGGGATTCCCTGCCTATCAACTTTTATTTCCCATCCATAATCGTAGATTGCAGTCGAACCCAACTGTACCCAGACATTATTCACCAATTTCTCCACCGCATACCATCCTGAGCCGCTTGTAGCCCCTTCATGAAGGGTATAGACCGTACCATCGGGCGCTATGTCTATATTGGTAATGTACCGGAAGCCGGTACCTACCGTATCCCACCGGCTGCCGTCCCATTTCTGCACCCAGGAGCTTGTTGCCGTATGTCCGGTAAGGTAGTAAGTATTGTACCCTACATACAGCTCATTATTCAAACCGATGCGAAGGCTCATCCTGCCGCTGTACTGTACAAAATCCGTATTGCCTACGGATACCCAATCGGTGCCATCGAAAGTGAAAATGTTCGCTTTGCCGGGTGGATTGGTAGAATAAGAATAAGCTCCATAGCCAAAGTATAGTTTCTCATTACTATCCACCGCTAATGAAATTTCCAAGTACATACCCACAGCTTTTGAAATGGAATTGCCTACCTGCACCCAATTTGTGCCATCAAACTTTATAACTGTGGGGTTATTGCTATCATTGCAATTATAGTATCCGACATATAGGGTATCATTGGAACTGACAACAATTGATAAAGCTCCATAACTTCTGAGATGATAACCCAAATTCCCTACATCCACCCAATTTGTACCATTAAACTTTTTAATTATCAACCTAAGGCTATCACTTACATCTGTATAGGCAACATAAGGAGTTCCAGCGCTATCCGTTGCAATAGCACTGCCTACGGATCTTGCAGATGCGGTATCAGAAACCAACCCGCCATTCCCTCCAAGAGGTTTCCAACTGCTTTGGGCGTAAAGCGTATGAGAGAGGCATAAAGCAAGAAGGGTGAAAACGGCTTTCATGGGAGTGGTGTTTCTCTCAAAGTTAAAAAAATAGACAATACCCAATGATGCTGTTCCATTCTAATCTTAACACTTGTTTCTATTCCTCTTTCCTTACCTAAAGAAACAAACTAACTAACTTACACGATTATTATTATTTCCTACCCCATGAAGAAGACCTTACTGTTGTTTTTATTTTCTATCGCCGGGTTTGTTTCTGCCCGGGCGGCCAAGATATTCATTCCTATGGATGCCGAAAATCAGACCCAGCATTTAAAGGCTTATGGCATAGCTTATCAGGCACTCACAGAAGGGATTGCCGTGGATTGGATGCTGAATTATCAAGGCGGTAGCTTTGGAATGGATGCTGCCGAAAGCATTGAACGCTTGTGTAAGATACGCGGGGTAAGCTATGAAGTCATCAGCGATGCGCAATACACGGGCATCGTGCAGCGAATAGCCGACCCCGATTACAATGGCGATGTCATCAAATTAGAAAAGCCGCCTAAGATTGCGGTTTATACGCCCGATGGTAAACACCCCTGGGATGACGCGGTAACGCTTGTGCTTACCTTCGCAGAAATTCCCTATGATAAGATTTATGACGATGAAGTGTTGGAAAGCAAACTTGCAGAATACGACTGGTTGCACCTGCATCATGAAGATTTTACCGGGCAGTATGGCAAGTTTTGGGCTGGCTACCGCAGTGCTTCCTGGTATCAGGAGGATGTGCAAAAAAGTGAACTGATGGCTGCTAAGCATGGTTTTAAAAAAGTATCCCAACTGAAGCTTGCCGTTGCTAAAAAAATACGGGAGTTTGTAGCCGGCGGCGGTTATCTTTTTGCCATGTGCTCCGCTACAGATACCTACGACATTGCGCTGGCATCGGAGCATACGGATATTTGCGATGCCGTTTTCGACGGCGATCCGTCTGACCCACATGCGCAGCAAAAATTAGATTATACCCAAGGTTTCGCCTTCAAAGATTTTACCGTTTCTCTTAATCCCTATGAGTACGAATTTTCCAGCATAGACAATTCTCAACTGAGAGGTAATGTGCCTATGATTACCGATTATTTTACCTTATTCACCTTCTCTGCAAAGTTCGACCCCGTACCTACAATGCTTTGTCAAAATCATACAACCACTATCAAAGGTTTTATGGGGCAAACTACCGCTTTTCGCAAAGAAGTATTGAAAACAAACGTGCTGGTAATGGGCGATTATAAACCCAAAAATGAAGCTCGCTACATCCACGGGGAATATGGAAAAGGTACATGGACATTTTACGGCGGCCACGACCCGGAAGATTATCAACACATGGTAGGCGACCCTCCTACAGAATTAAGCCTGCATCCTACATCACCTGGCTATAGACTCATTCTGAACAATGTACTTTTCCCCGCAGCAAAGAAAAAACCGAGGAAGACATAGAGAAAAAAAGCACCTAAGTTTTTATTACTTCATGCGCCAATTTGCACCCTTGCATAGGCAGCATGTGATTCTCTTATTTGTTTGCTATTTTGCACAAAACTTTTACCTATGCTGAAAAAGATTTTTCTTGTTCTGATTGCGGCGCTTATCCTTATCCAGTTCTTTCGGCCTGCAAAAAATCAATCGGGCGAAGTTTCAAAAGATATTTCCACAGTTTATACGCTTCCTGATGACGTACAGCAAATTTTAAAAACGTCTTGCTACGATTGCCACAGCAACTATACCGAGTATGTATGGTATGATGAAATACAGCCTATAAGATGGTGGGTGGAGGATCATATAAAAGAAGGAAAAGCCGAACTCAATTTTTCTGAATTTGCTTCTTATCCCGAAAAAAAACGACTGCATAAATTAGAAGAAATAGGCGATGTAGTGGACAATGACGAAATGCCTTTGCCAAGCTATACGTTTGCGCATAGGGATGCGAAACTTACCCCCGAGCAAAAAGAGAAATTAACGGAATGGGCATATTCTCTGGTGGAAAATTAGCAGTGGGCGGTTAATAATTCATAACTTAAAAATTCTTCAAAATGCGCTTTATATCCTATAACGTAAACGGCATTCGTGCTGCGATAAAAAAAGGTTTTTTAGAATGGCTTGCCACAGACCCTGCCGATATTATTTGTCTGCAAGAAACAAAAGCTATGAAGGAAAATATTGATCATTCACTGATTGAAAACCTCGGCTATGAAAGCTACTGGTTTTCAGCAGAAAAGAAAGGATACAGCGGCGTAGCCATTTTTACCAAAATAAAGCCCGATGCGGTTTTCTACGGAAACGGCATCATGCAAAGCGATGCGGAAGGACGGGTCATCCGCGCCGATTTCGGCGATATAACATTGCTGAATTGTTATTTCCCAAGCGGCACTTCCGGCGACATCCGCCAAACGTATAAATACCAATGGTTAGATGAATTTTTTGAGTATGTGCAGGAATTAAGAAAAAAAAGAAAGCATCTTATCATTTGTGGCGATTATAATATTGCGCACAAAGCCATAGATATTCACAATCCCGTAGGCAACAAAAATACAAGCGGATTTTTGCCCGATGAACGTGCATGGTTAGATAAATTTATTGAAAGTGGATTTATAGATACCCTGCGTATATTCCACCAAGAAGAAGGGCTGTACAGTTGGTGGAGTCAGCGCTTTCCTACGGTGCGGGAGCAAAATAAAGGATGGCGTATTGATTATTTTATGGTTACGAAGCCAATGGAAAAACGTCTGAAAAACGCCGCTATTTTCCCCGATGTAAAACATTCAGACCATTGTCCGGTGTATTTGGAAATAAACCAATAATGGTGCAGAAGCATTATTTTTGACCACCCATGAGGCTACACGCTATTCAGCTTTTATTCACCGGCGCCTTTTTATTCTTGCTCGCAGCCTGCGCCAATATAGCGCATCCTACAGGCGGCGATAAAGACGTAACGCCGCCCAAACTTCTCTCCATCCATCCGGCAGATTCACAACTGAACACTAAGGTTACCAGGATTGAAATGCGTTTTGATGAATTTGTCAATATAACCAATACAAGCGAGGTACAAACTTCTCCTCTCCTTCAATTTTCCCCTATCGTAGAAGCCCTTAATAAGCGAGTAATTGTAAAAATAGCCGACAGCCTTCTGAAAGAAAGCACCACCTATCGCATCACATTCGGCAATGCTATAGGCGATGTACATGAGAACAATCCCTTTACCGGCTACAGCTACACCTTCAGCACCGGCAGTTATTTCGATTCGCTACGGCTCTCCGGGCATGTATATAATGCAGCTACGGGCATGAACGATACGGGAGCTCAAATCCTGCTTTATGAAGCCACAAAATCCGACAGCATCTTAGTGAAAGAAAAACCGCTGTATATAACCCGAACAGACGGTATAGGGAATTTTTATTTTGAAGGATTACCGGATAAGGAATTTAAATTATTCGCCTTGCGGGATGCCAACGACAACCTTGTTTATGACGGAGAGAACGAATGGGTTGCCTTCCACCATCAACCGGTTCGTCCCTATAAAGACAGCACAACGGAAAGCATAGAATTGTATCTGTTTTCCGAATCCGATTCGGTAAATGAACAGACCACGTCCGATGCCGGAAGAAAAGGTTTTCAAAGGGAGAAAAAAAACCAACCGGAAAAAACAACTGCCGACGAAACCTTTACTTATACGGTACTCACCGATACTTCCGATACCCGAAAACGCACACAGGATATAACCGCCCCGTTGGAAATCACCTTCAATCATCCCCTAAACATTATTCACCACAACCGCATCAATCTTTCATTCGACAGCGCGGAAACTACGGTAGAAACACCTGTTCTTTTAACCATTGATTCTACAAATAACCAGAAACTATTGCTGCATACGGACTGGAAAGAGGATAAGGTCTATACCCTAAGATTGCTTAAAAATTTTGCTATAGACAGCGCCAATAAGGAAGCCATGCCTTCCAAACATATTTTCCGAACGAAAAATAATGCCGACTATGCCCAACTGCAAGTGCACTTACCTGCAAAATATTGGGACAACAAGTTTTTGTTTGTTTTGCTAAAAGACGGAAAAGAATTTTATCGGAAACCGGTAGCAGATACCAATATTCATTTCCGCCATCTGCAACCGGCTGATTATACCATGCGCGTGGTGATAGATGAAAATGAAAACGGGAAATGGGATCATGGCAAGCTGTTAGAAAAAATACAACCCGAAAAAGTAGTACCACACAACACCTCCGTTACGCTGAAAGCCGGCTGGTCAAACATTGTGGATTTCAACGAAGCGCCAATTGAAAAAAAATCCCGTATGAATTCACGCGAACAGCGGGTTGCACCGAGATAAATATCAACGTATTTTTACTGCTTAACCATTTCTTCAATGAAAAAATTACTTCTTCCATTATTGATGGTAAGCACGAGCTTGTTTGCCCAAAGCAGCATGACCCCCGAAATGCTCTGGAGCCTGAAACGGGTAAGCGGAGACGGCGTGAGTGCATCCGGCAAAACCGTTTATTACACCTCGCGCAGCTATGATGTAGCCACCGAAAAATCAACCGCGAAAAAATACGCGATGAATATGAACACCGGTACCGTGCGCGAATTGACCGGCAAAAATATTTTTCAAAAAGAAAAAGACGTATGGTATGCTATAGATGAAAAATACATCTACAGTAGCCACGATTTCGGAAGATCATGGCAGATTTTCTACAATGAAGTGGAAGGAATAGACAATGTGCGCGTATCGCCCGATGGCAGCCATATCGCTTTTTCCAAAGAAGTATTAGTAAAGCCGATGATGGGAACAGACATCTACAAAGATTTGCCCAAAACAACTGCCCAAATTTATACCGACCTCAATTACCGCCACTGGGACACCTGGGAAGATGGTAAGTTTTCACACATCTTCATAGCACCCGTAAAAACTAAAAACGCAACAGACATCATGGCGAATGAACCTTACGATTGCCCGCAAAAACCCTTTGGCGGCAGTGAAGATTTCATCTGGAGTCCCGATGGGAAAAGCCTGTTGTATGTATGCAAGAAAAAATTCGGAAAAGAATATGCACAAAGCACCAATACCGATATTTATCAATACCATCTTTCCTCAAAAACAACGGTGAACCTGACAGCCGGAATGATGGGCTATGACATGAACCCCGCCTTCAGCGCGGATGGCCGCTACCTTGCATGGACAAGCATGGCGCATGATGGCTATGAAGCAGACAAAAATGACATCTATATAAAAGATATGGTGAATGATGCCGCTCCAAAAATGAACCTGACCGCACATTGGGATGAATCGGTGGGCAGTTTTGCATGGGACAATGAAGGTTCCCGCAACATCTATTTCAGTGCGGCCTGGAGAGGAACCGAACAACTTTTTTCCGTAATCAATCCGGGGCTCACGAAGATGATGCCCGTTGTACGAAAAATTACCAACGGGACATTTAACATCACAGGCATCATAGGCATTAATGAAAAGCAAATTATCGTTTCCCGCTGCGATATGAACCGTGCAACGGAATTATTTTCGGTAGATAAAGAAACCGGCACGATGCAGCAGCTCACTCATGAAAACGATGCGGCATACGGTAAAATTCCCGAATGTAAAACAGAACTGAAAATGGTACGTACCACCGATGGACAGCAAATGGGTGTATGGGTGATTTATCCTCCTCATTTCAATCCTAATAAAAAATATCCTACGCTGCTTTATTGCCAAGGTGGTCCGCAATCCGCACTTTCACAATTTTATAGTTTCCGTTGGAATTTTCAGTTGATGGCATCGCAAGGTTATATCATCGTAGCGCCCAACCGCCGCGGTATGCCGGGATGGGGTGTAAAATGGAATGAAGCCATTAGTAAAGACTGGGGCGGGCAACCGATGCAGGATTATCTTTCCGCTATAGATGCCATCTCCCGTGAAGATTACGTAGATAGCGATCGCCTCGGTTGCATTGGTGCCAGCTATGGCGGGTACAGTGTTTTCATGCTTGCAGGTATGCACAACAATCGTTTCAAGACCCTGATTGCGCACGATGGATTGTTTGATATGAAAAGCTGGTACGGCACTACGGAAGAGCTATGGTTTGCCAACTGGGATCTCGGTGGGAATTACTGGAAAAAACCAACGCCTGAAGGATACGACAAATTCAATCCGAGCAATTTTGTAGGCAAATGGAATACGCCCATTCTCATTATACAAGGCGGTATTGATTACCGTGTGCCTATAGAGCAAGGGCTGGAAGCGTTTCAGGCCGCGCAACTGAAAGGCATTAAGAGTAAATTGCTTTACTTTCCGAATGAAAATCACTGGATTCTTCACCCACAAAACGCCATCGTATGGCAACGTGAATTTTTCAAATGGCTGGAAGAAACATTGAAGTAAAAAAACCTTTTTTATAGGGAATTAAAAAGAGGCTGTTCCATCCGGGAAGCCTCTTTTTTTTCTCTTGATGCCCTATACGATTAGGATATTTTGCCTATAGTCTAAAGATATTCCTCCACAGCATCCACATGGTCTATGCCTTTCAGTCGTAAAAAAATTTTGGCTGTGGTGAGTACATCTTTCAGACAATATTTTCCGATACGTTCCAGGTCGTTCTCCCTCCAATAAACCGAAGAGACCATGCTGCCGTCTATATCATCTTTGGGAGAAGGGATGCCTAAGCTTTCGGCAAGAAGTGCCAGAGTGGTATAATGCTTATAATCTCCGAAGCGCCAAAGCTCCAGCGTATCTATATGCGGATTTTCCCAGGGTTTCATCCCATGAAGCTGAAACGGCTTAGGTAAATCCATTCCGTGGATAATCATTCTGCGACACAGAAACGGTATATCGAACTCGCGGATATTATGCCCGCAGAAACGTACTTGTTTATTCAGCGCAGTAAACTTGGCAAGCGCCTGAAGAAAAGTATCCAGCAATTTTTTTTCATCATTATCCGTAAGGGATTTCAACATAAATTTCCATTGACCGTCTTCTTTCATATAACAACCCAAACCGATGCACACCACTTTCCCGAACTCGGCAAATATGCCCGCTTTGTCTTTATAAAAATCTGCCGGCTCTTTCTCTTCTCCCGAACGGGCAAGCAGCACATTGGATTTACGCACCCATTGCGCTTGCAAACCTTCCGGCAATTCCGAAAACTCATTTGTCAATGTAGCGGTTTCAATATCTATGAATAAAATAGGCTCTAAATGCTCCATAAGACCTGGTATAATTTATATTTGTGAGTGAATATAATCAAATTGATTTTTTTATGAGTCAGGAAACAGAATATCAACACCAGCCGGCACCGCAACAGCAAGCGCCGAAAAACAAGAATACATGGATTTATCTAACCATTATAGCCGTTTTACTGGGGCTGGTTATTTTTTTATTTTTCAACAATGCCCATGTAGCAGACCAACGCAACCAGGCTTTTATGGAGCGTGACTCCGCCACACTGGATCGGGATAATATCCGCTCGGAATACGATGCCGCCTTGGCAAGACTGGACCAACTCGTAACCAAAAACGCCGAGATGGACAGCATGATCAACAACCGGGATGGCGAAATTGCCCATTTGAAAAAACAAATACAAGACATCATCACCAAAAGCAATGCTTCGGAATCGGATCTTAAAAAAGCACGCAGCCTCATAGCCACCCTCAATGCTAAAGTAAAATCTTATGAAGAACGTATTGCCGAACTGGAAGGGGAAAACAGCCGCCTTTCCAATCTTAACGAAGTGGTAGCACAAGAACGCGATAGCGCTGTAACCGAAAATATAGGGCTGCAACAAAAAGTGCGTATGGGACGTGTGCTTCACGCTTCCAACATTCGCCTGGAGCCGATAGACCTCCGCAAAAACGGAAGAAAAGAAGTAGGCACTTCCAAAGCAAAACGTACGGATATTTTCAGAGTTACATTTGATATAGATGATAACCGCATAGCGGAAGATGGCGTGAAAGATTTGTATCTGCGCATCATTGGCCCGGATGGCAATTTGCTGAGCAATGCCGCCTATGGATCAGGCGTAACCACCACCTACGAAGGGCAATCGCTGAATTACACCTTGATGAAACAAGTGAGCCTGAAACAAAACCAAAAACTAAATAATGTAATTGCCGACTGGAATCAGGAGAGCGACTATGCAAAAGGCGATTACGAAGTAGAAATCTATAATGACGGATTTAAAATCGGCAGCGGGCATATCAAGCTCCGGTAGCAGGTTTTAAATTGTTTGATTTTTATAAGACGGTTTCAAAAACCTAAGATACAACGCTGCCAACTTTCTGAAAGTTGGCAGCGCTGTATTTAAAAAAGGTTCAGCTTATAGGGCTTTAGAATCGGTTTGTGATTGAGTAAGAATTATGCTTTTATAGGGATAAAGTAGTGGCGAAATTTCTACAATTATTTGCAAAAGCAGGTGCACCGATAGCTGTTCTTGTGTACGCCGAATAATTGCTACTGCTTGCCCATTGCCTGCACTACCCCATCAACTTTTCGATCGCTTCATCATAGGCTTGTTTCCAGCCCTTGATATGTCCCCAGTCGCTGCCGTCTATGCGCAGATGCCCGTCACCTTTCACCGTACCGATTTTGGAAAATTTTTGATTGCCAGATGCGGCTTCAAAATCGCTTGCCTGAGACGCGGACACACTCACCACCACGCGGCTTTGTGCTTCGCCAAACAGAAAAGCATCTTTCCGGATAGTAGCATCCGTAGCGATTTCAAAACCCATATTGCGCTGCATACAGCTTTCCACCAGCGTTACAAACAAACCGCCTTCGGAGATGTCATGTGCAGATTGTATTTTCTTTTCCCGGATGAGCTTGATAACGGTTTCCTGCAAATCATATTCTTCTTCCAGATCGAAATGCGGAGCCGGGCTGTAGGTAACACCCTGTATATGGTGCAGGTATTCGGAGCAATTGATATCGTTGCGCATCTCGCCTAAAACGTAAATCACATCGCCTTCATTCCTGAAAAACATCGTCATCTTCTGCTCCATCGTATCCAGCACACCCACCATACCGATGGTCGGCGTAGGATATACGGGACCATCTTCGCTCTGATTATAGAAACTAACATTACCGCCGGTTACAGGAGTGCCTAATTTGCTACACGCATCGCCCATTCCGATAATGGCTTGGGTGAATTGATAATATACTTCCGGATTATAGGGATTCCCAAAGTTGAGGCAATTGGTAATGGCTACGGGAATGCCGCCGCTGCACACAATGTTGCGCGCCGCTTCACATACGGCTATCATGCCGCCCACTTTGGGATTGGCAAATACATAACGGCTGTTGCAATCGGTAGTGCACGCCAGGCCCTTGCTCGTGCCATGCACACGGATGACGGGGGCATCGCTCGGCTCGTTGGTATGCGTATTACCCGTGCCTACCATGCTGTCGTATTGTTCATATACCCAGCGCTTGGAAGCGATGTTGGGCAATTGTATGATTTGATACGCCACCTCCTGCAAATCGGAAGGAAGAGCTATGCTATCGGGATTGAATTTTTTGATTTCTTCAAAATACTTCGGCTCGGTATATTCGCGGTTATAAACCGGAGCGCCGCCACCCAGCACCAGGCTTTCCGCAGGCACATCGGCTATCAGCTCTCCATTCATATAATACCGCAGATTGCCATCTTCCGTTACCTCACCGATTTCCACGCAGTGAATATCCCATTTCTCAAAAATGGCTAAAATCTCTTTTTCCCTTCCTTTTTTTACCACAATCAGCATCCGCTCCTGACTTTCACTCAGCAGCATTTCCCAGGGTTTCATATTTGCTTGGCGCGTAGGCACTTTGTCGAGGTAGATGTTCATGCCATGTTCGCCTTTGGCGCTCATTTCGCTTGTGCTGCATGTAATGCCCGCAGCACCCATATCCTGCATACCCACCAAAGCGCCGGTTTCTACGGCTTCCAGGCAGGCTTCGAGTAATTTTTTCTCTTCAAACGGATCGCCCACTTGCACAGCGGGAAGATCGTTTACACTGTCTTCGCTGATGTCTGCAGAGGCAAATGAAGCGCCGCCGATGCCGTCTTTACCCGTAGCCGCACCCACTATAAACACCGGATTACCTACGCCTTCCGAGGTAGCCGATACCATCTTTCCGCTTTCGATCACGCCTACGCTCATGGCATTTACCAAAGGATTGGTTTGGTAGCAATTTTCAAAATAAATTTCGCCGCCTATGGTAGGCACGCCAAAGCAATTGCCATAATGCCCGATGCCCTTCACCACGCCTTTCAGCAGCCATTGGGTTTTGGGATGATCCAGCTTGCCGAAGCGCAGCGAATTAAGCGCAGCTATAGGACGTGCGCCCATCGTAAAAATATCCCGGTGAATGCCGCCCACGCCGGTAGCAGCTCCTTGAAACGGCTCTATGGCAGAGGGGTGATTGTGCGATTCGATTTTGAACACACAGCCCCATCCGTCACCAATATCCACCAAGCCCGCGTTTTCTTCACCGGCTTTCACTAAAAGGCGTTCCCCTTCGCGCGGCAGTGTTTTCAGCCATTTGATGGAGTTTTTATAGCTGCAATGCTCGCTCCACATCACGGAGTACATGGCAGTTTCGGTAAAATTGGGCGTGCGCCCTAAAATCTCTTTTATTTTTTCAAACTCCTCTTCTCTCAAACCCAGTTTGGTAGCTTGTTCCAGAGTGGCTTCCGGTTGCATGTGCTGTTTTACGTCCATAGAAAAATATGAAGTGCAAAGCTATTAATTTTTTGGGGCTTGGGGGTAGGAATTACTATTGAACTATAGTGGGGATGCACTGTTCTTCAGAGAATGATTATTTGTTTTTTATACATAAGTTAAAAAAGGGCAGCCATACCCATAATATCTGCTTTTCCGCTTATCTTAATTTTTTTATCACGATAAATAAAAAAACAATGGACCAACGACACACCTTTGCCGATACGGCAGCATTGACAGACCTGCTTACCACGCTTCAAAAAGAGCAGAAATATGCTGCTTTCCTGATTGATCAAAACGGACTCAGCCGCATCAGCGGTACTATAGAAAGCATCCAAAATAAAAATGCGCCTCAACTGATATTATCTGTGGACGGTATTTCAAAACAAATCATTCTGCTGGATGAAATAGTAGCGGTAAACGGCATTTTCCGGTCTGATTATTCGGAATGTTAATTTAACTATTGGGGTTCTATCCCAATTTTCCGCAAGATGTACTTCTAAAGACTTTTGTACTTATCTTAGACAACCGTTCGTCATGCCATTTTCATTGGAGAATCATAGAGCATCTCTGGTTGCACAAACGCCAAGCTGACGGACATTAAAAACTAACGATAAAATAAGCACCTATGCAGTACACAGAGAAATTAACCGGAATCACCCTGAACATCCAGGCGGTAGATATTGATATAGATGAATCGGTAAAAGATACCGTTCGCAAAAGTATTGGCAGGTTAAGCCGTTATTACGACAAGATAGAATGGGCAGATATTTACATGGAAGACAAAAAGGAAAAATCAACTGAACAAAAACAAGTGAGCATCCGCCTTGGCATTCCCGGCAACGATCCTTTTGCATCCGAATATGGCGATAATTTTCATGCACTGATTACAAGCGTAGAAGAGAAATTGCGCAGGCAGCTGGAAAAAAAATAAGCTGTGGCTGTTTTAAATTCTTTTTCATCAATTGGCAAATAGAATCGCAAGAATCATTTCCTCTTGTTCGGTAAAGCCTACATAACCTTTCGGATAAGGCTGAATCGTTACGCCCAGCACTTCTTTGGGTTCGGAAAGTAAAGCGGCGGCATCGGTAGTAAAGCCGCTCGTATGCAGACGATGCAGCCAAGCTGATACCGGTTCATGTTTTTCAAAGCGTTCGTCATCGTCTGCTTTGCTGAGTATGTCTTCCAATTCTCTTCCAAAGAACAACTTCAAACCCGTCTTATCTTCTGCGCTTGCATCCAGCCGGTCTATAACGCGAAATACGCCGAGGAAATGATCGTAGCTATTGAGCATTCTTGTGGCAAGATCATTGGTAAAATGATTGACATTCGGCTCTATCAGCAAAAATGCTTTTGGCTGCAATGCGTGTATAGCGCTTATCACCCGGTTTCGGTCTGCATCTGTTTTGATATGATGCAACGCAAGTGAAGCATTTACAATCATGGCACTGTTCACATCTGCAAACGTGGAAAGGTCTGTGCGTTCGATGTATTCAGGCACGGCTATAAATTCCAGTTCAAAACCCACCTGATTTTTATACTGCATTATCTTTTCTTCTGCGGTGCGCAAAGCGTTTTCAAACGGCTCAATACCTATAATGGTCAGCTTGCGCAAATGCTCCAGCTCTTTAGCCCGTTCCAGTATGTGCAGCATCTGTGTGCCCAGTCCGATACCGATATCTATAATGCAAACATGTTCCTGCTGCATCATAGCCTTAATGATCGCATTATTGGCTATAGCCTGACCGTATTTTACAAATGGAAACTGATGAATGAGAATATCAAACAAACGGATCTGCGAAACTCCATCGCTGCTGCCATACAGGTTTTCCGTAATGCCGGTTCCCGAAAATCTTTTGCGGAGATTACTTGCCATCAGATAGCCCAGCATTTTTTCAGAGTCTTGTTCTTTACCTTCTGTGCAAATAGCAATCATCTCCTCCAGCAATTCATTGCGTTCCTTGAAATGCGGCGATTCCAGTAGTTGTCCGAGCCGGTGCAGTTGGGCTCTCACGTTATAGTGTTTTGAAACAGTCATTTTTGCAAAAATAAACACTCAAGCGAATAAAGACGGAACAAACGAATGGCGATCGTTTTCTGTCAAAAATTGCAAATCGCATTCAGATAAATATTTCTGCCCATTCTCGGCAAGCGATTCCAATCGGCAAAAGTGGTATAGTGGCTATCCAACAAATTTTCAATACCGGCTTTTAGCAACAGCGATTGTTTTTTAAATACAAAACGATTGGAAACAGCAAGATTCAAAACAGCATAAGCCGGCAAAGCTTTTTCTCCAAACTCAGCATTAAAGCGGGTTTGCTTATCCGCTCCATTGACCGAAACAGATGCCGAAAAAGTTTTGACCGTATAGGTCATATCGGAGTAAAAAGTAAACGGCTGCATCAACGGTAGTTTTGGAAGCCCAGCGCCCGTACCATACCTATAGCTGAGTTTATTGACCCATGCTATGTTGCCGGTAATTTGGTAATCGAAATCAAGCGTCGTATTGAGGAGATGCACATAGTTTAGTTGTTCATAAACTTTTACGCCGGAAGCGCCTATGGTCATCACACTTAAATGGCTTTGCGGTCTTCCGATAATATAATCGGAAATGTAAAAATGCGATGCAGAAAATTTTGCCGAAAATTTAGGACGGCTATAGGCTATAGCGCCGTTCAGCGAAATTGATTTTTCATTGTCCATCTCCGGATTGCCTATATAATCAAAGCGATCGAAGCTATTGAAGAGGTAGAACCCGTAGCCTTCGGAAACGCTTGGTGCCCGTTCTCCATACGCTACTCCGAGCGTTGTTGCCCAGTTTTTCTTTTTGTAGTCAAATGAAGTGGCTATGCGTTTCAACAAACGGGTATTGCTTTTTTTCATTTCAGGATAAAAGATTTTCAGACTTTCCAACCCTAATGAATTTTCTACAACATTGTTATGCACGGCTATCCCGGCGCTAAGATGGGCAGTCCAGTTTTGGGCTATGCGGTAGCGATTTTCTGCAAACAGATCGCCATAGTTGGTTTGTATGCCGGGCCAGGTAAGCATAAACATATCTTTCTCTCCCGCAGTGTTGGAGTACATGGTCATCTCTGCAAGCGAAAGATTATGATGCCCGCTGAGGTTAATTTTCCAATTATGCTTCCCTATGCCGCCTTCCAATAAAGAATAAAACCCTGCCGTCTTGCTCCATCCCGGCATATCCATGCGTATAGGCACCACCGGGCGATGACTGTCATCCATGATATGCGTAACATCATTGTAGTAAAATTTTGTTTGCCATTGATGAACAACAGGCGAAAGATGATGTTGGACGTATGCCACCGAACCGATGAATGCCTTTGCCAAAGCCACATCCATAGGCAAAGCGGGGTAGCCTACATTCGTTGCATGATCGTAAATAACAGAGGCTTCGATGTGCTGATGCTCCCCCAATTTATACCCTGCCATAGCCGATAGATTGTACTTCGTAAACTGCGAATACAAAATTTCGGTATCGCCGCCTGCCCTATAATTTTCCGCATCCCGGAACATAAAATCCACATCGGTAAAAAAACGGTTCGTAGCATAAGACAAACTGCTTCCTATAATCTTCTGTTGATTGTTGGATTCAAAACCGGCTAAAGCCATACCTCTGAAGGTTTTTTCGCCAAAGCAAGTTTTTTTTCGCTCCAGATCCAGACTGCCGCCAATGGTAGCACCTGTAACGCCCGACTGCCCGCTGTGTACGTTGGCGCTTGCCAGGTTGGTAATCTCCACATAGGAAGTTACCGGGTCCATTTTATCCGTACAGGCTCCGTAGATGCGCATGCCGTCAATGGTAATCACATTCCGTTCGGACGCCATACCATTAATAAACGGCTCCCATGCATAGCTTCCCCGGCGAATCATGTTTATGGAGCTTGCTTTTTCGAGATAATGATCCAGCGTGGATAAAGGTTTGGATTCTTTTGCGGAAGGAGCTTGCTCGGAAATAATTACAATTTCTTCCAAAGCTGTAGTCTGCAGGGTATCGCCAATGCCCCCCTTCTCTTGTTGCGCAAATAAGGCAACAGCATTTAGCATACCTATAAAAATGGTAATCGTAGTACGAAACATAATCAATTGCGTTTGTTTCTTTAGAAAAAGCAAACCGGTATTTCAAAAACTGGTGTCCGGCTTGCTTTTCCTATACATGGTTTAAAATTCCACTTCAAAAAAGATACTGCTGCCTTCATTCGTATCGGTTACTTCTTCGCCTTTCAGCACCTCGCCGGATGGGTTAAGGAATTGCAGATTTATCTTCCAATAACCGGTCATCGTAAGGCTTAACTTTCCTTCATAGTTACCCTCTGAAACCCCTGTCAGCGCTACATTATTGGGTGAACTATGATTACCCATTCCTGGCATTCTCGGGTCTATCGTAATCGTATGGTTTGCTACGGGAGTAAAGTTCATCATCGTTTCCATTTTATATACTACGGCTTTCATCGTGTTGATGCCTACGATAGGAGCGGTAGGTTCGGTCATCGCTATCACATAGCGGTTGCCGTCGCTTGCCATAAAACTTTCTACGGTGCGCTTGGGCGCGGCTTCAACGGCTATCTTATGAGTAGCAGTATAGGAAGTGCCGTCAATGGTATAGTTCAGCGTCAGCTCCCAGTATTCTTCATCCGTTCCTGCCATTTGAAAAACAAGATAGCCTGCATAGGTATTCACCGCATTTTCTTTTTTGGTAATGGAAGAATAGGGGCAGGAGTGCGTCATGCTCATCATGTGCATTACGGGAATCCAGCTCGCAACAGCGTTAGACACTAGGCTGCCGTCCGCATTTTTTATCTGAAAAAAGACAGCATTGTAACCCGTTTGAAATTTACCGTTGGCAGTATAAAACGTGATGGTATGCCGGTCATTGCTAAGCGTGGCGGCAAGCTGAAGCTGTTCCAACTCATTTTTAGGTTGTGGCGCATCATCCTCTTTGGAGCAAGATGCAAAGAAAATAGCTATGGATAATACAAGGATATATTTTAGGATGCTTAAGTAATTCATTGTTTAAAAAATTAAAGAGTAAACATTGCCGCACGGTGGTTGATACAGTGCAGGGTGCTGTAAAAAAATGGATAAACATAGGCAACCGGACTATGCAGTACGATAAACTAAAACGTAAAACAACAACCGTAGAAATTGGCCTATAAAAAATGAAATTGCCGGCATCAGCCGAGGACAATAGCTTCCGGCGGCTTCACCGGATGGGAAGTAAACAGAAAGGAATAGCGTTTGTTATAATAAGCTATGGGTTCTTCTTTAGCACAAAAAGAAGGCGCGTCGGAAAGATGGTAAACCGGTAGAGCGGAATTATAATAGACAATTTCGGTTTGGAACTGTTTCAGCAAATCGGCTGCATCTTTTTTATCCTGCTCTTTTTGCATTTTAGCGAGGTAGCATTTTCCGTTACATTTTAGCTGTGAGCGGTTTTTGTTTTCGCAAAATAACGAGATGAAAAGCGTTTTATCATACTCATAAATCGAATAAACAACAGCATTTTTCATTATGCTGACGAGTATAATACAGAGAAAAAATAGACTTGATATTTTGGAGGTTGCTTTCAAAGAAGCTATCAAAAGATGTGGTGTAAAAATACAGAAGATACATACGCGCAAACATGATTTTCATCACGTTTTTTTATGTTTAATATCAGGTGGGGACGCGCCGGAAACTGCCTCTATCCACACCTGCGCGAATAGTGATTCTCGGATGGAGCGGTTATTCGTTTTCGTGTGTAGTATAGACGATAATACTTCTTTAAATGAACTTCCTATTTATCAAAAGAAAAACTCAACAAGCCCTTACATCGGGCAGGTTGATGAAAATATTGTTTGTTTAGCTGCTTTGCAAAACTATTGTCATGCTGCACCAAACTGTGTCGTGCTGAAATGGAAGAGAAAATCTTGTACTTCCTATGCTGTTCAGATAATGCAGATTGGTAATCTACCTTTTTCGCACATCATTGGGCAAATTTCAAGAAAGGAGGATAGCTAAGAATGGTTGCTTACGAAATGATGGCAATTAGTTTGTTCAAGACATCTATCAAGCCTTTTTCAGAAAGTGTACTATAGGTTCCATTTATCAAGCTTCTGTCGAGTGTAAATACCCGATGGCATTTCACGAAACTGTTTTGGGTAAGGGGCGGCTCGTGAGTTCAGACGTAAGTTCTATGGTACTGTCAATCGTTCTTTTCTGCGAAGTAATCATTAAAACTATTACGTCATTTGTAGCAGAAATGGTGTCATTGGAAATCACTAAGGCAGGCCGCAACTTGCTTCCCGAACCATCAGAGAATGGAAAATCTATAGAAACAATATCTCCGCGCCTGAACATTTATCGCAGTTTGGGTGTGCTTTTAAAAAAATCATCCCAATGCGCATTATCCTTGTGCAGATATTCTCCTTCCATAGCCTTGAGTACCGTTTGCAGCCACAATTTCTTTTCTTCTTCATCATTCATTTTCTCAAACATATCTCCAAACAATGATACATGGATACCCATTTCACGGGCAACTCTCAGCAACAAATCCAATTGTTCAGGGCGGTCGCTCTCTAATACTACTACGCTGCTCATATCACAAATGTAAACAATTATTTTCCATCGCTTCATTCATACATTCACTCGTAAATGTTGTTTACATAAGGCTTCTGAAACGTTTGCTCATGCGCATTTGCAATTAATATTCACAGAACTTGATTTTGCGTTTTTTTGTAAAAACAGTTTTCTATGGCAGCCGCTACTTATCATATTGCAAGAAGCTGTCAGGTTGTGCTGATTTTCCCTTTTCTACCCGCGCCATATTTTGGCGTACTCTAAAAATACTTTTGTCCGAACATAAAAAAGACGAGAGTTATGACCATCCATGAACTGAACATTGAGCAACTGCAACGGAATAGTTTTGATGTCGGAGACACTTCTGCAAAAATGCCTATTTCTGATGTATTCACTTCCAGTAACTATCATTCTCCTCATGAAGATTTCCAAATGTTTGTTGCTCATTTTAATACTTTGCCCAACTTGATTGAGTTAAGCTGGATAGACTGTGATAAAGCAACTAAATGGCTGGCAAAAACTTTCCAACATGAAATTAAAGACATGTATTATAGTGCGCACAATACATACAGTAAACATATAGTTGTAGAAAATGTTTTTTATTTCTTGTTTGATGATTTACTGCTCAGTTTTAATTGCACATGGTCAAAAGTGCGTTTGTTATACCGCAATACACCCTATTCCCAAATAATGGAATTTACCGATATGCTTCATAAATTCAAACAACGGCAAAAAAGACTCCCCAAAATATCTTTAGTAACGATAGATTCTGATGGTCTTGCTACGAAATCAATGCACATTACTAAGCCCACGTTGCAGCTTCATGATAATTACAATGATGATTTTAAAAACATCCACCAAACTATCTTGAAAAGGCTTTCAAAGAAAAATGACAAGGGGTTGGTATTGCTGCATGGAAAACCGGGTACGGGCAAAACGTCGTATATCCGTTATCTGGCGACATCTTTAAAGAAAAAAATCATCTTTTTGCCGCCCAATATGGCAGCGCATATCACATCGCCTCAGCTAATGCCTATATTGATTGATAATCCCAATTCCGTTTTTGTGATTGAAGATGCGGAAAACATCGTGATAGACCGCGAAAAAGAAGGCGCATCGCCGGTATCGGCATTGCTCAATCTGGCAGACGGCTTGCTTTCCGACTGCCTCAACATTCAAATCATTTGTTCGTTCAACACCGATATTTCCAAAGTGGACAACGCGCTGATTCGCAAAGGTCGGCTGATTGCAAAGTATGAGTTTAACGAACTGGAAATACAAAAGGCACAACTGCTTTCCAATAAATTAGGATTTACTACCCGAATCACGCAGCCTATGACTTTGACCGAAATATACAATCAACAGGAACGGGATTTTACGAAATCCAACATCCAACGCAAGCGCATAGGGTTTCAGGTTATGGAAGAAGTACCTTCTTTAAGTAATATTGAATCACCTTTTTAAAATAAAAAACATGAACATCGTAAAACTCGTAAACGGAAAAGTAGAACTTAGAAAAGACAATGGTTTACTGCTAAGAACCATTGTTGGTTCGGACGCAGTAGATGCTAACATCAATGCTGACGGAACTTTAATTGTAGTAACAACCTCAAAGGGTAAAGTAGAATTGCGAAAAGAAAACGGGCTTTTGGTAAGAATAATTTGCGTCAGAGATGCCGTTGCTGCAAAATTCAGCGGAGCGGAAATTTTAGTAACAACTACAAAAGGAAAAATCGAAATTCGTAAAGAGAATGGGTTGTTGATTAGAACTATTTAAAACGGCATATTGAAAAAAATAGAACATTTATGAGTTATCAATTTTGTGATTTTTCGGAAGAAGATAAAGACCAATTAAAGCAAGTTTTTGAAACACCTTTCAAAATAGACGAAAGTGGTTTTCTTAAAATTTGTAACGGTTATAAAATATTTAAAGAAGATTTTGCCTATCAGGGAGATGCAAAAGAACAGAAAGAAGAACTCAAATTGGTTACAATTGAAAGAAACGAAATTCTTCCCAAAACAGACCACGAGGGTTTTATCAAAAAATATGAAAGCAAGGAATATAGAGTAGGAATTGATTTGCCTATTTTATTACGTCCTGAAAAACCTAATGGCAAAACAATATTCTTTGTTGCTGAAGACCCGCTTCGGAATTTTGATTGCGACAATGTAATATTGGCTACTCCCTTTGGAGTTCACGTTAAATACAGTAGAGAAAAAACGATAAAAAAAGTCTATTGGCAAGTAATGGGAAATTTGTTGGACAAAGGTTATTCAGTTTATGTAACGGACACTTTTAAAATTTGGGTTAGCGAAAATGGTAAAAAGAAAAAAGAAATGATTCCAAACGATTTATTTCAACATTTTACATCTTCTCTCCAAAAAGAAATAGATTGGTTGAAACCTAATTTGATTGTTTGTTATGGAAATCCTGCCTATAGAGCAGTTTGTGAAGTCGCAAAAAATCACAAGGGACAGATTCTTCATTTCCCTCATCCTGCAGCATGGGCAGATGATTGGAAAAAAGAGTTTAAGAACAACTCAAGAGCTACCCATGAAAACAAGATAAAACATATAAACACGAAAATAGAAAACACCCTATCTATGCTAAGTTTTCATCGTTCGACACTATCCCGTAAAGTGTGTAACTAAAAATTACGTTGGGGTTTGGCTTTATTTAAAGTTGCACCCTGTTTTCAAAAATAGTTAAGAACTGATTGAGTATAATCCCCCAATTTTGAATAGGCAACGACCATTTTTTGGTAGCCTCCCTAAGCGCCAAATATACGGATTTCATAACAGCCTCATCGGTTGGGAAAGAAAGCTTGTTTTTGGTGTACTTTCTGATTTTACCATTTAAGTTTTCGATTAGATTGGTTGTGTAAATGATTTTTCTGATTTCCAACGGGAACTCAAAGAATACGGTGAGTTCTTCCCAATTTTCCCTCCAGGATTTTACGGCATAGGAATATTTGCTGTTCCATTTATTTGCAAAGGCATTCAGCGCCATTTCTGCCGCTTGTTTGGTAGGAGCCGTATAAATATCCTTCATGTCCTTTGAGAACTCTTTTTTGTCTTTCCAAACCACATATTTGGATGCGTTTCTTATTTGATGCACTACACAAATCTGCGTTTTAGATTCGGGGAAAACACTGGTAATCGTTTGGGTAAACCCATTGAGATTATCGGTTGCAGTGATGAGTATATCTTGTACGCCTCTTGCTTTTAGATCGGTCAGTACCCCCATCCAAAAGGATGCACTTTCATTTTTTCCCAACCACATACCCAACACCTCTTTTTTGCCCTCTCTGTTTAGCCCTACAGCCAAATAAATGGTCTTGTTGGTCACTTTTGAGTTCTCTCTTACTTTGAATACGATACCATCCATCCACACGATAAGATAAACAGGCTCTAAGGGACGGTTCTGCCAGGCTATGATATCATTGGCCACCGTATCGGTAATACGGGAAATCGTGGAAGCAGATACCTCAAAGTTATAGACTTCTCTTAGTTGTTGTTCAATATCGCTTACGGTCATCCCTTTGGCATACAACGATACAATAACGTTTTCCACGCCATCCACGATATTTTGACGTTTGGGGACAATCATGGGATTGAAAGAGGCATCTCTGTCTCTAGGTACATTAATTTGGCTTTCGCCCAAAGACGTTTTTACTTTTTTGCTACTGTAGCCATTACGGCCATTGGATGAAGTGCTCTTTTCGTTTTTGTCATACCCCAAATGGGCGGAAAGCTCGCCTTCCAATAGCTTTTCCAGCCCTCGCTTTTGAATTTGGGTTAAAAATTGTTTCAGGTCTTCGCCTGTTTGAATTTGAGATAATATCTCGTCGGTTAGGTTTTGTGAATCTTTCATAAAATATAAAATTTAAAATTAACTGATAAAAAATATGTTGGGGCGCGCCCCAACATATTTTTTCACAACTATCCGAAAATTTTTTTAAAAGAAAAGTCCCGATTATCTTACTCGTTGCATCAACTAAGCTAACCATTGGGACTTTTCAAGAGGAATAAAAATAATAATCATCCGCTACTTCGACAAATAATTGATTTAGTACCGGCTCACATTTTACAGGGCTGCATTCAAAAACATCAATCGGACAAAGGTTGTTCGCGCTACCGTACCTACGATCAATTTGTGGCTCAAACTTTCGGACAGCTAAATAAATGCTACACACTGGAGGATATAAGCGCAGGCATAGCCGTTAATAAAACCTTCATTGCCGACCTGGGGCTACGGCAAAGCCCTGCCCGCTCTACCATGAGTGACGGCAACAAAAAGCGTAGTTATAAAGTCTTTGAAAGCCTTTATTATAGGCTACTGAGCCATTACCGTTGCGTGTTGAAGAACAAACATCAAAGTGTAGTCATTGACGAAGTGAATAATAAGACTATCAAAATTGTGGACAGCACCACCATCAGCCTTTGCTTATCGCTTTTTAACTGGGCAAAGTTTCGGACAGCTAAAGGAGGACTGAAAATACATACTTGCTGGGACGACTCTTTGGCGTTACCTGATTTGGTCAACATTACCGAGGCTCGTACTCATGATGTAAAAGGACATCCCAGCCGCATCTATCCGAAAGGCACCATAGTAATAGAGGACAAAGGATATTTCGACTTCTCGCTGATGGCGGCCCGGTGTACTGCCGAAAACTACTTCGTTACCCGAATAAAAGACAACACCCTCTATGAAGCGCTAAAAGAGCGAGACCTTCCTGCCGCAGAAGACCAACACATCATCCGCGATGAAGAAATAATGCTAACCGGCACTAAAGCCATTGAAAGCGGTATGGGCAACTATGCCCTGCGCCGGGTAGTAGTCTATGACGAGCAAAATGACAAAACCATAGAGGTACTCACCAACAATTTTGAATGGAAAGCCGCAACGATAGCAGCCCTATACAAAAAACGATGGGATATAGAGCTATTCTTCAAGGCTATGAAGCAAAACCTACAGATAAAAACTTTTTTGGGAACTTCTGAAAATGCGGTACGCTCTCAAATCTTTATAGCCCTTATTTGCTATCTGCTTTTAGAGCTATTGCGCCGAAATACCTGCAAAACAAAACATGCCTTCAGCAATTTCGTAGAGCGTATCAGAATCTGCCTGGCTTATTACCTAAGCCTCGATTATGTATGTAATCACATCAGCCAGGGTGCAAAAACTATTGCCAAACCACCAAAACCTCCT
>JAEZZY010000021.1 GCA_023418315.1 Bacteroidota bacterium
ATCCGATAGACAACTTTTAGCGCAAAGCAAATTAATATAAAATCATCTGCCCATTTACCTATAACCGCCTACCTACTCGTGAACGTCCGAGGACTTGAACCCCTTATGCAGCGCCGTTTTCGCTAACCTCCTTACTTCAATTCTTTAAGAACTTCGCTACCTTTTTTACTACCCCGTAGCGCTTTGGGAGTGCAAAGGTAGAAACCTTTTTTGAACTACCAAATCTTTTTTGGTTTTTTTTATTCCCCGCCCCTCTAACTTCCATCCTAACCTTTATTAAGAACTCCTCATTTCCCCTTTCGGGAGCGCAAAGATACAGGGAATTTTCACTCCAACAATAATTTTTTAAAAATAATTTAATGATTAGATCACAGTGCTTCTTACGCCGGCCATTTCTTTTACTGCATAGGCAATGCCTACAGCATCAAAACCACATTCCCTATAAAGTTGTTCGGGCTTGCCGTGCTCTACCAAACGATCCGGAATACCGAGGATTTTTATTTCAGGATGATAATGATGAGCTGCCATAAATTCTGCTACGGCGCTGCCCAATCCTCCCAATATCGTTCCGTCTTCCACGGTAATGATTTTAGTGAATTTATGTGCTATTTCGTGGAGTAGTTCTTCATCAAGCGGCTTGGCAAATCGCATGTCATAATGAGCAGGATGCACGCCGTCATTTTCCAGCAAAGCACAAGCTTCTGTGGCGAAGTTTCCCGGATGCCCGATTGTAAGAATGGCTATTTCTTCTCCGTCTTTTATTTGTCTTGCTTTGCCTATTTCTATTTTCTCCATTGGGGTTTTCCACTGGGGCATTACGCCTTGTCCGCGGGGGTAGCGGATGGAGAAAGGCAGAACATTTTCATCCAGTTGAGCGGTGTACATGAGGTTGCGCAATTCTTCCTCGTTCATAGGGGCGCTCACGATCATGTTGGGAATGCAACGCATATAGGCTATATCATAACAGCCGTGGTGCGTAGGTCCGTCTTCTCCAACCAAGCCTCCACGATCGAGGCAGAAAATCACGGGTAATTTTTGGATAGCCACATCATGGATGACCATATCATAAGCCCGCTGCATAAAGCTGCTATAAATGTTGCAAAACACCTTCATGCCTTGTGTGGCTAATCCGGCGCTCAGCGTTACTGCGTGTTGCTCCGCTATGCCTACATCTATAGCCCTGTCGGGCATGGCTTCCATCATGTATTTCAGTGAGCATCCGGAAGGCATGGCGGGCGTGATGCCCATGATTTTCGGGTTTTTCTCCGCGAGTTCTATAATGGTATGTCCGAATACATCTTGATATTTAGGCGGTTCAGGAAGATGTACGGTTTTCTTGTTTATTTTTCCGGTAACCTTATCGAACGTGCCGGGTGCGTGCCAAAGGGTTTGGTCTTTTTCCGCCAGTGCATAGCCTTTTCCTTTTACGGTTTTGATGTGCAATAGTTTCGGCCCGGGAATTTTTTTCAAATCATTCAATATATCCACCATCTTCAGCACATTATGCCCGTCCATAGGGCCGAAATAACGCAAGCCCAATGCTTCAAAAAGATTGCTTGATTTAGAAACAACCCCTTTTACACTGGCTTCTATCTTCGAGGCAAGATCGCGCTGAAACTCGGCATAAGGTAGCTTGCCCAAGAAGTTCCACACATCATCGCGGAATTTATTCCAGGTTTGAGAGGTGGTTATATCCGTCAGATAGTCTTTCAGCGCGCCTACATTCGGGTCAATGGACATGTTGTTGTCATTGAGAATGATGATGAGGTTAGCGTTGCAGACTCCTGCATGGTTGAGCGCTTCGAAAGGTAAACCGGCAGTCATGGCTCCATCGCCAATGACGGCTATGTGCTGGCGCTCTTCTTCTCCTTTTAATTTGGAAGCGATAGCCATTCCCAAAGCTGCCGAAATAGAGGTGGAGGAATGCCCTACGCCAAAGGTATCGTATTCACTTTCGCTGCGCTTAGGGAAACCGCTGAGTCCGCCGTATTTCCGGTTGGTATGAAACTGCTTGCGTCTTCCGGTAAGGATTTTATGCCCATAAGCCTGATGCCCTACATCCCATACGAGCTGGTCATAAGGAGTATTGAACACATAATGCAGGGCTACGGAAAGCTCGGTTACGCCCAAACTTGCTCCAAAATGACCGCCGTGCACACTGACACAGTCAATAATAAATTGACGCAACTCATTGCAAACTTGCTGCAGTTGAGACTTATCTAATTTCTTAAGATCGGCTGGTGTGTTTATGAGACCTAATAGCGGCCCGGCAGTTATTTCTTCCATCAAGGTATTCAGTACAAACCTCAAAAATAGTAATAAATCAGATGTAGGGGAAAATATTTATTCTGCATATTCTTTCCTATAGCCGGGCAATTATCCTACCATTCCCATTTTCAGAGCATTACCTTTGCTACGAATTTTCAAAAAATAATGTTCAACAGATATTGGCGCTCGTATCCGGTCTTCATGCAAATTATCCAATTAGGTATTTTGCTGCTGGTATTATTTTCTTTTTTCGGAATGGGAATTACTCCGGTTATTCTCAAGCTATCCCATGTATCGCAGGAAGATTTTTTAAACCTTAGCAATACCAGTCCGCGGAAGGTGATTAACGCAGCCCTATGGGTGCAGTTCGTTACCGCCATGGGCATTTTTCTGCTGCCGGCTTTTCTTTTTGCTTATTTCACCCATCCGCGTCCGGCAGCATATTTAGGGCTGCGTGCGCCCAAGAAATGGTTGCATGTCATGCTGTGTATTCTTATCATCATCTTTGCTACACCTTTATTTCTAACGATAGCGGAATGGATGAGCCATATCAACAGCGCCGCCGCCAAAGAAGCGCAAGCCGTAAATGACCGCTATATGAAAGCCTTTCTCAGCATGAATTCCATAGGGCAGTTGCTGATGTCTCTTTTTGTATTGTCGGTGCTGGCAGGGCTAAGCGAAGAGTTATTTTTCCGAAGTATTATCATGCGCTTCGGTACGAAAACGACCAAAAATATTGTGTTGGGCATATTGATTTCTGCGCTCTTGTTTGCGCTGATGCACTCCAATATTTACGGATTGCCCTCCATCTTTCTTGCCGGTATTTTATTAGGCAGTTTTTATTACCTCACCGGTTCTATCTGGTGCAGCATAATAGCGCATATCTTCTACAACGGGTTTCAGGTAATCATGGTTTATTTTTCGGGTAAAAACCCCACTGTAGCTGCCATCAATGAAACCAACCAGGTGCCCTATTCATGGGTGATTATAGGCATCCTACTCAGCAGCCTTGGTTTTTATTTTCTTTGGAAAACACGCACCCCGCTTTCGCCTGACTGGACGCATGATTATTTGCCGGAAGAACTGGAACAGCTCAGTGATGAAGAGCGGGAACGATTTAGAAATTAAAAAGGATGATTCATTCAAAAATTCAACAAAAAATTCATGGCTTTAAACCTCCCTACATTTTTTAAAAGACTTGGCAGTGCTATCGTATTCAGTGCGGTGATGATGGCGGGTTTGCTATGGAATGAGATTGCCTTTGCCGTGCTGATACTGGTGATCATGCTGCTTTGTCTTCGTGAATTTTTCACCCTCATTAAAAAAATACATTCCCTACCCGATGGCGATAAATGGATAGATATCGGTATGCTATCAAGCGCTGTTCTTTCTTTTTCCGCTTTCTATTTTTTCTTGCTTCATCCGGAGAATACTCTTGCAGGAAGATTTCTGTTTGTGCTTTCAGCCATACTCATCACCCTAATTCTTCTCATTTCTTTATTGCAAAAAAACAACCTGTTTCCTGCCCTGGTGTTTAAAAGCAGTGCGCTATTTTATATAGTAATGCCTATGCTGATGCTATTGTATCTACGACATATCAGTCTTTCTATTCCGCTGGCATTGATTCTGATGATATGGATGAATGATACGATGGCTTACCTTACCGGCTCATTTATAGGCAAAACTCCTTTTTCCAAAATATCACCCAAAAAAACCTGGGAAGGAACGATAGGCGGTGTAGTATTTACGCTTGTAGGCGCAGCGGTATGGGGTTATTATTCGCCTTATTATAGGATGATTGACTGGATGGCGCTGGCGTTGTGCGCATCTATAGCCGGCACAGCGGGAGATTTATTTGAATCCAAACTAAAACGGCTTGCCGATGTAAAAGACAGCGGGGCAATCATGCCCGGTCATGGTGGGGCATTAGATCGCTTCGACTCGCTGTTGGTAGCTACTCCGTTTGCCTTTGCCTATGTGTATTTGTTTATGCCGGCATTACCACTCACCGTATTTTAAATTATTTTTACCCGCTAAATTTACCAAATGCGCATTCACAAAGAAGGATATCGTTATATCATCATCGCAACGGTTTTATGGATTCTTATCGGATTTATTGCCAATCGGTTTCTTGCTTCATTCCCTATTTTGATATGGATGATAGGCATTCTTTGTTTCCTGCTTTGGTTTTGGATTGTTTGGTTTTTTCGTATTCCCGCCCGCAGCTTCACCTATGATGATACCAAATTGATAGCACCCGCTGATGGGAAAGTGGTGGTGATAGAAGAAACGGAAGAGCCGGAATACTTTAAAGATAAACGCTTGCAGGTGTCTATTTTTATGTCGCCGTTGAATGTGCATGTAAACAGAAATCCGCTGAGTGGTGTAGTGAAATACATGAAATACCATCCCGGGAAATACCTTGTGGCCTGGCATCCCAAATCCTCTACCGAAAACGAACGCACCACCTTAGTCATAGACAATGGCAAAAGCCCCATTCTCCTGCGTCAGATAGCAGGTGCTTTAGCCCGCCGTATCTGTTATTATGTGCGGGAAGGCGATGTAGTAAAGCAAAATGAAGAGTTTGGTTTTATCCGTTTTGGTTCAAGGGTAGATATTTTCCTTCCCATAGGCACAAAGGTGAATGTTAAAATAGGGGAAACCGTGAAAAATGGCATAACAGTTATCGCAGAATTATCATAAGTTTGTCGGAATAAAAATTTTGCTCACTCCAAAAACGCATACTCATGAAAAAACTCACCTTACTATTCGGCGCCTTGATGATCACCGGTCTTACCTTCGCTTGTGATGGCGACAAAGGCAGCAAAAAAGCCTGCTGTAAGAAAGAAGAAAAAGCAGCCTGCTGCAAAAAGAAAGGCGCAAGTTGTGATAAATCTTCTACCGCTAAAAAAGAAGAGGCAAAAAGCAACGAGAAAAAATCTTAATTCCAAAACCGGTTTGACAACAGGCTTTGTGCCGTTAAAAATCTTTCTACGGGTCGCGGCTTCGCCGCGACCCGTAGCGTTTCTAAAAAGCTGGTGTTCAGAGTCAATGGATTGGTATTCGGCAAGCATAATCCAACTCATAAGTTCTAAATCTGAAAGCTTTGGGCGGATGGGTTTGTAATAAAAATTCTCTTGATTGAAGATTTTTCTCAGTTCTTTCAAAATTAAATTGTAATTTGCTTCAAAGTTGTGCATTATTGTAGTTGATTGATAACCAATACAATACACTACTTTTTTGGCGGATTGCACAACTTTTTTTATAGTGTTTTTATAATGCACTACGGGTATTCAACTGTAATTATATAACAAAAGAACTTTTGAAAGGTTAATTAAGTAGTGTGAAGAAGTTGGTAAATTGGCAAACCATATGATTTACAATCCTGAAAAATATTTATCAAACCTCATCAACAAACAAATGAAATAAATAAAGTTGTCGTGTAGCAAACTCCCAATTGCAAATTACCAACTGGAAACTGCCAACCGCCAACTACAAACTGAACATCATGCAAGTAAAATCAATGGCTGAATATGCTGCGAATGGTGAAACCCCCGAAGTACTTTTTTGGGTGGGCTGTGCCGGCAGCTTCGATCAGCGCGCACAAAAAATAACTAAGGCTTTTGCTCAAATACTCGATAAAGTAGGCGTGAAATTCGCCATTCTCGGCAAGGAAGAAATGTGTACCGGCGACCCTGCACGGCGTTCGGGCAATGAGTTTCTTTTCCAAATGATGGCGTATAACAATATACAAGTGCTGAATGGCTATGAAGTGAAAAAAATTGTAACGGCTTGTCCGCATTGTTTTAATATTTTCAAAAACGAATATCCGGCACTGGGCGGCACCTACGAGGTCATTCATCATACTACTTTTCTGCAACAATTAATTAATGAAGGCAAGCTGGTATTGAAAGGAGGCGGAGCTTTTAAAGGCAGAAAAATTACTTATCATGATAGTTGCTATCTCGGTCGGGGAAACAATATCTATGAAGCTCCTCGTGAAGTATTACAAGCGCTGGATGTGGAACTCGTGGAGATGAAACGCTGTCGCTCTAACGGCTTCTGCTGCGGTGCAGGCGGCGCACAAATGTTTAAAGAAGAAGAACCGGGTACCACCCGCGTGAATTTTGAACGCTCTGAAGAAGCCCTGAATACCGGCGCTACCATCATTGCCGCCAATTGTCCTTTTTGCACCACCATGCTTACCGATGGTGTGAAGAACAAAGAGAAAGAAGACGAGGTGATGGTGATGGATATTGCAGAGATGGTGGCACAGTCGCTGGAAGAATAAACAGCATTAGTTCCCCGGAAAATAAATCCCATTCCCGCAGGGCTTCGTGTTTTCCTGATTATTTCCTTACATTGTTTTACTAAATTCACTTATGTATGGATCTGCAAAAAAAATACGTCGCATTAGTAACCGGAGCTACCGGAGGATTGGGCACCGCTATATGCAAACGCCTTGCCGATGACGGCTTTCATGTGGTAGCCAATTACAACACCGCCGGAAAAGCCGAAAAATGGAAAGAGAAAATGAAGGAGACCGGTCATACCTTCGATATGTACCAAGCCAATGTAGGCGACTATGAAGAGGTGGGCAAGATGGTGGAATGGGTAGAAGCAACCATAGGGCCTATAGACGTACTTGTGAATAACGCCGGCATCACCCGCGACGGAGCATTTCGCAAGATGAGCAAAGAAAACTGGGATGCCGTCATCCGCACCAATCTGGATAGTGTATTCAACTGTACCCGCCATGTCATTAACCAAATGATAGATCGTAATTACGGACGTATCATCAATATATCTTCCGTAAACGGGCAACGCGGACAATTCGGACAAGCCAACTACTCAGCCGCCAAAGCAGGAATGCACGGCTTCACCAAAACACTGGCTATGGAGGTAGCGCGGAAAGGCATTACGGTAAATACAATCTCACCCGGATACATCGCCACCGACATGGTGATGGCGGTAGCAGAAGAAATAAGAAATAAAATAGTAGCGGAAATACCCATCGGCAGATTAGGCGGCACGGAAGAAATAGCCCATCTTGTATCGTTCCTCGCTTCCAAAGAAACGAGTTTTATCACAGGCGCCAACTATGCGATCAATGGCGGGCAACATGTTTATTAGAGCATTGCCATTTTCTGGCATCAATGTTGTTTTATCTACTTTACACTAAAAAAAACAAACTTATGAAAACGATGCTCATGTCCCTGCTGCTAAGCCTGGCCTTTCTTTTTGCCGGTAGTGTTCATGCTGACGCCCAACCGCACAAGCGCGGTCATTATAAACACCACAAATACCAAAAACACCACCGGCCTCATGACCGCTACCATCACCACCGCTATCATTATAGCGACAAAAGGTATCGCAAACCGAGATATAGAAAACACTATGCCGTGCGCCCCGGAGCAGTAAGACCTGTGTTGGTGCCGATACCCGTTCCGGTGCCTATGCGATAATAAAAAAACATCCTTCTAAAAGCAATTTGCCCTACCGGCAAGTTGCTTTTTCATTTCTACAAAGGCACTAATCAACATAATTATCCCAAATAACCTTACTTTAGCCCCATAACTTTATTTCTATTGAATACATTATTGAACAGCACGATAGGCGTTATAGGCAACGGAAGCTGGGGGACTGCTCTCGCCAAAATCCTTACGGACAACGGAAATAAAATACACTGGTGGCTAAGGAACGCCTCCGTAGTAACCTATATGAAAGAGCGGCGGCACAACCCGCATTACCTTACTACCGTTCATTTTAAAGAGCAGTCTATAGCACCATCCGACAACCTGCAAGCAGTACTCGCCCAATGCGACACCGTGGTTTTTGCAGTGCCTTCCGCTTACGCACAGCAAGTGCTGGAAAGCGTGGATGGAAGCCTATGGAAAGACAAAAAAATCATCTCCGCCATCAAAGGCGTATTGCCGGAAAGTGATTTACTGCTCAACGATTTTCTAACCCGGCACATAGGCTATGATTTGCAAAATTATGTAGCCATTACCGGACCCTGCCATGCCGAGGAAGTAGCACAGGAACGCCTGAGCTACCTTACGTTTTCCGGACTGAATGACGAGTGGACAAGCAAAGCTGCCAAAGCATTTCAAACCCAATACATCAATACCACACACAACCACGACATCTGGGGCGCTCAGTTTGCCGCCGTGCTGAAAAACATCTATGCCATCGGCGCGGGCATCGCTCATTCCTTAGACTATGGCGATAATTTCCTCAGTGTGTATATCACCAATTGCTACCGCGAAATGTATCATTATCTTAAAGAGCATTTTGAGAAAGTACATCCCTCCAGCGAGCCGCCGGATTTCCATACGAGTGCTTACCTGGGCGATCTGCTCGTAACTTGCTATTCCCTCCACAGCCGCAACCGCACGCTGGGTGCCATGCTGGGAAAAGGCTATACGGTAAAGAATGCTACGCTGGAAATGAACATGGTGGCGGAAGGCTATTTTGCCGCACGAGCCATGCAGCACATAGCCGCTTCGTATGGTATAGCGCTGCCTCTTGCAAAACACATCTATGCGATGCTGTGGGAAAATGCACCTTGTAAAGCCACTTTTCTGAAGATCGAAAAAATGCTTTCTTAATCGTCGGAAAAGGGATAAACGATCAGCTCATTTGCATATAAGACATAGAGCTTTTCGCGCACCGTCATCGCGCTGAGAATGCTTTTTTCCGATTGCGGTATAGGGATTCGTTCTTCTTTAATTTTCTCCTGATCCCAGGAATAGAGGCTGTCGCCTACTCTATAAATAAGGGTACTGCCTATCACTTGCAACTGGTGCACATTGTAGAGTGCAAGCAAGGTTACAAAGCTGCCGTAGCGGTCGAAAATATAAATACCTTTAGCGGTATCGCAGAGATAGGTTTTCCAGTTGCGCTCGATAGCAAAGACCGGATTAGGCACAGATTGCAGCTCCTGTCGCAAATCATTGCTTTGCACCATTTCCTTCAGCCGGTCATCCACTTTTTTCAGTCGCGCATTAAAACGATCATAGACCCATATCGTTCCATCGGCGCTGGAGGCTATGACGGGAGCATTGGCGAGATTTATTTTCCGGAGATCCAATTCATTTTTCGGAGCCAGCATTCTATCCAGCACCAGCACTTTAGCATAAGCGGGGTAATACACAAGTACCCGCAGCGGGTTAGTAGCATCAATGGCGCCTATTTCCCCGTTCAGGATACTCTTGTAGAACCCGGTGCTGTCCCCTTGCTCATTATAGCGAAGGAGCGTATTATCCTTACGCACTATATAGACATTTCCCAATTCATCTACCGTCATCAACCTGGCGGCTACCGGAATAATTTTTGGAGAAGCAATATGCTGTGAAACCGCAAAACGGGGACTTGTCGAAAGAAGAAAAAAAACAAAATAAAACCGCAACAGCATCTTCAAAAATATCATTTTTATAGGATGCTACTTATTTTCATAAAAGAAAAGAATTTATTACAGCGTATAACCCCCACAATGATAAGCTTAGTTATTTCCATTACCCTTCCCTTTCCCCTACCTTTGCCCTACGTTTCAAAATCATGAATACACCCTCATTTACTGCCTATAAAAGGCTGCGAACAAAGGAAGTGAAGATAGGCGATTTGCTGCTGGGCAACGGGCATCCCATCCGTATCCAAACCATGACCACCACAGACACGATGGACACCGATGCTACGGTGGCGCAAACCATTCGCTGCATCGAAGCCGGTGCCGAGCTGGTGCGCATTACCGCGCCCAGCAAAAAAGAAGCGGAAAACCTACAACAGATAAAAAAGAAACTGCGCGCCCAAGGCTATACCACACCTCTCGTAGCCGATATACATTTCACACCCAATGCCGCCGAAATTGCCGCCCGCCTCATCGAAAAAGTACGGGTGAACCCGGGCAATTATATTGATAAAAAGAAATTTGATTTTATAGACTATACCGATGCGCAATATGCCGCAGAGATAAAACGCATCCGCGACCGCTTTACTCCGCTGGTGAAAATATGTAAAGAATACGGTACGGCTATGCGCATAGGCACCAACCACGGATCCCTCAGCGACCGCATCATGAGCCGCTATGGAGATACGCCGATGGGCATGGTGGAAAGCGCCATGGAATTTTTGCGCATTGCACACGAGGAAAGCTACCACAATATTGTGCTGAGCATGAAAAGCAGCAACCCTCTGGTGATGGTGCAAGCCTACCGGATGCTGGTGCAGAAAATGGATGAGGAATTTGGCGAGCTTTATCCCTTGCACTTGGGCGTTACCGAAGCCGGCGACGGTGAGGATGGAAGAATTAAAAGCGCTATAGGCATCGGCAGTTTGCTGGAAGACGGCATAGGCGATACCATTCGCGTATCTCTCACCGAAAACCCTGAATTTGAAATCCCCGTTTGCAAAGACATCGTAAAGCAATACAACGGAAGAAAGGAAGATGCAAGTAATGAACCGGAGCGCATCCTCCTTTCTAAAAAATTCCATCCCTATGAATACAAACGCAGAGCATCCGCGGAAATAGGAAACATAGGCAGCAGCCATGTGCCGGTGGTGGTAGCCGATTTTAGTAAAGAAACGAGCATTACGCCTGCGCATCTTCAAAGCATAGGCTATACCTACCACGCTGCCACCGATAAATGGAACATCAGCGATGGCGCAGCGGATTATATCTATACCGGAAATCAACGGCTACCTTTTGAACTGCCCGGCACCTTGCAAGTAATTTGTACGGAAGCAACCTGGCTGCAAGCGGCAAATAAAACAAAATACCATCCGTGGATTCCGTTGGAAAAAGCAAAGAATTATTCCTCCGCTTCCAAATGTTTTGTGCCGATACAAGCAGAAGAAATGAATGAAGAGCGATGGGCTTTAGTAAAGGAACTGCACAATGCGGTACTGTGTATTTCGAGCAAAGAACAAGCACCTATGATTGCCCTGCGCAGACTGATATTGCAACTGAATCTGCAACAAATCACACTGCCTATAATTTTATCGGTGCAAACCAATAACCTCACCATAGATAAGCAATTGATACACCTCGCAACCCATGCCGGAGGTTTGTTGCTGGATGGACTGGGAGACGGCGTATGGCTGTTGAATCAAGGAGAAAAATTGCAAAACCTAAAGATTACCGGACGCACCTATCTCGAAGTGCGGGATAATCATCAGTTTCTCAACAACACCTCCTTCTCCATTCTGCAAGCTACACGCACACGCATCAGCAAGACGGAATATATCAGCTGCCCCAGTTGCGGACGCACCTTATTTGACTTACAGGAAACTACCGAAAAAATCCGTGCGGCGACCCATCATCTCAAAGGGGTAAAAATTGCTATCATGGGCTGTATTGTAAATGGACCGGGAGAAATGGCAGATGCAGATTTCGGTTATGTAGGCAGCGGACCGGGAAAGATTACTCTTTACAAAGGAAAAGAAGTAGTGAAAAAAAACGTGAATAGTGAAGTAGCCGTGGCGGAACTGATCGAATTGCTAAAGGAGAACGGAGTGTGGGTGGATGAACCGGCTGGCTGAATGAATTGATTCGTTGCATGAATGAGAAGTGCCCCACTCTGTTTGCAGTTGCAAATAGCCCTACAACTTTTTACTTTTGATGAAACAACTATCCACTATTCCATGAACTACTGGCTTATAAAATCAGAACCCTATAAATACAGTTGGGAGCAATTTCAAAAAGACGGTAAAACCTTTTGGGATGGTGTGCGTAATTATGCCGCCCGAAACAACCTTAAAGCCATGAAAAAAGGCGATCGGGTATTTTTCTATCATAGCAATGAAGGCCTGGCTATAGTGGGTATTGCGGAAGTGATTAAAGAAGCCTATCAAGACCCTACCACAGAAGATACCAATTGGGTGGTGGTAGATTTGAAACCCGTACAATCCCTTCCGAAACCGGTTTCGCTCACCGATATTAAAGCCACTCCCGAGCTTCAAGATATGGACCTGGTACGGCTTTCCCGCCTTTCGGTAGGAGCTGTAAAAGAGAAAGAATTTAAGAAAATCTTGAAGATGGGAGGAGTGCGCTGATGGAAGGAAGCCTTCCTTCAGCCCTGTTATTTTCATTTCATTGATAGTACATTTGCTTTTGCGAACCTATCCTAAACATAAACCTTTTCAACTATCCTCTTATGATTAATCCGCCTGAAATTGAACACAATGAAATATTCTCCCTTGCCGAAAAATGGGTGAATGAAACCAGCAGAAATATTTTCCTCACAGGGAAAGCCGGCACCGGCAAAACCACTTTTCTAAAACACATCAAAGAAACAACCCATAAAAACACCGTAGTGTTGGCACCTACAGGCATTGCCGCTATCAATGCCGGAGGCAGCACCCTACATTCTTTTTTCCGCCTGCCTTTCGGCACATTTCTCCCTGTTTATACTTCCGGTCATCAAGGCGAAAAACTTATTACCCAGCAGTCGCTACCCTCCCTCATCCGCTATACCCGCCAGCATATTCATCTCATCCGGGCTATAGAACTACTGATTATAGATGAAGTGAGCATGGTGCGTGCCGATTTGCTGGATATGGTAGATGCAATCCTGAAACGATTCCGGTTCGCACCGCATCTGCCCTTTGGCGGCGTGCAGGTTTTATTCATCGGCGATATGCACCAGTTGCCACCCGTCGTAAAAGAACAGGAAGCACGGATTTTAGCCGAATACTATAACAGTCCGTTTTTTTTCGATAGCAAAGTGCTGCGCGATGAACCACCCGTAATCATCCAACTGGAAAAAATATACCGGCAGCAGGAAACCGATTTTTTAGAATTACTCAATGAACTGCGCCATAATAAACTATCGCAAGAGAGCTATGATAAACTGCTTTCCAAAGTAACCCACATCCCGCCTAAAGATGATCGCTACATCACGCTTACCTCCCATGTGGCGCAGGCAGACCGGATGAACGAACGTGCAATGAGCGAACTCCCCACGCCTGTAAAAATCTTCAAAGCAAAGGTGGACGGAGATTTTCCGGAACATAGCTACCCTGCCGCTACAGAGCTGGCGCTAAAAAAAGGTGCAAGGGTAATGTTTATCAAAAATGATCCCGACAAACGTTTTTTCAACGGCAAAACAGGCAAGGTCCTTTCTATAAAAGATGAAGAGGTAGAAGTCCTATGCGATGACGGAAATACGGTGCATGTAGCTCCCATTGCATGGCTGAATGTGAAATACGGAACGAATGCAGATACCGGTAAGGTAGAAGAAAATGTGTTGGGGAAGTTCTGGCAAATCCCCCTGCGATTAGCCTGGGCGGTTACGATTCACAAAAGCCAGGGATTGACTTTTGATAAAGTAGTGATAGATGCGGAGCGCTCCTTTGCTGCCGGTCAGGTATATGTGGCGCTCAGCCGCTGCCGTACCTGGGAAGGCATTGTGCTGCTCAGTCAGATCAAAGCGAGTTCGTTGCTCACAGACATTAACGTGGTGAGCTTCGGGGAAAAAACCTGGAAGCCCGAATCCCTGGAAAAAAGTCTTCCGCAACAACGCCATAGCTTCCAGACAGAAAAAATAGAAGAAACCTTTGACCTTAAAAGCAGCTATCGCTATCAGGAACAATTACAAAAACTGCTGCTGGAGTTTGAATCTTCTTTCTCTAAAAATGCTACGGAATATTTTAAACAACTCATCCGGCAACTTTATTCCCTAAGTAATGTGGCTGAGAATTTTTCAAGGCAAATACATGCACTGAACAGCCCGCAAATTTTACCTGAAGAAAATGAAGCCTTGCAAAAACGATTGATAGAAGCGGCAACCTATTTTTCCAACCAAAATCAGCAACATCTGCTTACTCCCTTGCAAAACCTGCCCGATGCACCGGATAACACAACGGCGGCTACGCGTGTCCTGCAATTGCTGGAATCTGTGCGGGAAGAAGCTTATCTACACCAACAAATATGGCTGGCTATGTTGTCCGGCTTTTCGTCCAAAGAATTGATGAAAACCAAAGCCAAAGCCTTGCAGGAAGCTACACGCTTGAAAGCTTTAAAATGGCTCAAACACGGACAGCAACAAAGAGCATCTTCTTCACAAAGCGCCCACCCTGCGCTGGAGCACGACCTGAAAGTATGGCGCACAGAAATGGCGGAACTGCTGCGGACGGATGTATTTCGCATCATCAGCAACAAGGCTATAGACGGCATTATAACGCATCTTCCTTTAAACAAAAAAGAGCTGCTATCCATTAGCGGTATAGGCAACAAGAAAGTAAAAGAATTTGGCGATCAACTGCTGGAAGTTATTTCCCGTCATTTCCCTTTAAAAGAAGAAGAAGAAGCATTTCCGGAGGAGAAAAAAATAAAAAAGAAAGGGCTTTCTGAAACCTATAATGACAGCTTGGTGCTTTTCCGTTCGGGAATGGACATAGAAGGTATTGCCAAAGCAAGAAACTATGCCGTAAGTACGATAGCCGGTCATTTTGCCAAGCTCATAGCCGAAAAAGAAATCTCAATTCATGAGATACTGCCTATAGAAAAGCAAAATAAGATAAGAGCGATTTTATCGGAACTGGAAGATGTGGGAACAGGAATCGTAAGCGCTGCCAAAGAAAAGCTGGGCGAAGGCTATGACTGGAATGAAATAAAATGGGTGCTTGCCGATAAACGGCTCAGTGAAGAAGCAGCAAACTGACCCTGCTTATTTGTCGAAAGAATGACGGTACAACATGCGCACAATGCCGTCTGCCAGCCCAATCTTAGGTACATAAATTTCCTCTGCATCCGCCCACCGCATGATGGCTATAAACACCTGCAAAGCCGGTACGATCACATCGGCGCGGTCGTCGCGAAAACCGTATAAATGTTTACGCTCTTCCACGGAAGAACCGCTGAGTTCTTTATGATAATCTTTCAACAGTTCTAACGACAAAGATTTTCCTTCTTTTCTTTTGGAAATGGAAAAGATCTTATTGATATTTCCACCGCTACCGATCAGCTCTATAGGCTGGTAAGATTTTACATGTTGCTTGATATGGGCTTTCATATATTCCCATTGCTCTTCCTTTACTTTATCGTGCAGCAGGCGGATGGTGCCTATATTGAAGGATTCTTTGAAGACAATATTATTGTTGGCAAAAAGTGTAACCTCCGTGCTGCCGCCGCCTACATCCACATAGAGTATTGACTTTCGGAGGCTGAGCTTTTCGGCGATATGCGTTTCATAAATGATATTCGCTTCCTCCTGCCCACTGATGATTTCGATGGCTATGTCCGTTTGTTTTTTTACTTCTTCAATCAGTTCTTTGCCGTTGGCAGCATCGCGCATGGCAGAGGTAGCGCAGGCGCGCATTTTTTCTACCTTATAAATGTTCATGAGCAGTTTATAGGCCTTCATGGTTTCTATAAGTGCTTGCTTTTTTTCTTTGCTGATGATGCCTTTGTCAAACACATCAAAACCGAGGCGCAGCGGCACTCTTAGCAGATTAAGTTTGGTATAGTCTGTAGTGCCGTCTTTATAGAGTGTGGCTTCAGTGATGAGTAATCTTGCCGCATTGGATCCTATGTCTATGGCTGCGAGTATCAAAGAGTGTATATTTTGTTCTTTAAATATTCATAAATGGCTTTTTGCGAACGTACGACCGATTCGTTTTCACCCCTTATGACGTAGTCGTTATCCTGATCTTCATCTAATATACGCCCTTTCACGTTTTCTGCAAGTTGCAAATTCAGTATATCCATAAGCTCTTGTTTTATTACTTTATCATAGATGGGGCAAGCCGCTTCAATACGATGATCCAGATTGCGCACCATCCAGTCGGCGGAAGAGATATACACCGCCGGGCTTCCGCCGTTCTCAAATACAAACACCCGCGCGTGTTCCAAATATTCATCCACAATGCTGATGGCATGAAGATGTTTTTTGACGCTTTTCAAGCCGGTATTGGCGCAGCAGATACCGCGGATAATCATTTGGACCGATACCCCGGCGTGCGCGGCTTCGTAAAGCGTATCTATGAGTTCTTTGTCCACAAGGCTATTGAGCTTGATAACAATAGAAGCAGAGCGTTTTTTCTTTGCGGCGCGGGTTTCTTTTTCTATGAGTGAAACAAACTGCTTGCGCATGTTATAGGGCGCTACAGGCAATACGGTACAGGCTTTCAGCAACTCTATCCTATGATTGGGATTTTCTAAATAATTAAATATCCTTCGGATGTCTGCAAGAATATTGCGACGGGAAGTAAGCAGGCAATGATCGCCATAGAATTTGGCAGTGCTTTCATTAAAATTTCCGGTAGAGATAAACCCGTAATGCTTGGTCTTGTTAAATTCGCGTTTCTTAATTATACAGAGCTTGGCATGTACTTTCAAGTCCGGCACTCCCAAAAGTACTTTTACGCCTTCATCTTCCAAAATGGATTTCCATTGCAGATTGGCTTCTTCATCAAAACGGGCGCGCAGTTCCAGCATCACGGTTACTTCCTTGCCGTTGCGCACGGCATTGAGCAGTGCATTAATCATCTTACTCTCCCGCGCCATGCGGTAGCAAGTAATTTTTATGCTTTGCACAAAGGGGTCTATAGCTGCTTCGCGCAAAAGATCAACAAGGCTGTCGAAAGAATGATAGGGGAAATGCAGCATCACGTCTTGCTTATCTATCACTTCCATAATGCGACAAGGCTGCTTCAAAAGCGGATGAACAAAGGGTTTCGGGCGGGAGGAAAGATCCTTAAACACACTCGCCGGAAAATCCATAAAGTCTTTGAAATTATGAATGCGCCCGCCGGCTATAAGATGATCTTTACCGGTCATTCCCAATCGTTTCACCAGATAGTCTTTCAGGTTTTCTTCCATATTCCGGTCATATACAAAGCGGGTTGTGCGTCCTTTTTTCCGGTTCTTTAGCCCTTTTTCAATTTTGGAAATCAAATCGGTAGTTACATCGCTGTCGAGATCAATTTCCGCATCCCGCGTTACTTTGATGATATAGCCTAAGAATCTGTCAAAACCAAACGGTGCAAATAAATGAGGAAGATTATAGCGAATAATGTCTTCCAGCAAAATAATATCCTTTCTACCGGTTTCGGACGGCAGGATGACGAAACGCGGCAATACGCGCGTGGGAATGGAAATGAGCGCATAGCGTTGGGTGAGCGGATTGCGGGTATCGCCTAAGACGCAAGCCAGATAGATGGAACGATCATTTAACAAAGGAAGATCGGGAATACTTTCAATCATTAAAGGAACAATGCGCGTGCGTACTTGTTCATCAAAATAATCGGTTACGTACTTTTCCTGATGCGGTAATAATTGGCGCTCGTTTTTGATATAAACTCCTGTATCGGCAAGCTCTTGCACGATATGCGCATAAATGGCATCAAATTTTTTTTGCTGCAGGTTTACGATGTCTTGTATTTTCTGAAGGATTTTCTCGGGGTTTTCTTCGAGGTGTACTTTAGCCGCTTTCCCTAAGCGCACCATCCTATTGAGCGTAGCTACGCGCACCCTAAAAAATTCATCCAGGTTATTGGAAAAAATACCCAGAAAACGCAGCCGGTCATAGATATGATTATGTTCATCTTCCGCCTCCTGCAACACGCGGGCGTTGAAAGACAACCAACTGATATCTCTGGTAATATAGTGTTTCTGCGAAGCCAAATCTGAATCATTAAAAACCATAAAAGGGGCTTTTTTGCTGCAAAGGTAACAGCGCCGGCAGCCGCTTCAGGGTTGTTTACAATTTCTTAATGCGCTCAATAATAGAGGTGGTGGAGTAGCCGCCTACAAACGGGATGACAACTACCTGCCCTCCGTTTTTCTGTACAAAATCTGCGCCCACAATGGTTTCTATGCTATAATCGCCGCCTTTTGCCAGCACATCGGGCTTTACCAGTTCTATTAATTCTTTCGGTGTATCTTCTTCAAAAAGACATACGGCGTCCACTACCAGCAGGGATGCGAGTTGAAAAAGCCGGTCGTTTTCATGCGTTACCGGGCGCTCATCGCCTTTCAACCGTTTCACAGAAGCATCGGCATTCACCCCTATGACCATTACATTTCCACAGCTTGCAGCCTGCGCCAGATAGGTAAGATGCCCCTGATGAAGAATGTCGAAAACGCCATTGGTAAAAACAATTTTTTTGCCGGAAGCGCGCCACATATTGGCTTTATGCGCTAATGCTTCGGGAGAAAGAATTTTTTGATGAATCCAATCAGCCTTGTTGATTTTTTTTTGCATTATAGATGGGTAAGAAAAGTAAAGATACTAAACCTAAGACAAGGATAACGGCGGTCTGTACCATCCAAGAAACCCAGCCAAAGGCTAATGCAAAATTTTTATTGATGTGATAAACACTCACGAGCACCCCTTGCACGGCAATAGGATAAGCCCCTATACCGCCCGGCGTAGCAATCATTCCCAGGCTGCCGAAGACGAGTAGAGATAATCCTGCGCGCCAGCTTAAATGCTGTGTGGCATCCAGCGCTTTAAAACCGATTACGATCAGCGACAAATAGCAAAACCAAATCAGAAACGTATAAAGCAGAAAAAAACCGCGTTTCTTCATTTTGAATATAGACATCACCCCTTCTCCCAATCCCTTTAGGATAGCGCCGATTTTTGTTTTTTTAGAACGTCTGTAAATAAAAATGAGCAGAAATACGAATAAGACAATCAGAAAAAGAATACCAATTATAGCGCTGCCTTTTAGGTTCAATGCGGCTAATTGTTCCTGCACATAACTGTTGGCAATGTCTATTTGCAGCAGATACGTGAGCAGGGAAACCAGAATGAGGCAGAAGAAATCAAATGATCGCTCGGCTACCATCGTGCCTACAATCTTATCCACCGGTTCGTCTTCATATTTTGCCAATACGCTGCACCGGGCTACTTCTCCCATCCTCGGCAGCAGTAAATTGACCAAATAACCAATCAGCACACCGAAGGTTACATTCATGATACGGGGGGTCATCTGCACGGGTTCCATCAGCAACTTCCACCGAAGCGCCCGAAACAAATGGGACAAAAAACTGATGATTACAACGGGAATCACCAGCCACGAACGCTCTTTTACCTGCATGAATGCGGTATAAAGCTGGTCTTTATCTGCTGCGGTAAGTTTTCCGTATTGCCACGCAATGAGTAATGCACCCAGCCCGAAGAAAAACACGTATTGCAGCACAGTGAGCAGGGTTTTTCTATTCATAGGCAGGCTTAGAGTTTGTTATCTTTTTTAGGAAAAATGATAGCGGGTTTGAATTTTTTGGCTTCTTCAAAATCCATGTGGGCATAGCCAATGACGATGATGGTATCTCCTACGGATACTTTACGTGCCGCAGGACCGTTCATACAAATCACACCGGATCCGCGTGTGCCTTTTATCACGTAGGTTTCGAGGCGTTCACCATTGTCTATATTTACAATCTGCACTTTTTCTCCTTCTATAAGGTTGGCGGCTTTCATCAGGTTTTCATCAATAGTGATGCTGCCGATATAGTGCAAATTGGCTTCGGTGATTTTTACGCGATGTATTTTAGACTTTAAGACTTCAATCAGCATGGCGCGGCAAAGGTAGTGGGATTTTTGGTTTTTGACCTATCACAGGATGAGTATTCCTATTTTATATTTTCCCTTTTTTTTCTGATGACAGACAGCCCTTCTATGCGTATTGCGCCACTACATCCTCATACAATTGTTCGTAAAGCGGAATGATGTCTTTCTTTTCAAAACGCTTTGCCTGTGCTAACGCCGCATCTTTAAATCGTTGCAACGTATGATCATCCTGCAAAATGGAAAGTGCATTTTTCGCCATATCTTCCACATCGCCTATATCGCTCAGGTAGCCCGTTATTCCTTGTATATTGATTTCCGGTATGCCGCCTACATTAGTAGAGATGACGGGCACTCCGCAAGCCATTGCTTCTAACGCCGAAAGTCCGAAACTTTCATACTGTGAAGGCAACACAAACAAATCGGCTATGCTGAGAATTTCATCCATCTGCTCTTGCTTGCCTAAGAAACGTATATCTCCGCATATACTCAGGTTCCTGCACACATCCTCCGCATTTTGCCTTTCAGGTCCATCGCCTATCATCAGCAGTTTGGAAGGCAATACTTTTCGCACGCGCTCAAACATGCGAATCACATCCTCCACTCTTTTCACCTTGCGAAAATTGGAAACATGGGATAAAATACGCTCTCCGTTGGGCGCCAGCATTTTTTTGAAATGCTCTTTGTTGCTTTGATAAAAACGCCTGGTATCTACAAAGTTGGGAATCACTTTAATTTCCTTTTCTATAGCAAAGGATTTGTAGGTTTCCTGCCGCAGGTTTTCCGAAACGGCGGTAATGGCAGCCGATTGATTGATAGAAAAAGTAACCACCGGCGCATATGTAGGATCTTTTCCTACCAGTGTAATATCGGTGCCATGCAGCGTAGTGATATAGGGAATTTCCTTACCTTTTGCTTTCAGGATTTCTCTTGCAAAATAAGCTGCGGAAGCGTGCGGGATGGCGTAATGCACATGCAATAAATCCAGGTCGTTATTCTGAATCACATGTACCAGCGTGCTGGTCAAGGCTGTTTCATAAGGAGGAAAATCGAATAGCGGATAGTGTTGCACCGTTACTTCGTGATAATAGATATTGGGATGAAAATGCAGCCGCACCGGTGGCTGGTAGCTGATAAAATGAATTTCATGTCCTTTTTCCGAAAGCGCCATGCCCAGCTCCGTAGCCAGCACACCGCTACCGCCAAATGTGGGATAGCATACAATTCCAATCTTCATAAAAAATAATTTCTGCGGTGCAAATTATCGAAATAGCGGTTAGGAGCTGTGTAAATTTATCGTAGGCGCTATATACAAAACTGATAATTGCCTATTTGAGGCGGCTAGGTTTTAAAGTGAATGTAGGGCAAAGAGTATCTATATTTTTTTACAAACCCTCAATTGATCATCACCCAATCAAACCCAAAACGGATCATGAAATTTTGCATGGGGTATAGGGGCGCAGTCATATTGTTTTCTACAAATAATTGCTGCAACTGATCGCCCATGAGGTAGGCTCTGAAATTTTTTACTTTAAAGTTAAAGAACAAAGCCAGTTCGGGATAGTTGTGGATGGTTACCGCATCTTGATAATAGAAGCGATTGAAGAAAGGAGCGTATCCGGCAGAGGTGTAGGGCGTATGATAAAACACATCAATTCCCGTGGCTAATTGCAGGGCTTTTTTAAAAGCAAGTGTTTCTATAGAAAGTTTATGTCTTCCCATCAAAGCAGGCAAATTTATAGGCGCGGCGCCGGTTTTCTGCTGATAGGCTATTTCATTGTCCAACACTACTATGCCCAGGCGAAAACGCTTGCCAAGCCATAGCTGGGTAATGTTAAAAGCACTCGCGTATTGGCTGAATTCGCGTTGCTGATTGAGGTATATATAATTGGCGATAAGGTAGTTTTTCACACCGGCGCTTAGCTTCCATCGGGGATTGTTCCATTGAGCGGACAGGCGGGTGATGCTTTCTTTATCATAGTTTTTTTGGCGGCTATAGTAGGCATTCCTATAAAGCGTATAATTATAGGGAGCATTGTTGAGTTCTTGTTGAAAGCCGATAGAGAATGCACCCATCCATTTTGAAATATCTTTTCCGATAGAGGCATTCACTAAGAAATTACCGACTGTTTGTCCGGTAAAATAAAATTTTGCAAAGCCTTCATAGCCCCATTGTTTTTCCTGCAAAGCTTCTTTTTTAATGCTGCCTTGCACATAGTTGCTCACAAAACTGTTCACTGATTCACCGGTTACATATTCCGTAGCAAAGCGATCTGCCCGGATGCCTATGCCGGCGTTTATTTCCAGTTGCTTGCCTTCTTTCCCTACAAATCCGTTCAGCAGCAAAGCATTGTCGGCATAAAGCCATTTTTGTTGCATCATTACGGTATCTTCCGTAGCAAATCCGTATTCAAAAACGCCGGTGTATTTCAGCGAATCCGGACTCATATCCTTATACTGATACTTCTGCGATTCCATTTGCAGGCGGTGGGTGATACGAAAACGAGGAATCAGTTGGTAATCATATTGGGTAGAATCTTCGTTGTAGGTAGTATCGGCTTTGCCTACGGTATAGCTATGTTGCAGCAATAGCCCTGCATCGCGAAAAAGAGTGGTAACGGGAGAACGGCGGTTGCTGTAGGTGGCATCTTGAAAACGCACGGGAATGACCTGGCGGTTGGCAAAATTCTCCAAACGAAGAAACGAGTCTGCTACAATGCCGCCGTTTTCATCATTCTGCTCTTTGTTATAGACTACCGCAGCATAGAGATTGTAGCGTTCATCCGGCGAGGAATAATGGGTGGTAAGTGCGGCATTATCCGTAGTAGTCCGTTGGGTTTTATAATATCCGGGGGAATTAATCTTGCGGTACTGCAGCGAAAAATTCCAGTAGGGTTTTATGTTTTGTGTATGCAAAAGGGAGATTTGTTGCTCCAGTTTACTGCCTAATTGATAAGAAAATTGCGAATAAGGGCGGGTGGTATTGTAATAATTCAAGCTATCCAGAATAAAACGATAGGGATCGAACGCATGATAGCCCAGCGTAGGCCCGTTGCGGTATTGAGGTGTAAAAAACCGATTGATCATAGGGCTGCCGGAGTTGCCGGTATTGCTATACCAGGGATATAAAAAAGACCGGCGGTGAAAACTACTCAAGGTCGTATCAGGATGGTAGGTAAGCTGCGAATGAAGTTTTTGATAATAAATTTTTGTGGCTTCATCTACCCAGTCTTTGTTATTGGTTTTACTGGAGGTATCGCGCTGCGGCGCATTCTGCAACGTAACCGGCGTACCCGGCACTACCTGCGCCAGTCCATTTTCCCTACAGAAAAGGACGATGCCCACCATCACAATAAGAAGCCTGAAACGCAATGATTCAAATTGATTTAAACGTGTAAAACGGTTCAAAAATACTGTGAAATAAGCTATCTTTTCTACCGGAGTGAAATTCAATTTTTCGTTTTGTTTTTTTATGATTCCAACTTCCCTATGCGCATAGGAGAAAGAACAGACACCTTTCTTTTTCTACATCAGAAAAACACCTTTTACTTGTTGTCCTTTACATTCCACTTCCACATGTTCTTGCAAGGTGGTGGCAAGGGCATGCCCCACAATATCGGGCGATACGGGAAAAGATTTATGTGTGCGGTCAATCAGCACAGCCACCATGATTTTTTTCAGTTCATAGCGCAGCAAAGGGCGTATGGCATAGAGGAGTGTGCGTCCGCTGTTGGCAACATCATCCACCAGGACTACGGTTTTTCCGCTTACGTCTTCCGCCAACGTATCCGGTGAGTGCAACGGTTGTTTTTTATTTACGACGATGGTGATTTCTGTTATTTTTAAAGGACTGATGTCTTTAAGATAACGAGCCAGATGCGCAGCAATAATGGTTCCCGCACCTTCTACACCGGCTATCACCAGTTCTTTTTCCGCACTGTTGGTTTCCCAGATCTGGTACGCCATGCGTTGCAGCTTTAAGGCTATTTTCTGTTCGTCGAGGATGAGTGTTTTGTTTGCCATAATTCATTGAACTTATCGAACCGTGTTTTCATCTTTTTACATAAAGCTAAAACAAGTCCGTATGCTAAAACCGTTACCTGGTTCTTTAGGGAAAGACTTTTTTATTCCGATTTTAAAAACAAATTTACTGAGAACGAATTGCCACCACGGGGTCTAAACGGGATGCGGAGCGTGCGGGAATAAACCCTGCCAGCACGCCTACAATGCCAGAAATCACCACGCCGGTTACTACATTCTTCCAGGATAAAGTAACGGGAAAATCGGCAAAATTGGTAATGATGACGCTCAAAACCAACACAGTAAAAATACCCGCCAAGCCGCCTGCCAGGCAAAGCGTAACCGCTTCCACCAAAAATTCCATAAGAATGCTGGAAGGTTTTGCGCCGATTGCTTTTTTCAACCCGATGATTTTAGTACGTTCTTTTACCGTAACGAACATAATATTGGCAATGCCAAAGCCGCCTACCAGCAGCGAAAACCCTGCAATGACAATGCCCACCAGATTGACGGTTTTAAAAATAGCATTTACGGCTTCCATAGCGGTGCCCAGTTCGTTGATGGCGAAATCTTTTTTTGCTCCGGGGCTTACTTTTCGCTGGGTGCGGAGCGCGCCTTCTATCTCATCTTTAAAATCCGAAATACTTCTACTGCCGTCTGACTTCACCATGATGATGGGATCTATACCCCAATCCACGGCTTTGAGGTTCACTAAGGATTTGGCGGTTTGATAGCTATAGATAATTGCATTATCAAAATTGAAACCCGCCATGTTTTGCCCCTGTTTTTTCAGTACGCCTACCACTTCAAATTTTTTCCCGTTGAAGCCGATGTATTTTCCCAGCGGACTGCCGGCATTTGCAAACAACGTATTTTTTAATTCTTCACCAATAACACATACATAGGAACCACCTGCCAGTTCGGAAGCGGTAAGGTAACGCCCATCTTGTATATCCACGGTTTGCAGCTTGTCGAAATTATCGGTTACGGAATAGCTTACTATGCTCTCTGCTTCATTGTCGGCATATTTTACATTGGGTAGCACATCCGTATAGCATAGGGCGGCGTAGGCTACACCGGCCACTTTTTTCTGAACAGTATGCAGCTCCGCTTCGGTCATGGGTTTTCGTTTCAGGTACTCCCACCATTTGTATTCGGCTTCTTCGGGTATCCACGGTTGTTTATTGACGTACAGCACATCATTCCCCAAAGAAGACATGCTGTCGTTGATATTATTTTTGAGGCTATCTACCACGGTAAAAACCGCTATAATGCAGAAAATACCTATGGTGATGCCGAGCAAGGAAAGAAAGGTACGCAGTTTATTGACCCGCAGTTCCTGCAAAGCCTGTGTGATGCTGGTAAGAATGAGATGACTGCGCCGCATATTTGTGGCAAAAATAGCAGATGTGGCGGAATGTGGCGTTGAATCTTTGCGCTGCACGCCTGTATGCTTTAGTGCGCAAGGCGAATGCTTTTTCTTCTTTGTCTTCGTATGAAATCTCTATCTTTTCAGGATATTTGCAACCGCTTCGCATGAAAAAACTGGATTGGTACATACTCAAAAAATTTCTGGGCACGTTCTTTTACGCTATTCTGGTTTTCGCGGTTATTATAGCAGTCATAGACCTTTCGGAGAAGATGGATGAATTTGTGAAACGGAAAGCGCCGGTATTGCTGGTGGTTAATTACTACAAAAATTTTCTGCCGCAGATGATTGCTTTCCTCTACCCGTTGTTCATCTTCATAGCCACTATATTTTTCACCTCCAAGCTCGCCACCAATTCCGAAATCATAGCGATACTGGCAAGCGGCACTTCCTTCACACGGTTTTTACGCCCCTACTTCATCGGCGGCATTTTCCTATGTTCGCTTTCCTATATTGCCAATCACTACATCATTCCCAAATCCAATAAAGAACTGCTTGTTTTTAAGAATAAATATATTGATAACCTCTCCACGGTTTCCAACCGAAATGTGCATTTGCGGCTATCGGAGCAGGTGTATGTCTATATCCAATCCTATGATTTCGGCGGAAATTCGGGCAATCAGTTTACGGCGGAAACCTTTGACGGCAGCCTGCTGAAAGAAAAGCTGATGGCAGAACGAGTAAGCTATGACAGCGTTCAAAAAAAATGGAATCTCTACAATGTAACCATCCGCACCAATGACAGCCTGAAGGAAACATTGAATTTTTTCCCTGAATTGGCACGTAGCTATCCTTCCTTTACGCCCAACGACTTAGTGATAGACAACCAGGTGATGACGGCTATGACCACGCCGGTGCTCAATAAAGTAATAGCACGGGAAAAGCTGCGCGGTAGGGAAAACCTGAATGAATACTATGTGGAAAAACACATGCGGACGGCACAGCCCTTTGCCGCGTTGATATTGGTAATAATCGGCGCTTGTATCGCTTGCAAAAAAATACGCGGTGGCAGCGGCATTCACCTTGCATTCGGCGTGGTGCTGTGCGCTATATACATTATGACCCTCCAGTTTACCAAGACCTTTTCCACAAAGGCTGGGCTGAATCCCTTGGTAGCCGTGTGGATTCCTAATGTGCTGTTCGGTATGATTGCCTATTATTATTACAGAAAACAAGTTAAATAAGGCGAAACGGCTGCCTGTGATAAGCCTTGTTTTTCTTACCTTAGCAACGTTTAAAAGAATCATTAATTTTTATAAATACATATTATGGGTTACGTAAAAGATACGTTCAAAGAAAATGCGGACAAACAGAGTAAAGAAATAAAAGAAATGCTGGCACAGCATGGCGATGTGGAATTAGACAGAGTAACATTGGCACAAGCTTATCAGGGTGCACGCGGCATACCGGCATTGGTTACGGAAACTTCATTACTGGATGCCAATGAAGGTATTCGTTTTCGCGGTTTTTCCATTCCTGAATTAAGAGCTCAGTTCCCCAAAGCGGATGGTGGCGTAGAACCTTTGCCCGAAGGGCTTTTCTACCTAATGCTTACGGGGAAAATACCTACTAAAGACGATGTTGATCATATATCCAACACCTGGGCGCGTCGCTCCCATGTTCCTAATCACGTATTCGCCGCTATTGATGCGCTGCCCGTGGCCGCACATCCGATGACACAATTTTGCACCGGTATCCTGGCTTTGCAAACCGAATCAAAATTTGCAAAAGCCTATAACCAGGGTATCAGCAAAAAGGATCATTGGGATTACGTGTATGAAGACTGCATGACGCTGATAGCCCGCCTCCCTCGCATAGCAGCTTATATCTACCGCAGAAAATATAAAAACAACGACCACATCCAGCCGGATGGTATGCTGGACTGGGCAGCCAACTTTGCACACATGCTCGGCTATGAAGACAAAAAATTCTGGTCGCTGATGCGTTTATACCTTACCATCCATGCCGACCATGAAGGGGGCAACGTATCTGCTCATGCTACGCATTTGGTAGGCTCTGCACTTAGCGATCCTTATCTTGCGTTTGTAGCGGGCATGACAGGGCTTGCCGGTCCGTTACATGGTTTGGCAAATCAGGAAGTAATTCGCTGGATAGAAGAATTGCAAGAAAAACTGGGCACTTTAGAACCTTCCAAAGAACAGATTGCCGACTACATCAAGCAAACACTCGCAGAAGGAAAAGTAGTACCGGGCTATGGACATGCCGTACTGCGCAAAACAGATCCCCGATTTACTGCTCAGATGGAATTTGGTAAGCGCAACTGCCCGGATGACCCTACAGTAAAGACCGTATGGAATATATATGAAGTAGCTCCACCCATTTTGGAAAGTACCGGTAAAATTAAAAACCCATGGCCCAATGTGGATGCGCACTCCGGCGCTTTGCTGAAGCACTATGGCTTGGTGGAAGAAGACTTCTACACCGTATTGTTTGGTGTAAGCCGTGCGCTGGGCGTGCTGGCAAGCCTTTGCTGGGACAGAGCACTGGGCTTCCCTATAGAACGTCCTAAATCCATCACTACCGAATGGGCAAAACAATTTATTGCTAAGCAACAGGAAAAAGAGGTAGCCTAAGGCTAATCTTTTTATCATTATCATAGGGGTTTTCTGAAAGGAGAATCCCTTTTCTGTTTGTGCTAATCGAGGTGCTGTCAGCACGTGCAAAGCATCAGCAACAGAAAAGCCCCCGCATCACTACGAGGGCTTATTATATTTTAATTGATTAACCTGCTATTTAAATTGAGGTACTAAGTCTGCTGCCAGCTTCGTCATCTTGGCGATACCTTCTTCAGGAAGGTTTCCTTTTTTGAACTCAGCTAAGACATCAGGGTGTTTCACTTCCATTTCGTGTAAGAATGCATCTTCAAATTTCTTGATATTCTTTACGGGTACTTCGCGCATCAGGTTGTTGGTACCGAGGTAGATGATTGCGATTTGTTTTTCTACGGAGTAGGGAGTGAATTGTGCTTGTTTCAAGACTTCCACGTTACGGCTACCTTTGTCAATTACATTTTTAGTAGCAGCATCCAGATCACCGCCGAATTTAGCAAACGCTTCCAGCTCACGGTAAAGCGCTTGGTCGAGTTTTAACGTACCGGCTACTTTTTTCATGGATTTGATCTGTGCATTACCACCCACACGGCTTACGGAGATACCTACGTTGATCGCCGGACGAATACCTGCGTTGAACAAATTACCTTCCAGGAAGATTTGACCGTCGGTAATGGAAATCACGTTTGTAGGGATGTAAGCAGATACGTCGCCCGCTTGTGTTTCGATGATTGGCAAGGCTGTCAAAGAACCGCCACCTTTCACTTTGCTTTTCAGGCTTTCGGGAAGGTCGTTCATGTTCTTGGCGATCTCGTCATTGTTAATCACTTTGGCAGCGCGCTCCAGCAAACGGCTATGGAGGTAGAACACATCGCCGGGGTATGCTTCACGTCCCGGAGGGCGGCGAAGCAGCAAGGATACCTCACGGTAAGCCACCGCTTGTTTGGAAAGATCGTCATATACTACTAATGCCGGACGACCTGTATCGCGGAAGAACTCACCTATGGCAGCGCCCGCAAACGGAGCAAAGAACTGCAAAGGAGCCGGATCGGAAGCGGAAGCCGCAACGATAGTCGTATAAGCCATCGCACCGTTTTCCTCAAGTGTTTTCATCACACCGGCAATGGTAGAGGCTTTTTGCCCGATTGCTACATAAATACAATATACAGGTTTGCCGGCATCGTAAAATTCTTTTTGGTTGATGATGGTATCAATACAGATGGCGGTTTTACCGGTTTGGCGATCGCCGATTACCAGCTCACGTTGTCCGCGCCCGATAGGAATCATCGCATCAATAGATTTGATACCGGTTTGCAGGGGTTCTTTTACCGGTTCACGGAAGATAACACCCGGAGCTTTACGTTCTAAGGGCATATCATAGAGGTCGCCGGTGAGCGGACCTTTACCGTCAATGGGTTCACCCAGCGTATTTACCACGCGGCCGCACATGCCTTCACCCACTTTGATGGAGGCAATCTGTCCGGTACGTTTCACTTTCGCACCTTCTTTAATTCCGGTACTTTCACCCATCAATACCACACCCACGTTATCTTCTTCCAGGTTCATCGCGATGGCTTTCACGCCGTTTTCAAACTCCACCAATTCCCCTTGACGCACACCGTTAAGACCATATACGCGGGCGATACCGTCACCCACTTGCAGGATGGTGCCTACTTCTTCAAGATTGGCACTGGCATCAAAATTGGTCAGCTGCTGGCGCAGTATCGCTGATATTTCATCCGGTTTAATGTCAACCATTTGTTTTGTATTTAGTAGTTATTATTTGTTGTTATTTATTTAGTGTTCCTATGCGGCTGTGTTTATTTTACCATTCACCCAACCATACATTAACGAATATCACTCACGTAAATGTTCTTCAGGAACTGACTTCTTACATCGTTCAGATCCCGGCGAATACTTGCGTCAAAAAGTTTATCATCCATTTCCAGCACAAAACCGCCGATCAGGTTTTCATCCACCACTTCTTTCATTTCCACGGAGCTTCCTTTTAAAGAAGCGGTTATTTTATTCAGTATTGCATTCTTCACCGTATCATTAATAGGCGTAGCCGTTGTCAGCTTCACGGTCTTAATGTTTTTAATTTCTTTGTATTGAGCGATAAAAGCGGCGGCTATCTCAGGGAGGTTGGCTTCGCGACCCTTGTTCACCAGCAGTTTTACAAACGCTTGTGTAAGTGGCGAAAGGCGATTGCCTACTACAGCGGCTATGATATCCTGCTTTTTGTCTGCATTGATAATGGGACTTCTGAGCATATTTTCAAAGTCCCGGCTACCTTTGCTTATAGCATCCAAAAGTTTCACGTCTTGAAGCGTAGCGTCCATACTGTTCTGCTCTTGTGCGAGATCCAGCAAAGACTTTGCATAACGGGAAGCGAGGCGTGGGTTTTGCATATTTTCAATTAGCGTATTTGCTAATTAGCTAATTAGCTAATTAATTAGTTCAATTTAATTTCTTCAGCCAGTAAACTTGCGTAGTTGCTTTGGGCATCGGTAGTAGCCAGTTCTTTACGCAGTACTTTTTCTGCTACTTCTACGGCCAGTTTACCGATTTGGTTTTTTACTTCCGTAAGCGCAGCCATTTTCTGCTGTTCTATTTGCTGTTGCGCATCGGAAATCATTTTATCGGTGATTGTTTTGGTTTCTCCTTTTGCTTTGGCAATAATTGCATCGGCAGATTCTTTTGCTTCTTTCAGCATCAGAGAGCGTTCTTCACGTGCTTTTTGCATCAGTTGTTCATTTTCATTTTTCAACTTTGCCATTTCGTTTTTCACACGGTCAGCCGCAGCTATGCTTTGGGCGATACCTGTTTCTCTTTCGGCAAGAGAGCTTAATATAGGCTTCCAGGCAAATTTTTTCAGGATAAAGCCTACGATCAGGAAAACCACTAATGTCCAAAAAAACAGACCGAGTTCAGGAGTTAATAAACCCATTTTATTTGATGTTTAATTTTTTTACTTAAATTATAGTAATTATAAGGGCGAAGGTCTGTATGCTGATGATAGTACCTGCCGCACCGTATCTTCTTTCATTCAAAAATTTAAAGAAACTGCGCTCTCCGCCCTGTGCTTTGAGCGCAGTTTGCGTACATTTTAAAGTACGATGGCAAGGATACCTGCGATCACACCCAAGAAGGCCACCCCTTCTACGAAGGCTGCCGTAAGGATCATGTTCGCACGGATATCGCCTGAGGCTTCCGGCTGGCGAGCGATAGCTTCTACCGCGCCTTTACCGATTTGACCGATACCCAGACCTGCACCTACTGCTGCAATGCCTGCACCTACCGCACCCAAACCGGCGCTTTCTGCTGCCAAGAGAATTGTGTCTAACAACATATATATGGATTTTAATTAAAAAAACTTAGTTGAAAATATATCTTCTGTCTGTCTTATGCCGAAATTTCCAAATCGCTGTGTGCATGGTCATATACTTCTTCATGCGCATCATGGCTATGTTCCTCCACCATTTGTCCGATAAATACAGCCGTGAGGTTTGCAAAGATAAATGCCTGAATCGCTGTAACCAATAATTCAATTAAAAAGGAGAAGGTAGCCAGCAGTACCGATACGATCGAAAAGCTTGCGCCTACAACTTTGTTCAATTCGGCAAATATAAAGACCAGCATGATAAAGCTCAGGATTACGATGTGCCCTGCCAGCATGTTGGCAAAAAGACGTATCATAAGCGCTATCGGCTTGATCAGCAAGGAAATGATTTCTATAGGAACGAGGATACATTTCACCCAAAACGGCAAGCCGGGAGGGTTGAGCAAGTGCCCCCAGAAGTATTTTTTACTGGTAAAGAGCATCACTACAAAAGCGATAAATGCAAGGCTCGCTGTGGTGGCTATATTTCCGGTAAGATTTGCGCCGCTCGGTATCAAGCCTAAGAGGTTGTTGATCCAGATAAAGAAAAAGATGGTGAGCAGCAGCGGCATAAACTTCATATAGTTGGGGCCAATATTCGGCTTTGCCACTTCATCGCGGATGAACACAACGCAGGACTCTATGGCATTCTGCAAACCGGACGGAGCTTTTAGGGCACCGGAAGTTTTATATTTTTTCGACACACTCAGCATGATGGCAAGCAGCAAGCCTACGCCGAGGAGCATGGATAATACATTTTTGGTAATCGAAAAATCATAGACCGCAGAGCCGTTGTCCGCTACCAGTTTTTCGGTAATGCCTTTTTCAAGATGATAGCCTTTATGACTTTCGGAAACGTAAATAGATTTACCGTCTTTTTCTGTTTTATGAAAATGTCCGAAATGAGAAGCGGAAAAAACCGATAAACCGTTAGCCGGGTCATAAACAATAACCGGAAGCGGAAGGCTGATATGGCTTTCTCCCAAAGTGAAAAAATGCCATTCATGGGCATCGCTTACGTGGCCGAAAAGCTCGCCGGCAACATCCAGCTTTTTTTCTTCACCGGCGACTTCATGTCCTATAGCCGGCATTTCTTCATGCTGAGCAAAGCAATTTTCAGAAAAGCCGAAAAACGCTGAAAGCATTATCAATAAAGGGAAAAGATGCTTCGAAATCATTAAAACGCTTCAAATTTTGCGCAAAGATACTTGTTTTAGATTCAAAAAAAAGTTTGTGTTAAAAATCTTTTCCTATAACAAATGGAAAGACCCTATAGGCAATACTCTTTCGAGAGAAACCGCCGGTAATTTCTATCCTTCCGCAGCGGGTATTATTCGGCGGAAATGGATTAAACGGCTTGACCGGTAAGGGTGAGAACAGTTTCTCTATCCCCACATAAAATCCACCGTCTTTTTACACTCAGGATGTAAGCTGAGGTAAACAGGGCATGTGAGCGCTGCGTGTTCCAGTATCTTTTTTTCTTTATCCGTATAGCTTTTACCCATAGGGAAGCGTACCTTCACTTTCACCTCGCCAATCCTGCGCGGGCTGGGGGTCATTATTTTCTCTACTTCGCACACAGTGCCGTCCATATCTATTTCATGCGTACGGGCAGCAATACCCATAATGGTGCACATGCAGGAAGCCAGCGCCGTAGCCACCAGATCGGTAGGAGAAAAGCGCTCGCCTTTACCGTTATTATCCGTCGGTGCATCTGTTTCTATAGCGGTGCCGGATTTCATATGAGTAGCCACGGTTCTTAGGGCGCCTTCGTAAACAACTTTTGAGGTCATGATTATTCTTAAATTTTCACCCAAAAATAACTCCTCATAAATATTTTACACTAAAAAGACTTTCGATGCGGCTTTTCTTTGTAAATTACGCTTCCTAAAATGTATAAGCGCTACCTATATTATTACCTCGGGCTTTTTGCTATCGGTTTATTCGGTTTCCTGCCCGCCTATGCCCAGCACACCCCCACTGTAAGGTACGTGGATACTGCCCGCATCAGCCAACAGCAAAAGATGAAGGAGAAAAAACCCAAGCCTATAGAAAAGGAATTTAGCGTAGGCATCCGTTTAAATACAGACGGATGGAGCTTGTTTGCCGAGAAAGGATGGGTAAAAACGGAAGAAAAAGAAAGCGATAAATTTTATAACCTGCGCTTTGCCCAAATCGAATTTGGCGAACACAAACACCCCAAAGAAATCAAAGGATCGAACCGCGGGCCTACCTACGCCGACAAACCTCGACCCTATAAATTCGGAAAAATCAACAACTTCTATATGCTGAAGCTCGGCTATGGAAACCGGAAAATGATTGCCGGTAAACCCGACCCCGGCACCGTATCCATTCATTGGGTATATGCCGGCGGCTTATCCATCGGCTTTTTAAAACCTTATTATTTGGATGTCTATCAAAGCAGCGGTACCCAGCAGATAAAATACGAAGACAATCCGGAATATTTTGCACCTGTCAATCCCAACGACCAGGCAAGGATTATAGGCAGAAGTTCCCTGCTGCAAGGCATCGGCGAAACGAAAATTATCCCCGGTATTCAGGCTAAGACCGCTCTACACTTCGACTTTGCCGTACTTCGCAAAAGAAAACTCGCCATAGAAACCGGGCTGAGTGCCGAGCTATATATAAAAAAAATGACCCTCATGGCAAATGTAAAAGCCAACCCTTATGTCCTGAACGGTTACATTTCATTGCAATTTGGCAATCGTAAATGATGTTGTAATTTGCAACCCTGTTATGCAAGAGTTACCAATCATAAATTCGCAAGTGGCAAATGGCGAAACCCGGGTCAAAAAACCCGACTGGCTGCGCGTAAAACTTCCCATAGGAGAAAACTACCGCCATGTGCGCGGGCTGGTAGATACGCATAAACTGCACACCATCTGCGAAAGCGGCAACTGCCCCAATATGGGTGAATGCTGGGGAGAAGGAACCGCCACGTTTATGATTCTGGGAAATATCTGCACCCGCTCCTGCGGTTTTTGTGCAGTGGCTACAGGACGTCCCGAACCTGTGGACTGGGATGAACCCCAGCGTGTGGCGGAAGCCATTTATCTCATGAAAGTAAAACACGCCGTCATTACTTCCGTAGATAGGGATGAACTGAAAGACGGCGGCTCCATCATCTGGGCAAATACCATAAAAGCAGTCCGCGCCTTAAATCCCGATACGACCTTAGAAACATTGATACCCGATTTCAGAGGACAATGGGAAAACCTGGCACGCATTATAGAGGTGGCGCCGGAAGTCGTTTCGCATAATCTGGAAACGGTAGAACGCCTCACCCGCCAAGTGAGAATACAAGCAAAATACCACCGCAGCCTCGAAGTCATCCGCCGGCTTAAAGACGGAGGCATGCGCACCAAAAGCGGCATCATGCTAGGCTTGGGAGAAGAAAAAGAAGAAGTGCTGCAAAGCCTGCAAGACCTTAAAGACAACGGCTGCGATGTAGTAACATTGGGGCAATACCTGCAACCTACACCGCGCCATCTGAACGTAGCCCGTTTTGTACATCCCGATGAATTTGCATTCTATAAAGAAGAAGGCTATAAAATGGGACTGGATTATGTGGAGAGCGGCCCGCTTGTGCGCTCCTCTTACCACAGCGAACGCCACGTGCTACCGGGCGAAGGTCGTAAACGCTGGGAAATGAGTAAGGTTTCCTAAGCTCGTTCACTCTTTTATCTCAACCTGCTTCATCCGGCAATTTTCCCTTATACGCAAGGGAGAAAGTTCTTCCCATTTTTCAGAGCGATTTATAGGCATGGGAAAACACTGTCTTTCATTTACTGAATTTATCCTATTTTTCCTGCCATGAAATACCGTATCGCATTTGCCGCCTTGCTCACTATTTTTTTTTCCTGCAAAGAACAAGCTGACCATCAGCAAAACAATGCATCGTCCCTACCATCTATCACCAAAGACCTGCATACGCAATCCAATGCGGACAGCATCGTTTTTCAGCATCTGGATCTGGACATTGCAGTTGATTTTGAACAGAAGAAAATATCCGGCAGTGCGGAATGGACGATAGAAAATGAGCACAAAATCAGTGCCCTGCGCCTGGACACCTACGACCTTACCATTGACAGCGTTTTTGTAGATCATCAAAAAACCGATTTTAGTCTTGGTGCATACAAAGAGCATTTAGGCAGTCCGCTATCCATACCCGTTACCGATGCTTCGCAAAAAGTGAAGATTTATTACAGCACCGGCGCACACCCCCGGGCGTTGCAATGGCTTACGGCGCAGCAAACCCTCGGGAAAACCCTGCCCTTCCTCTATACACAGTCCGAAAGTATTTATGCCCGCTCCTGGATTCCTTGTCCGGATGGCCCCGGCATTCGCTTTACCTATAACGCACGCGTGCAAGTGCCTATAGGTATGATGGCGCTGATGAGCGCCGAAAATCCGCAGAAGATGAATGACAGCGGCATCTATCATTTCAATATGCCGATGCAGATACCTGCCTATCTGATGGCGCTTGCCGCAGGCGATTTGCATTTTAAAGCTATAGACGAGCGCACGGGAGTATATGCCGAAGCCACCATGCTGGATAAAGCCGCCAGCGAACTCAGCGACATGGGCGATATGGTACACACCGCCGAAAACCTTTACGGACCTTACCGATGGGGAAGATATGATGTGCTGATACTGCCGCCGGGATTCCCTATAGGAGGCATGGAAAATCCCAAACTTACTTTTGCCACACCTACCATTATAGCCGGTGATAAATCGCTGGTAAATCTGATTGCACATGAACTCGCACATAGCTGGAGCGGCAACCTCGTTACCAATGCCACCTGGAACGACTTCTGGCTCAATGAAGGCTTTACCGTGTATTTCGAACGCAGAATATCCGAAGCGATGAATGATAAAAGCTATGCGGATATGCTGTGGGAACTTGGCTATCAGGATCTGGAAAAAGCCGTGGAAGAAATGGGTAAAGACAGTAAAGATACCCGGCTGAAACTAGACCTTACCGGCCGCGACCCCGATGACGGACTTACCGATATCGCCTATGAAAAAGGCGCTTTGCTGCTAAAACTCATCGAGAACCATGTAGGCAGGGAAAAAATGGATGAGTTCCTGAAAGAATATTTTACCGCACATGCTTTTAAAACCCTCACTACCGAAGAATTTTTGAATTATCTAAATCAACAACTGATTAAAGGGGATAAGGAATTGGAGAAAAACCTCGACCTCAATGCCTGGGTTTATGGTGCAGGCATTCCCGCCAACGCGCCCCGTGCAGATATGGAGCGTTTTAACCGCGTAAATGCCGAAAGGGAAAAATTCCTGAACGGAACCCTTCCTGCACAACTGAACACCACCGCCTGGACTACGCACGAATGGCTGCACTTCCTCCGTAAAATGCCGAAACCTTTGTCGCAAGCACAAATGCAAGCCTTAGACAATGCCTATCATTTCACCTCTTCCGGCAATAGCGAAATTGCAGATCTATGGTTTGTCATGTCGCTGAGGGCGGATTATAAAACGGCTTATCCGGCGATGGAAAAATTCCTGAGCAGCGTAGGCAGAAGAAAATTTATAGAACCTCTTTACACCGAAATGATGGAAACAGGAAAAGAGAAAATGGCCAAAGAGCTGTATGAAAAATACCGGATGAACTACCATCCGCTGGCGCAAATGACGCTGGATAAATTAGTGGATGGAAAATAATACCGTTTATAGGGGAAAAACCACCGAATATTTAGGAAGAATTTTAGCCTTTGCTCACTGACATTCTGTCTTTTCACTACGCTTCGGAACGGAGATTGATGACGCATGTGAAAAATAAATTTTACACGCATGATACAGGAAAAAGGTTCCATTTCCATTCACACCGAAAACATATTCCCCATCATCAAAAAATTCTTGTATTCCGACCACGAGATTTTTTTGAGAGAATTGGTATCGAACGCAGTGGATGCCACACAAAAACTGAAACGCCTTGCCGCCTTGGGACAATACAACGGCGATGCGGAAAACCTGATGGTGGAACTATCGTTTGACGAAGCCGCTAAGACCATCACCGTTTCCGACCGCGGTATAGGCATGACGGCGGAAGAAATTAAAAAATACATCAATCAAATCGCGTTTTCCGGGGCTACGGAGTTCATGGAAAAATTCAAAGAAGCCAAAGATGCCAATGAAATCATCGGACGTTTTGGCTTGGGCTTTTACTCGGCATTTATGGTGGCGGATAAGGTGGAAATCCAAACGCTTTCCTACCAGGACGGCGCACAACCTGCCCGCTGGATATGCGATGGCAGCACCGAATTTGAAATTTCCGAAGGCAATAAAACCACGCGCGGTACCGATGTAATTCTCCATATCAATGATGAAAACAAGGAATTTCTCAATCAGTATAAACTCCAGCAAATTCTTGAAAAGCATTGTCGCTTCCTGCCGGTGCCTATAAAATTCGGTACAAAAACCAACCGCGAGCCCGACGGCGAAGACAAAGACGGCAAGACTCAATACAAAGAAGTGGTGGTGGACAACATTATCAACAACACCTCCCCGCTATGGACGAAAGCGCCCAGCGAACTGAAAGACGAAGACTATCTCGCTTTTTACAAAGAGCTTTACCCCTTCTCCGAAGACCCGCTGTTTTGGATTCATTTGAATGTGGATTATCCCTTCAATCTCACGGGCATCCTTTACTTCCCGAAAGTGAAAAACGAAATGGAGCTGCAAAAAAACAAGATACAGCTTTACAGCCGGCAAGTGTTTATAACCGATGAGGTAAAGGATATCGTACCGGAGTTTTTAATGCTTTTGCACGGCGTGATTGACAGCCCCGACATTCCGCTGAATGTATCGCGCAGCTTCCTGCAAGCCGATAGCAATGTGAAAAAAATAAACTCCTACATTACAAAAAAAGTAGCGGACAAACTCGGCGATCTGTTTAAGAACGACCGTAAAGGATTTGAAGAAAAATGGAAAGACATAGGCTTGTTTGTAAAGTACGGCATGATTACCGAAGAGAAATTTTATGAAAAAGCCAAAGATTTTGCCCTGCTTCAAAACACCGACCACACATTCTTCACCCTGGAAGAATACCGCGAAAAAATAAACAAGGTACAGACCGATAAGAATAAGAACATAGTCTATATCTACAGCAATGACACGGCAAAACAAGACAGCTTTATACAAGCCGCCAACCGGAAAGGCTATGATGTGCTGGTATTGGATGGTCCGCTGGACAACCATTTCGTAGGGCAGGTAGAGCAGAAAAATGAACATACCGTTTTCAAACGCGTGGATGCGGATGTTGCCAACAAGCTGATTGAAAAAGACGAAACCATAGCGATGGTGCTGACGGATGAGCAGAAGGAGAAAGTGAAAGCTATTTTTACCCAAGCCATCAACGATGCCAACATGCACGTAGAAGTGGAAAGCCACAACCCTGATGAACTTCCCGTAACCGTAACGATGGAAGAATATATGCGCCGTATGAAAGACATGGCAAAGATGGGCGGCAACGGCGGCATGAACTTCTATGGGATGATGCCCGACAACTATAAAGTAGCGGTAAACGGCAATCATAAGCTTGTATCCAAAATATTGGAAGCAACGGATGAAGCGCAGCAAACACAACTTGCCAAACAGGCGTTTGACCTCGCACTGCTTTCACAAGGCATGCTTACGGGAAAAGAACTGACGGCATTTGTGGAGCGCAGTGTGAGCTTAATTTAACGGATGGACAGGGCAACAGAGCCGGATATACAGGATTTTTTCCTAAAGAGAACGCAGCGAGGATAAGACGTTGCGTTCTTTATTTTTTTAAATCCTTAATGTAATGACAACCTATAGGGCAGTACATTTTTAAAAATGAGGAACTATATTCACCGATAGGTAAAATCAGCAGGTGGGCATTTCAGGCAGGGAAAGAAATCGGACAGGAAAGCACTCAGCTACATGAGGTATCAAATAAAGCCCCCTACCCTTTTTCTTTTTTTAACAATAAAACCATCTGTCAATCTATTTCAATATCTTGCAGATATGAAAACATTAGGTGCGCTTACAGACCCTGTATATGTGAAGCCCGAATCGTTCTCGGCTTTAGACCGTTTTTTTCTGAAGTATATTAAAGACGAACGTGACCTTCCTTTTGCCTACCTCACGCTTAAAATCACCCTCACCCTGCTGCCGGCAGGCATTTTGCTCTATATGCCGTTCATCACAGGATGGGTATGGTGGGCGCTGGCAGTTCTTTATTTTTATCTGAACAACATCGTTTATAAAGGCCCGTTCGGGTTGATGCTGCACTGCACCAGCCACCGTATGTTCTTTAAAAAAGAATACGGATTTATGAATCATTACCTGCCCTGGGTTATCGCTCCTTTTTTCGGACATTCTCCCGAAACCTACTACACGCACCATGTAGGCATGCACCATGCCGAAAACAATCTGGAAGAAGATGAAAGCACCACCATGCCTTTTCAGCGCGATTCGCTAAGGGGGTTCGGTAAATATTTCGGTACGTTTTTATTCATGGGCATTTATCATCTTGCCTCTTATTTTCATCGTAAAAAAAGAAAAAAACTACTCTACCGCTCCGTGCGCGGGGAGATCTTATTTATCCTGTTTTGCATAGGCATGAGCCTGGTAAATTTTAAAGCTACTCTCTGGGTATTTATTATTCCGTTTTTCCTTTTCCGCCTGGTGGCGATGCTGGGCAACTGGGCGCAACATGCGTTTATAGACATCAACGACCCGGGAAACGATTATAAAAACAGCATTACCTGCATCAATACAAAATACAACCACAAATGCTGGAACGACGGCTACCACATCAGCCATCACGAAAAACAAGCTATGCACTGGACAGAACATCCCGTTTATTTTCAAAAAACACTTCAGAAATACAAAGACAATAAAGCCATCGTATTCGACGGTATTCATTTCCTGCACGTCTTTTTTTGGCTGATGGGTAAGCGCTACGACCTGCTTGCCAAACATTATGTAAATATTGACGGCAGATTTTCCAATGATGAGGAAGTGGTGGATTTTTTGCGTACCCGCACCGTCAAGATTAATTTTGACGAGCTGCGCTTGCAAACGGCTTAACGGCTGTTCCAAACGGTTTTCAAAAATTTGTTTTCTCCCGAAAAACAACATCCAACAAACACGAGAAACCCACTACCCCTCCTTTCCCTATAAATCTGCCTAATCCTCCCTATCTTACCGGCGTGATATACGGGATTTTGTTTGGTTTATTTGTGGCTTGCATCGCAGTGCAATGTGCCTATGCCGTGTATTTTTTTATCAAAATCAGCACCCTCCCCCAAAATAAGATTGCCTATAACCACAAGCAGCAGCCGGTATCCGTCATCCTCTGTGCAAAAAACGAAGCGGAAAACCTGAAACGGTTTCTTCCCACTATCCTTTCCCAAAATTACACCAACGAAGCAGGCGCTCCTTTTTATGAAGTACTGGTGGTGAATGATGCCTCTACCGATGATACGGAAACGATGCTCCGCCAACTGAAAATCCGCTATCCGCATTTGCATTCCCTAACTATTTCCGCAAACGAAACCCGAACATTCAAAGGCAAAAAATTTGCGCTGAGCAAAGCGGTAGAAGCCGCAAACTATGAATGGCTGCTGCTCACCGATGCCGATTGTATGCCTGCATCTGCACAATGGCTTTCGTTGATGACTGCTCCCTTGCAAGACGGAAAAGAGATTGTCTGTGGCTATGGCGCCTACCTGCAAACAAAAGGTTGGTTAAACCGTTTTATTCGTTGGGAAACGCTGCACACCTTCCTCCAATACAGCAGCTATGCCGCGGCAGGACTACCCTACATGGCTGTGGGACGCAACCTCGCCTGCACAAAAAACCTCTTACAAAAAGCACAGCGTTCGGAACTGTGGAATGCCTTGCCCTCCGGCGATGACGACCTGCTGATGCAATTATGCGCTACTAAAAAAAATACGGCAATCATAGCCGACCCGAGTGCCTTCACGCTATCCGAAGCAAAGAAGACATGGAGCGAATGGCTGCATCAGAAACAGCGCCACCTCTCTACCGGCAAGTACTATAAACCGCTTGTAAAATGCTTATTGGGTATGTATGCCGCCACACATGGGCTTTCATGGCTGTTGTTTTTCCTATTGTTGTTCTTCCCGGCAGCACCGGTTTTCTTCCTCTTCCTGCTGCGCTGCCTCCTTTACTGGACTCTATGGACGATCACAGCCGCCAAAATGAAAGAGCCGAAATTATTAAAATGGATGCCGGTGTGCGATGTATGCTGGGCGCTTTATAATTTTGCACTCAGCCCCTTTATTTTTTTAAAAAACAAACAACAGTGGAAATAATCAATAAATATTTTTCCGATTTTACCGAAACGCAAACCCGCCAATTCGCCCAACTGGAGCCGCTTTATAGGGAATGGAATGAAAAAATTAACGTGATTTCCCGAAAGGATATTGACGCGCTTTATGAAAAGCACATCCTTCATTCGCTTGCCATAGCCGCTGTTTGCAATTTTCATGACGATGCCGAAGTGGTGGACATAGGCACCGGTGGCGGTTTTCCGGGTATTCCACTGGCGCTGTTTTTTCCTAAGGTGCATTTTTTGCTAAGCGACAGCATCGGCAAAAAAATAAAAGTGGTGAATGAAGTGATTGCTGCCACGGGTATCAAAAATGCAAAAGGCGTTCATGCGCGGGTGGAGAATATGGACGGCGATTTTGACTTTGCCGTTTCGCGGGCGGTAGCGCCACTTGCCGAGCTTTGGAAATGGATTAAACCCGCCCTCCGCAAAGGACGAAAAAGTGATGAATTTGCCAATGGATTGCTCTGCCTGAAAGGAGGTGATTTAAAAGAAGAAATCGCCGCATCCGGCTTGCGTCCGCATTTGTTTCCGGTAGATGCTATTTTCCCCGAAGAAAGTTTTAAGGAAAAATATGTGGTGTATGTGCCGAGGTGATAGGGAAAAAAATGGAAGCCAGCATGTTTTATCCTAACGCTTTTTCATCAGCATCCTCCCCACTACCCTGTCTATAGGCAAGGTAAAACTATCTTCTTTCAGCTCCGATAAAGGCAGCCAAAACGTACGTTCATTCGGTTCGGTATTGAAAATATGCTCCGGCAGTTCTTTTAAAACGACTTTATAGTAAATGCTGATGACCTGCGAATCATCGAATGCGGAAGGCTGATAAAAATCGGTGGTATAGAAATGCTCAGCGCTTTCCACTTCAAGGTTTAGCTCTTCTTTCCATTCCCGTTTGAGACAATCAAGAATGCCCTCTCCCGGCTCTACCCCACCGCCGGGAAATTTGATAATGTACCTTCCCCCGATCAATTCTTCATTTACAAGCAGCTTACCTTCCTGCATCAGCAGCCCGTAAGCACGCACGTTAAATCGCTGTGGTGCCTGCATCAGAACCAGCGTTTTTTATTAAAAATATAGACCGTAATTACCGCTACTACGATAGATAGTAAAATGGCGAAATAAAAACCGATGCTTTGTTCTTCAAACGGCACGCGCACATTCATCCCAAAGAAACTGGCTATGAGTGTAGGTAAAGAAATAAGAATGGTGATGCTGGTAAGGCGTTTCATCACCAGGTTCATATTATTGTTGATAATGCTGGCAAAGGCATCCAGCGTGCTGACCAGAATCGTGGAATATTTTTCCGCCATCTCCAGCGCCTGAGAATATTCTACGATCAAATCGGTAAGAAATTCACGTTCATCTTCATCGCAATTCAGAAAATTGGTGCGTTCCATTTTCATCAGCAGCAGCTCATTGGCACGTAGTGCGGTAACGAAGTAAACCAGGCTTTTTTGAATGCGCATCAGGTACAGCAGTTCTTCATTCCGGTTGGAGTCATAGAGTTTTTGCTCCAGAATATTGCGCCTATGGTTGATTTCCTTCAGCGTTTCCATAAAATCCAGCACCACTTTTTCAAATATCTTCAGCACCATCATATTGGGACGCTCGGGATGGCGTTTGGCAAAGGTGTTCAGAAAACGGCGGATGGCTACGTTTTCAAAAGAATTGACCGTTACCACTTGATGCCTTTCGGTGATGATGATGGAAAGAGGAATGGTAACATACTCGGCATCGCTTTCATTCAGCGATTTGTTTTCTACCGGTGTTTTCAGCACAATGAGTTTCACGCCTTCATCAATTTCATAGCGTGCGCGTTCCTCAATATCCAGGGTATCTATCAAAAAATCACGGAGAATACCCAGCGAGCGGGATAGATTATCTATCTCGTTTTCCTGAAACGGCGGCGTTACATTTATCCAGTTGGCGCCATCAGGCTGTGTTATTTCTAACGTTTCGCGGTTTACATTTTTGAAATACTGAACCATGACCTCTTGAAGCCTTGCAAAGGTAGTAGCTGTGTTTTAAAAACGAAATGCTTATTTCGGTTGTTTTTGGCGGTGGTAATGATTTGATAATTCTGATGGAATCAATAGAAGCCCTCCCCGGTTTTCTCCTTTCAGGCGCGATTGCTTAGCTTTGTGCCATGATGGAAAACAAGACTTATTCCGCACTTACACAGAAATATATAGATAAAGAAGCCCGCTACGGAGCACATAATTACCATCCGCTGCCGGTAGTAATTGCCCGTGCCAAAGGCGTGAGCGTATGGGATGTGGACGAAAAACATTATTATGATTTCCTTGCGGGATATTCTGCGGTCAATCAAGGTCATTGCCATCCTAAAATTATCGAAGCATTTATAGGGCAAGCGCAAAAGCTGACACTCACTTCCCGTGCTTTTTACAATGATTGCCTCGGCGAATATGAAGAATACATTACGCAATTTTTTGGCTATGATAAAGTATTGCCGATGAATACGGGCGTAGAAGCTGTGGAAACCGCTTTGAAGCTCGCCAGAAAATGGGCGTATCAAGTAAAAGGCATCGAAGAAAACAAAGCGAAGATTATCGTTTGTGCAGAGAATTTTCACGGAAGAACCTTGAATGTGATTTCCTTCAGCACCGACCCTACCGCTACAAATAATTACGGACCTTTTATGCCGGGCTATGAAGTCATTCCGTTTAATGATATAAATGCCCTTGAAGCTGCCTTACAAGATAAAAACATAGCCGCCTTGCTGGTAGAACCCATACAGGGCGAAGCCGGTGTAGTGGTGCCGGATGAAGGTTATCTCAGCAAAGCAGCCGCAGTTTGCAAAGCCGCCAACGTCCTGCTGATAGCCGATGAAATACAAAGCGGTTTGGCACGTACCGGCAAGATGCTGGCCTGCGACTATGAGCAAGTGCATCCCGATATATTGATCTTAGGCAAAGCGCTCTCCGGCGGCACCCTGCCCGTATCTGCCGTGCTGGCGGATGATGAAATCATGCTGACGATACAACCCGGCGAACATGGATCTACCTACGGCGGCAACCCGCTGGCTTGTAAAGTAGCCATTGCAGCCTTGCAGGTATTAAAGGACGAAAAAATGGCCGAAAACGCGGCTATACAAGGAGCTTATTTCAGAGAACAGATAAAAGCGCTCCAGCACCCGAATATTTCCTTGGTGCGCGGCAAGGGCTTGTTTAATGCTATGGTCATCCGCCATGCCGATGAAAACGCTGCCTGGAAACTCTGTGTGGAAATGAAAGAAAACGGACTCATCGCCAAGCCTACACACGGAGATAAAATACGGTTTTCTCCACCCCTCGTCATCACACGCGGACAGGTGGACGAATGTATCGGCATCATCCGCAAAAGCCTAGCAATACTCTAAATGAATGCACCGACGAAAGCAACATTCTGCCGCCTTTATCCTTGGTTTTGCTGACGGACTGGTACTGCCCATCGCGCTGATTACGGCGCTCGTTTTGCTGATGGAAAACAATACCTCCCTGTTGCAAACCGGCAGTATGTTCATTTTGTTTTTTGCGGTGGTGATGGGGTTGAGCCATTATTATACCCAGCGCCACCATACCGATACGAGTATCAAAACGGAAACGTTCCAAAACATAGGACTTAGCGCCGAGCTGGAGCTGCAATTGCTACACGATCACGAGCAGGAAAAACAAGAATGGGAAGATGTGCTGAAGGAAAATGAATTTGTACAGAGCAAGGGCTTTACCGCATCATGGATAACGGGCGTGGCATACCTGCTATCGGGAATGGCCTTACTCCTTCCTTTTTTGTTTGTGCCTATGCGGCAGGCTTATTGGCTCGCTTGCATTGCCTGCGGATTGCTGATGGTGTTCTTTGGTTTTTTAAAAGCAAAAATTACCGGCAATCATCCGGCGCGGGTGATTCTTAGGAACTTGTTTAATGCCGTAGTCCTAAGCGCTTTGGTGTATGGTGTAATGGAGCTACTGGAGGCTTCCGGCCATTAACCCAGTTATCCCTTTTGTTTACCCCCGTTTCCGCGCCACAGCCACAAAGAAATATAGGTAATCAGATAACCGGCTATAGCCGTTACAATCGCCAATACCGTTCCGCCGAGAAAGAATGCAATGCCTTCTTCCGTTACCCGGTCGAGCGTGAGCGTCTGCCATTCCAGCGACCATTCATCGTATCCCAAAAGAATTTTTCCCGTTACCAAACTCGCCATCCATACAAACGGAGTGATGGGAAAAATACTGATGTTGGCAGCTAAGAGAAACAATGCTTTGTTCATTTTAAAAAGAATGGAAAGCGGAATCCCTATCGCCAATTGAAATCCCCACACAGGTACTATACCCATAAAAAAACCAAAGCCTACGGACGATGCTTTTTTATGATTGCTTTCTTGCGGATTTTGAAAAATGGATCGCCATAATTGCACCCATCCTTCTTTTTTTAGCAGGGAGGTAAAAAGATTGCGCGGTTTAATCCATAGCAAGGCCGTGAGCACCAAAACAGTATTGAGCATACTGATGCGCGTAAAATCTTTAAACGGACGAAAATGAGAAATGCGCTCTTCCGGCGAAGGATAATATACCGAAACGGGAATGCTCATCACCGGAATGCCGCTCCACGAAGCACGCACCATCACTTCTATCTCAAACTCATATTTGCGCGTGAAATATTTTTTATACGCCAGTTTTTTAAGGGGGTATAGGCGGTAGCCGGACTGCGTATCGGGCAATTCCAATCCGGTATTTACCCAAAACCAGAAATTGGAAAACCGATTTCCAAAAGAGCTTTTTGTAGGCACATGTTCCTGATCCATATTGCGCGCGCCTACAATCAGTGCACCGGGTGTTTTTTCTATCTGCTCTATAAATTTAATCAGATCGCTGGGATAATGCTGCCCATCACTGTCTATGGTAATTGCATATTCATAACCTAATCGAGCTGCTTCCTTAAACCCTTGCCGGAGGGCATATCCTTTTCCCTGATTCTGTTCATAGCTTACCGTCTTCACCATAGGAAACCGACGGAGCACTTCGAGGGTATTATCCGTGGAGCCGTCATTCACCACCAGCAGATGCGAAGTGTAGTGCAGCACTTGCTCTATCACCGCTGTTATAGTGGAGGCATTGTTGTAAGTAGGAATTAATACACAAGCCTTGTTTTTCTGAAACTGTGCTTCGTATTTTGGTGAGGACATGCGAGGTATGGCTTGTATGGAAAGGATGTAAAAATAAGTAGGGAAAAGAATTTAAGAAAATCAACCGCGTTTACACTCGACTATTTTCTCTTCAATGGCTTTTCGTTCTTCGGCGGTAGCGATCTCCAGTTGCAATGCTTTTTGATAATAACGGATAGCGGCGGCGTTCCATTTATTTTCTTTGCAATAATCACCGACTATGCGATAGGCATCATAAAAGAAAGGATTGCTCTGCACGGTTTGCGCCGTGTCTATAGGTTGATGATGCAGCAAAGCCATTTTGTTTTTTCGGAACAGCAGAAAATCCGCATATTCTTTTGATTGCAAAAAACTATCGGCAGGAATAGTAAGGGCGCTTAGGGAAATTTCCGTATTGCCTTGCAACCCCTCCATTGAAAATATTTTTTTCAAATCATAGCAAACATACGCGCCTAATTGCCAGGGCGAAGTACTTACCCAAAAGCGCAAGCTATCTGGCATGAAGATGATAGAATGATGCGCAATCAACTGATTAATGGCTTTTTCATTTCCATTGCCTATGTTTATATTACCTAATCCTTTTCTATCGCGGAGAATGGTTGCCATTTTTTGTGGAGTGAGCGGATAATTTTCGTGCAGTAATTCCTGCAAACGCTGATAGCGATAAACGGAAGCGCTGTTTTGTTTTTGTTCTTTATTGAGCTTTTGTTGTTCAAATAATTTGCTTTGATAATGATTGGTGCATTGAATATCGTTTGTAGCCGGGTCATAGACCGAAAGCTGAGCTGGCGTTTTTTCAATCACTACGGCTTTGTGGTCGTTGGCGCTTGCGATCAGAAAACTCTCCGATACAAACATTTCACGTTTTTTGGCAATGGCTACCGCTTCCTCTATGGTGGAGGCATATTGCAACACTTCCCTTGCTACTAAAGAAACAGGCGTCGCCGCATTATAGGGGATGGAGGATTTTGCCGCATTGATGGTAACGGTTAGCCCCTGGTCGTTCATGCCGCTTACCACGCCTATAAAACCGCCCCAGGTGATGAATGCAAACGAATAGCCTTTATCGGGCTTTACAAAATTCACGATTTTATTTTCGGCAAATTTATCGCCCACCCAAAAATCGAAATTGCGACCGATGAGCATGGCACCGTCTTCAGTTTTATTGCCCCAGGCGCCAAAAGAAGTGCAGCCTACGAGCATCATATTTTGCAAAGCATGCCCAATATCATGTGCGGCATGGTAGCTGAGAATGCGGTCGTATTTATCGCCTATCCAGTCAAACTCACCCGAAGCTGCATGGGAAATACCGTAGATTTCGTCTTTGTATTCCTGCGTTACATGGTCGGGCAAACCACGGTTCATGAAGCCTATGACATATTTTAAAAACCGGAGATAACCGCCGGAAGGAATCATTCTTTTTATTTCATCCGTAAAAGCAATTTCCTGATCTACGATAAGCTGCCTGGATAATTTTCCGTTGATGACACCGCGTTCAAAAGGCTTTCCCGCTACGTACATTTCGTATAGCCCGTATTCGTTTTTACGAATCCAGTTGTGCCCGATGGTAGCGAGTGCGCCTTGCCCTTGTTGCACCGTGAGGCTATAGGCGGTGGTATCTGCTATTTCAGGTTCGGGAAAATCAGATACGTTATAGATGTAAATGGAGAAAATAAGCAGGAGCAACGCCACAGTTCCCAGCACCAGCCCAAGTATATGGAGCGCCTTCCGGATAATTCGCATGGCGCAAAGGTAGGAAAACCGCAAAAGCGGATTTGTGAAATTAGGTGTTGCTTTTTGGGCTTTCTCCAATTTGGCGGGCGATGTTTTTTTTACAAAAAATTTATGAAGTGTTTTTTTCTATCAATGAACTAAAAACGCTGTACATTAACGTTTTAAAATTTTCATAGAAACTTAATCATCCTCCCTATAATGCAGAAAATACTTTTATTACATGGCGCTGTGGGAGCACAGGATCATTTGCAGCCTTTAGCCGATTTGCTAAGCGACCGATATGAAGTGTTGCGATTTCTTTTTTCGGGACATGGCGGAAAATCATTTTCGCAGGAGGATTTTTCCATTCCTTTTTTTGCGGAGGAAGTGCGCAGCTACCTGAACGAGCAACATCTTTCCTCCCTACCGATTGTAGGCTATAGCATGGGCGGCTACGTGGCAATGCACCTTGCCAGGAAACATCCTGAACAGGTAACGAAAATAGTAACCCTGGCTACCAAATTTCATTGGGATGAAGAAACTGCGGCGAAAGAAATAAAAATGCTGCATGCGGATAAGATAGAAGAAAAACTACCCGCATTTGCTCAAACTTTGCAAAACCGCCATGCGCCCAACGACTGGAAAAGAGTACTGACAAAAACCCAAGAAATGCTTACGGAAATGGGGAAGGAAAACCCGCTGCAACTGAGCGATTATGCAGCAATAGATATACCTTGCCTCCTCACTCTCGGCGATAGAGATAAAATGATAAGCCTGGCGGAAACACGAGAAGTCTTTACAGCTTTGCCTCATGCACGCATGGCTGTACTTCCCGGCACACAGCATCCTATAGAGCAAACGAATGTGGAGGCGCTGGCTTTTTTGATAAAACAATTTATTGGGTAGCAGACGGGGCGGATACCACCCTAGAAAATATATTTTTTTATTGCACCGGGTTCTTTTTTTGCAGAATTAAAATGTTTATATTTGAAAGCTGTATAAAGTCAGCAAAAAAATGAATAGAAAAATACTTCCTTTACTTGTGGCTTTGTTTTCTTTATTCGCTACAAAAACAATAGCACAACAATATACGGTTACAGTCACCTCCGGAGGAAACTACTTTCCGTTTGGGGCTACTGCTACGGGCAACAACCAGGTGCAATGGTTGTTTTATTCGGGAGATTTAAGCGGCTCCTATTTAGGGCTGATTACCGATGTGTATTTCAAAATAAATTCGCCCTATAGTGGTTCCGCATCACCTACTACCTATACCAATCTTACCATTAAAATGGGATTAATGCCTACCTCATTCACCGGTTTTACCTCGGGGCCATTTGTAAGCCCTTTGACCACATGTGCGGTACATGCTACCTATACAATCACCAATACAGCAAACGGCAGCTGGTTTAAGATTCCTCTACAGACTCCTTTTTTATATGACCCTAACTCCAATCTTGTTGTTGAAGTATCTCATACCGGTTATACCGGATCCGGCTTTTTTGTAGAGCACGGTGCAGGTAACGGAGGCAACAGGCGTATATATGCCAATATATCAAGCCCTACGGGTACAGCAAATACAGGATGGCCTCATTTCGGTATTGACATGATTCCCGCCGATTACAAGCCTACGGTAACCGGTGATGGCTTTTTCTGTAGCGGTGAGGATATTACTTTAAAAGTAATACCACCCGCTTGGGCAGATACCATACCTTCTTATACTTTCCTTTGGA
>JAEZZY010000075.1 GCA_023418315.1 Bacteroidota bacterium
GCTTTGTATAGTGCTGGGGCAGATCAACATTTTAAGCTATGAAAAAAATATTCATTATCTCAATCGGTATGGTAGCCCTGGCGGCTACAAGTTATAGCCAAACCGCAAAACACAGGAACTCTTCAGCAGAAACGCAGTATATGTCGCTGGGGCCAACCATAGGCATCGGGCATAGCTGGCTTAGCGATGTAGATGACCAGACGGTGAAGCCCTCCGGACACATAGGCATTGCATTTATTTATTCCCGGTTTGCACATTGGGGCTGGGGCGCCGAGCTTATCGCCTCGCATGAGGGATTCCGCAGAGAAGCACCCAATGGTGTGAACATGTCGGTAGATCCTACTTATCTGCGTTTTACACCAAAAGCCTATTATTTCTTTGGTGATTATGGGGATAAATGCCGCCCGAAAATCTATGCAGGACCTTCACTTGCCTATAAACTGAACGAAGATCATTATTATGACGGTGAATTGCTGGATAAAGATGGACCACAGAATTTCCCGTATGGCCGCCGCAATGTATTTGAAGATGTAGATGCAGGACTGGTAATCGGCGGCGGACTGAATATGCGCCTCGCCCGCTCCGTATGGCTCAACATGGACGGAAGTTATTACCATGGTTTTTTGGACGTAACCGACTCTGACAATGCCAATCGCAACCTGAGATTCAATATGGGGTTGATGTTTGGATTGTAAAAAAACGATTTTATACCCACAGAAAACGCGGATAAATTAAGACTGACACACGCATCTTAAGACTGACACACGCATCATTTTTGCGCCTGCCGGGCTGATTATCCGCGTTTCGATTTTTTATAGGGACGTAGCAGATCCGGTGGCATGCCTATGCAACAGGATTTTCCGGCCTGCCGAATAGAAGTACCAAGACAAACCTGTCAAACACGCCGTACCCCGGGTAAAGCCACACCCATAAATAATCAACAACCGCTATAGGATAAATATTAACCGGAACCTCAATAGCCTTATCAACTTTATTGGCATAGAGGTTGTGGCGAAGAGCGTATATTTGCCGCTGCTACATGAGTTTACCTTCTCTTTCTTTAAGAAGACCAGTGCTCGCCATCGTGATGAACATCATCATTGTGATATTTGGCGTGATTGGCTTTCAGTCGCTGGGTGTCCGTGATTATCCGTCCATTGACCCGCCTATCATCAATGTCCGTACGTCCTACGCCGGCGCCAATCCCGATATCGTAGAAACACAGATTACCGAGCCGTTGGAAAAATCCATTAACGGTATTGCCGGCATCAAAAGCATTTCTTCTACGAGCGCTTTGGGCAGCAGCAGCATCAGTGTAGAATTTGATCTCGGTATAGACCTTGAAGCCGCTGCCAACGATGTGCGGGATAAGGTTTCACAAGCTACGCGCAGCCTTCCGGATGATATAGACGCGCCGCCGGTGGTGTCTAAAGCAGATGCCAACTCCTCCCCTATCATTTCCATGACGGTGCAAAGCGAAACCAAAAACCAACTGGAACTGACCGAATATGCGGAGAACGTATTGGTAGAAAAACTGCAAACCATCCCCGGTGTGAGCAGCATCCGGATATGGGGGCAAAAACGCTATGCTATGCGCCTGTGGCTGGATCCGCTACGAATGGCGGGCTACGGCATCACCTTCCAAGATGTGCAGGAAGCCCTCGGCAAGCAAAACGTGGAACTGCCCTCGGGCAAAATAGCCGGAAACAACACCGAGCTTTCCGTCCGCACCTTCGGCAGATTGTTTACCGAAGAGGATTTCAACAATCTGATTATAAAAAATGTAAACGGAACGGATATACATCTGAAAAGCATAGGAGAAGCCGTGCTGGGCCCGGAAAATGAAGAAACCGTACTGAAAGAAAGCGGCACGCCGATGATCGCTCTGGCACTTACACCGCAGCCGGGCTCCAACTATGTGGCTATAGCCGATGAATTTTACAAGCGCTATGAAACCCTGAAAAAAGACATTCCTGCCGATTTTAAGACCGATATAGCGATGGATACCACCATATTCATCAAAAATTCCATCTCCGAAGTAGAAGAAACCCTGCTCATTTCCTTTACGCTGGTTATCATCATCATTTATCTTTTCTTCCGCGACTGGCTCATCGCCTTCCGCCCGCTGATTGATATTCCCGTGAGCCTGATTGCCACGTTCTTCATCATGTATTCGATGGGCTTCACCATCAATATCCTCACCCTGCTTGCTATCGTATTGGCTACGGGGCTGGTGGTGGATGACGGCATTGTGGTTACGGAAAATATTTACAAACGAATAGAACGCGGCATGGATAAACACCGCGCAGCAAGAGAGGGAAGTGAAGAAATCTATTTCGCCGTTATCTCTACCTCTATTACCCTGGCGGTGGTGTTTCTCCCCATTGTATTCCTGCAAGGCTTTACCGGCCGGTTGTTTAAAGAATTTGGCGTGGTAGTAGCCGGCGCCGTATTGATCTCCGCTTTTGTATCCCTCACCCTCACACCCGTATTGAACGTGTTGATGACGCGTAAAGTGCATAAACATTCCAGATTCTATACCTGGTCAGAGCCGTTTTTCACCGGTATGGAGCGGGGCTATAAAAAGCTATTGGTAAACCTGATGCGCCGTAAATGGATTGCCCTTACAGCTATTGTGGTTTGCTTTGGAATAATCTATATCATAGGCTCCGGCTTGCAAAGCGAACTGGCGCCGCTGGAAGACCGCAGCCGTTTTCGGGTGCAAATAAGTGCGCCGGAAGGCACTTCTTATGATGCTATGGATGACTTCATGAACGGACTGGTGGAAATGGTGGTAGATTCCGTTCCGGAAAAACAAGTGGTATTATCCGTAACAGCACCCGGCTTTACCGGCTCGGGCGCCGTAAACACCGGCTTTATGAATGTGCGCCTTAAAGACCCGCAAGACCGCGACCGCAGCCAAGCCGATATTGTGCAGCATGTAAATAAAAATTTTCAAAAATTCACTTTCGGCAGAGCCTATGCGATACAAGAACAAACCATCTCCGTGCAACGCGGAGGTAGCGCCTTTCCGGTTGTTTTTATCTTGCAGAATATAGATTTTGAAAAACTCTCCAAAGCGCTTCCGGAATTTTTAGACGCAGCCTACCAAGAGCCTACGTTTCAAGGAGTGGATGTGGATCTGAAATTCAACAAGCCGGAACTTACCGTTTCTATCAACCGTGCTAAAGCCTCACAGCTTGGCGTATCTATAGAAGATGTAGGACAAACCTTACAACTTGCTTTGAGTAACGGACGCCTGGGCTATTTCACCAAAAACGGGAAACAATACCAGGTAATGGGGCAAGTGGACCGGGCGCAGCGCGACAACCCTTCCGATATTGAAGGCTATTACGTACGCAGCGCTTCCAATTCACTCATTTCGCTGGATAATCTTATAGATAAAGAAGAAACCGTAAGCCCTTCGCAGATTTACCACTATAATCGCTATAAATCCGCTACTATTTCCGCAGGACTGGCGCCGGGCAAAACCATTGGCGACGGTATAGCCGCTATGGATAAAATCTACCAAGAACTGAAAGCTAAAAACATCATTGACGAATCATTCTCCTATTCGCTTGGCGGTTCTTCCAAAGACTATCAGGAAAGTTCCTCAAATACCTTATTTGCCTTCTTACTGGCGCTGGTGCTCATCTATCTGATTCTTGCCGCACAGTTTGAAAGTTTTATAGACCCGTTCATCATCATGCTCACGGTGCCGCTGGCCATTGCCGGGGCAATGTTGTCCCTATGGTTGTTCGGGCAAACCTTAAACATTTTTTCGCAGATAGGAATGATCATGCTCATAGGGCTGGTTACGAAAAACGGTATCCTCATTGTAGAATATGCCAATCAAATCCGTGAAAAAGGAGCGAACAGGATTACGGCGGCCGTCTATGCAGCTTCCATGCGCCTACGTCCTATTCTGATGACCAGCCTTGCCATGACCTTTGGCGCATTGCCGCTTGCCTTATCTCTGGGTGCCGCTTCTACCAGCCGCATTCCACTGGGTATCGTAATCGTGGGAGGCGTTTTGTTTTCCTTGTTCCTTTCCCTGGCTATTGTGCCGGTAATGTACAGTATGCTTTCACGAAGAAAAACCGTTACGCCTACCGCTATTGATAAATTGAATGACTAAGATGAAACGATTGTTATTTGTCCTTTTGTGGATTGGAGCGTTTGCTTTTTTTAAGGAAAATAAACAGGCCTATGCGCAGGAGCGTCTTACTTTGCAAGATGCCATCGCCCGTGCATTGCAGCATAATTTTGACATTCGCATAGCAGAGGTAAACAGGCAGGTGGCGGATGCAAATAATACCTTAGGCAATGCCGGTTTTTTACCCGACATCAGCGGAAATGCATTCTACAACCACAGTATTTCCGATGCAAAAAACCAATTCACCAACGGTACTACACAAGAACGGAAAGGAGCCGTATCAAAAGGATTTGGCGGCGGCATCAATGCAGATATCCGCGTCTTTGCGGCAGGGAAAGCCTATATCCTCAAAAAACAACTGAATCAACTGCAAGCCCTCAGCGAAGACCAGTTGAAACTACAAATCCAAACCACGGTTTCGCAAGTGATACAAGCCTATGCCCTGGCCATGCTGCAACATCAGGAAGCTATAGCTATTGACACCGGATTGGCACTTGCCAAAATACGGATGCAGCTTTCGCAAATGCAATATGAAAGCGGACTTGCAGCAAAGGTGGATTTCCTGCAAGCACGGGTGGACTACAACGCCCGCCAGTCCGATTCGCTCACGCTCGTAGCCGCCTCGCAAGGCATGTTTGCAGACCTGAATTTATTGATGGGCGAAGACCCCTATAAAACGTATATCGTAGATGATAGCCTGCCGCTGAACACCCAGCTCCTGCCGGCACAAAAAGAGCTGTTGCAAGACCAAAATTTATCCGTAAGCATAGCCAGAAAAAGCTGGGAAGTATCCCTGCTCGGGGCTCGTGCCGCCAAGGCGGATATGTACCCTACCTTAGACCTTACCGCAGGATATAACTACAACAAAACGCTGAGCCAGGCAGGATTTGCCTTATTCAACCAAAGCTATGGGCCTTCTGCCGGAGCCTCGCTGAACCTGCCTATATTCCGTGGGGGAAACCTGAAAAGAACCGCTAAGGTAGCGAGCTTGCAAGCGCTGCGCGATGAATTGCTTTATGAAAAACAAAACACAGAGGTAGCCCGTCAATACCGCCGTGCATGGGCAGATTACAGCATCAGCGTAGCGGCATACCGCCTCGAAAAACAAAACATAACCTATGCGAAAGAAAATGCCGACATCCAAAAGGCTCGCTTCCAGGCAGGACTGGCTACCACTATAGAAACCCGCGAAGCGGAAAATAGCTATGTAGAAGGCTTGGTGCGGCTCTACACCGCTGCCTATAATTTGAAAGTAAACGAAACAAAGGTGCTGGAGCTTGAAAACCGATTAGTGGAATAAGTTTGACGAGTAGGGTAAACACGCTCAACATCTTGCTTAATGGACTTTTCGGTCTGTATGAAGCCCAATAGTCATATTCCCCCGATTGGCAAAAATGAGGCGTGGGTATGTGCAAGGCTTTGAGATCCTCCCATTTATTGGACAGGCATAATTAGAGATTCAGGGCGTTTTTGCATTCTTAACCTGCAAGCAGGATAATGCTTTTTCTGATGCAGTTGAGCAAAGGTTCTCTGTTGCAAAAGGC
>JAEZZY010000001.1 GCA_023418315.1 Bacteroidota bacterium
TTCAGGTATTTCTTCAGGTTGTAAACAAGCGCTGCCATCAACTTTCCTGCCCTTCATTGCCATAATACCTTGCTGTGGTTTTGTACAAAAAATGTAAATCAAGTTGCTGGTGCAGCTTGCGGTAAAAATTGTCTTCCGGCACAAGCCGCTCTAAGCTGGTGTTGTAGAAGAGTTGCGGTGAAAATTGCTTCCTGCCTTGCATACCTACAAGGTACTACATGTTCTTTCTATTTAATAATTATCTTTATGCACAAGGTGTGAGTTGTGCAACAGGCACATCGGTTTTGCGTAATGCCTGTTTTGGCACTTGTATTGAGCTTTCGTTTTTCATTTTTACATTTGTTTTAAATTGAGCATTAGTAGTTCTATTACGGCACTAACGCAAAGCCGTTTGCCGTTATGCCGCATTTTAAAGAACAGACATTATGATAAAAAACATTGAAATAGATTCGTGGCGACAATTTGAAAAAATCAATATTGACTTTCATCCACAACTGACAATTTTAACTGGAGCAAATGGCGCAGGGAAGACAACCATTCTTAATATTATTAACCAACATTTTGGTTGGCAAAATCAATTGGTGGGCACCGCACAAAGGGACAAGAAAACAGGAGGGCTAGAGTACCTTACTGGTTTTTGGAAAAAACTTTTTGAGACAAAGCCCATAAATACCGACCATCCAGATAAAATAGGTTCAATAAAGTATTCAGACGGTCATCAGACGAATTTGTTAATCCCAAAAAAAATTGGAACAGTTTATAACGTTCAAATTCAGAATCAGCAAGCTTTGAAAGGTTTCAATATTCCTTCACACAGACCTATATATAAATACCAAAATGTTCCAAATATAAAGACATCCGTAATAACAAAAAGACAGGCATTTCAAGATTATAGAAATTCTCAAGTCCAAAGATATTTTGGTTCACGAACTGATAAAACAGAGACCTACTTTATAAAAGAAACCCTTATTTCGCTTGCAGCACTAGGGTATGGCAACCAAATAGTAAATGCAAACGAAGGAGCAATTAGAATTTATGAAGGTTTTATAGAGATTTTAAAGACAGTACTCCCACCAAAGCTCGGGTTTAAATCACTTTCAGTTAGAATACCTGAAGTGATTTTAGAGACTCATTCAGGAGATTTTAGTATTGATGCTATTTCAGGTGGTATTGCATCCATAATTGACTTGGCTTGGCAAATTTATATGTTTGATGAGTCAGACCAAAGGTTTGTTGTTTCTTTTGATGAACCAGAAAACCATTTGCATCCTGAAATGCAAAAAACATTATTGCCAAATTTTTTAAAAGCTTTTCCTAATGTTCAGTTTATAGTAGCATCTCATAATCCATTTATAATTTCTTCGGTTAATGATTCAAATGTTTATGCCTTGATTTATACCCCTGAGAATAAAGTGAATTCTCAACTTTTAGAAAATGTAGAAAAATCAGGCACTGCAAATGAAATTTTAAAACAAGCTTTAGGAATTGAATCAACTACTCCTGAATGGGTTGATGATAAAATTGATGGCTTATTGGCAAAATACTCTGAAACTGGTGTTACACCCGAAAACATAAAAATATTTAAGGAAGAATTAACTTCAATAGGCTTAGAAAAATATATCAGCCAAGCAGTTGTAGAATTAATAACTAAAAAGAAATGATTGGGTTAAATAAAATTGCCAAGCCTCAATCATTACTTAACAATGGTGTTGCTTGGACAAAGGATTTAATGGATGAATATTATCAAACAGGTAATATTAACAAAACAAAACAAGGGAGGTATAACCAAACAGATGTTAAGGATGCCGTAAAACTTGAAACTAAAGAAAAGTGTGCCTATTGCGAGAGTAAGGTAACTCATATCTATCCTGGAGACATAGAGCATATTATTCCAAAAGCGGTTTATCCAAGATTGACATTTAGTTGGGACAATCTAACATTTGGCTGTTATTGGTGTAACAATAAAAAAAGAAATTTCATATCTAAAGGCTGTATGTTGTTAAATCCATACAAAGACAATCCTACAGAGCATTTAAGAGCATTCGGACCAATTGTTCTACACATCAATGGAAGTAAGAGGGGTGAAATTACTTGGAGAAAACTTGAATTGAATAGAACAGAGCTTAGAGATAAAAGACAAGAGAAAATTGAGGAATTACAGAATTTGATTGATAAGTTAAATCTTGAGACAGTTCCAGCATTGCAAGATTTAATACGTGATGAAATTGAAGATTTTATAAATCGCTCTGAATATACTTTTACACTCAAACAATTCTATGACGACAATAAAAACGCAGCATAACAGCACCTACCCAAAAGTGGCGGTTCAGTGGTTAAATCAAGCTTTGTGCTTCTATCAAAGTTTCTGCATGGTTGACAGTGAAGTGCTCCGAAATCGCCACCTTCGGGTAGCTGCAAAACGTTAGCACTCATTTTAAAAGACAGACCGAATGAAAGATATACTTGACGGAGCAAAACAACTTTTAAGAGAATCAACTGAAATAATTGACGAAGCAGTTTCGGACATAATATTCGTTGGTGGTTGGGGGCCATATATACGACATATAAACATACACCCAGGAACTAGAGACGTTGACCTGTTATTTCCAGAGAAATATTCAAAGAACGATATGGCAGAAATTTTAAATCGCTTTTTGAAATATGGATATTTTGTTAGTGCCAAACACGACTTTCAATTGTGTAGAGCCATAGAGTTAGGAAGTCAGACATACATTTACAATGTTGACCTTTTGCATCCGACAGAAGGCAAAATGAATAAAGTTGATTTTGTAGAAATAATGGATTTAGATGTTACGGACGGCATTCGTGTAAAACCAATTCTTTCAATAAATATCCAATATGGTAGTGAAATTTATTCAAATGAATTATACGAGTCAGTGACATTTGACGGTAATACTTTTAATGTTCTTGACGGAGCAGGGATAATCATATCGAAGCTAAATTCAGCTCACAACAAAAAGCGACTACGTGACATTTTTGATATTTATCTGTCTTTGGAAGAAAAAGGTTCATTAGAAAAACTTTTACAACTTGGTAGTTGCAACCCGACAGTTCAAAAAAACATAAAAGACTTTAATGAGAAAGTTTCGGGAAATTGGGAGTTTTATGAAAGCTCATTAAAGCAATTTGGAATTTTGAGCCCAAGTCCAAAAGATTTAATACTCGAAAAAAAATAATGGAATTGTTTACTCAAATAGCAGTTCCAATATTACTTCTCATTTTAGGTGGGATTGGTTGGTTATACAGACACGAAAAAGAACGAAGACTTCAAATTGAAAAGCAATTATCAGACAGAAAATACGACGTTTATATAAAGTTATTAACTGTATTTTTTGATATTCTAAAACAGGTTAAGAAAGGCCAGCCAACAAACGCTTCAAAATTGATTAACAAAATGCTTGACATAAAGAAGGAGCTAATAATATTCGGGAATGACAATGTATTATTTGCTTTTTTTGGTTGGGAGAAAGATTCTCAAACAAAAAGCAATCTAAAAGCATTAGCGAAACTTATAATTGAAGTGAGAAAGGATATGGGGAATCCAAAAACTGCGGTGACAACTCAAGACTTTTTGAAATCATTGGTATCGACAGAACAAGACTTTAATGAACTTAAAGAACAGGGTTATGAGCTTAACTGATAGAGAAAATGAAAGAAAAACGAGTGCTAACAAGGGTAGCCGTTGCCCCTGCTGGCGCGAGTTTGCAACTCGTGCCTCTCAATTAATCCAAATCAATTTCTAAAACACCTTTTCCGCCACAATAATCTATTGCACTACTATATTTCCAATGATGCGCTTCACATACGAAACCGCTTACCACAGGGTTTTGATGGATGTAATTTATTTTTTGGTCAATAACATCAGGGCTCCAAAGTTCAATAGGATGATTGTCCTGCTGCCAAAATTGTCTGCCTTTCACATTACTATTTTTTGCTCCTGCACGTTGCATCATCCACAATATCCATTCTCGTCTGCTTTCATCTCCTAATTCTGTAAGTAAGGCTTGCAACTTTTTTGAAGTGTACTTTTTAAAATCACGAATTATCTCCGACGGATTATTGTCTTTAGCTTTAAAAACTATATGGACATGGCTGGGCATAATACACCACGCAAATAATTCCATCCCTTTATTTTTTCTGCAATAGTCAAGGCTTTTCACTAACTCATCAAAATATATTTCACGCACAAATACATCAATCCAATAGACCGTTGCAAAGCTGATAAAGTACAATCCTTCTTTATTGTAGAATTTATATTTAGTACTCATGTTACTTAGTTTGTGTGGCACGAGTTGCAAACTCGCGTTAGCATATCAACCATTCAACTCTCAGCTAAGAATCTCCCAGTAAAACTCTCCTTCCCATGCTGGCGCGAGTTTTCAACTCGTGCCTCTCAACTTTCTCAAAATTAATTCGTCAAATCAATTTCCAATACATCTTTCCCACCACAATAATCTATTGCACTGCTATATTTCCAATGACGCGCTTCATATACAAAACCGCTTTTTGTGTGGCACGAGTTGCAAACTCGCGCCAGCATATCAACCATTCAACTCTTCAGCTAAGAATTTACCTGTAAAACTCTCCTTCACTTTTGCCACCTGTTCCGGCGTTCCTTTGGCTACTAAAGTGCCGCCGCCGTTTCCGCCCTCCGGCCCCATGTCGAGGACGTAGTCGGCTACTTTTATCACATCCAGGTTATGCTCTATCACGAGGACGGTATTGCCTCTGTCCACAATGCGGTTGAGCACGGCAAGCAGGTGTTTGATGTCTTCAAAATGCAAACCGGTTGTAGGCTCATCAAGAATGTAAATGGTTTGTCCGGTGTCGCGTTTAGAGAGTTCGGTAGCGAGTTTCACACGTTGTGCTTCGCCGCCGCTGAGGGTTACGGCGCTTTGTCCGAGCGTTACATAGCCAAGCCCTACATCTTGCAGCGTTTTAATCTTCCGATGCAAAAAAGGAACGTTGATAAAAAATTCTACGGCTTCATCCACTGTCATGTTCAGCACATCAGAGATGGATTTTCCTTTGTAGCGTATTTCGAGTGTTTCGCGGTTGTAGCGTCTGCCGTTACATTTTTCGCAGGGCACATATACATCGGGTAGGAAGTTCATCTCAATCACTTTCATGCCGCCGCCATGGCATTCTTCGCAGCGCCCGCCTTTTACGTTGAATGAAAATCTGCCCGGCGCATAGCCGCGGATTTTTGCTTCGGGTACTTGCGAAAACAAGGTGCGTATCTCGTTGAAGAAACCGCAATACGTAGCCGGATTGCTGCGCGGTGTGCGCCCAATCGGGCTTTGGTCTATCTCAATTACTTTGTCTATTTGTTCGATGCCCTCCACTTTTTTATAGGGCATAGGCGCTTGTTTGAAGTTGTGGTAGCAATGCTTTCCAAGAATCGGATAAAGCGTTTCATTGATCAATGTGCTCTTGCCGCTGCCGGAGACACCGCTTACGCAAATGAAAGTACCAAGCGGTAATTCTATACTGACGTTTTTGAGGTTATTGCCTGTAGCGCCGGTGAGTTTTATCTTTTCCCCATTTCCTTTGCGGCGCTCTTCAGGTACTTCTATTTTGAGGGAATGATTGAGGTAATTAGCGGTAGTGGTGTGTTGTTGGATGACTTCCTGCGGTGTGCCTGCACTCACTACTTTACCGCCATGAATACCTGCCGCCGGACCAATGTCAATCAAATGGTCTGCTGCCAGCATAATGTCTTTATCATGCTCTACCACCAAGACAGAGTTGCCGCCGTCGCGCAGATTTTTCAAGGCGCCTATGAGCTTCTGATTATCGCGCTGATGCAAGCCAATGCTGGGTTCATCCAAAATATAGGTAATGCCCGAAAGCTGCGAGCCGATTTGCGTGGCAAGGCGGATACGCTGACTTTCGCCGCCGCTTAGTGTTCTTGTAGCCCTGTTTAATGTAAGATAATGCAAGCCTACATCTAATAAAAAATGAAGGCGATCACGAATCTCTTTCAGAATGTCTTTGGCGATGATGTTTTGTTTCTTACTCAATCGTTTTTCGATGTCTGCAAACTCATCCGATAGCTGCTGCAAGGAATATTGTGAAAGCTCGGCAATGTTCTTATCATCCACCTTAAACCATAGGCTTTCTTTTTTCAATCGTGCGCCGTTACATTCATCACAAGTATCGAGCTGCATAAATTTTTCCGCCCAGGCGCGTATGGGTTCGGAAGTCGTTTCATTAAACCAGCGGAGTATCATGTTTACAATGCCTTCATAGCCGTGTTGCGCGCTTACTTCATTATAGACTTCGCTGTCGTTGTCTATATAGGTTATCAAGCCTTCTTCATTTCCGTAAAGGATAATGTTGAGTTGCTCTTTAGGAATATTTTTTAAAGGAGTGGTAAGTGAAATCTTATTCTTCTTCGCTATGATGACCGCCTGTTTGTAGCCCCATGCTTCGCGTTCTGCGCCAAGTGGTACAATGGCGCCGTCGTTAATGGATTTGCCATTATCGGGAATCACTTCTTCCATGTTGATGGTATAGACACTCCCCAAGCCTTTGCACTTCGGACAAGCGCCATAAGGAGAATTAAACGAAAATGTATTCGGCGAGGGTTCTTCATAGGAAATACCGGTATCCGCACACATGAGTTGTCTGCTGTATTGCGAAAGTTTATTCGTATCCGCATCCAGCACAAACATCAGTTCTTTTCCCATTTGCAAGGCTTTTTGTACGCTTTGGCTCAGGCGCGCTTTAGCATCTTCCTGTACAATCAATCTATCCACCACCAATTCGATTTCATGTATTTTATAGCGGTCGAGTTGCATGCGCTCTTTCATATCCATCACCTCGCCATCTACCCGCACTTTTATATAACCTTGTTTGCGAAGTTGTTCAAATAATTCCCTATAATGTCCTTTACGGCCGCGTACTAACGGTGCTAAAACCATAATCCGCTTACCCGAAAAATTTTCGTTGATATGAGCAATGATTTCTTCTTCCGAAAACTTTGCCATTTTTTTGCCCGTGTTATAGGAAAAAGCTTCCCCAATCCGTGCATAGAGCAAGCGCATAAAATCATATACTTCCGTAACCGTACCGACCGTAGAACGAGGGTTTCTGTTTGTGGTTTTTTGCTCTATGGAAATGACGGGAGAAAGTCCCATAATCTTGTCCACATCGGGGCGTTCCATATCGCCGAGAAACTGACGCGCATAGGCTGCGAAGCTCTCCATGTAGCGCCGTTGTCCCTCTGCAAAAATGGTATCGAACGCCAGCGATGATTTGCCACTGCCGCTGATGCCGGTAATGACTACGAGTTTATTTTTAGGTATGTTGAGGTCAATGTTTTTAAGATTGTGCGTACGCGCCCCGTATATTTCTATGTTGCTCACTTTCGGTTGGATGTTTTTGTTTGTTTGCGATTGTAAGCTGAACTAATCCTTCTTTATCGCTTTACCCTTTGTATAAAATTCTTTGCAAAATAAGGACAAAATTTCCTGAGCGTCTTTAGGAGTAACAAACCGCTTTTGTAGCCATGGGTTTTCTTTATCTTGCACGTCTTATGAATAAAGAAATTGTTGTAAGCGGGATAAGACCGACCGGTTTTCTACATCTGGGCAATTATTTCGGCGCCATGCGCAACTATGTGAAAATGCAGGATGACTATGAATGTTATTTTTTCGTGGCTGATTATCATTCGCTTACTACGCATCCTGATCCCAAAGACTTGAAAGGAAATGTGTTTCGCGTGGTTGCGGAAAATATAGCTTGCGGCTTAGACCCCGAAAAAGTAGCGCTATATGCACAGAGCGATTTACCGGAGATTCCCGAACTGTACCTGATACTGAATATGCTTGCCTATAAAGGCGAATTAGAAAAAGTACCTACTTTCAAAGATAAAGTGCGTCTGCAACCCAATAATGTGAATGCAGGTTTGCTTACCTACCCGGTGCTCATGTCGGCGGATATACTGATTCACCGTGCGCATAAGGTGCCTGTAGGCAAAGATCAGGTGCAGCATGTAGAGATGACACGCAATTACGCGCAGCGGTTCAACAGCCGCTATGGAGCGTTGTTTCCAGAACCGCATCCGTTTAATTTCGGGAGTGAACCGGTGAAGGTACCCAGCCTTGACGGCAACGGCAAAATGAGCAAAAGTGAAAACCTCAATGCCACGCTATACCTTGCCGATGATGATGATACCATCCGTAAGAAATTGAAAAAAGCGAAAACCGATATAGCACCTACCGAACCCAACAGCCCGATGACGGAAGCCGTGGAAAATATTTTTCAATTAATGCGCCTGGTATCTGCTCCGGAAACGGTAGCGAAATTCACGAAAGATTATCAGGAATGTACCATCCGCTATGGTGATATGAAAGGGCAGCTCGGCGAAGATATGGTTGCGTTCATCCGCCCTATTCGTGAGCGTGCGAAAGCCTTGCAGGAAGATGAAACCCTTCTCCGAAAAATCTTGAAAGAAGGCGCTGAAAAAGCAAGAGCCAGCGCGGCAGCCACCATAGCAGCAGCCAGAAAGCAGATTGGGATACATTATTATTAAGGATGTTGGATGTTGAATTTTGAATTTTGTGATTTGGAATTTGAAAATTGATTTTCTACTTTTCTAAATCAATGGCGAAATCCAAACCAAAACATATAGCAATAGCCGGAAACATAGGCGCCGGAAAAACTACGCTCACCACCATGCTTGCCAAGCATTATAAATGGAAACCGCATTTTGAAGATGTGGAGCATAATCCTTATCTCGTGGATTTTTACGGAGACATGCACCGCTGGTCGTTCAACTTGCAGATTTATTTTCTGAACAGCCGCATCAGCCAATTAATTACGATACGCAACGGCAATGATACGGTGATTCAAGACCGCACCATTTACGAAGATGCCTACATCTTTGCACCCAACCTCTATGAAATGGGGCTGATGACCAACCGTGATTTTGAAAATTATTTCTCTTTTTTCAAAACCCTAAAAAGCCTTACACAACCGCCGGATTTGCTCATTTATCTAAAAGCCTCCGTGCCGGCGTTAGTGGACAGGATACAAAAACGGGGAAGAGAGTATGAAGAAAATATTCGTTTAGATTATCTGAAACGGCTCAACGGATTTTACGAACAATGGATTGAAAAATATAAGGACGGTCCCTTGCTTACTATAGATATTGACCACAACAATTTTGCAGAAAAAGAAGAAGATTTTGCAGAAGTGGTAAAGCGGGTGGATGCGCAGCTTTTCGGATTGTTTTAAAGGTATTGTAACCCTTACTGCTTTCGTTCGATATACCGTTTGTACTTTTTTATATCATGCGCCTGTTTATTTATTTTTTATTACTTACTGCCTTGCCGGTTTCCCTGTACGGTGGCACGTTGAAAGGGAAAATAACGGATAAGAACGGAGTGTCTTTACCTTTTTCTATTGTGTTCATTAAGGGTACAACAATGGGTACCAGTGCCAATGCCGATGGCGAATATTCGCTTACGCTTCCCGCCGGAGATTATAGGGCTACCGCACAATACATGGGTTTCAAACAAAGTCATTTCGCCTTTAAAATTACAGGAGAAGAAACGGTTGCCCATGATTTTGTTCTGCAAGAAGAAGCGCTGGAAATGAATGAATACACTATAAAATCTACCGACGACCCCGCAGTGTACATCATGAAAAAAGTAATTGCCAAAAGAAAATTTCATCTGGCGCAGATTCAAAGTTTTCAAACCGGTATTTATGCAAAAGGCGTGGTACGGACAAGAGACATGCCTAAGCAACTCATGGGTGAAAAAGTAAACGGCACGGAGATCGGATTAGACAGCAATGGCAAAGGCATTCTTAATCAATTTGAAGAACAGGCTACTTATTATTCCCAAAACGGGAAGGAAAAAACCATCATCCATTCCGTGCGGGAAAGCGGCAACCCCAACGGAGTAGGCATGTCGCAATTTCCTGAAGTGATTAATTTTTATCAGAATAATATCCGCATCTCTTCGCAAATGGCTCCGCGAGGTATGATTTCCCCGGTGAGCGATGGTGCGTTTGGTTATTATAAATACAAATTAGAAGGTGATTTTAAAGAAGGCGATTATACGATTTTTAAAATAAGCGTATCACCTAAGCGGCAGTATGAGCCTTTATTTACAGGTACGCTTTATATAGTGGATGAAGAATGGGGCATTCATAGTTTGGAGCTTAGCGCTACGGAAAAAGCCAATATTCAGTTTATAGATACGCTCATCATCGCACAGTCCTATATTCCTTTGAAAAAAGATGAATGGGTGATCAAACAACAGAAATATTTATTTGCATTTAAGTTTTTGGGTTTTGATATTGTAGGAAATCTGGTAACTGTTTACGACAATCAAAAAATCAACCAACCGATACCTGACAGTATTTTCAACAGCAAAATAATCAGCGAATATGAAAAAGGCGCTCAGAAAAACGACAGTGCTTATTGGACAGATTACCGCCCTATACCGCTGAATGAAGATGAGATAAGAGACTATATAAAAAAAGACAGTATGCGCATAGTAGAGGAAAACCCTATTCGTAAGGATTCCTTGCGCAAACGAGGTAATCGCCCTATGGTCAGCAATTTGGTTTTGTCGGAATATACCTTTACCGGTAAAGAAGAAAAATTTCGCATTACGGTCAATAACCTTCTTAGCGGACTTGTCAATTTCAATACCGTGGAAGGATGGAATGTTGCCCCACGTATTCGCTCCCTTATTACATTAGATTCTTTCCATTCCATAGCCGTAATCTCTGCGTTGCGTTACGGCTTTGGCAATAAGCATTTCAACGGGATAGCACGGGTAAACTATGTGGTGCAAAACTCCGAGTGGAAAGGGCGGTGGTGGCTCTTTGGTGCAGAAGGCGGTAGGTATGTTTTTCAATACAATCCCTACAATCCAATCGCTCCGCTCTACAATTCCATCAGCACGTTATTCTACCGGAAAAATTATCTGAAGATTTATGAACGCTGGAATGCTACCGTTTTTCTGCAACGTAATTTTGGCAATGGACTGCGTATCAATTTTCAAGCGGGTTATCAGGACAGGCAGCCGTTGCAGAATACCAGTTTTACCACCTATGCGCGCGATGGGGTAGGCGGCTTCACCGATAATATTCCCGATGAATTTAAAAAATACACCTGGCAACCACACCACGCCTTCATCACGCAGGTCATAGCCGCTTATCAACCGGGCTATACCTATACCAAATATCCCGATTACCTGATGCCGCACGGCAGCAACCTACCCGTGTTTACCGTAGGCTATGAAAAAGGGATTCCTGATGTGCTGGGCAGCAAGACGAATTATGATAAATGGCGGTTTAGCATCAAAGATGATATAGGATTGAAACTGCTGGGAAATATAGGCTACAATGTAGCTACCGGTGGTTTTCTGAATACAAATTATGTAAGCATTCCCGACCTCAATCATATTCAAGGTAATGAGCTGGGCGTAGCCACTTCCTATCTGGAAGGGTTTCAGTTGGCGCCTTATTATTCCTTCAGCAATCAGGAAAATCTATATGGTGAAGCGCATGTGGAGTGGCAGTTGAAGGGTTTTCTTACCAACAAAATTCCGCTGCTGCGCACCTTATCCTGGTATTTGGTAACGGGTACGAATCTTTACTATGCCGATAAAAATCTATGGCATACCGAAGCATTTGTAGGTTTGGACAATATCGGTTATGGGATTTTTCGATTATTTCGGGTGGATTATGTATGGGGGTGGAACAGCCTGAATAAAAATATTTCCGCCGTGCGCCTCGGCATCTCTGCCAACAGCATACTCAAGTTTAACCTGGCAGAGAACAGTAATACGGAATGGTAGGGAGAATATTGCGGATAGGGCATCGCATGTTTGAAGCGGATAGCCTTCCTGTACATTTATAAAAGCTACATTTTCATTTCTCCTTTTATGATAGTGCCTGCACCGGCAAACCTGGGTTCCCAGTAAGCATCATTCAGGTTGCTGATCATCACCCCGCGGCTGGAGGAGGCATGTACGAAAAAATCATTCATCAAATAAATGCCTACGTGTGAAATACGGCTGCCTTTTGTTTTGAAGAATACGAGATCGCCTTCCTTTACGCTGTCGGTACGGGTAATATAGCGGCACATGTGAAATTGTTCCAGCGCAGTCCTTACCAGATTCACACAAAATACATTTTCATATAATCTTTTGACGAAGGCGGAGCAGTCAATACCTTTTTTGCTATCACCGCCCAGCCGGTAGCGCACGCCATACCAGTCTTCTATAAAGCTGTATAAAGAAAGATTCCTGATGGTTTGCGGGAACACGCCGAGGATGGAGGCGTATTTTTGCTGTAGGATAGCCGGCTTTTCAGAAGCAGGAAGGTGGATGGAAATAAGCTCTTCCGGCAGCGATATATCGGCTGCGGTTTTCAATGAGCGACTTTCTATCTTTTCCAACGATAGCTTGGGTTCTATAAGCTGTTGCGAAGATTGACAACTCGCAAATACTAAAGCCAGACCGGTAAATAAGATAAAAGTAGTTTTCTTTACGTTCATAAATTTTAAACTTTTAAGGTGTTAAAACCATGGCGTAAGCTTCGCTTACTTGTTACACTATTATCTGATGAGGCTTATGGGTACAACTTTTAAAGTTCAATGCGTGCAAAAATAGCTTTTGAGCCCTAAAAAGCAACTGACGAACTGCATTTTGGCAAAATATTTAGACTTTTGTGTTTTATTTAATATTTCCTGTTTCCCCGGTTAAGAGACGGTATCCTCAAAACGGATTCCGTAGTGCGCCAGTTCGTTCATGACGGGCCTATAGACCGACGGCATATTGGGAATCTGCACGCCTTGCGGCGGCGTTATTTTCCCCGTCATTACCAGCTTGGCAAGCACTCCCATCGGCAAGCCTACCGTTTTGGCCATAGCGGAGTATTTGCTGTCATCTCCTTTCACCACCATGCTGCTGTGGAGGGTAATTTTTTTGTCGCGATGCAGGTATTCCACCTCATGGTGCATCACCACCATATCTTTATCCTCCGGCTTCATACTCCATTTTTCCAAAAGCAGCCCCAGCAATATATCTGCGGAGGTTTTTGCCGATTCTTTTACCGGCAGGGTATCAAACAGTCCCAGCCATTCCAGCATAGCCATCACTTTATCCTGAGGTTCTATAGCCAGGCAGCGTGCTGTATGTTCTTTTAGCGAAAGCTCATTTGTATAGCCTGTTTTTATTTTCAGCCACTCGGCATAATTGCCTATGTGTTCCCGGTTATCAGTACTATCGGTAAGTCCCAGTTTGATAAGGGCATTCCATCCTTTACAAAAATCGGGATGGCGCAGGGTAGCACGGAGAAAATTCTTTACTTCCGGCACGTCATAGACTTCCAGATAGCTTAGCGAATCTCTGTTGGGGTAAAATGCGAAGCTGCCGTGCCCCTCCACTTTTATCTTTTTATTATGCTCAAATAATTGCTCGTAGGGAATGCTTATTTCTTTTCCGTTGTTCAGATAATGAGCGCCGCCCATGCCTGCGGTGATGACGTTTCGAGGGTTCCAGCTGAATTTATAATGCCAGGGATTGTCGTCGCTTTCGGGAGCTATCAACCCGCCGCAGTAGGATTTGAATGAGGTAATGGTAGCCGCCACCCGCTGTATGCTGTGGATGATGTGGCTGGCAGTCATGTGGTCAATGCCGGGGTCAAGTCCCATTTCGCACATAAACATCAGTCCGGCTTCTTTTACTGCGCTGTGCAGTTCTTTTATTTCGGGGGAGATATAGGAAGAAGTGATTAGGTTTTTTTTGTAGAGAAGACAATCTTTTGCCAGGTGAATGTGCAGATGCGGCGGCATAAGCGATACGACGAGATCCGCTTCCTTCACCAGTTTTTGCCGCTCGGCGGCATTGGTAATATCCAGCGCTACGGCTTTGGCTATTTGATGTCCATTTGTTTTATCTTCGATGGCTTCAATACATTCATCGGCAATGACCAGATTCCATTTGTGCTTTACTGCTTGGGCAATCAGGTATTGGATAAGGCAGGTTGTGGATTTGCCGGCGCCTGCCACCAGAATTGTAGGCATATAATGAGCTGTTTGGTTTTAAAAATATTGCAAAATTACAAAACTAAATTATTCATTATGGAAATTTTAAATATTTATATTTGTCTAATGATTTTAATAATAATAATCGCATAGTATGGCAATATGGAAAAAGCAGGTTTCGCTGGAAACGCTGAATGCACAAACCGAAAAAACCATGGCGGAAACGCTGGGGATGCGGTTTGAAGAAATGGGTGAGGATTATCTGAAAATTTCGATGCCCGTAACTGCGGCGGTGCATCAGCCCTATGGTTTGCTGCACGGTGGCGCCTCTGCAGCGCTGGCAGAAACGGTGGGCAGCGTGGCTTCATGGCTTTGTATCGAGGAGCAGCAATTATGTGTGGGGATGGAGATCAACTGCAACCATATCAAAGGGAAAAAAAGCGGGGTGGTAACGGCTACGGCAAAGCCGTTTCATCTCGGCGCAAGCTCTCATGTATGGGATATCCGGATAACCGATGAACAGGGGAAACTCATCTGTGTAAGCCGGCTCACCGTAGCAGTTTTGAAAAATAAAACGTTATAGAATTTCATTAGTATCATAGGGGGAAAATGAGTTCGTATCATCTCGCGCTTATTCCTATGTTTAACCCAATGGTTACGGCATTGCCCGTGAGCGCGGTGCCACCATTATTCCTATAGTGGGTATAATTATAGCGGGCATCTAAACCTATATAGCCAAACGGTGTGTTCTTTTGAAAATAATAACGATAGCCCATCCCTAAATTTACATTCAGACTGCCCCGGTCTTTGGTATAGTCTTTCTCATTCCGCTTTCCTTCTATCAACACAAAACTAAGTGCATCATAGCCTATGCCCGCCATCGCTTCCAGCGCATGTCGTTCTTTTTTGAAGCATTCATAGCTGCAACCGGCACCGCCATATACTCCGCTTTGTTTTTTGACGTAGAATAGGGAATCATCATCCTTTATATAAACCCCTTGCCCCGTGCCTTGAAACCTGGCAAGTACCTCTACAAAAATTTTTGTTTTCGAGAAAGCATATAAAAATTGAAAACCCAAAGTGCCTTTAACGCCGATCTTTGCCAGTTGCTGTGTAGGAAGCCATGTGCCTCCCGTAAGGCTTATTCCCAGTCCATTCTTTCCATGCTTCTTGTCAAATCGGTGATAGGCTTTTTGATCCTGTTGCAACAGGGAGCCTTTGAATTCCTTGTTTTCCAGACGCTCCAGCAAGCTGTCGGAAGGGTGAGCATAAAACTCAAGTACAAAACGCTCCACTGCGGAATAGCGGACAGGTGTCGCCAGCAATTTTTCACTCCATTCTTTTATGAACGGATAATAGCCCTGGTCCACCGTCTGGTTATAAAACATCGTTCTATAGTCATCCTGTAGGGAAGCGGCTTCGATGTGATGCTGATAATGCTTCAGAAAGCGAAAAAGGAGAAAATCTTCCCGGAAGGTATTATGCTCTATATCATAAAGCGTTTTAAACGTGTATAGGGCTGCATTGTCTCCGCATTTGCGGTGCCAGTACAGGAGCAGGTCGGTTATGAGCTGCACTTGTCCGTCTTTATACAATTGAGGTAAAACTGTGGTGGCGTTTAATGTTACATCTGGGCAAAGCAATACCCTTTTCGTCATCATTGTCTCTATCAACGAATCATTCTGCGCATAGGAAAAAAAGGAGGAGCAGATCGTGATGATACCCGTTAGGAGCCACTTCATTGGTTTCATAGCCTAAATATAAAAAAATGACTGCCTTGTTGCGGCAGCCATTTTTCTTGCTTTTACAGATTGAATTTGATGCCTTGTGCAAGTGGCAGTTGATCGCTGTAATTGATTGTATTGGTTTGCCGGCGCATATAGGCTTTCCAGCTATCGGAGCCGCTTTCGCGACCGCCGCCTGTTTCTTTTTCACCACCGAAAGCGCCGCCGATTTCCGCACCGCTGGTGCCTATGTTCACATTAGCAATGCCGCAATCGCTGCCTGCCTGAGAGAGGAATAATTCCGCTTCGCGCATATTCACCGTCATGATGGACGAAGATAATCCTTGCGGTACGTTGTTTTGGATTGCAATGGCTTCTCTCAGGTCTTTATACTGCATGATGTATAAGATCGGTGCGAAGGTTTCGTGCTGCACGATGGTATAATGCGGTTCTACTTCAAATACGCAAGGCTTCACATAGCAGCCGCTTTCATAGCCTTTGCCGCTCAGCACTCCGCCGGCTATCAATTGTTTGCCGCCTTCTTTTTTCACTTCTTTGATAGCATGTTCATAAGCGGCTACGGCATCTTTGTCTATGAGCGGGCCTACATGGTTTTTTTCATTCAGCGGGTCGCCGATGTTCAGTTGTTTATAGGCAGCCACCAGTTTTTTCTTGAAAGCGTCATATACGTTTTCGTGGATGATGAGGCGGCGTGTGGTGGTGCATCGTTGGCCGGCAGTGCCTACGGCGCCAAACAGCGCCGCACGTAGGGCTATGTCCAGATCTGCATGTTCGGAAATGATGATGGCGTTGTTGCCGCCCAGTTCCAGTAAGGATTTTCCGAGGCGTGCGCCTACCGTAGCCCCTACGGCTTTGCCCATGCGTGTGGAACCTGTGGCTGATACCAACGGAACACGGGTATCTGCGCTCAGCAATTCGCCTATTTCCCTACCGCCTATTACCAATCCGTTGATGCCTTCGGGCGCTTTATTGGCTTTCAGTACGGCACTTACGATATGCTGACAGGCGATGGCGGTTAAAGGTGTTTTTTCGGAAGGCTTCCACACACATACATCACCGCATACCCATGCCAGAAAGCTGTTCCAGCTCCATACGGCTACCGGAAAGTTGAATGCGCTGATGATACCTACGATGCCCAGCGGATGCCATTGTTCGTACATGCGGTGCAGGGGGCGCTCGCTGTGCATGGTCAGGCCGTAAAGCTGGCGGCTAAGACCCACCGCAAAATCGGCTATATCAATCATTTCCTGCACTTCGCCGTAGCCCTCTTGCAGGCTTTTCCCCATTTCATAGGAAACGAGCTTGCCTAAAGGTTCTTTATATTTTCGTAAGGCTTCGCCTATTTGTCTTACAATTTCGCCGCGTTTAGGAGCCGGTATCATTCTCCATTCTAGAAAAGCTTTTTCCGCTTGTTTGATGACTGCATCATAGTTTTTGGAATCGGCGGCGGTAACGGTAGCAATCAGTTTCCCATCTACGGGAGAGTAAGAGCCTATGTTTTCGCCGGTTGCTTTCAGGATTTTCGTGCCGGTGGCGGCGCCGCTGTTTATTTTGTTGATGCCGAGTGTTTTCAGCACTGGGGTCATGTTCATAAAAAAGGAATTTTAAAAACCGCTGCAAAATTAACGGAAACGGATGGGATGTGCGAGGAACGTTTTTTATGAACCCATCACTTCATTTCCTTACCTTACTTATCCTGTTTTTTACAAGGGTCTTCCCCTTCTGCAAAAGCACGACTGTTTAGGAAAGAGGTGGCATCGTAAAAATTATCGAATTTTACTATTTGATAATCGCAAAAAAGGACAGTTCACCCATTTGATAAGCCAAAACGCAAATAAATTGGAATAGGGCTACTTGAGCTACCATTCAGTTTTTTCACGCCATAGGAACATACCCATTGATTGGATTTTAGGATAACCTGACCTAACTGGATGTTGGGATCAGCCACGCTGCCTATTACACCATAAGCGGCATCCCCACCATCCTCGTGTCTGCACCAAAAAGCATGGATAGACCATACATAATATTTGGTGCTATCTTCGTCAAGGTATGCGATATTGGTTACATCCGCCAATTCAGGATAGCCTATACCCACCGGACATGAAAGTTGGGCGCAAAAGGTATGTAATATTCCTCCCTTTGCTGTAGATGTAAATTGCGATATACCACTCGAAGGAACCGTTTCAAACAAAAATAATTCATCTTCATACCGTTGCGAGATTAGGATGTTTTTATTGCCCGTTTGAGTTACAACGCGCAGTGGCCCCCATACGGAGGTGTGGATGGTATTATCCCATAAAATATCTGCTGTACCGTCATAGGAAATCGAATTGACGAAAATGTTTTCGCTTACAGAATTTTCATAGATAAGATCGTCCGCTATTATTTGCGAATTGCCGTTCAGTTCTATTCGGTAAGGCCATTCATGCGAGTTTACAAAACGCCTGTCGGAGCGGCAGTTGTTTAGCTTTACAGAAGCATCTATAAGCTTCATATCCAATACTTGTGTATTAGAGATGCTTACCGACCGTATTCCTTCAAATTGTAAAGTACGCCATTGGTCAGGAGCGTATATATTTCCGTCTATGGTAATGTTTGATACGGGAGGAAGTTGCGCTGTTGCTTCAGGTGTCAGGCTTGTATTGATTTCTACAGATAAGTTTCCCGCATATAAATCTGCAATATATGCCGGATTAGATAGCAACACCTTCTGTGTCCATGAACCTGATGTAGCTGACGGTGGGTAATTTGAAAGAGAAGCGATAGGAGAGCCGCTCAGATATATACCGGCACTTGCAATATAGCCACTTAAACCATTAAAACTAACACTTAGATAAAGATAATTGGTAACTGGGTTAAAATGTGCCTTAACCTCCCCCTTCTCTACAGGCTCGCTGCCATTATTATCTATTAATTTGTTATGAAAGCTCGGAAGAGCATTTGCTTCCATCCATATATTCCTTATCTCTACGGGTGTAAAAGTTGCCCGGGCTTCGCTTTCTGTCTTTATAAAAATGCCAAAGCCCTGATTATATTCTATAATTGTGCCGTCTATGATTACCTGCCCGTATTGCCCGTTTGCATGTACATAGATGCCTGCATGGCTGCTACCTTCTATATGTCCGCCTATAAACCTATCGCATCCGGCATGCATACCCGGCAGCCCTATGGGCGTATAAGTTTGTGCATAATATCCAAAGTTATTGCCGGCAAAAAGACAGCCTTCATAACTATTGCCAATATTACCTTTGGGCTTAAATATGCCTTTGTTGCAATTGACTAATGTTACATTTTCAATACTCCATCTGCCTGCGTTCATAGGTTCTGCAGGGTCATCAAATATAATGCCGTCTGAAAATCTCGGGTTAGATTTATCAGGTGTACCGTTAATAATCAAATTAAAAACTCTTTTGGGACGCCACCACCACGGTGCCCATCCCAAACGTAATACCGGATTAGGGTCACTATTAGCATCAAGGCTGCCATTAGACTGGAGCATCGTTGCCGCGCCATCTCCCATGATATTGACCTCCCCATGTGCAAACAGAAACTCAAACGCCCCCACATACGCCGTTACATTACCCGCACTATCCTTGCTCTGTGGAAAATATATAGTACCCCCATCCCTACAAAACTGCGAATCCCGCGCCGCATGCACCGCAGCCGTATCATCCGTACTGCCATCTCCTTTTGCCCCAAACCATCGCACATTTATCGGACCGGAGTAGAGGCGCTTGAAACAACCTAAAGAACCTGAGGGGTTAGTAGCAAGATACCAAACAATCCCTTCGTCTTTGGGGAGTGCGGGAGCTACCGAATCCGGTATCCATACAAAAGTACCACCTCCTCCATCTCCCGGTGCGTAAAAACCTGCTACTACATATTCTCCCGCACCTGACGGAGTAGGCAAAGTGATGAGCGTATTAATGTCTGATATGTACATAAAAGCAAAAATTTTGAAGTAAATAGAATGTACTCAAAGTAATTGTTTTTTAACTTTACAAGTAATTGAAAAATTCAATATCATGAAGTGTCTATTCTGTTTTATCGGTGTTTTTATTTTTTTTAGTGATTATGGAGCTAAAGTGCAGGCACAAAGCTTTTCATGGGCGCAGGCATTTACGGCAAGCAACAACGGTTCTGCCGGCGTTAGCGGTATCGTATTTGATGCTGCCAATAATATTTACAGCATGGGCGGGTTCTCTCGTATAGTTGATTTTGACGCAAGTTCCAATACATACAACATGGGTAGCAGCAGTAATACCAACAGCCGGTTTGTACTAAAGGAAGATGCCGCAGGAAATTTTCTTTGGGCAAAACAATTTCCTTCGCTTTCTGTTTCTACAACCACCAGTTGGAGCATCAACAATCCGCGCATAATATTAGATGCTGCCAAAAACATTTATCTTTTTGACGTGCATATAGATTCGGTTGATGCCGACCCTGGTCCTGCGACCTATCCCTTGCCGTATAATGGCACTATTCGTAGTTGTATAATAAAATTAGACAGTACTGGAAATTTTATCTGGGCAAAAGAGATATACGGTTCGGGAACAACAACAGGTACTTATGCTATTATAACCGGTGCTAAAATAGATACCGTAACCAATAATATTTACCTTACGATGAGTGTTGGTGGCACTATTGATGTTGATCCGGGGGTGGGCGTGTATAATGTTGTTACGCCGCCTAATAGTGTCAATCCACTCAACAACAATGCCAACGTAGTGATAGTAAAATTAGATACCGCAGGCAACTTTATTTGGGCAAAGCAAATAACCGGTACAGGAAATCAAGGTGCAGCTCAATTAGCAATAGATAACCAACACAATGTGTATATAGCAGGAGCATTTACCGATACGGCAGATTTTGACCCCGGACAAGGTGTAGCCAATCTTATAGAAACGAGTACGATGTTTCTGCCACAGGGAGATGTCTTTATTGCCAAATACGATTCAGCAGGCAATTACATTTGGGCAAAACAAGTTGGTGCAAACGGTGATGACAAGGCATGGGATTTGTCATTAGACCCGTGGGGAGATGTAGTTGTTTCAGGTCAATTCAACGGTACTGTAGATTTTGACCCCGGTGCAGGAGTGTACAATCTCACCTCCAATTCCACCCGCAGCATCTTCACCCTAAAACTGCGCAACAACGGCGATTTCGCATGGGCACAAAAAGCAGGGTACAATACAGGGCTTTATGAAGGGCGCGGCATCACTACCGATACAGCCGGGAATGTGTATGTTGTTTCTAATACTTACCCTATGCAGAAATTCGATTCTTCCGGCAACCTGTTATGGACATTAGCTACTGCCGGTGCAAACGGATGGATAGCGTTGGATAACAATAACTCCATTTACCTTTCCGGCTCTTTTATCGGTGGTAATGTAGATTTTGACCCCGGTCCCGGCATTTACAGTTTAACAGCGGCTTCACCCGGCGGTGGTTTCATCCTAAAACTCTGTCAAAATACCCCTACCACCACGCTCACCGCCTCGGCAGATACCGTATGTGCAGGAGATACCGTATGGCTCACTACTCCAATAATCCCGGAGGCTACCCGCTACTACTGGTCTAAAAACGGTACTTATTTCAATGATACCAATACCATAGCGGTTACTGCTTCCGGCAATTATAAAGTTACCGTATATGGCGGAGAGTGTCCTTTGGAGTCCAATGTGGTGCATGTATATGTAGCACCCATGGGTAATACTTCGCTCACGTTATCCGCCCCGGCTATGGCTTCGCCCGGGCAGGGCGTAACCGTCAATGCCGCCCTTACCGACCCGGGCAGCAACTATGCCATAGATTGGTATAGGAACGGAATATTGCTTGCCACCAACGCATCACCTGCCTACAGCTTTGTAAAAACCGCAGTAGATGATACGGTTTATGCCGTCCTGCATCCGCAAACGCTTTGCTATGATACAGCCATAATGTCCGATACGGTCATCATCCTCACCGAAAAAACCGATACCTCTATGGCTGCTGCACATCTTTCGCTTCAAGCTACCCACATTTACCCCAATCCGTTTGACAATACACTCACCGTCAGCGGCTTGCAGCCCGGAGATAAGATATGGCTTTTAGATGCTACGGGAAGAGTGCTGCTGCGCAAAGAAGCGGAAAGCATTTCTGAAAATATAGATGTGAAAGAAGTTGCAGCGGGTTATTACATCATCAAGTTGTATGCTAAGGAAGGAAATGTGAAGGGGAATGTACCGGTGGTGAAGCGGTAGTTTTTAATCTGTCTGTTCCATTTCTTTCAGCAATCGTTTCGCACGGCGTTTGGGTGCGCCGTTGCTGTTTTCAGCCAGGTCGGTCAGCAATTTTCGGGCACTCTTCCTTTCGCCGAGGTGCAGGTAGCAATGGGCTGCCATCAGCTTGGCTTGTGCATTGCTTTTTTCATCACCCTTGTTCATTTGTCTTTTATAGGCAGTAAGCGCTAAGGCATATTCGCCTTGTTCAAATAATTCATCGGCATCATAGGTTTCGCTATTCCGGTGCGGTTGTTCTTTTTTAGTCGCTTCGGTTTTGCTGCTTATAGCGCGTACTTTAGCCGTTTCCATAGGTGTTTCGGCTTCTTTTTGTTGTACGTCGGCACTGCCGGATAGGGAAGCGGCATCGCGTGGGTTAGGGGTAGTTGCAAGCGTTTCTTTTGTTGCCGACAGTGGAAGGGAAGGCGCTTTTTTGAGCTGTTCGCGAGGAGGTTCCTGCGGTGCGGAATCGGCAGAGAATGCCGCAGCGGCAAGGGTTTTCATAGGCAGGGTATCCGGGGTTGGTGGCGCTTCCGCTACTGTATGGATGGCAGAAGGGGCAGTTGTAGGCGTTTTTTGATCCGGTGGATTAGCCTGATAGGATGGGGGAACATTTTCTATCCCGCTTTCTTCCTGCGCTTGTGCTATAGTAGTAGGTGTGTGTGTGCCTGTGAAGGGTGTTGTGTTTTTTACATACCATCCCAAGCCGAGGCAGAGCAGCAGGGCGGCGGCGATGCCTATGGGTTTCCATAAAGGAATCGTATTTTTGTTTTTATGTTTTATATCCGCAGCGTTGGTAACAGCGATTCCGTTGAGGTGAATATGCGGCGGGTGCAATTCCAGATGATCTTTCAGGAAATTATCGTTGAGGTGGGTCATCCCCGCAAGGGCTTCCTGCGGATGCTCCATCATTCCGTCCATAGCCTCGCTGCAAAGCATACAGGAGCTGATATGATGTTCAAAGGCGTAGATTTCCTCCGGCTGCATCACTCCTTTCAGATAATCCTGCATTTGCCGCTTAGTAGGGCATTTGCTGATGTCAAAAATATGTTTCAACTGCTCGCTCATGTTCCTAACGCTTCCATTTTTAGTTTCAGATGGCGCCTGCCGTTTTGCAAATAGCTTTTCACTTCTTTGAACGTATAGCCGGTACGGGTCATGATTTCCGAATAGGTCATTTTTTTCAGGTAAAAAAGATCAATACATACTTGCTGTTCGGGATTCAATGTTTTTAACGCCTCCTCCAGATGGTCAAATAGATGTTCTTGTTCTATTTTATGATGCAGGTCGCTGTCGTTTTCCATATCGGCAAGCGGTAAAGATCCGACAGTGGCTTCGCGATTTGGTTTTCTGAGCTGCATCAGGCAATGATTGCGGGTAACCTTGGCCAGCCATGCTTTGAAATAGTCAATATGAAATCTCGGAAGATCTTCCAGCAGCTTGATAAATATCTGTTGCGTATGATCCTGCGCGGTGTCTTTATCGGGAAAATAGCGGAGGCAAATGCCGAAGACAAGGTGTCCGTAGCGTTCAAAAAGATAATTGGCGGCGTTTTTATCCTGCCGGAAAGCAAAACGGTGTACCAGCTCTTCATCGGAGAGTTTTCTGTATTCGGATACCGGTACTTGTAAGGATGTTTTCACGTTCTGCCTCCTCTTCTTTATCGGGCCAAGAGAAATTAAATTTACGAAGAACTATTTTCAAAAACCGAGCCATGTTATTTTGAGGGGTGGGATAGCCGTTTTTTAAAATAGATATAAACCTGTTGGGCAGGCTTCTGCTTTTCTCTTTTTTATAGCCGGCTATAAGGCAAGCGGTAAATCTCGTGAGTTTATTTATTTTGCACTATGCCATTACGAAAAGGAACGAAAGCGCCTGATTTTTCCCTGCCCGACCAAAACGGGAAGATTGTTTCATTGAGTGATTTTACAGGAAAAAAGCTCGCCATTTATTTTTACCCCAAAGACAATACGCCCACGTGTACGGAGCAAGCTTGCAATCTGCGCGACAACAGTGCGAAACTGAAAAAAGCCCGTATCCACGTAATCGGGGTGAGTATGGATAGCGAAAAGCGCCATAAAAATTTTGAACAAAAATATGCTTTGCCTTTTCCTTTGCTGGCGGATGTGGAGGGCAAGATGGTGAAAGCCTATAAAGTGTGGGGAGAAAAGAAATTATTCGGGCGGGAATATATGGGCATCCTGCGCACCACCTATCTGGTGGGTGAAGACGGGAAGATAGCGCATGTAATAGATAAAGTAGCCGCCAAAGATCACGCACAGCAGATTTTGGACCTTTGGAAATAGCAGAGCGATGAAGAAAGTAATCCGCTTGCTGAAAAAATACTTTACCGAACATTTCAGCCTTCCGTATTTTATTGCCATCGTACTGTTTACCACTGTGCTTGTCAGTTTGGAATACCGCTATGCTATCGAGCGCAATTATATAGACCTGGAGCAGAGCAGTGTCTTGCGGCTGGTGCGTTATATTTTGATGTACGGTATTGCCTTTGGGGGTGCTTATTTGCTTTATATTTTTACTCCGCATAGGCATCGGTTGCTGAGCTGGAAGCTATGGGCGATGGTGCTTTTAGGCGCTGTGTTGTTTTCGGTGCGTACCTGGTTTCATCATTATACGGTTTTTACCCGGCAGGTGCCTATAGATTATCAACTCGTAGCCAATAAGTATGTGATCAACTTGCAGGGATTGATTTTCATTTTTATTCCCGTCAGTATATACTGGTTTTTTGCCGACCGGAAGGAACAGGCGCTGTATGGTTTTAAAACGAAGGATGTTTTATTAAAACCCTATTTTTTATTGCTGCTGTTGATGCTGCCGCTCATCATGGGCGCAGCTACGCAACCCGATTTTTTGCAGACCTATCCGCGTATCTTCAGGCTGGGGCTGCCCGATGATGCTCCCTATAAGACGCTGCTTTCTTTTGTATATGAACTTTGCTATGCTACGGATTTCATCACTACCGAGTTTTTCTTTCGCGGGTTTTTAATCCTGGCCTTTGCACGGTATATAGGTCCGCAGGCCATCTTGCCTATGTGTGTGTTTTATGTTACCATTCATTTTGGCAAACCGCTCGGCGAAACCATCAGTTCCTTTTTTGGCGGATGGCTGCTGGGGATTTTAGCCTATGAAACCCGCTCTATTTACGGCGGCATCATTGTGCATCTTGGCATTGCGATGATGATGGAAATAGTGGCGTATATAGCTGTGAGCTACTAACTGCTCTCTACTATTTACTCTCTACTAACCACTAACCACTATCAGTACCACTGGGTAGATAAATTTACCGTATATGGTGTATAGGCTCTTTTTAGTAATTGATGAAGTTTTGCATAAACAAAAAAATCAATTATGAAAAGGAAACTCTTATGCACCTTTTTTTTCGCTTGTTTAGGCTTTTACGTGAAAGCGAACAATGTGAACATTACCAATATTTCCGTATCGGGGGGAAGTGTCAGCTTTAATCTCTCTTGGGAAAACAGTTGGAACAGTACGAACAATATAGATACGCTTTACCCCAATAACTGGGATGCGGTATGGATATTCGTAAAACTACAGAGCGATGCCACCAATCTCTGGAGTCATCAAAACCTGGCGCAAACGGGGCATTCCGTAACAGGTGGGGGTGCGCCGCTCACCATCGAATCTCAGCCTGACAGTATGGGTGTATTTATCCGCCGTACCAACCCCGGTCATGGCAGCATCAGCAATGCCAGCGTTACCCTTGCTCTCGGTGCGTTACCCTCCGGCACTACTTTTAACGTAAAGGTATTCGGCATCGAAATGGTACATATCCCCTCAGGTAGTTTCTGGCTGGGTGATGGCAATACTGCCGGCGCTACCACCTCTTTTGCCAATCAACTTATTACTGCCACTACTCAGACAAACGGTTTATCCGCAAGCGCTCTGTATTCCGGCAGCCCTGCCGTACCTGGCACATTCCCTATGGGTACTAATGCTTTTTATACCATGAAGTATGAAACTACCTACGAACAGGCAGCAGACTTCCTTAATACCCTCACCTACGACCAGCAGGCACAACATTTCAGAAGTGCAGCGCCCAATGCAGCGAGCAATACTACCATCTTCAATACCGGTGCCTCGCAATGGACGGCTACTAATTACCTGCGTATAGAAACACCCGGCGTGAACAATACCACACCTGCGGTAGTAGGCGTGAATTATAATGGCAACAGCGTATTTAATGAAGGAGATGACGGGCGCGATGTAGCTTGTGTGAGTTTCAGCACCTATAATATGCTGGCTTATCTCGACTGGACAGGGCTACGCCCGATGACCGAAATGGAATACGAAAAAATATGCCGTGGCACACGCCTGAACGGAAACGCGGTAGCTTCCCTGCAAAATGAATATGCCTGGGGCACCACAACGATCGCGCATTACTGGGCCAATAGCATGACCGCCAAAGACTCCTCCACCGAACGATATGTGGGTACCGTGGTTGATGGACGTAGTTATACGATGAATCAGAATTACGTCACCGCATGGCCATCAGGAGTGCGCCCCGCCCGCGTAGGCGTATTTGCCGAAGGCGCTACAGGAAGGGCTTCTTCGGGAGCGGGATTCTATGGCAATATGAACCTGGGCGATAATGCCGGTGAATTTGTAATCTGCATAGGCACCAACGGCGTGGGCTATACTGCCGAGCTGGGCGATGGCATCTTGGATGTAAATTCTATGGCAAACCAAACTACATGGCCTGCCCCTAACTCCAATACCGGTCTTGGCTACAGAGGCGGATATTATTATTGCACCAATAATAATCAATCAACAGTTTTCACAAGGGTATCCAACAGAGCGCATGTAAATACTACATCACTTGATGGTAATCAGTATGCCGTAGGCGTGAGAGGTGTGCGTTAATTCCATCATTCGAAAAACTAAACGGCATAGGCAAAGTATGAAGCCACAAAGCACAAACTCTTTGCCTCTGCCATTTCTTAAAGGCAAAAAAAATAAATCATGAGCAATCTGATGAGGTTACCGTTCCGTTCTTGCAAAGGCCGGCTTTGGAGCATAGCTTTGCTGCTTTCCTGTACGGCTTCGGCGCAAGACACCATGATGTACCGAGGAGGGTTTTACGATGGCTATCATTCGGCTATGCAAACAGGTTTTAGCCCATCCATCCTTACCCATTTCAGCCCCTATACCGGCGGCGGCGGCGATGGTTATGCGCATATTGCGTTGCAGCAATACACCCCTGCCACACTCACCGGACAAAGCATCTATATGGGTGGCTATGGCGATGGGTATGCTGCCGTGGAGCAGCATAATTTCACCCCTCTTGCACTGAGCGGGCAAAGCATGTATATAGGCGGCAATGGCGATGGTTATAGCACTGTTGCACAGCAAAACTTTACGCCTGCTATGCTCCCCCAATACAATATGTATATGGGAAGCACCAGTGATGGCTATGCGTCTTTGCAGCAAAGCCTGTTCACGCCCGGTTATCTTACTCATTTTACCCCCTATGCGGGCGGACAAGGAGATGGATATGCCGGTACGTTAATTATAGGTGTGGTGTTGCCCGTGAAATTGATTTCTTTCGACGGGAAGATTACCGATAACGGAAATTTGCTGGAATGGAAGGTAAGCATGGAAAAAGATTTAAAATCCTACGGCTTGCAGAAAAGCAACACCGGCAATTATTTTCAAGCCATCCATACCAAAGCTGTAAGCGGCAATTCCGAAAGGGAAAAAACCTATCAATATCTGGATACCGATCCTTATGAAGGAACAAATTACTATCGCTTGCAAATAAATAACCTCAACGAAAAAGCGGAGTATAGTAACGTGGTGTTGCTGGTGTATAAAAAAGGCGGAGAAGCTATTAGCATCTACCCCAATCCCGCACAGGATCTGCTTACCCTCCAATACAAACTGAACGAAAAAGCGATGGTACGGATCACCGATATGAAAGGAAGCATTCTAAGCCAGCAACCGCTGGATGCAGCTACCACTACCTTACAGATTCCTGTGGGTCATCTGGCGCAAGGGATGTATCTGCTTCAAGTGTCTGCCGGAGAAAATTTCAATAAATCTATCCGCTTTATCAAGCAATAATATTTCATCAAAGAATGTGTAATTGGTGAATTAATAAAGCCGGGCTATTCTTAGCCTGGCTTTTTTTAATGGTTTAATAAAGCTTGTTTTTTTCGCTCCTAAAGCGTTTCGGTACGGCTTTATTTTATCACTATTCGTTGCAGTGCTTTATCGCCTTTCTTGTTGTGCAGCTCTATAAAATAAGTGCCGGATGCCAGTTGTGGAAGACGGATGTGGCTGATTGCCTGTGCTTCCCGGAGTTCAAAAACCGTAGCGCCGGTGATGCTCTTCATCAACGCATGATTGGCTGCTATATTATTTTCTAAGGTGATGGTTTCGCCGGCACCGGCCGGGTTGGGATAGATTTTTACAACGGTAGCATTTCCGGTAACATCCCTCACAGAAGTAGGAATAAGCGTGCTTTTTCGGGCAATATAGTTCAGCTTGGTAGGGATGGGAGGCCCACTCAGCCCTACGGAGTAGAAGCCATTTATAAACTTGCCGCCGATGATTAATTCGTTTTTAAATAAAATCATTTTATGAATGGCATTATCCACCCAGAACCAGTTGTGAGTCTGATATACGTCCACTGAGTTTTCAATGCTGTTCATAAGTCCGAGTATATGAAAATGCCCTGCTGCTAAAAATGTATCTCCCTGTGCTGCAACGGTGTTGATGGCGGTGGAGTCATTAACCGAATAGTACAGGCTTTCCAGGATAGGAGATTGGTGCAACGGCAGCCAGTCATTTCCGGAGAGTTTGTGGATCAGATTAGAGTCCGTAGGGAATGTTTTTTTGCAAACGGCGTAAATAGAATCTTTGAATTTCCCTATATCCATCACTTCATTTTTGATAGAAGTGGCAAACGTTTCGAAGCCGTTGGAGGTTGTCCATTTAATAATATTCACCGTGTCGTTCAGCACAGAGAAATTTCCGCCGAGAAGCAAAGCTCCGTTATGTTCTTCCAGCGTATTCACATGCCCGTTTACGATGCCGCCGGCATTGGGCAGGTAGCCCCACATGGCGCCATCCCATTTGGCTATATTCACCTCCATCATAGCGGCGCATATATCAAAATCGCCCGCTGCGTATAACTCTCCGTTATACACGATAAGGTCTTTTACGGTGCCATAGGTGCAACCTGCTGCATGCCAGGCATTGCCATCCCAGTAAGCCACATTATTTACCGCTGTACTGCCTGCCATAGAGAATGCCCCACCCACATAGATATTCCCCTGAAATTCCTGAATGGCATACACCGGTCCGTTTACACCGCCGCCGAGGTCGTGCCAGGTATAGATGCCGTTGTTTTCGGTGATATAGGCAATATTGCCCACCTGCACACTGCTGTCCGCTTCAGTGAAGCTGCCGCCTACATAGAGCTTATCACCTGCATCATTCACATATAATTCATTCACTTCGCCATTTGTGCCCTTGCCCAGCGGCTCTGTGGTGCGGGTGGTGAGTGGTCCGTAAGCGGGTTGTATCCATGCCAGTTCATCCGTGGTAAATCCGTAATCATTCGCCCACAAATTCAGTTGGGGATAGTTCATTTCGCGCACATAGGCGAGGTTGGTCTTTGCCGCTATCATACGGGATACTGGCTCATAGCCCGTAGCTTTTATCAAATAACCAACGGCGCAAAAATTATCATAGGCATCAATAAAAATAGGCGTGCGATAGGCATACCGGTCGTTTATAGGAAAATTGCCTTGCAACCGATAATCATGCAACCGGTCCAGCGCCGTCAATCGGTTGGCTTTTTGCATAGGCGAAAGATGTGCGGTACTGCGGCTACGAAGGGTTTGCTCTACCAAAGAAAGATGGAGCTGAATCCATTCGCGGTCGGTATAGTGCGCCGTGGGCAATGAAGGAATAGGGGGAAGGTCTTTCTGCTCTGTCCAGCATTTGTTGATGGTAACCAGTTGGCTATATACATCGCTTTTTGCATAGCCGGTCAGGCAAAACAACATCAGGAAAATAAAATTCAGGATTTTCATACGTGTCTGTTTTTTTGGCGTTACTTAATAATATAAAGACGACCGCCGCGGGGGCATCGTTGGCGCAAGGGTAAAATTAAAATCTGTTCTGCTTGGGTAAGGGGAAGAAAAAGCATGCCTTTAAAAAATTTTCGAAACTCGTCTGCACATTCCAAATTAAAGGCTATATTTGACTATTATAATGACTACATAAAGCTACTAATAATGTCTAAATCCGTTCCGAATTACTGGGCTACGAATATCCGCCATCTGCGCCGTCGCAAACGTCTCAGCCAGGATGAAATGGCTTTTAGCCTCAATGTATCGCGCTCTAAGCTGAATGCCCATGAAAACGGACAAACCATCAACCCCACCGTGGAAGATTTGGTCAATTTTTCCTCCTACTTCAAGCTCAGCATTGATAACCTCATCAAGACGGATCTTTCCAAGCTGTCGGAAGTAAAACTTCGGGAACTGGAAGCAGGTAATGATATATTCACCACCGGCACGCAGCTACGCATCCTTGCCACTACCGTCAATGCTCAAAACAAGGAAAATATAGAGTACGTATCACAAAAAGCAAAGGCAGGCTATCTCTCCGGCTATAGCGATCCGGAATATATTAATAAGCTGCCCGTATTCAATATGCCCCATCTGCCGCAAGACCGCAAATACCGGATGTTCCCCACCGTAGGCGATAGCATGTACCCTATACCCGAAAATGCGCTGGTCATAGGCAGGTATGTGGACGACTGGAACAGCATCAAAGAGGGAACGCCCTGCCTGGTCATTACTAAAGATGACGGCATCGTTTTCAAGCTCGTAACCAATAAAATAAAAACCGATCGCAGCTTATTGCTTGCCTCACTCAATAGTGTTTACAGCCCCTATGAAGTGCCCGTAGAAAACGTAATAGAGATATGGCAGTTTGTAAACTACCTTGCCGATACCTTGCCCGAAGGAGAAATGTCCTTGCTGGAGCTATCGCGCACCGTGCAGGAAATGAAGATGGAACTGAAAAGACTGACGGAGCGTACATGACCGTATAGGCTATCCTCAGGGTAAATTGCACCGGCAACCCATCGCATACCCTTACTCCCTTTGCACGAAAATCACCTTGTGCCCTTTTCCTTCGTAAACGCTATCAACGGATTTTATACCAGCGTCTAATTTGCAATTATTATAAGCAAACAAACACATTATGGCAAAAGAGCAATACAAACCACTGGCAGAGCGGATGCGCCCGCAGATTTTAGAAGAATATGTAGGGCAAGAACATCTTGTGGGCGAAGGCAAAGTGCTGGAGCAGATGATAAAAAACAAAACGCCTCATTCCATTATTTTCTGGGGACCGCCCGGCGTAGGAAAAACTACTCTGGCACAGATTATCGCACACGCGCTGGAAATGGTTTTCTTTACCCTTAGCGCTATAGACAGTGGCGTGAAAGAAGTGCGCGCAGTAATAGACAATGCTAAAAAATCAGGTCATGCCCTATTGTTTATTGATGAAATACACCGTTTTAATAAAGCACAGCAAGACAGTCTGCTGGGTGCTGTAGAGAAAGGCATCATTACGCTCATTGGCGCTACTACGGAAAATCCTTCCTTTGAAGTAATCGGTGCCTTGCTCAGCCGCTGCCAGGTGTATGTGTTAGCGCCTTTGACGGAAGAACACCTGAAAACCATTGTGCACCATGCACTGATGCATGATGTATATCTGAAACAGGAAACGATAGTGGTAAAGGAATGGGAAGCCTTGCTAAAGCTTAGCGGCGGCGATGCCAGAAGGCTGCTGAACTTGCTGGAGCTCATTGTGGCATCGTTACCGGCAGATGATAAGAACATCACCGATGCCTATGTGCAGGATATTGTGCAGCGCAAAATGGCTTTGTATGATAAAACCGGCGAACAGCATTATGATATTATTTCTGCGTTTATAAAATCCATCCGCGGCAGCGACCCCAATGCAGCAGTTTATTACCTCGCAAGGATGATAGAGGGTGGGGAAGACCCCAAATTCATTGCCCGAAGAATGGTGATCCTCGCCAGTGAAGACATAGGCAATGCCAACCCCAATGCGTTGCTGCTGGCTACCACCACGTTTCAGGCGGTGGAGCTGATCGGCTATCCCGAATGCCGTATCATCCTATCCCAATGCGTTACCTATCTGGCAGCATCTCCTAAAAGCAATGCGGCCTATAGGGCAATCAATCAAGCGCAGAGTTTAGTGAAAGAAACCGGAGATTTATCCATTCCCTTGCATATACGCAATGCGCCTACGAAGCTGATGAAAAACATGGATTATGGAAAAGGCTATCAATATGCGCACGACTATGCAGGGAATTTTGCAACACAGGAATTTTTACCTGAAAAAATTGCCGGCACTAAACTTTACGATCCCGGTGATAATGCGGCAGAAGATCGCCTGCGCGCCTATCTAAAACATTGCTGGAAAGAAAAGTATGGATATTAGTTGCCAACGTTCGTTAGGAGGAGTAAACGAGACTTTTTCAGTAGTATGCAGTTACCTATAAAAATCAAATAAGCGCGACAATCCTGCCGCGCTTATTCTATCTTTTTAAAAGTGTTGTTTTATCCTTTCACTGCTTTTTGAACGGCCTCAGCAGCTTCGCTCAGCAATACTGCCGACTGCACATGAAGTCCGCTTTCGTCAATCAGTTTTTTCGCCTCTTCCGCATTAGTTCCTTGCAGGCGCACAATGATGGGGATATTGATATTTCCTAATTTTTTATAGGCTTCAATTACACCGGCAGCTACACGGTCGCAACGAACAATACCGCCGAAGATGTTGATCAGGATTGCTTTTACATTCGGGTCTTTCAGAATGATGCGGAAACCGGCTTCTACCGTTTGCGCATTGGCGCTGCCGCCCACGTCCAGGAAGTTGGCGGGTTCGCCGCCTGCCAGTTTGATCATATCCATCGTAGCCATAGCCAAGCCTGCACCATTTACCATACAACCTACATTGCCGTCCAGTTTCACATAGTTCAGATTATGTTCGCCGGCTTCCACTTCTGTAGGGTCTTCCTCGCTTTTATCGCGCATATCTGCGAGATCAGGGTGGCGCATCAATGCATTGTCGTCAATATTCATTTTACAGTCCACCGCATACACTTTATCATCTGCAGATTTAAACAAAGGATTGATTTCCAGCATAGAGCAATCCAAGCCTACATAGGCATTGTACAGATTGGTTACAAATTTCGTCATGTGCTTAAATGCTTCTCCGCTCAAGCCGAAATTGAATGCGATTTTACGTGCCTGAAATCCTTGCAAGGGAAGGTTAGGCTCTACCCATTCTTTAAAAATTTTATCGGGTGTGTGATGTGCTACTTCTTCAATATCCATACCGCCTTCTGTGCTATACATGATCACATTTTTCTTTTTCTCGCGGTCCATCAGTATAGAAAGGTAAAATTCTTTGCGCTCGCTCGGCCCGTCGAAATACATATCCTGCGCTACGAGAATCTTATTTACCTTTTTTCCTGCTTCACCGGTTTGGATGGTTACAAGCGTATTGCCTAAAATATTCTTGGCTACGGTTTCTATCTCTTCACGGCTTTTCACCACTTGTACGCCATGTTGTTCCGGCGCTTCTTTCATCGTTCCTTTACCGCGACCACCGGCATGTATTTGCGCCTTTACTACGGCGAATTTAGTACCGTTATCCACCGCCATTTGCTGATAGGCTTTCACGGCATCATCGGCATTATCTACCGCTATACCGCCCTGTGCAGGCACATTATATCGTTTTAATAATTCTTTGGCTTGATATTCATGGAGGTTCATGCTATAAAAAATTTGGCGCGAAGATAACTTATTTGAAAGATTATGCGGGAGAGGAAATTTTTCAACGTCTGGAATTCAAATTTCAAATTCCCAAAAAACAAAATTCAACATCCAAAATCCAAAAGCTGTCAGGCACAATATTTTAGCAAAAACAAAAAAAATCTGTTTATGAAAAGTTCAAGATTATGGACCTATGCGATATTGGGTATTATAGGTGGTCTCTTGTTTGAGAATAAATTTCTGCGAGTACAACAGGATGTCAAGGAAAAACGTTATGCGCTCAAGGAGAGAAAACAGGCGTTGCAAAAGGAAGCCGGGAGGTTAAAAAGAAAACTGGCGAAGGCGACTGAGCGAGGGTAATGAGGATTGGTTATTTCTATAGTAGGGAGGAGTAGCAAGCTGATTCGTTTGTAGAAAATATTAAAACAACATCGCAACTTAAATCCATCAAGCTGCGATGCTTATTCAAATCTCAAAAAACGCCCACTGCCCACTACTTAATCACTTCAAGCTCCTTACCCACTTTCGTGAAGGCGGCTATAGCTTTGTCCAGATGTTCTTTTTCATGCCCTGCGGAAATCTGTACGCGAATGCGCGCCAGGTCTTTAGGCACTACGGGGTAGAAGAATCCGATTACATAAATGCCTTCCTCCAAAAGTTTTGCCGCCATTTGCTGCGCCAATACCGCATCATAAAGCATGATGGGCGTGATGGGATGCGTACCGGGCTTGATGTCGAAGCCGGCTTCGGTCATTTTGCTGCGGAAGTAAAGGGTGTTTTCTTCCAGTTTATCGCGCAGTTCGGTGGTTTCGCTAATCATATCCAGCACGGCTATGGAAGCGCCCACTACGGATGGGGCAACGGTATTGGAAAATAAGTACGGGCGGCTGCGCTGACGAAGCATTTCGATGACTTCTTTTTTGCCGCTGGTAAATCCGCCGGAGGCGCCGCCCAGGGCTTTTCCTAAGGTGCCGGTGATAATATCCACCCGTCCCATTACATTGCAGAGTTCGTGCACACCGCGGCCGGTCTTGCCCATAAAGCCGGAAGAGTGGCTTTCATCTATCATCACAATCGCATCGTATTTATCGGCGAGGTCGCAAATTTTATCCAAAGAAGCAATAGTGCCATCCATAGAAAATACGGAATCGGTAACGATAAAACGCGTACGCGCACCGGCATGGGCTTTCAGTTGTGCTTCCAGCTCCTCCATATTGTTGTTTTTGTAGCGCGCCCGTTTTGCCTTGCAAAGCCGCACTCCGTCAATGATAGAAGCATGATTCAATTCATCGGAAATAATCACATCGTCTTCACCTAAAAGCGGTTCAAATACGCCGCCATTTGCATCAAAACAAGCAACGTATAGGATGGTGTCTTCTGTACCTAAAAACTTTGACAATTTTTGTTCCAGTTCTTTATGTATATCCTGCGTGCCGCAGATAAACCGCACGGAACTCATGCCGTAACCACGGTGGTCAATAGTGGCTTTGGCAGCTTCCAGCACTTTGGGATGCGAGGAAAGACCGAGGTAATTATTGGCGCAGAAGTTCAAAACGGTTTTGCCGTTTACGGTTATTTCCGGCCCTTGTTCCGAGGCGATGATACGCTCATTTTTGTAAAGCCCTGCGACTTCAATATCTTTTAATTCCTGTCCCAGACGGTTGTAAAACGATTGGCTTGCCATAAGATGATTTTATTGTGGCTACAAAGTAAGTGAAATTTTTGGCGGTTCTTGTGCCTTCTGCGTCCTTGCCTGATAAGAGCTGTCTTTCTTTTCCCTATATGCTAATTCTTTACAGTTCATTACCCCGGTCAATGTATATTTGCAGCCATGAAGAAAATACTCGTTACCGGAGGATGTGGCTATATCGGCGGACACACCATCGTGGATCTCATAGACAATGGATTTGATGTGATTTCGGTGGATGATCTTTCCAAAGGCTCGTTGCGTATGCTGCACGGCATAGAACGGATTGTGCGGAAAACGGTAAAAAACTATAAAGTCAATCTTTGCAACCTGGAAGATACCCGCGCCATATTCACCGAAAACCCGGACATTGTAGGCATCATTCATTTTGCCGCTTTCAAGTCCGTACCGGAATCGGTGGAGCAGCCGTTGAAATACTACCGTAACAATATGGATTCGCTCATCAACATCCTGCAATGCGCTAAGGAATATGAGGTCAGCAATTTCGTATTTTCTTCTTCCTGCTCGGTATATGGAAATCCCGACAGCCTGCCTGTGGATGAAAACGCTCCGCTGAAGGAAGCGGAATCGCCCTATGCGCGCACCAAGCAAATAGGCGAATCGGTATGTGCGGATATGGCTAAGGTGAATGAACAATTCAACACCATTCTGCTGCGCTATTTCAATCCGGTGGGGGCGCATTCCTCCGCCATTATAGGCGAGCTGCAAGAAAAACCCGAAAACCTGGTGCCGGTGATTACGCAAACGGCTATAGGCAAGCGCGCATCCATGAATGTATTCGGCACGGATTACGACACCCGCGACGGCTCCTGCATCCGCGATTATATTCATGTAATGGACATTGCCAACGCACATACAAAAGCCTTGCAATACCTGCTTGACAAGAAAAATAAAGAGCGCTGCGAAATACTGAACTTAGGTACGGGCAAGGGCGTAACGGTGCTGGAGTTGATCCACGCATTTGAAAAAGTATCGGGACAAAAACTGAACTACCAACTGACCGGCAGAAGAGCCGGCGATGTGATAGCCGTATATGCCAACAACGACAAGGCCAGGCAACTCCTCGGATGGGAAACAAAATACAACCTGGACGAAATGATGGATACCTCATGGCGCTGGGAGCAAGCCCTGAAAAAAGAAGCCGAAAATGTGCGGTTGAATTAAGCGGGCAGGAAATGTACGTTCCATAGGCAAGCTCTATAGCTATTCCTTAGATGAACGGTGCTATCGCCACAAAAGTTGAATGGATATTCTACTGCTCGGACCAAAAAAAAATTTCCACACGCAAAAAAATTATTGCAGGACAAAGAGACCTGCATTGGCTATAAAACAGCCGGGAAGTGCTTTAATGCCAAACGTATTTCAGCAGCACGATGAGCACGGCATAGAGCATGGTGGCTATCAGCACGCCTTTGGCAGTGCCGTCCAAGCGCTTGTTGGTATAGTAAATGAACGGAATGAGGTTGGCAAAAAGACTGAAGGCAAGCATCAACGCAGCCGCTTTATGGTCGGTGATGAGCTTTTGAAAAAAATCGCCTATGCCGGCATCGGAAAACTTGACAAGGTACACTACGAGCAAACCCAGTAGAGGGAAGATAATTCCTAACAGCAATCCAAAAACAGGAACGTTCCTATTCATAAACGAGCGAATAATTTGCGCTAATATACAAAGAGGGATTACATTTTTGCATTTTACGCGTTGTTTTATCCATTATTTTTGTGGCGCAAAACCATAACATTATATGAATTTTCCGTTGAAGAACTTACCTGAAAGAACAGAAAAACCCCGCAAGAATGGACTGACAATGGTGATGGATAAGGGAATGGGGCTGAATGGCGTAAAAGATTTTTTATCGGTTGCCGGTCCGTATATTGATATTGTGAAATTAGGATTCGGCACCTCGTTCGTTACAGAAAATCTCCAGGAAAAAATTGATATTTATCAAAACGCCGGTGTGCCGGTTTACTTTGGCGGTACGCTGTTTGAAGCCTTTTTGGTGCGCGGGCAGTTTGATGATTACCTGAAGGTGATTAAAGATGCCAACCTTAGCTATGTAGAAGTTTCGGACGGCTCCATCACCATCCCGCATGTGGAGAAATGCGGCTATATAGAAAAGCTGGCCGGGCATGTAACGGTACTTTCGGAAGTGGGAAGTAAAGATGCCACCAACATTATGCCGCCCTATAAATGGATTGAATTGATGCGTGCCGAGCTGAATGCGGGTTCTCAATATGTAATTGCGGAAGCGCGTGAGGCAGGTAATGTAGGTATTTATAGGGATAGCGGTGAGGTAAGGCAAGGTTTGGTACAGGAAATTCTTACTCAGATTCCTTCCGAAAAAATCATCTGGGAAGCTCCGCAAAAAGCACAGCAGGTTTATTTTCTGCAACTCTTAGGCGCCAACGTGAACCTCGGAAACCTTGCCCCTGCGGAAGTATTGCCTTTAGAAAGCATGCGCTACGGGCTACGAGGAGATACTTTTCATTTGTTTTTAAAATAAAGGAACCTCTTTAGGCAAAACGCCTTTTACAGCTTTTCCAGCAATTCGCTCCAGCAATGCACTTCATAGGTGGGGCTGCTTTTATGTGCCGTTCGCAAGGGATTATAATAAACCTGATCCCATCCCGCATTCCGCGCACCGAGAATATCCACCTCCAGCGCATCGCCCAACATCAGGCTGTGTTCTGTAGCAGCGCCGCTTACCCGCAGGGCGTAGTCGAAAATATCCTTATTCGGTTTCAGGCTGTTGCTTTTTTCGGAGGTGATGATATGAGTAAAATAATGGGCTATGCCGGAGTGATGGAGTTTCTGCCCTTGCGTGGCTTCAAATCCGTTGGTGATGAGGTGCATTTCATACCTGCCATGGCAGCAATCCAGCAATTCTTTTGCAAAAGGCATTAAGACGGTTTGCGTAGGAAGCAATTCCAGATAAATCCTGCTCATCTCATGGGCAAGCGCCGTATCGGCCACTTTACAATCCAGCAAGCTGAGCCACATTCTTTTCCATCGCAATTCCTCCCGTTTGATAAATCCTTTGCGGAAACGCTCCCACATGCGGTCGTTATGCGCGCAGTATATTTTATAAAAATCATCAAATGAGGTTATCCCTCTGGAAGCAAGGTCGAAATGCTCGTAAACTGCGCGGAGTGTGGCTTCGGAGTTGCGTTCAAAATCCCAAAGGGTATGGTCGAGATCAAAAAAAAGATGTTTGTATTTGCCTTTCATGAATGCAGCAAAGGTAGGTAAGAACAAGGCTATAGGAAGGTAGGAAAAATGATTACTTTCATTTTCCAATTATCCATTCATGAATAAAAAAATAGCGATTGCGCTTCATGGCGGCGCAGGTACCATCCTCCGGTCGTCTATGACTGCCGATTTACAAAAAGAATATGAACAAGGCTTGCAGCAAGCACTGGATGCGGGCTATGCCATTATAGAAAAAGGCGGAAGCGCTTTGAATGCCGTGGAAACCGCTGTGATGGTTTTGGAAGATTTTCCGCTATTCAATGCCGGTCGGGGTTCTGTTTTCAATCATGAAGGGAAAATAGAAATGGATGCTTCTATCATGAGTGGCAGCGACTTGAAGGCCGGAGCGGTATGCGGTGTCCATACTATAAAAAATCCCATCCGACTGGCGCGCTGTGTAATGGAGCGCAGCGAACATGTAATGCTATGCGGCGAAGGTGCGGAGCAATTTGCCAGGCAAGAAGGAATTGTTTTTGAAAAAGAGGATTATTTCCACACCGCGCTGCGCTATAAGCAATGGCAGGAAGCGCTGAAGGAAAATAAAATACAAATGGATCATTCCGATAAAAAATTCGGAACGGTAGGCGCTGTGGCATTGGATGCTTCAGGAAACCTTGCGGCAGCGACCAGCACCGGCGGTATGACCAATAAAAAATTCGGTCGCATAGGCGATAGCCCCGTTATTGGAGCAGGTACGTATGCGCACAACAGCACCTGTGCCGTTTCCTGCACCGGTCATGGCGAGTTGTTCCTCCGCTCAGTAGTAGCTTATGATATTTCCTGCCTTATGGAATATAAAGGACTTTCGCTACAACAAGCCTGCAACCGGGTAGTGCACGATAAGCTGGTGCGTATAGGCGGCGAAGGCGGCTTGGTGGCTATAGATTCTTCGGGAACTATTTGTATGCCCTTCAACAGCGAAGGCATGTATAGGGCTTGCAGGGATAATGAAGGCAGGACCGAAGTAAAAATTTATAAAGAGGAAACGGAAGAATAGATTTGGGTGCATTTCAAATTTTCGCTTCATAGGCGTCCAACCTTAACCTTTCTCATGGAGCAAAGCGGAACGCTCTCTTTTTGTTGAATAGCCATATCCGCCATTTTATTTTTCAAGTTTGACAACTTTTTAAAAGTTGTCAAACTTTCGTTTTCTCCCGATTTTTAAAGACCTTGATTTTATTGAGGTTTATAGGCGGTTTTTGGGGAAACAACAAATCTGGTACATTACCGCCAGTTTCAATCTTCTTCATAGTAATCAATAAACTTGAAACCAAACGTATCGGATATTTTACGTTTCGTGCGAGTCTTCCGAAGGGGACTCGTACTCTTTTGGAAGTAGTAGCCAACGTGTGCGCGAGTCCTTTTCAAGAGACTCGCGCAGAACACAATTTTTTCATATTCAGGTATGTATTTGATAGTTTTAAAATCCAAAGTTAAAACCGATACTAAATGTTACCGGCAGCGGCTCGCTTTCAAAGGTGATAGATGGATTCGCTTTCAACTCATCCATATCATCATAGAACTCTCCGGCGCGAAAGGGATAATAAATGGCAAAATAGAGTTTATTATCATTCCTCCCCAGCTTGAAGTCTAAGCCTGCGCCTACACTTGCACCGTAGTAGGTTTTATTGTATTCTGAAGCGCCCTTTACGGTTATCACCGCATTATACCCGTACATTGCCTGAACGGTAGGGCTTACGCGCTTAAAGGGCAATGCCTTAAATGAAAGACCTCCATTTGCACCCAATCCCTGAAAGTTATACCCTAAGCCTGCAAAGATGCCTAAGTATGGGAAAGGCACTATTTCGCCTTTGAGCCCGATACCGCCGTAGTCGAGGCCGGTGCCTATGCCCATGTAAAATATATGTTCTTGCTCCCTGTCAGCATATCTCTGCGCCTGGGTATGCGTATATTGAGCGCTTAAAAGAATGCCGGTGATAAGGATAGTTTTTAAAAGTTTCATGAGTTTCGATAACGATTTTTGATTTATACAATATTTATAAAACAGGTGCGGGGTTGCCGGAGAGAAGGACCAACAACGGAAAACCCTACAATCTTATTAAATCCTTGTTTCTCCATCAGTTCAATTGTTATTGCTTCTTCCTTCTTTTGCTATCCCCTATGTTGTTGGTGAGAATATCAACAACGGTAAAATATTAATATTATCTGCTTCAAAATAATTTTGAAGTTCTTGAATAGCGAAATGTCCCTTATCATTGTGGCAGTTCCAAAGAGAAAATATTATTAAAATAATTAATAACACGCTGTATAAAAATTTTATTTTTCTATATTATCATTTGCTACAAATATTATGTAAAAAATCAATGACAAAATTTTTAAATCTTTTTTTTCAATGAAAATAGCTGGTAAGATCATCTATAGCCTTTATTAATTTTTTTTGCGCATTAACTTCAGACATGGCGGTGGTTTTATTGTTAATAGATGTTTAATCCATCAAAATGTATTGTTGTCTTTCCTTAATATACTTTTTACGTGCGACAAAATGTTTAGGATTATCGCCACGATTATTACAAGAAAAATTGAAATCGATATATAACTTCCAAATAATCCTTCCCGTTTGTCAGGGTATGTAGCAAAGTAATTTATGCTGTAAACAAGAAAACATAAGTTAACTATTGTCGATATAACATTGTAAATTCTCAACACAATACTTTCCTTTTTGTTTCGGAAGTATATAAATATCAAAATATAAACAAATGAATATAATAAAACAAATAATGTAGCAAAAATCAGCACATAGGAAGCTGCCATTTTCTCATTGCCCCAAGGATCTGCATATACTGTTGCAGGAAAAAAGAGCATGGCACAAATGATCGATGAAATTTTTTTACCATGCTTCTTAAGGAGTATTTAAAGTTGGTTCGTTGTACAGTCCCATATCTATCTTATGAATAGTATAAGGAAGCCCCATATCGGGAAAATTAGAAGCATTAGCATAAGTTTTTCTGTCCTCGTCGCTTGACCACCAAAGTTGATGATAAACATATCCGACCCCCTGTGATCCCGACTCAAACATAACATCGCCAAAATTATTTACGCCGACAATGTATTTCCCTCCGTCTCCGGCCTTTTCATATACATCCCTATGAAATTTTGTATAGCTTTTATAACTGTTTAGCGTATACCCATTAGCTGGAGACGGCACAAAGCCTGGGTTAATTCTTTTCATCGGAAAAGTCCTGTATTGCCAATCATGGTTAGGATTATTGGTTATGTTTAAGTAATCCGTTTCATATGGTGTTTTAAGTTCTTCATTTCTGTCAAATATCGCAGGGCTGTTGCCGTTAAAGTATACTGTATGCGGCAATGCAAGTACATAACCTGATGTACCTTGGATAGTAACGTTGAGAAGTTGACTCTGCGCAATGTTTTGTAAACCAAAAATCCCCCGCTGGCGCACGCATCCCTGCGTGTGCCTCTAAAATTACAATAAACCAATAAAACTCCTTCTTTATTATGGAATTTATACTTCCTGCTCATCGTGTAATTTACATTTTTTCAAAGAACTTTTATTTTGTAGGACACACGCTTGGAAGCGCGCGCCAGCCCTTATTTTCTGTTGCTCACGTGCTACATTCATTCCCCTGAAAAGTTTTTGCAATTTAATACAAGATTTCAAAGAACGCTTTGCGGTCAGAGATATACGCCCAACACTCTTTTGCGGTTGTGCATACTACGATTAACGGGACTTTTCTCCTATAACATTTTCAAAAATAGAGGTGTAGCCTAATGAATCATTAGTTATTTACTCTGAAACAGTTTATAGCCTACCGTCAGCCGCACATAGGGCTGGCTATACAGGCTGCGTATTTTTTCATTGGGAATGAAACTCAGATCCGAGAGGTTTTTCCGGATAAGAAAATCAATCAATAAACGCCGTTTGTATTCATAACTAAAACCGAGCATCATACTGAACCGTGCAGGATTCGTAACCGGATTTTTATATTTCTGCTGATCCAGCTCATTTATAGAAGGGGTGCTATAGCTGAAATAACCGTTTAATTCGGGCAGGTTTGGATAAGGATCGCCGGGATTTCCGAACGTATCCGTCTCTATTACTTTAGGAAAGGATAAGGTATCCGTCTTGCTGTTTTGATAGCGCTGCATCGCAGTTTGTATCTGTAGCACCTTCCCGAATGCCAATTGAATGCCGCCTAAGACGGAGATATTTTCCGCCAGTTTATACTGAAGCAATAACGGCAGTTCTATTTCCAAATATTTTTGAGGCGTAAGCGCATAGGATAGGTTTATGGAATCGTATTGGTTTTGGTAAATGAAATTTCGCTGAACAAAATTTACATCCATCGAATCGGAATATACATGTGCGGAATCCAGACTTTGCGCCGTAATATCATGAAAGGAACTTTTCGGGAAAAGCGTGGCGTTGGTAACGGAATGATAGCGGATGCCGGGCTGTAGTACCAGGGAGGTTTTAGGAGAAATATTCCATTGCAGAAAGAGATTGCCGGTAAAATTGGAGGTAGAAATAGTTGCAAAACCCCGGTCGTAGCCGAGCTTCACGCCTCCATCCATCTTGAGGCGGTTCTGTTTTTTTCGCTTTTCCATAGCCCTGCTTCCACCGCCCCCGCCGCCGGCAGAAGGTTGTGCTTCCTCATTGCTTGTTGCCCCCTCTTCGTCTGCTTCCATCTCCTGATTTATTTTGATGCCGTATTCTTTAGCAGGCTCTATGTATAGGTTTTTTTTCTTTGCGGTAGCTGCCTTTACGGTTATAGGCGGTTTTCCAGGATTTGGCTCGCCGGCTACCTGTATCGGCACTCCTTTGGCGCGTTCTGTTTCCACAGTTATAGGCTTGCCCATAGCAGGTTTCGGCTGTACGGAAATAGGTTTGTTTTTTTCTTTTTCAGCAGTTGTGCCGCTGAGCGGAATGCCTTTCGTTCTTTCCAAAGGTATGGGCACCTGCGGTTGCGCGGGTTGTTTTTTAGCTATAGTTGCCGGTTTCGGAGTGTTCAGAATTTCTTTATTCGGATCGGTAGTATTGGGTTTACCGGCTGCGTTTGCTTGTTCCGCAGTTACAGTCTTTTGATTCTTCTGTTCTTCCTGAAGAAGGGGTGCTGTAGTGTTTTTATTTTCCGGTTGTGCCGCAGCAGTTTTCGGAGTGTTTGCGATTTCCTTATCCGGATCGGGAGTATTGGGTTTGCCGGCTGCGTTTGCTTGTTCCGCAGTTACAGTCTTTTGATTCTTCTGTTCTTCCTGAAGAAGGGGTGCTGTAGTGTTTTTATTTTCCGGTTGTGTCGCAGCAGTTTTCGGAGTGTTTGCGATTTCTTTATTCGCATCGGGAGTATTGGTCGGATTGACAGGTGTAGAATTTCCCTTCTCCAGTTGAGATTCATGTATATCAGCAGCTTTTGTAGCCGATTCTTGCTTTTCTTTTCGGGCAATAATTTCAGCGGCAGTCGCTTTCTTTTTTGTATTTGTGTTTTTTAAAGCGGCAGTTTTTTCAGTTTTGTCATTTTTATTCGTTCCCTCATCAACGTGATGCTCTGTTATATTCCGGTTTTCTTCTCCGGCAGTCTGTTGGTTGTTTTTCGTGGGAGGCATGTCGCGGGTTTGCTGCGTAGCAGATGCTTGTGCTGACGGTTTATTTTCTGTAGCCTCTTGATTTTTGTCGCTTTCCGTTGTTATTTCCGCCGAAGTAAAAGGCTCTTCAACCGTATAGGAAGATGCGGGCAAAGGTATATCCATAGCTGATGATGGTTTCGAATCCTGATGTTTATAGGCATAATATCCTAAGGAAGAAAGCAAAGCAAGCATCAGCAACAACCATAGCCACAAGAAGGGACGGCGGCGGCCGGGGCTTGGCAGGCGCTGCTCTATGCTCGTCCATACGGCGGCATCGGGCGTTTCGCGGTAGCCTTGCAATTCCTCGCGGAACAAATCATCAATATGTTTTCTACCTTCTTCCATTATTAGGTTTACATAGAAGTCATGATTTTTTCTTTTAAGCGTTTTCTGGCATCATTCAAATGCCAGCGGCTGTTGTTTTCGGTTATTCCCAAATGCGTTGCTATTTCCCTATGCGATAGCTGCTCGAAGACGAATAGGTTGAACACGGCTCTTTGCGTATCGGGCAGTTCATAGATTTTTTGCAACAGTTCTTTATAGCTCATTTTCCCCAATGCATTATCATTCGTATATACATCTATATTCGTTACATCCTCTTTATAGGCGGGTTCGTTCTTGATATATTTTCGGAAATTGTCGGTAATGCAATTGATGGTAATGCGGCGCATCCACCCTTCAAAAGAACCTGCAAAGGCATAGGAATGCAGCGAAGTAAAAATTTTATAAAAGCTGTCGTTCAGTATCTCGTCCGCTTCGCCCTTGTTATAGGTATATCGTTTGATAATTCCGTAGAGCAGTGGCGCATACTCATCATACAGTTTTTTTTGCGCTTTCCGGTCTTGGGCAATACACTTCCTAATCAGCACATATAGGGGGTCATGCACTGAAGGTTTTCCTGCCGCAGCAGCATTGTGTTTATATAACTTATCCGTACCGGACAACTTCGCTAAAAATTATTCTAAAATTGGTGCAATACAATCGGTTTGTTTCTTCTGACGGATAAAAAAAGAGAAACGTTAGTATGTTCGGAAAAAATAGTTTGGCAGGCAGATGCGATGCCGGTTTTGCTGAGAAAATTATTTTTCAATTTTCCTTTTCATAATTTGAATTATTCCCTTACCTTTGCCATCCCAAATTTTTGACCATGCCGAAGTTAAAGACGCATTCCCGTGCTAAAAAGACCTTTAAAGTAACAGGTACAGGAAAGATCCGTAGATATAAAGCTTTTAAGAGCCACCTTTTGACCAAAAAAGCCACCAAACGCAAACGCCATCTGCGCCAAAGCGCTTATGTGCACCCTGCTAACGAAAACCTGGTAAAGCGTATGCTCTGCCTTCGTTAGTCTTATTTTTTGAATTTTAATTTTACTCTTTAATTAAATTAAGATATGCCACGTTCAGTAAATGCGGTTGCATCGCATAGAAGAAGAAAGAAAATATTGAAGCAAACCAAAGGCTTCTATGGCAAACGCAAAAACGTCTATACCGTTGCCAAAAACGTCCTTGAAAAAGGTTTGGGCTATAAATACGTAGGTCGTAAGTTGAAAAAACGCGATTACCGCTCTCTGTGGATCGCACGTATCAACGCGGCTTGCCGTGAAGAAGGCATGAGCTATTCTCAGTTTATGGGAAAACTCGCTGCCAAAGAAATTAACCTCAACCGCAAAGTGCTGGCTGACCTCGCTATGAACGAACCTGCTTCTTTCAAAGCCTTGGTAGCTCAGGTGAAATAATTTTTCCCTGCTATAAATTTTTAAGGTTGTCCTTTCCGCAGGAAGGGACAACCTTTTTGTTGTGGATACTCAGGCTTGTAACCGACGACAGTCTATACATCCCGAAGAATTATTCCGCTATATGGTAGCTCAGTAAGGAATCGGTATGTTTCATTTCTACGTAGGTAGTGCCTAAGAGGGATATATTCACATTCACATCTTCCATGATGATGCCGATACCTTTTGCAAACCATACGTCCAGCGTGCCTATATCTATATAGCTTGCCATCATCTGTGGTTTGCCCTTCAGCTCATGATGCACCTTGGTTACCTTGTCGTAGGTGGTTCCGCCGAGGGTCAGGCTGCCGTCCGAAAAAGCAATGCTGCTCTTCACCCAAAGGTTCATTTTTATACCTTCGTACGTATAATCCTCCGTATTATCCCATGAGGTATGGTCGTCTTGCAGGAATACTAACGTAACATAGTTGTTCTGCCCGCCATCCATATCAAATAGGGAAACATAGTTGATGCCGTTCTTTCCAAAATATTCCGGTGCTATATAGGCAGTATTGGTATCTATTTTTTCAAAATAGCTAAATTTCAATCCGTTCTTCACCGTGTCTCTACCTGTAGCAATGCGTTTGGTTACATCCCCGTTTCTTGCGCCAAATAGCCACCAAGAGCCGGGTGTAGTGGACATATAGTTACTTCCTTCTTGCTGGTTGGGGTCAAGGTGTTTATTGACGCCGTCTTTCTTTTTGCAAGCGACGATGAAGGTAAACAGGCACAAAGCCGCAAGGCTATAGATAAATTTCATGTGGTTTATTTTATCGAATCGGTTATGATTTCTCTTTTTTAAAGCGGTTTAAAAATGATTTCCACCGGCACTCCACTTTATCGTTTAAAAATAATTAATTTTTTTATTGGGAAATTATTTTTTGAACAATCCATATACAGCGCTGCCCGTTCCGCTCATAGACGCATAAACGGCTCCTTGTTCGTAGAAGCGTTCCTTTATTTTTTTGAGGGTAGGATATAGGGAAAATACGGATTCTTCAAAATCATTGACTACATAAAATTTCCAATTATGAATATCCGCTACCGATAAATTTCGGAGATCAAAAGCGGCAGGGCGGGGCGTAATCTTCGCAAAGGCATCCCGCGTAGAAACATGAATGCCCGGCGCTTCTATCCTGATTTCATAACCCGAAAGATCCAACGACAGGGATTGCATTTTTTCTCCGCGTCCGGTAGCAAACTGCGGTGTGTTGTAGATAAAAAAAGGACAATCGCTTCCCAGCTTCAACGCCATGCCGGCAAGTGTTTCGTCAGACAGATTCAGTTCGCAAAAATCATTCAGCAACCGCAGCATAAATGCACCATCCGCCGAACCGCCGCCCAAGCCTGCTCCCATAGGAATGGCTTTATGCAAAAAAATATCCAGCGCAGGGATTTTTTCCCTATACACCTCCTTCATCCTGCTATAGGCTTTCCAAACCAGATTGTCTTTGGTATTGCCGGCAACTGCCATTCCGCTTAGGGAAAGAGATGCTGCTTCTTTTTGTATAGGATTGTTTTGCGCCACCACTTCCAAGGCATCTTTTAGCTCCTTCACCGGATAAAAAACGGTTTCGAGATCGTGGTAGCCGTCGGGGCGCTTTCGGGTGATGGAGAGTCCTATATTTATTTTGCAATTGGGAAATGTAAGCATTGGCGGGATAAAATTATCTGTATTTTTGATTTCTTCATTAAAGCAGGATGCAGGAAGTTATTTCACTGAGCAATATTCGCAAAAGTTATTTTCTCGGCAGGCAGGAATTACCTGTTTTAAAAGGCATTGAGCTAAAAATTTTCCGCAATGAATATGTAGCGCTTATGGGACCAAGCGGTTCGGGAAAATCTACACTGATGAATATCTTAGGTTGTCTGGATACGCCTACGAGCGGGCAATATATACTCAACCATAAAGATGTCAGTAAAATGGAGGATGATGAGCTGGCGGATGTGCGTAATACGGAAATCGGGTTTGTCTTTCAGCAATTCAATCTATTGCCACGCCTCACTGCATGGGAAAACGTAGCATTGCCGCTTATCTATGCCGGTGTAAACAAAACCGAACGGGAAGAACGTGCCAAAACCATGCTGGAAAAAGTGGGCTTGGCAGAACGCAGCCACCACAAACCCAACGAACTTTCAGGCGGACAAAGTCAGCGGGTAGCCATTGCCCGCGCACTTATCAACAATCCGTCGCTCTTGCTTGCCGATGAACCTACCGGCAACCTCGATACAAAGACCTCCATCGAAATCATGGAACTTTTCGGCAAAATACAAGAACAGGGAAATACCGTAGTATTAGTAACGCATGAAGAAGACATCGCTCAATTTACCAAACGCGTAGTGCGTATAAGGGACGGTGTGGTGGAAAGCGACCAACGGAATAGGGAGTAATGTGCGATGGTTACGTGCGGTAATCCAACCACGGGTTTTATTGCTGCTTTATTCGCTGCCGCAACGCTTCGTATAAAATCATTCCCGCAGCCACAGACACATTCAGCGAATCAAATTTTTTAGCCATAGGGATATGGATAAATCCGTCCGCATGTTTTTTCACTTCATTGCCTATGCCTGTATCTTCTGCGCCCATCACGATGCAGGTAGGCACTGTAAGTTTTGCCTCATACACCGCCTGGCTACCTTTCATTTGCGTAGCTAATACTTGAATGCCATTCAACCGCAGCACATCTATAGCCTGTGAAGCCGAAGGTGTGCGGCAAAGCAAAATCTGCCTTAGCGCACCTGCGGATGTTTTTACAGCTTCTTCCGTAAGTGAGGCGGAGGAAGAGGTAGGCAAAATCAATCCTTGCGCTCCGCAACATAAAGCCGTGCGGGCAATAGCGCCTACATTGCGCACATCGGTAACACCATCCAGCAATACGAAAAGCGGCGTTTCGCCTTGTTCCACCACATGGGAAACAGCATCTTGTAATTCTATATACTCAAGCAAGCTAGTCCATGCTACCACACCCTGATGTTGCGCTTTGGTAAGATGATTCAGCTTCTCTACCGGTACGGCACTCATAGGAATATTCCGCTCCTTCGCCAGTTTTTTAATATGATTGATTTCTTCACCGGTGGCACTACGGAGGAAAAATATTTTCTCAAGCACTGTACCTTGCTTCAGCGCCTCCAATAAAGGCTTTCGACCTATAATCAACGGCAGGGATGGCTTTCGTTTTATCATAATTTGCTGCAAGTTTACAGACTATCTTCGTCATCTTCTGCATCTATAGGTATTTCCTTTTTATAATTCGTTAGGCGATGTGCGCCGCATGAGCCTATTCCCACCGTTTCCCTATTGGAATTTGTTTTAGATTTTCCTCAATTTCCTGTTCTTTCATTCGCCAAAAATGTTTATCTTCCCGACGGTTAAGGATTCTCTTAATTTTTATCCGTAACATCCCCCTTTATCATTGGGTGCCGGCTTACCCACCGCGTTCCCGCACAATGATGTTATTATTTATTAAACAACAACCGGAATATGAAAAAACGTTTTATCGTCCTTATTGATTTTTCAGACCATTCCAAACGTCTTTTACATTTTGCCTATGATTGGGTAAAACAAACCGATATTCATTTATTGCTGGTCAATCATGTCTCCCATCCTACACCGGCGATGGGCGATACGGATGTGATTGCCGAGCTGAAAGATGCCAGCCGGCAGCAAGCGCTGAAGGCCTTACGTCATTTTGCACAAACTACGGTGGGTGATGATACCCTGCTTCAATATGCTGTCCATACCTCCGGGCTTATTTCCATCATAGAAAAACTGCAAATGCCGGATACTCTTGATTTTGTACTGGTGGGTTTAAATGATAAAACTTTGTTTGACCAGTTGCTGTTCGGAAGCACGGCAGCAGAATTATCCAAACAATTGAACTCCATCATTCTTGCTTTTCCTACCCAGGAAGACACGATAAACATGAGCGATATCTACATTGGTGTAAATGACCGTTTTCCGCTTAACAAGCCTGCGTTAGAGCAGATTATCCGGATCAAACAAGATGCAATTCGCAATTTCCATTTTTTCTCTATCGTGAAAGACGAAACGGAAGCAGCCGAGGCGGAAAAAAATTTACATGCCTTGCAAGAGCAATATGAACCCTATATAAGTACCTCTTATGAAATATTACTTTCGGAAGAACCTACGGAAGCCATCAAAGAATATATGTTAAAAAACAAAGGCGTCTTAGCCATTCAAAAAGGATCGCGGTCGCTGATGGATTTGTTCCGTCCTTTTCTCACTACGGAAATGATCTATATGGCGCGCGTGCCGCTTATCCTATTACCCAATAACGAAGCGAATTAAGAACGAAAATCATTTCTACAACGGAATCATTTATGGGACATTTACCTAAGCTTATAGAAGATTTGGCGCTCATCCTCATGACGGGGGGGATTACTACGCTCATCTTTAAATGGATTAAACAACCGTTGGTACTGGGCTATATCATTGCGGGTTTTCTTGTAGGTCCTCATCTTTCCCTCACACCTACCGTAGCCGATACCGAAAATGTGGAAACACTCGCGGAGATAGGCGTTATCTTTTTGCTGTTCAGCCTCGGTTTGGAATTTAGTTTTAAAAAGCTGATGCGCGTAGGAGGCGCGGCATCCATTACGGCTTTTGTAGAGATTCTCTTCATTACCATCAGTGGCTATGGTGTGGGCAAATGGATGGGATGGTCCACTATGGACAGCTTGTTTCTGGGAGGGATGCTTGCCAGTTCCTCTACTACCATCATCATCCGGGCATTTGATGAACTGGGTGTAAAAACCAAACAGTTTGCCAAGATCGTATTTGGCGTGCTGGTAGTGGAAGACATTGTGGTGATTTTATTGATGGTTTTGCTTTCCACCATAGCCGCGGGGCAGCAATTTGAAAAATATGAACTACTGATGACCGTGCTGAAATTGTTGTTCTTTTTAGCACTTTGGTTTTTAACCGGCATCTTTTTACTCCCTACCTTACTCAAACGGGCAAAAAAATTACTGGATGAAGAAACCTTGCTGGTATTGGCTATCGGCTTGTGCCTGGCTATGGTTATTCTCGCTACACGTGTAGGCTTTTCGGCAGAATTGGGCGCGTTTATCATGGGCTCCATCATTGCCGAAACCATTTATGCCGAGAAAATAGAACATATTATTAAACCGGTAAAAGACCTGTTTGGCGCGGTATTCTTCGTATCCGTAGGGATGCTTATAGACCCTAAGCTGATTGCCGAATATAAATGGCAGGTACTGATTGTAACCTTGCTCACCATCTTCGGAAAATTATTCAGTACGACCATAGGCGCTTTGCTTTCCGGACAACCGCTGAAGCAATCGGTGCAGGTAGGTATGAGTATGGCGCAGATTGGTGAATTTGCCTTTATCGTAGCCACCTTAGGACTGAGCCTGGGCGTTATCAGCAATTTCTTGTTTCCTGTAGCGGTGGGCGCTTCTGCTATTACCACGTTTACCACGCCCTATATGATTAACGCATCCGACAAAGTATATAATTCCATCACAAAAATATTGCCTGCCAAATGGACGGGATACCTAAACCGTTATGCGAGCAGCACCCAACATATCCAATCGGAAAGCGCCTGGAAACTCACACTGAAATCGTATGCCAATATTGTAATCACTAACGGTATATTGGTCATTGCCATTCTTACTCTTGCTACCAATTTTATCTACCCGATTGTGCTTAGCTATGTGAGCAATTACTTAGCTGCGATCATTATCTATTTAGTCATTTCTTTAGGCTTGGCAGCGCCGTTTATTATCGCATTTGCCGTCAAGAAACCCAACAAAAAAGCCTATAAACAACTATGGCTTAACAGCCGCTATAATCGCGGTCCGCTGCTCATGCTGGAAGCCGCGCGTATTTTTGTCATTACCCTTATCGTGTGGGGATGGGTGAGTAAGTTGTTTCCCGCAAAAACAACATTGCTGATTACGCTCCCGTTGATCGCCCTCACGTATTTTATTTTCTTCCGCAGAATACAGGTTTTTTATCAACGCATAGAAGGTAATTTCCTGAGTAACCTGAATGCCAGAGAAATGGCGGCCGCCGGACAGGAACGCCTCTCCCCGGATGCTTTTCAAAGAAATATGGCGCTGCAAAACGACCTCAGTTTCTGGTCGGCACATATTGTAGATATGGTAGTAGATCCCCACGCAGATTATATAGGAAAAACCTTACAGGAACTCGCATGGAGAGAACAATACGGGGTGAACATTGCCTATATAAGACGCGGCGACAAGCTTATCCATGCACCGAACCGGGATAATAGAATCTTTCCTCATGACCATGTAGGTATCATCGCAACAGACGATCAGATGCAGCTCTTCAAACCCGCTTTTCACACCGTAGAAAACATAGGAAATACGCCCGATAATCTTCATAATATAGAGTTGCGGAAATTTACAATCAATGAAACGCACACGTTCAACGGACTTACCCTAAAACAATCCGGCATCCGCGAACATACAGACGGATTGATTATCGGTATAGAACGGGGGAACGAACGCATTCTTAACCCGGACTCTTCCGTCGTTTTCCAAATAGGAGACATCGTATGGATTGTAGGCAACAAGAAAAAAATTCAGGAAATCATGTAAGCCTTTCTATATCCATTGGCAGGAATACAAAGCAGCTATCTGCCCATGGCATAACTTTTAGATAGTTTTTTCCCAAACAAATGCAATTATGAAAAAATTAATTCTTTTAGCTCTGATTGGGGCTACGTTTACCGCGTGTAACGACACCACAGAAACTACAGAGACCACCACGGATACCTCCATGAGCATCAATGGCGAAACCACCGTAACGGAAACCACTACCACTACCTACACAGCGGCAGAGGGCGATGTAAAAAAGGAAAACAACAAAATATGGGTGTATAGGAATGGCGGCTGGGAAGAAGCTACCGGAGTGATAGCGCTCGACAATGGTGTAGTGGTGAGTGAAAACGGAGAAGTAAAAAATACCGATGGTGAAATCATTCTTATCGCAGAAGGCGAAACGGTAAGTAAAACCGGTCGTTTTTTCGACAAAGCCGGAAACGCTATTGAAAACGCTTGGGATAAAACCAAAGAAGGGGTAAGCAATGCGGCGCAAGCTACCGCCGAAGGGGTGAAAGATGCCGGTAAAGCCGTAGGCGATGCTGCTGAAAAAGCCGGAGAAAAAACCAAAGAGGCTTTTGACGGAAAGGATAAGGATGATAAGAGATAAGAAATAAGAAATAAAAATCCCGCTTCGAAAAGCCGAAGCGGGATTGAGTTGTGAAAAATATTATTTGAAGTCATTCAGGAGATTTAGCTCCGCTGAGAAAAGTTCTCACTTCGTTCGAAATGACGGTAGTTTTTCAACTAATCAACTTATTCAACCAATCAACTAACTACATCCCGTAGTCGTTCCGCAATTAGGGCACATATAGCAGGTGCCGTTTCTCAAGGTGATATTCCCACACTGACGACATACCGGTGCATCCGCGCTGGTACCCATCATTTTTTTAAGATCGGCGCTGTTTTGAGAAGCGGCTACTGGCACGGGTTTGGGCGCTATGCTTTCAGGTTTGCTTTTTTGTAAAGGCGCTGTTACGCGCACTTGCGAAAGTTCTTGTTGCGCTGGTGTTTCTTCCACGCTGTGTATTTTTTCTGCATCGGGTACATGTACTAAATCGCTACGGTCTAAGTATTCATAGGCAAGCAAGCGGAAGATAAAGTCAAGTACTGACGTAGCGGATTTGATATTCGGATGTTCCACCACGCCGGCAGGTTCAAAGCGGGTGAAGGTAAATTTATCTACAAATTCTTCTAACGGCACACCATATTGCAACCCTACGGAAACCGCTATCGCAAAGCTGTTCATAAGGCTGCGCATGGTAGCGCCTTCCTTCGCCATATCCAGGAATATTTCACCTAATGTACCATCGCTGTATTCGCCGGTGCGTACAAACATAGGTTGCCCGCCTACTTTGGCTTTGATGGTATATCCACGGCGTTTTGCAGGAAGTTGTTTGCGTTCTACAATGCGGCTTAGCTGGCGTTTCAGTTGTGTATCCGGGCTTGCCTGCACACGCTTGTTCACTTCTTCCAATAATTCATCAATAGTCAATTGACCCAGATCCACAATTTGCGAAGCTTCTTCATTTTTTTCTTCTGTCAATTGCTCACTGCCCGCTGCCGGTTGTTTTTTCTTCTTATCGCTTTTGTTGCTCAGCGGCTGACTCAGTTTAGAACCATCGCGATACAATGCACAAGCTTTGATGCCCAGCTGCCAGCTCAGCATGTAGCAGTCTTTTATTTCATCTACGGTAGCTTCATTTGGCAGATTAATGGTTTTAGAAATAGCCCCGCTGATAAACGGTTGCGTAGCGCCCATCATACGGATATGACCATGTGCGTGGATATAGCGTTCTCCTTTTTTACCGCATTTATTTGCACAATCGAAAACGGCGAGGTGTTCTTCTTTCAGATAAGGAGCGCCTTCTACGGTCATCGTTCCACATACATAATCGTTGGCTGCTTCTATTTCATCATCGCTGAAGCCAAGCGCTTCTAACAAATTGAAATCAGGTGCGAAATATTCTTCAGGTTTGAAGCCGAGGCGTTGCATACATTCTTCGCCAAGTGTATAAGCATTGAATACGAATCCTATTTCAAACGCGCTTTCTACAGCAGCATCTAATTTTTTCAGCTCTTCCGCTATCAAACCTTTTTCGCTAAGGCTTTGGTGGTTGATGAACGGCGCACCGGCAAATGTTCCGTGTCCTTTCGCATGTTTTACGATGGCATCTATCTGCTGCGGTGTATAACCGAGGTTTTTCAGGGCGGCAGGGATAGATTGGTTGATGATTTTGAAATAACCGCCGCCGGAGAGTTTTTTGAATTTTACTAAGGCAAAATCCGGTTCGATGCCTGTAGTATCGCAATCCATTACCAACCCGATTGTACCGGTAGGTGCAATCACAGTAGCCTGCGCATTGCGATAGCCGTATTGCTCACCCAGTTGCACGGCATCATCCCATGCTTTGGTAGCGGCTTTCAGCAAATAATCAGGGCAATATTTTGCATTGATGCCCATAGGTTTTATTTCCAGACCTTCATAGGCATCGCTTGCGTCATAAGCTGCCGCGCGGTGATTGCGCATTACGCGGAGCATGTGGTGTTTGTTTTCTTCATATCGTGGGAACGCACCCAACGCTTGAGCCATTTCCGCAGATGTCTTATACGCCACGCCATTCATAATAGCAGTGATAGCGCCTGCAATAGCACGGGCTTCTTCGCTGTCGTAAGGAATGCCACTCACCATCAGCATAGAACCGAGGTTGGCATAGCCTAAGCCAAGTGTGCGATAATCATAGCTCAGTTGTGCTACTTCAGGTGAAGGGAACTGCGCCATCAATACGGAAACTTCCAACACTACCGTCCATAGGCGTGTCATGTATTCAAAGCCTTTTACATCGAAGGTATTATCGCTTTCATTGAAGAAACGGCGAAGGTTTAATGAGGCAAGATTACAAGCGGTGTTGTCAAGGAACATATATTCCGAACAAGGGTTGGACGCATTGATGCGACCGCCTTCGGGACAGGTATGCCATTCGTTAATAGTGGTATCGTATTGCGTACCGGGGTCTGCACAACGCCAGGCTGCGTAGGAAATTTTCTCCCACATTTCTTTTGCCGGAACGGATTTCATGACTGCACCGGTACTGCGAGCAGTCATGTCCCAGTTTTCGCCATTGGTAAGGCGGCGGAAAAATTCATTCGGGATACGAACCGAGTTATTGGAATTTTGACCGGAAACGGTGCGATAGGCTTCTCCTTCATAATCGGATGCATAGCCTGCAGCTATCAGCGCCGCTACTTTTTTTTCTTCTTCCACTTTCCAGTCTATAAAATCAATTACTTCAGGATGATCTAAATCCAGGCAAACCATTTTAGCAGCACGACGTGTAGTGCCGCCGCTTTTGATAGCACCTGCGGAACGATCGCCGATTTTCAGAAAACTCATCAACCCGCTTGAAGTACCGCCGCCACTGAGTTTTTCCCCTTCTGCACGGATAGTGG
>JAEZZY010000003.1 GCA_023418315.1 Bacteroidota bacterium
GTTATTATAGGACAGCCTGTGCGGTTGGATGCTCGCATAAGCGAGGGAAAAGGCTGTGCGAAGCGAACCTATAATGCCACATTATGTAAACATAGCTTCCCCCATTTTTTATACTGGCATAAGCGAAACGGTGGTGGTGGTTGGAGTGTAGCGTTTTTTTGTTGCTATGCTGTGTGTCGGCTTGGCTCTTTGGCTGTACAGCGAAGCGAAACAGGCAATGTGCCAAATGCGTGGGAAGCATAGCCGCAAAAAATATGACGGTTAAAAATGGGGCAATGCCATAGAAGACAGACGAAGCGTAGGGCTTGTGCGGTTGGGGTCTGGCTAAAGCTGTATTTTTTTTGTGCGGTGGCTGGGTGGGTTTACTTCCAAATTTTTAATCGCTTTTCTATTTCAGCAACTAATGGCTGATTGTTCTGAAAAACGAAATTGGAAGCTACAAGTTGTTTCAATTTACTTGCTGCTTCTTTTGGGGTTAAAACAGATGTTTCAACGAGTTTATCAAAAATCCAAATCATACCGTGATATTCAATGTCTTTGTTTTTGGCACAATTCCGTAATGCCTTATCGCTACTCAATACACAAGCATTTATTTTGTTGGCGATGTGTAAAACGGATTTATCGGTTTCTGACAAGGATTTTGGGTATTCTTCTGAATAAATTTCTATGAAATCCTGTTCCTGTAAATTATGAACAGAAAGCCTACCAACGGACTGATAGGCTTGAAGTATTTCTTGTTGGTCGGAATATAACTCGTATAAAACTGCGGAAGTAGTGTGTATTTCTAATTCAAGATTGAAAAAAGAATTTGTCAATCCTAAATCGTACAAATCAATAAAAATATTGGCATCTGTTACAGCAATTATTATTTTCATCTCTTGAATACAGAATTATCATAAGGGGTTATGGAATTAAAACATCGGTTGATGTTCCTTTTTAAATTCTGCCAAAGATTGATTAGACAATGAAGCTGCTTTGGACATTGAAATTTGGTCTTCTATCAAAGCCCTAAATAAAAGCTGTTCAAAACGATTGCTTTCTTCCGCTCCTTGATATTCTACTGGTTCATCTACTTTCCAATTCATTTGTTTGATTAGAAAGAAAAATTGCTTGGTGTAATGCTCATTAATGATACCACAATCTTTTGCCCGCATTACAATAGCCTGCATAGAGATACCGTATTGTTTTTTGATATTGCCTAACTCTAACGATGAAAGTTTATTTCTATGGTCGCCCAATTCAGCTTTAATGGTTTCTTCGGGTAATAACATTGCTCCTGCAAACTGATGACACAAAGTTTCTTTTTGTCGTTCGGTTACATCGCCAAATTCTAATAACAAGTGTGCTAACTCGTGTAAAAGAGTAAAACGTATTCTGTCAGGCTTGTTTATCTTGTTGGCATTATATGCCACAACAGGGATATTACCATTTACAAAGGTTTGCAAACCGTCAAAATCATCATTAACTCTCAAATCAACAACTTTAATATTATTGTCCTCTAAGAGTTCAACAACATTGAAAATTGCTCCATTCCCTAAATTCCAAACTGCTCTTATTTTTTTTGCTGCTTCGTTTACCTGCTCGTAAGTAGTAACTTTTCCGATACCTTTTAAAGGGTTTTTAAAATCAACTGATAAACCCAAAATTTCTTCTAATTCTAAATATCGTGAAAGTTTTTCCTTAGTAATTTCTTTGATTATTGAAGCCTCTCTCTGTGGCATCTTACTTAGCTTTCGAAATTCTACTTCGCTTAATTCCACTTTGGTAGTTCTAAAAAAGTAATCCGGGCTTACATTTAATGCTTTGCTTAATAAGTTGATTTTTTCAGCATCGGGAATTACTTCCCCTTTCTCGTAACGATGCAATGCCTGACGAGATAACTGATTATCTAAGGCGTCAGCCAAATCTTGCAATGAAAATCCTTTCATCAAACGGGCTGACTTAAATCTTTCTGCAAATACCGCTTTCATTTCCATTGTTTGTTTGAATTATGGTACAAAGGTAATACTTTTAGTTTACAAATAAGCAATAACAATGCCATTTTTTTACTCAAATTTGTAACTATGACATTCTTTCATACTGACAAAACATTGAAATTCTGCCATTATTACATAATATGACATAAATTTGTCAGTTTACAATAATTGATTGACAGATTTATTATTTGGTATAAGTTTTGTAACTTTGCATTCGGGTGCAAATAGGTGCAGTCATAATTTTAAAATATAGTAATAATGAAAAAAAATCAACACGTAATACCGCACGAAAAAGGTTGGGCGGTAAAAGGTGCAGGTAACGAAAGGAACACAAAAATTGTACCTACACAAAAGGAAGCTATTAACGTAGCAAGAGAGATTGCCAAAAATCAGCAATCGGAATTAGTAATTCACAACAAAGAAGGAAAAATCAGGGACAAAGACAGTTTTGGAAATGACCCACGAAACATTAAAGGATAGCCTATGAAAGAGAAATTTTACTTAGACACATTACAACCTGCTGACAGGTTGGTAATACCGAAAAGCGGTTTAAACTTGGTGCAACACCACGCTATTTATCTTGGAAAAGATAATTATGGCAATAGAATTTACATTGAAAACGCCATTGGAAAAGGCGTACAACAGGTAAGTGAAGCGTACCTGTTTAGGGCTGGGTACGAACTGACGAGAGTTGAACGATTTCAAGGAGATTGGCAGCAACGAAACACTGCCGTGCAGTTTGCGATGCAACTGATAGGCAAGCCATATAACCTACTCAACTTTAACTGTGAGCATTATGCGAACACGGTGCAACACCGAAAAAGTTACAGTAATCAAGTTGGTGTGGGACTTGGTTTAGGATTGTTTGCGTTGGCTCTTGGTGTTGGATTATCTAAAAAGTAATAATTATGAGTAGTCATTAGCGTTTTGATATTAGTCGAAGATACTCAATTGATTATGATTTAGCTCTTTGAATTATTGTTTTTGTAAGCATTGTTTTGACAGTTTCGGGACTTAATTCCCTGCCGTCCTTATCTGTGAATGAATTTACAATAACAGCTACAAAATCATTTATATTTCCGTCAATAATGGGTTTGCCGTCTGTAAATAATTCCCTGTGTAATTGGTAAAATATATCTACCAACTGATTGATGTTGCAGTTTATTTTTAACCTGCTGAATGCCATTGCTGCATTTTTCTGTTGCATTTGTTCAATAGAAAATTCATTTGTTAATCGGTTCAGGTGTTGAATTTGGTCTATTTCTTTTTGACATTGTAAAGAGTAATCGGGTAGTTTGGGATTTATGAAGTCTATGCTTGCCTGCTCGTAATCAAATTTTTCTTTAGTCAGGAACATAATTTTATCGGTATAATTCTGTAACTCGTCCACACTGTTTTTGGTTTCTTTAAATGAAAAGTATCGTTTCTCACATTCCGCATTTACATACTGCATCGGAAGTTTGGCTAATGTGTGTTTGTAGCCTGTTAATTCTATTTCTTTCCGTTTGCTTTCAATGATTGTATAACATTTTATCATTCGTCCCTGATTGGTTGAACTGCTAAACAATTCTTCATTTTCAGCAATCAGTTTTTCAAATTTATTGAGCCATTTTATAGGGTCTGCAACGAAGTTGCAATGATGTGAAAAGAAATCGGGTAATTGTGCATAAGGTAGTCGAAAGACTTTATTTATCAGTGCTTGGCAATAGGTTGTATTGTCTGTAATGTTTTCTACCAAAATATCAAACAAAGCATTTTCGGATTGTTCTTTTGGAATACTCGTTTGTTCGGGAAATTGAACAGTTTGCTTTATTTGGTATTGGTTTTCCATAGCTATATGTCTTATTCGTTCATTGTTCAAATTGTTTTTTTGTAACCTAATCTGCTTCTTTATCCCTAACTCGTTTTCTTATAATTCATAATCGCAAAGCCATTCAGAAATACGGCAAAGCCTATCATAATCAGGAAATGATTTTTGATGTCGGCAAAGCCACTTCCTTTCAACACAATCATTCGCACCACTTCAATAAAGTATGTTACAGGGCTGCACTTTGCTATGATGTAAGCCCATTGCGGCATTCCGTCAAGCGGGGTGAACAAGCCACTCATCAGCATAAAAATCATAATGAAGAAAAAAGCTACTGACATTGCTTGTTGCTGTGTTTCGGCAAATGTGGAAATGAGTAATCCCAAGCCCAATAAAGCAATGAGATAAATTGACAAATAACCATACAACAAAAGCAAACTTCCGACAGGAACAATACCGTAAACCAACCTCGCTACAATAAGCAAGCCTACACTAAATATAAACATACCAATTACCCAAAACGGAATGAGCTTGCCTAAAATGAACTGATATTTTTTAATGGGTGTAACGTTGATTTGTTCTATTGTTCCGACTTCTTTTTCTTTTACAATGTTCAATGCACACATATAAGCTCCTACCATTGTTACCAACACAACCAAAATGCCCGGAACCATAAAAAACCGATAGTTCATAAACGGATTGAACCAATTTGATGAAGCAACGGTAATAACAGGTGCAGTATTAAACTTATCGGGTTGCACCCATTGCAAGCGAATATCATTATTGTATGCCGAAATAATCTGTGTGAGATAAGCACCGCCCAAACCTGCTTTTACGCCATTGATTGCATTAACGGCAATAAATAATTTTTGCTCATTTTCACGAACTAAGTTTTTTTCAAACCCCTGCGGTATTTCCAAAATCAAGTCGGATTTATCTTTTTCAATTTGACTAAATGCACTTTGAAATGAATTTCCGTAATCTGCCAATTGGAAATATCCCGAAGCGGTAATTTTTGAAATCAACTTTTGTGAGTAGGTAGAATGGTCGTGGTCAACGATTGAAATGTTGATGTTCTTTACTTCGTAATCTGCTGCTAAAGGAAGTATCAATAACTGAATTATCGGTGCTGCCAAAATCATCGGTAACAGCGACTTGTTTCGGAATATTTGCTTAAATTCCTTTTGTAGCAAAAACTTTAATGTTCTCATATCAATCTTATTTTAAATTTTCTGATACTCACTATCAGCAAAAAGCAAGTCATTCCAAACAGGATAAGCGTTTCTTTCCAAATGGCAGAAAAGCCCAAACCCTTTATCATTATTGATTTTACGATGATGTAATACCATTTTGACGGTACTGCATTGGCAATTATCTGAAGCGGATAAGGCATATTTTCCAATGGAAACATAAAGCCTGTGAACAGCATTGTAGGCAACATCATACCCATCATCGAAATAAGCATTGCCGTTTGTTGCGACTGTGTTACGTTTGAAATCAATAAGCCTAATGATAGTGCTGTAATAATCAGTAAGGTACTTGCTCCGAACAGTAACAGAACACTACCATTTATAGGCATATCCAAAAGTGTAACGCTCAAAATAAGTATTACGGTAAGGTTGATTAACGACAACACCAAATAGGGTATGGCTTTGGAGATGATAACCAAAAAAGGATTGAAAGGTGAAACCAACAAGACTTCCATTGTGCCTGTTTCTTTTTCCTTGACAACGGAAACTGCGGTCATCATAACACAAATCAGCATTAGCACCAATGCCATTACACCCGGCACAAAGTTGGTTGCTCCTTTCAATTCTGGATTGTACAACATTCGCAATTCGGGAACTATACGGAATGGCATTGCATTGTTTTTCATCAACTCCTGCTGATAATCCATAATGATATTGGTTGCGTAATTGGTTAATGTGTTGGCGGTGTTGGGGTCGGAAGCATCGGCAATAATCTGTACCTGTGCTTTGTTCAGATGCAATAAGTCTTTGTTGAAATTGGCAGGGAAAATGATTGCCAATTTTATGTTTCCCTCTTTAAATGCTTCTTCAATTTGTTTGTGGCTTATTAATGTTTTCGGAATTTCAAAATTCCTGCTTGCTTCTATCTTGCTGATAATTTGTTGTGTGGCTTCATCTTTAGCATAATCGCAAATAACGATTTTGGAATTTTTGATTTCGTTTGTGAGGGCAAAACCAAATAAAACAATCTGCACAATGGGCAAACCGAACAGCATTAACAGTGTTTTGCTATCACGGAATACGTGATAAAATTCTTTTCTTACGAATGATAAAAACTGTTTCATCTTTAATCTGATTTTCGTTTTGCTCCTCTTGCTAATTCATAAAATACTTCGTCCATTGAGTTAGCTGAATATTGTTGCTTTAAGTTGGCAGGCGTATCCAATGCTTTGATTACTCCGTCCACCATCATAGAGATACGATTACAGTATTCGGCTTCGTCCATATAGTGCGTGGTAACGAAAATGGTAATGCCCCTGCCCGCAGCTTGGTAAATCAAATCCCAAAACTGCCGTCTTGTAACAGGGTCAACGCCCCCTGTGGGTTCGTCCAAAAACACAATTTTAGGCTCGTGTATGACGGCTACCGAAAACGCTAATTTCTGTTTCCAACCCAACGGCAATGAAGCCACTAATTTTTTTGCTTCGCTTTTCAATCCCAATGTTTCAATCAGTTCATTGCTTTTTTCTTTTAACTGCTTATCGGATAAGCCATATATACCGCCAAAGAATTGTATGTTTTCTATTACCGTTAAATCTTCGTACAATGAAAATTTTTGGCTCATATAACCGATGTGCTTTTTGATGCTTTCTGTTTGTTTGTAAATGTCAAAACCTGCAATGGCAGCATTGCCCGATGAGGGTGTAGAAAGTCCGCAAAGCATTTTCATTGCTGTGGTTTTACCTGCACCATTCGCACCTAAGAAACCAAATATTTCCCCCGCATATACTTCAAACGTAACTTCGTTTGCAGCGATGAAATCGCCAAAACGCTTGGTTAGCTTGTCTGTTTTTATTACTACTTCGTTTGTCATATCAGTTCATCAGATTTATAAAGCAATCTTCAATGCTCGGTGTGATTTGTTTGAGTTCAACGTTTTGATGATTTTCTTTTTGTAAGGCTTGTATCAATTCATTCTGCAAATTCACATTACCATTTTGAAACGTGATGTGATGATATTCGCCAAAAGAAAAACAGCTTTTTATCTGCGTGTTGCTTCGCAAAGCATTCAACAGCTTACCCATATTGCCTGCTTTTACGGCAAACAGCTTGTCGGGAAATTGCTTTATGATAGTATCGGGTGTGTCAATGGACATTATACTGCCGTTCTGTATGAGGGCAATGCGTTCGCAAAGTGTGGCTTCGTCCATATAAGGCGTGGAAACCAAAATGGTAATGCCCTGTTGCTTTAAGCCTTTCAGCATTTCCCAAAATTCTTTTCTTGAAACTACATCTACGCCTGTGGTGGGTTCGTCTAAGAATAAAACCGTAGGACGATGAATTAAGGCACAACACAAGGCTAATTTTTGTTTCATACCGCCTGACAATTTTCCTGCCCTGCGTGTTTTAAATGGCTTTAACTGTACATAAATATCTTTTACCAAATCGTAATTTTCTGCTACGGTTGTATTGAATACTGTTGCAAAAAAGTTTAGGTTTTCTTCAACGGATAAATCTTGGTACAGTGAGAATTTGCCCGGCATATAGCCTACATTTTTGCGAATGGTTTTATAGTCCTTTACCACATCACAACCATTTACGGAAGCTGTACCGCTATCGGGAAGCAACAGCGTAGTAAGTATGCGGAAAATGCTTGTTTTTCCTGCTCCGTCTGCTCCAATCAAGCCAAACAATTCGCCTTTGTTTACCTCAAAAGAAACATCGTTTACCGCCTTTACTTCGCCTTTATTGTAGGTCTTTACAATGTTATTTAATACAACGTCTGCCATTGTTATTGGAATTTTATTTCGCCATACATACCTACTTTGTAAGCACCGTCATTCTTTACTTTCACTTTGATTGCATATACCATATTTGCCCGCTCGTCTTTGGTCTGAATGGTTTTTGGCGTAAACTCTGCCTTGCTGTTTATCCAAACTATTGTACCTGTTGTTTCTTTGTAACCGCCTTTGCCGTCATCGGTAAGCACTTTTACTTTTTGGTTCAGCTTTACCTGCGGTAGTTGGTCGCCTGTGATGTAAGCTCTCAAAATGATGTTTGATAAATCGGCAATTTTGTATAGCGGTTTACCTGTTGCTGTCATTTCGTTGGCTTCGGCATATTTGGCAAGCACCGTTCCATTGGTTGGGTTAATGATATTGCATTTTGCAAGCTGGCCATTCAGTTGCTCAATCTGCACCTGCAAGGGCACAACGTCTTTTCCTATGCCCTCGCTTGAAATGCTTAATGTTGATTTCTGTGCTTCTATCTGTTTTTTCAGCACCTCAATTTGTGCGTTGATGTCGTCTAATTGCTTGGGTGTAGCTGCATCGCCTTTTACCAAATTGGCTACTCTTGTCCGTTCCTTTTCGGCAGTTTTAAGTTGTACTTGTAATGCAGATAGCTGAACCGAGATGTTAGGTTTTTTTCCTAAAATGGCAATGACCTGTGCTTCTAACTGTTTTTTCTTCAAATGCAACTGCAAGCTGTCAATGTAGCCAATGTTCTGACCTGCTTCCAATGTTTGCCCCTCGTCAATTTCAAGCCTTTTAATTGTGCCTGTGGCTTCCGATGAAATAATGGTTTCTTCTGCTTCAAAACTTCCCGAAGCATCAAATGAAACTTTGTTGTCGTTGCAAGCTGTAAGCATTGTTGCGATGCCTGCCACTAATGTGATTGTTTTTATTTTATACATTGTTCTACTTTTTTATTGTTACTGATTTCCTGCTGTTGTTTGAGCGTTGTACTCTGTCATTAAAAGCTGTATTTCGTGTAAAATCAAACTTTGCTTTGCCTGGTCTTCCGCATTTACGGCAATGAGATAATCGTTTGTTGTTGCCGTACCATAAGTAAGCTGATTTTGTGTTGTATTCTTTACATTTTCACGAAGTGCTACAATGCTTCTATCGGTTTCAATCAATTCCTGCATTTTGGTTATATCAGCATTTTGCTGTTTTAGTGTGAGGTTGGTATTGAACAAAAAAGTTTCTCTTTGTATGTCTATGGCACTTTGATTGAGTGCAAGCATTTTCTTTTCTTTATTGTAAGTATAAAAGCCTGTCAAATTCCAATTCAAACGTAAGCCACCTATATAATACCCTGCAAAGTCGGGGTTCAGCATATTCAATGCAGGTCTGCCCAAACCGCCTTGAAAAAACACACTGACACGAGGCATATTTTTAGCGGTAATCAGCTTTTCCTGTACGTCAAAGGATTTTTTCTGTAAGTCAAACAACCTTAGCTCTGGTCGGTTAATGGTGGTTGTAAACATTTGCCGATGTGGTTTTTCAAGATTGGTGTTTTCATCAATCGGCTTGCCGATAAACAAAGCCAACATATCTGCATAGCCTTTTTGTGTGGCTTTCAGTTCAATGGTGCGTTGGTTTGCTTTCAGCAATTCGGCTTTCAGATTATCGGCTGTGCTTTTTAAAGCTACTCCGTTGGCAATGGCTACATTGGTTTTCTCGATACCGCTTTGAATATCTTTTTTAAGTAGTTCGGTTTGCTGAATTTGTGCATCAATCAAGAGTATTCCGAAATAGAGGTTGTTAATACGTTCCTTTAGCTTGTATAGCTCTACTTCCGTTTTCTGCGTTTCGATTTCCGAATTGGTATTGATGTATTCCTTTTGGTCTTTTACGGTAAAGAGGTCTGTAATGGACTGTGATACTTCGCTATATAACCTGTATTGGTCTCTGCCGATTGTAGGAATATCCATATTGGGCAATGAGATTGGAACTTGTGTTACGTCCGATTGATAAGTAGCCTGCCCTGCAATGTTGAATTGAGGTAAATACCCTTTTTGGGCGTTGGCAATAGAATACTCCTTTGTCTTTTCTATCAAGGTATATTGCTTTATCAAAGGATAATTCTGTTTTGCCATTTCAAGGCAGTTGTCAAGGGTCAATGAATTGCTTTGCTGTGCCATTGCCCAATGGCTGCATATAAGCAATAAGCCAATGAGCCATTTTGATTTTTGTTTATTTACTAATTTAATCATTTTATTTAATTTTTGGTTTCAATCATTTGATTAACTTTATTACAAAAAAAATTATTTCGCTTTCATCATTGCTTTTATCCAAACAGGTATGAGTTTTTTACGCTCCTGCATCAGCTTGTTAAACTGCGTATTATTCAATCCGCCAATTCCTTTCAGCAATGGCTCTGCAATGAATGGAAAAACAACCAAACTCAATAAGTTCATTAAAAAATGTAAAGGATTTGGTTCTGCAATTTTTCCTTTTGCAACGGCCTCCTGATGTTGTTTAAAAAATGCAGAGTTCATTACTAATTGTTTGATAGGCAGTTTCTCTAATAATCTACCTGCATTGTTACGCAACTCGCTCAACATAAAAATCGGGATATTCGGCTCTTTGGTAATAAAGTCTATGTAATTGAAAGCAATCCTCTCTACTTTCTTTTCTAAAGAACTTTTCTCATCATTCATTACCATTGCCATATTCTGCATAAAACCGAAGATGGTTTCAAACATTATAATGTCAAATAGCTTTTCCTTACTGCGGAAATAGTAATTGAGCAAAGCAAGGTTAATACCCGCCTCTTCGGCAATGTCCCTTGTACGTGTGGCAGCATACCCTTTTTTATGAAATACCACACGAGCCGCAGCTTTTATCTTTTCTTCCGTTGTGGTGTCTAATGTTTTTACTTCTTTACTTTTCGCCATTTTGCATTAAAATTCGTTTCGGGGACAAATGTAGAAATAAATTTTTTATTTATCCAAACATTTTAATCATTTGATTAAATAAAAGAGCAAAAAAAAGTTTAACCGATTGAAAGGAAAACCTTTAATTGATGTACTTATCTACTGCGTTGTCCAATTCTTCTGAAACGATTTTTGCATATACTTGTGTCTGCTGTATGGTAGCGTGGTCAAGTAATTTGCTGACGTGTTCGATACGCATACCGTTGTTTAAAGCATTTGTAGCAAAGGTATGACGGCTTAAATGGAAATGCAGGTTAAACGGCAAATTCAATTCTTTACCCATTTTACGCAAATGAATATCGCCTAAATGAACCTTGTTTGCTATCCTTTCAGTTTTGTATTTATCATCATTAAAAATCCTTTCGGGATTATCCAATACAGGAAATATAAAGGCTTCGGGGTCGGGATTTTTAGGTTTGTATTTGTTGAGTATGGCAATGGATTTAGCCCCTAATTTAAAGCTGTGTTGTTTCCCTGTTTTCTGAATGACTTTTGTAATCTTCTGCGTTTCTTTATTATAGCATTTCCATTGCAATAGCATTACATCACTGATACGCAAACCACCACCAAACGCACTGAATAAAAACATATCTCTGTGAACCTGTGCTTTTGGTCGTTGGCTCAAGTCTAAATTTTCTAATTCTTCAATCTGCTTTTTATTCAGATACAGGCGTTCTACTTTGCTTTTTGGAATGTCAATTTTATAGAATGGGGACGGTACTAACGGTATTAGTTCTTCTTCCATTGCATCGTTGTAAAAGAAACTCAATATCCGTAATGAAGTAAAGACGGTTGTATTACCATTGCTTAATTTCTTTTTGCAGTAGTTGGCGTAATCGTTCAATATACCTACGTTAATATCCGAGAAATAAAAATCCCTATAACCTAAAAAGCGTTCAAATTTCTTTATGTAACCCTCGTAAATAACCGTAGTGCGGTAAGAAACAATACCTTTCAGAACTTCTAAACGCTTATCGCAATACTCAAAGAAATTCGGGTCTGCTTTTCCTTTGATAGCTTCTTTTAATTTTCTTGCTGATACTGATTTTTTAGTACGTTCGTGGTCGGCTACCTGTGCTTCGGCATCGGCTACCTTTTGAGATAAAAAGGCGTTCATTCTGGCACTGTTGGTATAGTTCTTTTTGAGTTTCTGTTTTCCCTCGTCCCATTCGGTGGGTTTTGCCTTAACGCTTGTTGCCACAAATTTGGCTTTGCGGTCTTTGATTAACCTGATGTAAATAGGGGCTTTTCCTGTTGCGTCTGTCTGCTGTGTACGCATTACTAATTTAATTGAAGCCATAATGTTGTACTAAATTGAATTAAACACTATCTTTGTAAACGACTGCAAACCGATGAAACCCTTTATAAATAAGCTATTTCAAAGCGGTGCAATCTGATACAAAGGTACAACTTTTAGTACAACAAAACAAGTATTTCCTTGCTTTTTCCTGCTTCAATCTGCATTAGTAAAATTCGTAACTACTTAATATACAGTATGATTAGGTGCAAAAGGGATTTTGAGATTTTATATTTCGTATAACACGTAAATATACGCAACCCCCTAAAAAAACCAATCACACATTCCTAAGCTAATCAACCCTTTGCCTTACAGCCTTTTCTCTACCATCCAAATGCGCAAGGCTATAACTATCCAAAATGCGAGGTATTAACGATAAGCGCAGGTGGGTGATTGCGTAGTTGACTCCATGATTAGCGGCGTATATAGGGATTGAAGGCAAAGAGGATTATAGGCAGCTCAACTGATTTTACTCATGTTTTTTCCACCGCTTTCACTCAGCAATTTGTAGCGTAGCGGATGATGCTCGATACGGCTGAGCTGCGGGTCATATTCGAGAAGTTTTTTGGCGGCATCGCGGGTTTCTTCCACAAGGTGCGCGTCTTCTACAATGTCGGCTATCTTCAGTTTCAGCACACCGCTTTGGCGTGTGCCGTACAAGTCGCCGGGGCCGCGTAGGGCTAAGTCTTGCTCGGCTATCTCAAAACCATTGCCGGTAGCCGTCATGATGCTCATTCGTTTTTTACTGTCTTCGGAGAGTTTGCTGCCCGTGAGCAGGATGCAATACGATTGTTCCGCTCCGCGCCCTACACGCCCGCGCAACTGATGCAATTGCGATAAGCCAAATCGCTCTGCGCTTTCGATGAGCATTACCGAGGCGTTCGGTACATTCACCCCCACTTCTATCACCGTAGTGGCTACAAGGATGTGCGCATCTCCTTTTATAAAACGCTGCATATTGCGTTCGCGCTCTGCCGCGTCCTGCCTGCCATGCACCATAGCGATGCGGTATTTATGTTCGGGAAAAAAGATTTTCACCTGTTCATAGCCCGCCATCAGGCTTTCATAATCCAGCTTTTCACTTTCTTCGATTAGCGGATACACGATATAAGCCTGCCGTCCTTTGTCTATTTCGCTGCGGATAAAACCCATCACATTGGCCCGCTGCATTTCATTGCGATGACCGGTTACGATTTCTTTTCTTCCGGGCGGCAGTTCGTCAATTACGGAAACATCCAAATCTCCATACAAGGTCATGGCGAGCGTACGCGGTATCGGCGTTGCCGTCATCACCAGTACATGCGGGGCTTTTTCATTTTTCTGCCATAGGCGCGCACGTTGATTCACCCCGAAACGGTGCTGCTCGTCTATCACTGCCATGCCGAGGTTTTGGAATTGTACGGCATTTTCTATCAGTGCATGAGTGCCTATAACGATATGAATATTCCCGTCTGCCAATCCTTTAAGAATATCTTTCCGTTCCTTTCCTTTGGTGCTTCCGGTGAGCAATGCCACAGGGATGTGCATCGCTTCCAGTAATTCATGAATGCTCTGAAAATGTTGCTGCGCAAGGATTTCCGTGGGTGCCATCAGGCAAGCCTGAAATCCGTTGTCTAAGGCAAGCAGCATGGTCATCAGGGCAACAATGGTTTTTCCGCTGCCTACATCGCCCTGCAACAAACGGTTCATCTGCCTGCCGCTCGCCGTATCTATGCGTATTTCTTTCAGCACCCGCTTTTGCGCATGGGTCAGTTCAAAAGGAAGATGATGTGTGAAAAAATCATTGAAATGATTGCCTACTTTTTCAAAAACATAGCCCGGCTGGATACTATGTTGCTGCCGCAAACGGGCGATGCGCATTTGTGAGAGAAATAATTCTTCCCATTTCAACCGGTGCCGGGCAGCTTGCTCTTGCGCTGCATTTTTGGGATAATGAATGCCGCGCAGCGCTTGGTAAAGATGTAGGAGCTTATAATGCGTTAAGAATGCAGGAGGTAAAAAATCTATTACCTCATGGGGTTTCAGCCTATCGAATACTGCTTGTGTGAGCTTGGCGAAACTGCGGTTGGTAATGCCCATAGCCCGCAACCGCTCGGTGGTGGAATAGACAGGCTGCATCTGCGGAATTTGCCCTACCGATTTCAAAGGTTCTATATCGGGGTGGGCGATAGTGTACAAGCCATTGAACTGACTAACCTTTCCGAAGACGAGAAATTGCTCTTGTTCTTCCAGCGATTGCCGCACCCATTTAATGCCCTGAAACCAGACCATTTCAATATTTCCCGTGTCATCATAGAGAGTGGCTACGAGGCGTTTTTTTCTGCCATCGCCTTCTTCCGAAATGTTGAGCACTCTTCCGGCAAGCTGCACCCATTCCGTAGCGATATTGATGTCTTTGATTTTGTGGATGGCGCTGCGGTCGAGGTAGCGATATGGAAAATGATAGAGCAGTTCTTCGCAGGTGCCTATGTTCAGCTCTTTAAACAGCAATTCGCCGCGTTGCGGACCCACGCCTTTCAGAAATTCTATAGGCGTTTCGAGTATGGAAGCCGAATGTGCGATGGCGATATTGGGTTTGGCTGTAAAAATAAGAAAGCGTGGGAAAGTGCGGAAGGGTAATTGCCTATGCGGTGCGCACTCCGGTATTGCTATATAAAATCAGGCAGGCAGTTGCGCCTGAGACAGGATATAAAAAGAAAAACCGAGATAACGTGCGGGCACGACCTACCTTGTTTTAGCGTTTTTCTTGTTTAATCGCTGCCTTGTACAAAAAGAATAGTTGGGCTGTAAAAGCAGGTTTTATAGCCCTTTCAGCACTATTATAGCTTTCATCGCAAATCAGTAACGGATATTCCTAATTCCCATACTCGCTCAGAAACTTAATCCGCATCATTTGCAAATGCTGCTCGCTCACATCGCGGTCTTTAAATTCTTCATAAGCCTGATGCAGGTTGTCGTCATGATTGTTGCGGAAATAGTCGAAAATATCTTCCTGTTCGTATTCATCCAGCTCCAGACAATAATCCAGATTGAGCTTGGTGCCGCTGGCTACGATGGTTTCCATTTCGGTAAGCAGTTCGGGAATGCTGATACTTTTGTTTTTGGCAATGGTTTCCAGCGGTATTTTCTTATCTATATTTTGGATGATAAAGACCTTCATGCCGCTTTTGTTCACTATGCTTTTCACCACAAAATCATCCGGCTTGGTAATGTCATTTTCCGCTACATACTTGGCTATAAGTTCTATGAATTTTTTACCGTAGCGCAATGCTTTTCCTTTACTGACGCCTTGTATCCGTTCCAGCTCTTCCATAGTGGTGGGGTAGTTCATCGCCATGTCTTCCAGTGAATTTTCCAGGAAGATTACAAAAGGAGGAAGGTTTTTTTCTTGGGCTACTTTTCTGCGGAGGTCTTTAAGCATATCATAGAGCGCGGGATCTACTACTGCCGCACCTGCGCCACCGGTTGCTATTTCTTCATCATCGCCGTCTGCATCTTCAAAATTATGATTGAGCACCACCATGATGGAGAATGGTTTTTTCAGGAATTTATGCCCTTTGTCGGTAATCTTCAGCAAGCCGTATTCCTCAATATCTTTTCGTACAAGCCCTTCAAACATCATCTGGCGAATGAGGGAGTACCAAAAATTATTTTCCATTTCCATGATTAAGCCGCTGCCAAAGCATTTCAGCTTGTCGTGCTTAAAGGTTTTGATCTGGGGTGTAGCCTTGCCGAGGATCACGTTCACCACGTATTCTATATTGAATCGTTCATCCAGTGCATTGATGGTATCGAGTACAATCTTCGAGCTGTCTTTTACTTCCAGTCGTTCTTTAGGGTTGAGGCAGTTATCACAATTTCCGCAATTGTCTTCGGGATATACTTCACCGAAATAGTGCATCAATTGTTTTCTGCGGCATACTCCGCTTTCCACATAGGCAAGGGTTTCGGCTATAAGCTGTGCGCCCATTTCCCGTTCGCTGAGCGGTTTGTCGCGCATCAGGTGTTCCAGTTTCTGCACGTCTTTATGAGAGTAATAGAGGATACATTTTCCCTCCAGTCCGTCGCGGCCGGCTCTCCCCGTTTCCTGGTAATAATTTTCCAGCGATTTAGGCACATTCCAGTGGATTACAAAGCGTACATCCGGCTTGTCAATGCCCATCCCGAAGGCGATTGTGGCAACGATTACATCCACTTTTTCCATCAGAAAATCATCTTGCCGGCGGGCACGAACTGGCGCATCCAAGCCGGCATGGTAAGCCACTGCCGGGATGCCGTTGGCTACTAAGGTACTGGCAAGTTCTTCGGTAGTTTTTCTGTTAAGTGTATAAATGATACCGCTTTTTCCTTTCATCTGGTGAATGAATTTCACCATGTGTTTCAGCACGGTTTCTTTTTTGCCTTTCGGAACAATTTCGTAATAAAGATTGGGGCGATTGAACGAGGAGATAAACACATTCGGCTGGCGCAGCTCCAGGTTTTTTACAATATCGTCCTGTACTTTGGGAGTAGCGGTGGCCGTGAGGGCTATGATAGGCAGTTTTTTATTTATCTGGTCAATCATGCCACGCAGCTTGCGGTATTCCGGGCGGAAATCGTGTCCCCATTCGGAGATACAGTGCGCTTCATCTACCGCTACAAAAGAGATATTCAAATCTTGAAAAAAGGTGATATTGTCTTCTTTGGTAAGGGTTTCCGGCGCTACGTATAGTAGTTTAGTATCCCCGTTGGTAAGGTCGTCCTTTACTTTTTTTTGCTGTGCCTTAGTGAGGGTAGAATTGAGGAAGTGCGCTACATGGTCTTTACTGCTGTAGCTTCTTATCAAATCCACCTGGTTTTTCATCAGGGCGATTAGTGGAGATACAATGAGTGCCACGCCTTCGCTCATCAGAGCCGGGAGCTGGTAGCAAAGCGATTTTCCGCCGCCCGTAGGCATGATGACAAACGTATCCGTGCCGGAGAGAATGCTCTCTATTATTTGCTCTTGTTGCTCTTTAAAGTTCTCGAAACCGAAATATTCGGTAAGGGCTTTTTGCAAGGGGCTACCCGTTTTCTTCTTTGCTTTTACGGTCGTAGCCGGTTTGGTTTTAGCTTTCGCAATTGCAGTTTTTGCAGCCGCCATCTTTGATTAATTTATAATTTCAGAAAATATCCTTGAATAAAACTATCCGCTTGATATGCTTAAAGGGGAAATTCTTCCCCCGCATTTTTAATGGTGAGCGAATTTACGTTAGGGAAGATAAGAAAAATAATAGAGTTTTAAAATAAGCTGCTAAAAAAATGTTATTCACATTAGCGAATTTCAAGATAATGGGTGTGGAAATCCATGTCTGTGTCCAGAAAACGAATCAATTGTTCCAAATGTCCGTTTTCTTCCGTAAAATTTACTTCCTCCATATTAATAAATAACGTGCGCTGTAAGCGCATATTCAGGTATTCTTCATAAACCGACTGTAGTTTTTGGAGATAGGGGGTTTCGATTTGCTGCTCATAGGCACGTCCGCGGGTTTTTATGTTTTCCTGCAAGCGTGCTACCGGGGATTGCAGGAAGATGACCAGATCGGGATGAGGAAGATTTACCTCCGCTATTTCAAAAAGTTTTTCAAACAGCTCATATTCATCGGCGCTGAGGTTGATTTTTGCAAATAGCTTGCTTTTGATAAAAATATAATCGGAAATAACCTTGTCTTGAAACAATTCCTGCTGGAGCAGCATACGCTTCATCTGCTGGTAGCGGTCGGCAAAAAACGAAAGCTCCAAAGGGAAAGCATAGCGTTGCGGCTCTTTATAAAACTTGGGCAGAAAGGTATTGTCGGCAAATTCCTCCAGAAGGAGTTGCGCCCCGTAATGTGTGGCAAGTAATCGGGCTAAGGTTGTTTTTCCTGCGCCTATATTTCCTTCTACGGCTATGAATCGGTAGTGCATGTCGGAAGGACAAATATAGGGGCTTGCGGGTATAGCTTTTCGCATAGCCCGCCCTATAGTTTTTTTAAAAATTTTATAAATGGCACAAAAAAATAGCTGCAATTTCTTACAGCTATTTTATTTAGGTAAAAATTGTTTTTACAGCTTATTCAATTTTCCTTTCGCACGCAGTTCGTTTTGTCTCAATTCCACAAGGTACATGCCGTTGGTAAGGTTGGAAATATCAAGGTTGAAATCTTTCTTTCCTTTATAGGCTTTGCCATAGTTGCGGGTCAAAACAGTACGGCCGGAAAGATCAAAAACTCTTGCAGTTACCTCTGCATCATTTTGAGCCACAAAATCGAAATGAATCACGCCATTTGCAGGGTTAGGGAAAATGCTCATGGTTTGATCGGCAATTATTTCATTAACTCTTATTTCATTTACAGCCGTTCCGCCGTTTCCGTTAATCGTTACTTTATTACATTGAGAATAGGCAGAATCTACAATTAAATTGTTCGCTGCATTACTTACGTAGCTATAAATGCAATAATTAACTTGTCCGCTAGTAGGGGAGGTAGGATTTAATGATTTCACGATGTGAATGGTATCGTTCACCGCTTTGGAAAGTCCTACTCTGATCCATGCCTGACCTTGGCTGTTGGTAGGATCTATGTAAAATAAAGTATCTGTAGGTAAGATGGCATCCGGCCCCATATTTTTCAAAACAAAATCCTGACTAAAAGGAGTGCCTACGGTTAATACCGAATTGTTAGCCGGGCTGTTAAGCGTAACGGTCAATACGATTTTACGTGCAGATGCTGTAGTTGCAATCATTGTTGCAGCCAATGCAATCATGTAAATTTTCTTCATAATTTTTTTTGTTTTAAGGCGCAATGTTAATGAATTTTACACACAAAAACAGATTCCCTATAACAAGCTTTTTATACGGTATTATTTCTCTCATTTCTCTTTTCCACCGAGCAAAAGACCTTTGCACCATTCTTTCGTGAGAGGAGATGATGGAATTATGAATCCGCTTTAGCCTATGAATGTACGCATCACACCGGGAAAAACAGAAGGAGCGATAAACGTGCCTCCCTCCAAAAGTCTTACGCAGCGGGCTTTTGCCGGCGCATTGCTGCACAAAGGCGTTACCGTTATTTCCAACTATGGTACTTCCGAGGATGAGCAAGCGGCATTAGTCATCATCCGGCAACTGGGCGCTGCTGTAGAAAAATACCCCACGCATGTACAGATTACCGGCTCAGGGGTGGCTCCTGCCCATTCTATAATTCACTGTGGGGAAAGCGGCTTGGCAGCGCGTTTATTTGCACCGCTTATAGCCCTTTCCTCGCTGCCCGTTACCCTCACCGGAAAGGGGAGTTTGCTCCGCCGCCCTATGCACTTTCTGGAGGAGGCGCTTCCGCAACTGGGGGTGCGTGTAGAAGCGAAAAACAACTGCTTGCCCGCTATTATCCAAGGTCCTTTACAACCCAAAAACATAACGGTGAATGGGGCTTTCAGCTCGCAAGGGCTTACCGGACTTTTATTTGCCTATAGCTTTACCGCAAAAGAAGAAACAACCATAGAGGTAACCAACCTGACCAGCCAACCCTATATAGACCTTACCCTGCAAGTAATACAGGCTTTCGGAAAAAAGCTGCGGCATGAAGCGTACAAACGGTTTTTCATCACCCCCGCCCCTATAACATCAAACGAAATAAGCTATACCGTAGAAGCCGACTGGAGCAGTGCGGCATACTGGATAACGGCAGCCGCCATAGCCGGAACAATAACCCTGAACGGACTCAACCCGGATAGCCTGCAAGCGGATAAGGCTATCCTGGATGTACTCAAACAATGCGGCGGAAAAGCCACATGGGCGGGAGATGCCTTGCAAATACGATCGCCGGAAAACCTATACGCTTTTGATTTTGACGCTACTCATTGTCCCGATCTATTCCCTATACTTGCCATCTTGGCTACACAATGCAAAGGCATTTCTTCTATAAAAGGACTGAACCGATTGATCTATAAAGAAAGCAATCGAAAAGCCAGTATTCAGGAAATGCTTACACGTTTTGGCGTTTCTTTTAAAATGGAAAACAATACCTTGCTGATAGAGGGAAGTAGGGTTTTACAATCGGGTAGGATTCCTTCCTTCAACGACCACCGCATAGCCATGGCTGCGGCAATAGCTGCGCTGAAAGCGAATGGAGCGGTAACGATTGAGCAGGCGGAATCGGTTTCAAAATCTTATCCCGATTTTTTTCAGCACCTGCGACAGTTGCATATTACTTGCTTGGAGGAAAATTAATCCGCTAATTGCTACTCTTTTTATAGCTTTACTTTTACGTATTCAACGCCTTTACCTTTATGAATGCACAATATATACTTATCGGCGAAGATGATGAGGATGACCGTTACTTGATTCAATCTGCTTTTGAAGAGGGGAAATTCTGCGAGCAGTTAATTTTTTCAGCCAGTGGTGTAGAAATTTTAGATCATTTGCAAGAAATCTACAATCGCCCTTCGCCCAAACAATACCCCAAATTCATCTTGCTGGATTTGAACATGCCCAAAATGGACGGGCGGGAAACGCTTAAAGCCCTAAAATCGCATCTGGAATTTCAAAAAATACCGGTTATTATTTTCAGCACCACCAACAGCGAGCAAGAAATGCTTACTTGTTATGAGCTGGGCGCCAACTCCTATATCACAAAACCCAATAATTTTGAAAGCCTTATAAAAACAATTCATGCCATTCGCAGTTATTGGTTAGTTACCAGCAAAACACCCCATTAACGGACGTTGGCATACTTTTTAGATGTTGTTTAACACCGCTTTTTATACGCAATGCGTAATTATTAATTCATACATGGCAACCGCATTAATTATTGATGACGAAGAAGATTTAGGCTTGCTTCTGAAAGAGTACCTGACGAAAAAAAATTTCGAGGTGTATATTTCACAAACGCTTGAAAACGCCCGTTTTTTATTAGAACAGATTACTCCGAACATTATTTTTATTGATAATAATTTGCCGGACGGATCCGGCTGGAAAAATGCGCCCTGCATAGCTGCCAAAAATCCCGATGCCTATCTTTTTCTGATGAGTGGTTTTAACATCACGCCTCCGCAAATGCCGGAGCATATAAAATATAATATTGTGGAAAAACCGCTCAGTTACCAGCAGATCAACGAGGCAGTATCCTACATAAATCCCTGAAAAAAGCTATAACGGAAGCGTACAACCGGACTTTGGGGCTTGTGTTTTTTTACGATTTATAGCACAACCGGATATTTTCTATTTTTCTATTTCTTACATTAGAATAAGAATTGTACACCGCCGTTGCTAAATAGGTTACCATGCTACACAAAATCAACAACAGTATAAAACTCCCGTTTGCGCTAAGCATTATTCTCTTATTCCTCGTACTCATCAATATTGCAAATCAGCGCAATTTTGAGGATATCGAGAAAGCAGCCAATTCCATTTATGAAGACCGCCTGCTACCCGCTATGTACATTTTTGAAATCCGAGAACACCTCTACAAAGCAAGAATAGAGCAAAAGGAAAACCTGCCCCTTGCGGAAAATTACCGGTCGGCAATTATGGAGCTGGTTTATAAATACGAACATACGGTATTGACGCAACAAGAATCCATAGATTTTTCTTCTTTAAAGGCAAACTTGCGGCTGCTTCTTCAGCAGCCGGTACGTTCCTCCGGTTTTGAAGCGGCTATGGAACGTACAATTCATGATTTGAATGCGCTGCTTCAAATTCAATCTGGCGAAGGGCATCATCTTAAAAAAGACATGATCAGCAATTTGCAACATTCCACCTTTCTTTCTTATATAGATATTTGTTTGCTCATTACAGTAGCGGCGCTCATTGTGTCTTTGCTTGGTTCTTCCAGAAAAATGTTTTTCCAGAAAATGTCGGATAAGCCTTCCTTAAATTGATTTTTCACTAAGAAAAAATCCATCTTCCTCCTATCGCTTTGTACTTTTAAAAGACAAATAGTATTACTAAACGGCAAAAAAAAATACAAATAGTCATAACTATCCGAAATTTTTTTTAAAAGAAAAGTCCCGATTATCTTACTCGTTGCATCAACTAAGCTAACCATTGGGACTTTTCAAGAGGAATAAAAATAATAATCATCCGCTACTTCGACAAATA
>JAEZZY010000013.1 GCA_023418315.1 Bacteroidota bacterium
TCAAGGCAAAAACAATCTGTGCTTCCGTGAATTTGCTTTTTTTCATAAGACAATTTTCATTTTTAAATTATGAATAATTGCCCGTTTTCTCTAATTTCATTTAGTCCCGTTTTTAGGGAGGAGGTCATCTCCAGTTGGGTTTACATAACTTGTTTGAGCAAATACATTTACAAAACCTATCAAAGCAAACAGAAAAAGGAAACAATAGTTCAATTTTGTTTTTGTCATATATACAAATTGCCCAATAGAAAAATAACCGATGAACGGAGCGTCGCAACGAAGTTCAATAGCAGCAACCCAGCTAAGTCAATAAAAATCCCCGTTTATCAATCAACTACTCAACCAATCAATCAAAATCACCATTCCATTCCCGGATAAGCCCTTTGCATAAACTGCATTTCCGCTAATAAATATCCAAGATGTTCGGAGTGCGTACCTTGTTTGCCGCCTTCCTGCATCCAGTTGTTTTCGGGTAGCGAAACTGTGGCTTCGTTGGCTATTTCTATGATATGCTTGAGCCATTTTTCTTTAACAGCGTTCAAGTCAGCGCCTATACCGGCTTCCAGCATGGCTTTGTCGGCTTCACTTGGTATAAAAAGTTCTCCCGTAAACATCCACCGCTCGTTGAGCGCCTGCTGTATCCGTTGCTTGCTTTCTTCCGTACCATCACCCAGGCGAATGATCCATTCACTGCTCCAGCGGGCATGATAGGTAACTTCCTTCAGCGATTTTTCGGCTATGGCGGCTATGCGTTCGTCGTTAGCATTTTTCAGTTCGCTGAAAAAATAAAAATTAAACACATCAAAAAAGAACCAACGCGCCACGGTATAAGCCCAGTCGGTATTCGGCTGTTCCACCAGCAATACATTCCTGAAATCCCAGCTATCGCGGAGATAAGCCATGTCATCTTCATCCAGTAATTCTCCTTTACTCATTTTCTCCTGCAAGGCCGTGGAAGCAAACAAACCGTTTTTCATCTCCATAGGCAGGTTGTTTACTTGCTCTGCGGCATATTGATACAGGCTGCGGGCTTGCCCCAGGTGATCAAGAGCGATATTGGCAAGGGCTATATCCTGCTCCAGCACGGGTCCGTGTCCGCACCATTCGCTGAGGCGATGACCGTTGATGAGGGCATTGTCCGCGAGTTGCAGGGTGTAGAGGAGTTGATTGGTTGATTGGTTGATTGGTTGATTGGTCATGTTGCTCATTGATTGATTAGTGGAATAGTTGATTGGTTGGATAACCCTACGCAACTATGTCGGTTTTGTTCTTAAATATTTTATATAGGCGTTCTGTAGCTTGCGTACTGTATCAATTTCCTGTTTAAAAGATTGTAAAATATCCTCGTTAATGATGTGTAGGTCATAAGCATCTATCAGATGGTTGAGTGTCTCGCTTAGCGATCCGCGTGCCTGAATGCAAAAATGAGTTTGGTCTTTGAAAGTAAATCGTCCATGCCCTTCTGAAATATTGGCGCAGATTGATTTTACCGCACGCAGTAATTGGTCTTTCAGCCGGTACTCCTCTTCCTTCGGAAACAAATGTTGTATTTCATAGACTTTCAGCTTCAACCTCCTCGCTGCTTTCCATACTTCCAGTTCGGTAAAATCCTGATAGGCTAATGACGCACTCATTAATATCGCTCTATAAAATTAGAAAATGGATACCTCTATACATTTCACCAAATTCAACCAATCAACTATTCAACTATTCAACTATTCAACCAACCTCCTACATATGCTTCAACTCATCCGGCAGGTTATAAAACGTAGGATGGCGATACACCTTATCGTTTGCCGGCTCGAAGAGTGCTTCGGCTGCTGCAGGTTCGGACGCATGGATGTATTTGCTTTCCACCACCCAGATGCTCACGCCTTCCATACGGCGGGTATAGACATCCCGCGCGTTTTCTATAGCCATCTCTGCATCTGCGGCGTGCAGACTCCCCGCATGTTTATGGTCTAAGCCCGCCTTGCTGCGGATAAATACTTCCCACAACGGCCATTCATTGGCTATATCATGTTGTTTTGTTAAGTCTTTAGCGCCTTTTTCTTCAGGGATATCGCCGTAGTAATATTTGCGAAAAAAATTCATCTTGTTTTATTTTTTTTGGGCGTCATCGTTCCGATTTGCTATGAAGCTTCAGTGGCGATGGCACCGTTCATCTTATTAATTCTATGGAGCATCCACGCTACAAATCACCAACTGCCAACTCCCTATGCTGCTTCCTTTTCTGCCGCTTTCCGTTCTTTTTGTTTTTTAGCGTAAGCCATCGCTGCTTCACGCACCCATGCACCGTCTTCCCAGGCTTTGGTACGGGTTTCTATGCGTTGTTTGTTGCAAGGTCCGTTGCCTTTCACCACATTCCAAAACTCATCCCAATTGATAACGCCGAAATCATAATGCCCCCGTTCTTCATTCCATTTCAAATCCGGGTCGGGAACGGTAAGCCCTAAAATCTTCGCCTGTTCTACGGTTACATCTATAAATTTTTGCCGCAGCTCATCATTGGTAAAGCGTTTGATACGCCAGCGCATACTTTGTGCTGTGTGCGGACTATCGGCATCCGATGGGCCAAACATCATGATAGAAGGCCACCACCAGCGGTTGAGGGCGTCTTGTGCCATTTTCTTTTGTATAGCCGTTCCGTTTGCCAGCGTCAGCATGATTTCATAGCCCTGACGTTGATGAAAACTTTCTTCTTTGCATACCCGCACCATCGCTCGCGCATAAGGTCCGTAAGACGTGCGGCACAAAGGCACTTGGTTCATAATAGCCGCGCCATCTACCAGCCAGCCTATAGCGCCCATATCCGCCCAGGTAATAGTCGGGTAATTAAATATCGAAGAATATTTCGCTTTTCCGCTATGCAGTTGCTCAATCATTTCATCCCGGCTGATGCCTAATGTTTCCGCAGCGCTGTATAGGTAAAGTCCATGTCCGCCTTCATCCTGCACTTTTGCTAACAATACCGCTTTGCGACGCAGGCTTGGCGCACGCGTAATCCAATTTCCTTCAGGCAGCATGCCCACAATTTCGCTGTGCGCATGTTGCGAAATCTGACGAATCAGTGTTTTACGGTAGTCGTCCGGCATCCAGTCGCGTGGCTCTATCGCTTCCTCATTATCTATTTTCTTATCAAAATGTTCCTGAAAGGACTTTGTTGTCATCTCATTGTAATTTATAGCACAAATATAACGGTTAAAATGTTGGGAGTATAGTTCCCTAAGCGTAGGAAATGAAAATGCTTATAGGCGTAGGGGTTTTAACTGATGTTTTTCTGAAAAATTATCTCATTTTTACCGCATGAAGTGGCAAGAACTTTATAGTGCGCAGCGCAGCTATACTCCCTCCAAAAATACTGCCCATGCTGATGCTGCGCGCACCTCTTTTCTGCGTGATTACGACCGGCTGATTTTTTCTTCTGCGTTCAGAAGGCTGCAAAATAAAACCCAGGTTTTTCCTTTGCCGGGCGCGGTGTTTGTACACAACAGGCTTACACATAGCCTGGAAGTGGCATCCGTAGGGCGTTCTTTAGGAAAATCGGCGGGAGAAGCCCTTGCGGCGAAATATGATTTCGGAAATGAATTTTCAGATTTCTATCGTCATGAACTGCAATCGGTCATAGCCGCAGCTTGTCTGGCGCATGATATAGGCAATCCGCCTTTCGGGCATTCGGGCGAAGAAGCCATCCGCATTTTTTTTAAAGAACTGGAAAGCGAAAAACGCAGGATTTTAACCGATCATCTTACCGAAAACCAACTAAACGATTTTGAATATTTTGAAGGAAACGCCAATGCTTTTCGTATCGTAACCCACCGGTTTAATGAACTGGAGAGCAGTTATAGGCTTACTTTTTCCACGCTTGCTTCCATTATCAAATATCCTTGCGCTTCGGTAGAAGGTTTTGATAAATCCACCGGATTAATCGCTACAAAAAAATCAGGATTTTTTGATAGCGAAGTGGCTGCCTACCGGCAACTTGCTGCCATTTTTCACCTGCCTAAGGATGCTCGTTATGAAACGGTATATGCACGCCATCCTTTTGTATATCTCACCGAAGCCGCGGATGATATTTGCTACAGGGTGATGGATCTGGAAGATGCACACCGGCTGAACCTTATTTCTACCGATACGTTTAAAAAATTGTTTCTGCCTTTTTTTGAAACGGAAAAAGACTATAACAGCATAGACTATATGCGGAAAAAATTATCCGATATAAAAGATGATAATCAGCAAGTACAATTTATTCGAGCCAAATGGATTGGGCTGATGGTGCAAAAACTTTCTACGGCATTTATAGAGCAGGAAGCCGCTTTGCTGAACGGCACGCTGCAGCAAGATTTGATGAGCTGTATGAATGAGCGGGAACAAGGTTTGATAGCGATTATTAATAAATTTTCCGTGAAGCATGTTTACAATTCCCGGTCGGTGCTGGAGATAGAAAGCGCCGGTTTTAATGTAATCGGAGGGTTGCTGAAAGCCTTTGTTCATGCGGTTTTACATCCTAATGATACCCGTTCTGAAAAACTGCTGTTGCTGATTCCGACTCAATTTTCCATTACTAAAAAAAGGGAATATCTGTATCAGGATGTACAATCTGTGGTGGACTATATCTCCGGCATGACGGATCTTTACGCCATTGATATTTATAGAAAAATTACCGGTATCAGTATTCCTGAAATAAAATAACGAGATGCACCCGAGCCAACTGCGTATAAACGATTTTACCTATGAACTGCCCTCGGAGCGGATAGCCCAAAAGCCTTTGCCCCAACGAGATGCTTCGAAATTACTGCTTTATAGGCAAGGCAATATAAAAGAAGATAGCTACCGGAATATAGCGGCTCATCTGCCGGAAGACGCGCTCATTATCTTCAACCAAACGAAGGTGATTCATGCACGATTACGTTTTTTAAAAGCTACGGGTGGCGCTATCGAAGTGTTTTGTCTGGAGCCGGATGCACGTTATGCGGATATTACCACGGCTATGTTGCAGAAAAAATGGGTGCAATGGAAATGTATGGTGGGTGGCGCTTCCAAATGGAAAAACGGAATGGTGCTGGAGAAAAAGCTGAATGACGTTACGCTTTATGCGGAATTACAGGAACGCGGCACAAACGGATTTACAATATTATTTCGATGGAGTGATGCTGCGCTCAGTTTTGCGGAAATATTGCAACAAGCAGGTGAGGTGCCTTTGCCTCCCTATATGAATCGCGATGCGGTGGAGGAAGATGAGCAACGCTATCAGACCATTTTTGCAAGGGAAGAAGGTAGCGTAGCCGCACCTACGGCTGGCTTGCATTTTACGGAAGCTATTCTCAGGGATCTTTCTGCAAAAAAAATAACCGCCTCTTCCATTACGCTGCATGTAGGAGCAGGCACCTTTCAGCCGGTAAAATCAGAGCGTATCAACGATCATGAAATGCATGCGGAATGGATTGAAGTATCGCTGGAAGTGATGGAGCAATTGCTGGCTTATTCGGACAAAAATATCATTGCCGTAGGCACTACTTCGCTTCGTACTTTGGAAAGCTTGTACTGGATAGGAGTAAAATTGCTCCATGGCGTTTTGCCCGATTTTCAGCATATAGCGGTAACACAATGGGAACCCTATGAACTTGCAGAAAAAAACATTCCTGCAGCCCATGCCCTGAAAGCGCTTCGAGATTGGCTGCTGCAAAACGGACAAACCCGACTCCTTACCAAAACCCAAATCCTCATAGCGCCGGGTTATGAATTTAAAATAGTGAATGCCCTGGTAACCAATTTTCATCAACCTCAATCCACTTTATTGTTGTTGGTAGCGGCATTTATAGGCAAAGACTGGAAACAAATGTATGAGTATGCCTTAGCGCATGGGTTTCGTTTTTTGAGCTATGGCGACGGCTGTTTGCTATGGCGCAGTGAGGCAGGGGAGAAGTGAAACTCCATTGCTCAGAAAAAAATGCTCGCAACCGTGCCCTAAGAACGAGGGGAATATTTCTTCTATGGTCTTCGTATAAAACAATCCCTTCCCGAATCGCTTCTTCTCTAAAGTATCTGTTATTTTTGCCGGATGATTTCAACAAACGATTGGGACGAGGAAGAACCGGATGAGGAAACGGAGGAAGGCGGGGAAGAGCGCAAAGAACGTTTCCGCATCACCGTTACCAAAGGTCAGGAGCCGCTGCGCATTGATAAGTATCTGATGAATATCGTGGAAGGGGCTACGCGTAATAAAATCCAACAGTCAATTGACGAAGGTTTTGTAACGGTGAACGGACATCCCGTAAAAGCCAACTATAAGATAAAGCCCGATGATGAAATAGTAGTGATAGAAACCAGGAAGGTGGAGGCGATGGATGTACTGCCTGAAGAACTGCCGCTGGATATTGCCTATGAAGATAATCAGGTTTTAATCATCAATAAAAAACCGGGTATGGTAGTGCATCCGGGTTGCGGCAATTATTCCGGTACGCTTATTAACGGATTGCTTCATTATTTGCAAACAGAGGATGGGCATACGGAAGCCTTGCCCCGCGTGGGATTGGTGCATCGCATTGATAAAAATACAAGCGGACTGGTCGTCATCGCCAAAACGGAAAATGCCATGGCGGATCTCGCCGCACAATTTAAAAAACACACGGTTTATAGGCGTTATATAGCATTGGTATGGGGCGATTTTGAAGAAGATGAAGGAACGATAGAAGGGCATGTGGGCAGGAATTTGCGTTTTCGAAAAATCATGGATGTATTTCCTGACGGCGAACACGGGAAACATGCTATCACCCATTATAAAGTGCTGGAACGTTTTAACTATGTAACGCTTCTGGAACTAAGACTGGAAACCGGAAGAACCCATCAGATCCGCGTGCACATGAAACATATCGGGCATCCGTTGTTTAATGATGAAACCTATGGTGGCAACAGAATTATAAAAGGAACGGTATTCACCAAGTACAAGCAATTTGTAGAAAATTGTTTTGACCTGCTACCGCGCCATGCCCTCCATGCTAAGGAATTGGGCTTCACGCACCCGGGCACCCAGGAATGGATTCAGTTTGACTCCCCACTGCCTGATGATATGCAAAAGGTCATTGAAAAATGGAAAACCTATACTTCCGGCATGACCAGGCAGGTTAAAGATAGGCTGAATAGTTAATTTCTGTTAATGTTTAATGATTTGCATACAAGATTTTTAAATCATTCAATTCTGTTTTTGAGTTAAAAAAATGAACTTCGCCCCTATAAGGCGCTACCATTTTCCGATTATTAGCGCTATTTTTGAAGTTCCGATAAGTCGGAATTAAATCTTAATAGTATAGTAACATGTATATTACAGAAATGAACAGTCAGCTCTTGCTTTCTATGCCCAGCGGCGGTGAATGGCTTTGGATTATGTTGGCCATCGTGGTATTATTCGGAGGGAGAAAAATCCCTGAACTGGCGCGTGGCTTAGGAAAAGGCATTCGGGAATTTAACGATGCCAAAACCGGTATAAAAAACGAACTGGAAGCCGGTATGAAAGAGCAGAAAGAGCCGAACAAATAAAGGAGGCATACGGCATCCTTGCTCAAAAAGTCTGTGGGTTAATTTTCTACTTGCAGCACTATCCAAAAAGAATAATGCTTGCCCCAAGGGTTTGCAATGTTTAACCGCTTAAAATAAGAATTTAACGATTCAAACATGCAATTCAGAAGATTTGTGTTTTTTACATCAGCAGCCATTGTCCTATCTATAGCTACCTGTATAGCCCAGCAATATCAGCCTTTTTCCATTCCTTCCAAAAGAGTGGTGAAAACCGATACTTTGATTATTAAGACAGGTATGTGTGCGGATGAATTTGCGCTGAAGAATGGAGATAGTTCCAAGGTGAAAGAACCGTTGGTTTTAAAACCCAAAATAAATCCTGTGCCTTTAGCAGGCGAGAAAGGTTATTTCGGTTCGATGAACGACTATGTCATCAATTATACCCGGCAATATATGGCTAAGCACAACCGGACTTTATGTACGGTGCGCGGCAGGTCGGCACAGCGTTTTTCGCTGATAGACAATGTGCTCAAGAAACACAACATCCCTAAGGAATTAAAATACCTCGCCGTTATCGAATCGGCTTTGAATCATAATGCCGTTTCTCCGGTAGGCGCCGTAGGTCCTTGGCAGTTTATGGCATCTACCGCCCGCTTGATGGGGCTGACGGTAAATGGCAAAAGAGACGACCGAAAAGATTGGTATAAATCCACCAATGCTGCGGCTAAATACCTGAATTATTTATACGCTCAACTGGATGACTGGCTGCTGGTGGTAGCTGCCTATAACAGCGGCCCTACACCAGTGCACCGCGCCATACGCAAAACAGGCAGCAAAAGTTTCTGGGATATTCGGCAATACCTGCCCAAAGAAACACAAGGACACGTACTGGCCTTTATCGCCACTGCGTCTATATTCGAGAAATTGCATAACTATATAGGGCATAGCATTCCCGGAGATTTTAAATTTCACCAGGAAGAAATCGTAGAAACGAATGATAAAAAAGAGCCGCCAAAACCAAAGTTTACGGAAGAAGAACTGAAAGCAATGGCTATCGTGCGCATTACCGAGCCGCTGAATCTGGATTTGATTTCTCAAGACCTGCGAATCGAAAAAAGATTGCTGGACAAATGGAATCCCGACTATGACTTGTTTGAAATGGATGCTTATCAGGGCGATTATTACAGCCTGCGCATCCCTAAAGAGAAACTGGATAATTTCATAGACAGAAAAGAATTTCTGGAAAAACGCTCAAAAGCCCTTTTTACTGAAATGAGCATGTAAGAAATATTTTGGTAAGAAATAATTGTTTCTTACTTTTGCAGTCCTTTAAAAGAGAATACACAACAAATGGCAAATCATAAAGCAACCAAAAAAGATGTTCGTCAGAGCTTGAAGCGTCGTGATCATAATCGTTATTATGGTAAAACTACGCGTAATGCTATTCGCACTTTATTAGCAATTACTGATAAAAAGGAAGCGGAAGAATCTTTGCCGAAAGTAATTTCTATGATTGATAAACTTGCAAAGCGCAATGTGATTCATAAAAACAAAGCAAGCAACCTGAAATCAGGCATTACTAAAAGAGTGAGCACTATCGCTTAACTATTTAATAATCATCTTATTTATGATCCCGGCTATACGCCGGGATTTTTTTGTCCAAAAATATAATGCTAAAAATTTCACAAATCCTTCTTCAGATATTATATTTATGAGATAACTCCACCGTAAGGAGGAGTGGGTCGGAAGTCTTTTCCGCGTGCATTGTCACCTGCTATTTTTTGGAACTTGCCAGAATATCTTTTGCTGTCTCGTTACTTACCGGTTCCGTATTCCATATATGATAGGGGAAGCTGAAAACCTATTCAGAGTAAGCACAATCAAATACCATAAAAATATGCAAAGGAAAATTTTTACCTTTTTTGCCGCTATTTGTGCGGCTTGGTTTTTTACGGTTGCCACGTATGCGCAGACTACTGTAAGCGTATATGCAACCGGCACCACGGGTTCCTATCATACCGGCTCGGTGAATGTGAATGGGGTGAAGTATGATGGTAATATTGACAGCGTGAGCTTCGGAGCTGCCGCACCTTATTTCCCTACCATTCGCGGCTGGGCGGAATTTGACTTGTCATCTCTGCCTGTCGGCGCTACCATTTCCTCGGTTACCTTGTATTTTACTACCTACAATGGTACTACAAGCTCAGGCGCATCTAACCCAATTACCGGTTTCTTAGGAGATGCCTCTACGATGACCGGCACTAATTTGTATAATGCTATTTTAAACGGTACTTCTCTTGCTGCTACCATCTGGACGGCCAATGGATTGCAGACGGCTTCGTTAGGTACTGCCGGTAACAGCTTTGTGCAGAATAATATTGGTTCTACCGTAAATATAGGCTTTCAGCGGGCGGGTTATTTACCTTATTTCATTTACGGATACCCTGCTGCCACTGCCAATCAGCCAAGGCTGGACATTACGTTTTCGGTTACTACACCTTGTTCGGGCATTACATCCGTAGCTGCAAGCGGTCCTTCCACTACCTGCGCCGGAAATCCCATCACCATTTCTTCGGCTACGCTACCTTATGCTACGGGTTATACTTTTCAGTGGGAGTCTTCTCCCGGCGGTGCAAATACGTGGACGCCCATGGCAGGAGAAACCAATTCGAGTCTGGTTACTACCCAGACGGCTGCTACAGACTATAGAGTGGTGGTAACTTGTCCTGCTGCAAGTACTACGGATACTTCCAATGTGGTGGCGGTTGCGCAAACTAATTTTAATAATTGCTATTGCCCCGGTACGGTAAGCTATGTGGCTAATGAAGATATTACCAATGTTACCTTAGGCACCATTAATAACACCAGTAGTTGCGGCAGCCTTACCGGCTCACAAGGGACGGCTACGGGCGGAGCGGATATTTACAGTAATTATACAGTAAGCACCGTGCCGGTACCGACATTGATGCTGGGTACTTCGCAGACCTTGAGTGTTACCCTTAACACCTGCAGCGGCACGAGTAACATACGGGAATGTAAAGCCTATATAGACTATGATCAGAACGGATTGTTTACAGATCCGGGGGAAGAAATTATTGTATATGCGGCAAGTAACCCGAATACTACTTCTTATATAGCCTCCACTACATTTTCAGTCCCAGTTACTGCGGTATTGGGTAATACAAGGATGAGAGTGATATTGGCACAAGGTACCGGAGCTATTCTAAATCCCTGCCAAGTGCTAAACAGTTATGGAGAGATTGAAGATTATACGATAAATATAGCCGCTTTGGTAAATTGTACCGGCACGCCTACTGCCGGCGTCGTATCGGGTCAGGGGACGGTATGTGGTAATACCAATTTTTCCCTTACTGCCGGCGGAGCTTCTACCAATAACGGCGTAGTGTATCAATGGCAATCTTCTCCAAGCGCTACCCCCGGTACTTGGACGGACATTTCGGGCGCTACGTCCCTTAACCTTTCCGCCACCCAAACTTCACCTACCTATTATAGAATGTATGCAAGCTGTACTGCCAACTCCCTGGGTGATACTACTGCCGCTCATTTTGTAGATGCTTCTCCTTTTTATACCTGCTATTGCGTATCCGGTCCTACCACCGATTTTTATAGCGACATTACCAATGTTACCGTAGGCAGTTTCACGAATACCTCGGCTTGTAATTCCTTAGCACCGGGTGCAGGTTCTGTGCAAAATCGCTATTCGAACTATACAAGCGGTACAGGTGCGCCTACAGCGCCACAAATAGCACATACCTTCCCCATCAGTTTTTCAATTGATATTACCGAGTGTAATTCCTTCGGTGCTTACAGCGGTACGGCTATATTTATAGATTATGACCAAAGCGGTACTTTTGATGCCGGAGAAATGGTGTATGGAAATACAGCCTATGTAATGGGCAACCATAATGTAACCGGTAGTTTTACCTTACCTTCTAGTGCTTCTATTGGGCTTACGGGAATGCGTATTGTAAATCAGTATTACATAAACGGCAATGCGGCCACTCCTTGTAACAATACAGTATATGCGGGGGAAACAGAAGATTACCTGATTGATATTATACCGCCGCCCAATTGCTCCGGTACGCCTACGGCCGGTACTGTATCTGCCACCACCAATGCGGTATGTCTTTCAAGTTTAGATACGGTGCGCCTCGCTACTATCGGCACTACTATCGCCGGCGGGCTTTTCTATCAATGGCAGGAATCGCCTACCGGCACGCCGGGTACATGGACGGATATTCCCGGCGCGAATAACCTTAACTATAATGCTCCGCAATTGAGCGCTACTTATTATAGAATGTATGTAATCTGCCAGTTTTCGAGCGGTGCGAATACAGATACGACCAATGCCGTGTTTGTAGATATGCTACCATTTTATGCTTGCTATTGCTCCCCCAGGTTAGGCACTACGTTGCACACTTGCTGCGGTAATTATATTTCCAATGTTACCGTTACCAATACGATGCTTAATAATACGACTACTACTTACGGTAATGGCTATTATACCTTTTATGATACGACAGTAGCTTCTCAAAAAGCGGATATGGCACAAGGTGTAAGCTATACGATAGATGTTACTTGTCCCTATACCGGTTATGGTGCGGATGTATGGATAGACTGGGATCAGAGCGGAACCTTTGATGCGGGAGAACATATTCCTACTACTACGACCGGCAGTATAGCCACCGCTACCATTTTGGTGCCGCTTACAGCCAGTATGGGATATACCGGTATGAGGGTGCGGAACAATTGGGGAAGCTCTTATGGCGCTGCCGGAGCCTGCTCCGGCTCAGGAGGCTATGAAACGGAAGATTATGTAGTAAATATTTTGCCTGCGCCAAGTTGTATTCCACCTTCTTCGCTTAGTGCAACGAATCCTACATCCAGCAGCATAGATATAGCATGGGCGGTCAATTCCTTCGCTTCATTATGGCAGATAGAATACGGACCTACTCCTTACACCCAAGGAACAGGGACAATTCTTACCACGGCAACGAATCCGGAAATACTCACAGGCTTGCAACCCGCAACGGAATATGCCTACTATGTGCGGGATATTTGCGGACCCAACGATACCAGTACCTGGTCTTACGGCGGTAAGTTCAGCACTGCTTGTTTAGCGTTCAACACGCCGTTCGCAGAATCGTTTAACGGCACTGCCACACCCGCTTGCTGGACGAATAGCAGTGCGGTGCCTTATGGTTGGATGTTTGGTACGGGCTATAGCAGCCCCGGCTATGATGTAAGTAGCGCTGCAGATCATACCGGCACTGCGGGAAGTACGTTTGCATGGGTGGACGGTTCCTATGTAACTACCAATCAAACCGCTACTTTGATTTCCCCTGTTATTGATATATCTACCCTCACGATACCCCAGCTCAGGTACTATATCATCAGCTATGGCCCGCAAACCACAGGGAATAATAAACTGGTAGTGGATGCCTATGATTTCAATATTATGGATTGGGTGCAAGTGGATTCTGTTCAGCAAAATTTTTCTTCTGCTGCTTGGCAGGAGCGAAACGCTTCTATGTTTGGTATTATATCCTCTACCACTACACAGCTCCGCTTCCGTTATACAGGTTTAGCCGCTACTCCTTTCTATAACGACATCTTAATTGATGATATTCACATAGAGCAAACACCTACCTGCCCTGCGCCCAATGTTTCCGTAAACAGCAACACCATTACTACTACAGATGCCGATGTTTCATGGGTTTCCTCCAGCAGTGCATCCGGTTTGGCAGAAATAGAGTGGGGATTGGGAACTTCTTTTGCCATAGGAACCGGTAATAGGATAAGCGGCATTACGGCTACCAATCCTTACACAATTACCAACCTCACCCCCGGCACACAATACAGCGTCTTTGTACGAGATATATGCGCCCCGGGAGATACCAGTGCATGGAGTAGTCGGATCAGTTTCTTTACCCTTCCGGCGAATGATTTTTGCAGCGGGTCCATCACCGTATGGTCCGGCTCCGTAACAGGAAACAACGCAGCCGCTACGGACGATCCGCTTGCTTCGCTACCGGTATGCACCGGCTCCAGCACCAGTGGCTATTATAAAGGTCTGTGGTATGATTTCACACCCACTACCTCCGGCAACGTAACCGTGGCTACCTGCGGCGCTCCGTTTGATACCTATCTCAGAATATTTGACGGTATTTGCGGCAGTCTTAGCAATTGCATAGCATTTAATGATGACGGATGTTCTCCGGCCTCTACCGTAACCTTCAGCGCTACCGCCAATACAACCTACTATGTATTGGTAGCCGGCTTCGGTTCCGCTTCATTCGGCACCTTCACGCTGACCGTTACCGGACAGCCTTTGGCTATACGGTTAGGTAATTTCACCGCGGCGAATATGGGGAAGGTCAATAAAGTAGAATGGAACACGCTTTCGGAAGAGCATGGAGATAAATTTGAACTGGAACGCAGCGCCGATGGAAAATACTTTGCCGCCATCCATCAAAAGCAAGCCAATGGCGAAGCCAGCCATTATACCTATATAGACAATAATCCGGTAAAAGGCATGAATTACTACCGCCTGCGTATGACCGCTGCCAATGGCAACGTTTCCTATTCAGAAGTGGTGAACGCCTTTGTAAAATCTTCCGGTTTTGAAGTAAACGCTTATCCCAACCCGGTAACGGATGACCTTACCGTAAAAATAAGCGGAATGCAAGGCGCCAATGCTTCCATCCAAATAACGGATGTTACCGGCAAGCTCATCGAAAGCATTATAATGACCGGTACTACAGAAACGATTTCTATGAGCCGGCTGGCAAAGGGCATTTATCTGCTTAAATACTCGGATGCAAACCATACGCAAACCATACGAGTAAATAAACAATAAACTATCCTTTTCAGATAAAAACAAAATTGCCCTCATCGCAGGGCAATTTTTTTATGCCCTCCTTTTTCGAATAAAAAAATCTATACAAAAAATCACTCGGCTGCCCTATAAAATTCCTACATATTTTCAATCCTTATTACCTTCGGCGGATGATAACCGGCAACTGGCAAAAGGAAGCGAAGGAACGCCAAAAAACGTTTCTGCAACTGCTGAAAAAACTGAACCAGCCGGGTGGGAAAAACCAGCGCAATAAAATACTCAATCTGCTTCCTGATGTGCATGAAGAAGCATTCGAAAAAATAGACTGCCTGGAATGTGCCAACTGCTGTAAAAATCATTCGCCCAGATTTAAACAACCCGATATTACCCGGATCGCCAAGCGCCTCGGTATCAAAGAAGGAACGTTGATTGCCCGCTATCTGCTGCTGGACGAAGAAAATGACTATGTAACCCGCACAACTCCCTGTCCTTTTTTGGCTGCGGATAATACCTGCCAAATTTATGAAGACCGCCCCGGCGACTGCAAGCGCTATCCCTATACGGATGAAGATGTATTGCTTAAAAGAACCACGATCACTTTGAAAAATACGATGGTTTGTCCCATCACCTTTTACGTAATGCAACAAATAGAAAGGGCGTGCAACGGACCAACACCCAGAAAATGACCTCATTGACCACCCGGAAAGAAATCATAGAGAAACTGACTAAATTCCGTATGGTAGATAAATATGCAGCGTTTTACGAAGCCCTGCCCGATGTACGTTTTGCCCATGCTTCGCAACGCGCCATCGTAAGCGACCTGCTTAATAATTGTGCTAAAGAATTGATTTATCTTTTTACTACCGCTAAAAAAAAGCCTCGGAAAACGGATCTCAAAAACGTGCTTAAATGCCACATGGACCTTATTTCCCATGCCGCCTTAGACGAAGTGAATAAAGAATTTGCCTATAAACTTTGCTGGTTCCTTGCGGAAAAAGCAGAGGTTAATCTTCCCAAACAAACCGCCGCAAAATATTGGGGCTACTGGCAGGTAGTAAACGATGAAGTGAAAATCGTGAAATACCGGAAGCCGCGGAAAAGACTGTAGCATTCCACTTTACAGGAACATATAAACGGCTATACGCTTCCCCTGCGAATCACTCCCAACAAAAGCGCAATAATGGCAATCACCAGCAAAACATGGATGATGCCCGTAGCGCTATAATAAAAAACACCAAGCGCCCAGCCGATTACCAGCACGACAGCTACAAGATACAAGATACTTCTCATGATAATTCATTTACCGGAAAAGGATAAACAATTGTGCCAGCGACAAGCAACACCTTAAAAAAAATAATCCCGGCTCCCTATAAAACGCTTTCCACAATCCTCGTTTTTCAGTTATTTTGAGCCATGACCAACAGCGATATAGCCGATCATTTCAGCCTGCTTTCCAAGCTCATGGATATTCATGGTGAAGATTCCTTCAGAGCCAAGTCCTACAGTATTGCCGCTTATCATATCGAAAACTTGCCCGCCCAGGCAAGTGAGATGGCGGATGCGGAGCTGTTTAGCATGAAAGGCATAGGGGCAAGTACTGGGAAAAAAATACAGGAAATACTGACCACGGGAAAACTCGCAGCGCTCGAAGAAAAAATTGCTATAACGCCTCCGGGCATTTTAGAAATGATGAAAGTAAAGGGACTGGGTCCTAAAAAAATAGCTCTGCTATGGAAAGAAATGCAGATAGAAAGTATCGGTGAGCTGGAATACGCCTGTCATGAAAACCGGCTTCTTACCTTAAAAGGTTTTGGCGCTAAAACCCAGCAAAGCATCTTGGAAAATATCGCTTTTCTCAACAGCGCCAAAGGCTTTCATCTATGGGCGGAAGTATATTCCATAGCCAACGGCTTAGTGGAAAACCTGCGTAAGACGTATCCGCAAAACAAAATAGAAATCACCGGCGACCTGCGCAGGCAGCAAGAAATACTCGAAGCCATAGAGTTGGTTACCGATATTCCGAAAGAACTACTGTTCCGAAATATCCAAAACATTCCCGATGCGTTGATTGATGATTTATCCGAAACAAATTCTACCGTAAAAATTCCCGGACAGCCTTTAATCAAGGTGCATTTCACCGCTACCGATAATTTTATAGGAACATGGTTTACCACTTCCGCCGGCCCAGAATTTTTAACAGCCTTTCAGGAACAATATTCTTTTCCCAAACCGCTGCATGACGAGGCGCAACTCTTCCATGCCAACGGACTTGCCTATATACCGCCTCCGCTTCGCGAAACGAAAAACAGTTTGCAGCGTGCTGCTGAAAATACCTTGCCTGAGTTGATACAGCCAAAGGATATTAAGGGAATCATTCATGCGCATTCTACCTGGAGCGATGGCGCTCATACGCTCGAACAAATGGCGAAAGCTGCGAAGGAAAAAGGATTTGAATACCTCGTCATTTCCGATCACTCGCAGGCTGCCTACTATGCCAAAGGGTTGAAGCCCGAACAAATTGCTTTGCAACATGCAGAAGTGGATGCGCTGAACCGGAAACTTGCGCCGTTTAAAATCTTTAAAAGTATAGAAGCGGATATTTTGTTTGACGGCAGTCTGGATTATAATGAATCCATATTGTCCACATTCGATATGGTCATAGCCTCCGTTCACAGCAATCTGCGCATGAATATAGAGAAAGCCATGAGCCGTATGCTGAAGGCAATAGCGCATCCGTTTACTTCGGTTTTAGGACATCCCACGGGCAGGCTTTTGCTTTCGCGGGAAGGATATCCTATGGATCATAAACGCATCATAGATGCCTGTGCCGAGCATGAAGTGGTGATAGAAATAAACGCACATCCGCGCCGCTTGGACCTCGACTGGCGATGGATAGACTATGCTCTGCAAAAAAATCTGCTTCTTTCTATAGACCCCGATGCGCATGCTATTGCAGGTTTTGAGGATATTTATTTTGGCGTGATGGCAGCGCAGAAAGGCGGATTGACGGCAGCTCAAAACCTAAGCAGTTTTTCATTGCCTGAAATGGAAGCGTTTATAGCCAGACAAAAGACAAAACGGAAGTGTTAAAACAACCTGTCAGGGAAGGCATTAATTTCCTAATCCAAAATGATTACTTTAGCCATCCATGGCGACATCTTCCAACAAAAAATTACACAAGGCATGGGCTATGTATGATTGGGCAAACAGCGCCTATAATTTAGTCATTACCTCCACCATATTCCCCGCATACTATACGGCTGTAACGCTTACCAAAGAAAACGGCACTGTTGTCAGCGACCGCGTTACCTTTCTGGGAAAGAGTTTTTCAAACAGCGTATTGTTTGATTATGCACTGGCTTTTGCCTACCTCGTCATTGTATTTATTTCACCTGTTTTATCCTCTTTTGCCGATTATAGGGGGAATAAAAAATCCTTTATGCGGTTCTTTTGCTATTTAGGAAGCGTGGCATGTGCAGGGTTGTTTTTATTTGAAAAAAATACGCTGGATATAGGCATTATCTGCTTTGTGCTGGCGGCTATCGGCTATTGTGGCAGCCTTGTTTTTTATAATGCCTATCTTCCGGAAATTGCTGAAGAGCAGGAACGCGATCGGGTGAGTGCGCAGGGTTATTCTTACGGCTATATAGGCAGCGTCCTTTTACAAATCATCTGCCTCCTCTTTGTGATGAAGCCTGATTGGTTTGGTATAACGGACGATACCTTTGCACCGCGACTTTCTTTTTTATTGGTAGGGATATGGTGGTTTGTATTTGCCCATATTCCTTTAATAAAACTTCCAAACAGCAAACCCCTAAGTACGAGGGAAACACAAAATGTACTGACCAACGGTTTTAAAGAGTTGAAAAAAGTATGGCAGCAAATGAAGCGGCTACCCGTATTGCGCACCTATCTTGGCGCTTTCTTTTTTTATAGTATGGGGGTGCAAACCGTGATGCTGGCAGCTACTATTTTCGGAAGCAAAGAACTTCATTTAGAAACGGGGCAACTCATTACCACCATCCTCATTATACAGCTCGTTGCCATTTTGGGCGCGTGGTTTATAGCTAAGCTGTCGGAGCGTTTTGGGAATCTGTCCGTGCTATTCGGCGTAGTGCTGGTGTGGATAGGCATTTGTATGTACGCCTATTTTATCCGTACGGCTAATGAATTTTACATCATCGCTACGGTGGTAGGGCTGGTGATGGGCGGCATCCAATCGCTGAGCCGTTCTACCTATTCCAAGCTCATGCCCGAAACAAGAGATACCACTTCGTTTTTTAGTTTCTATGACGTAACCGAAAAATTAGCCATCGTCATAGGCATGTTTTCTTTTGGTTTTATAGAAGCTGTTTCGGGAAGTATGCGCAACAGCATTCTGGTGCTCATTGCTTTTTTTGCGCTGGGAGCTATAATTTTGATTCTTTCCATAAGAAGCGCGAAACAACATCATTTATCCACCTCAGTAATATAAAAAGATATGAGACTACATACCATAAACGCAGGATATTTTAAGCTGGACGGCGGCGCCATGCACGGCGTAGTGCCTAAAAGCATGTGGCAAAAACAAAATCCCGCAGATGAGCAGAATATGTGTACCTGGGCGATGCGCTGCATGCTGATAGACACCGGCAATTATAAAATTCTGATAGATACCGGTATGGGCGATAAGCAGGATGAAAAATTTTTTAGCCATTATCATCCGCACGGAGAGGAAAGCCTGGCGAAAAACTTGGCTAAATACGGATACGGTTTTGACGATATTACGGATGTATTTCTTACCCATCTTCATTTCGATCATTGTGGCGGAGCAGTAAAAAAAGAACATGAAAAATTAATCCCCACCTTTCCCAAAGCAATTTACTGGAGCCACGAAATGCACTGGAACAGCGCTATGCAACCCAATGAACGGGAGAAAGCCTCTTTTCTGAAAGAAAATTTTGTGCCTTTACAAGACTGCAACCAACTGCAGTATGTACTATTGAATGAAACTCAAGAATGGATGCCGGGCATCAAAATAGAAATGGCTGAAGGACATACCGACTCGATGATGCTGCCGCTTATAGACTATAACGGAACGAAAATTCTCTTCTGTGCCGATTTGTTGCCAAGCGTAGCACATATTTCCATGCCCTGGGTGATGGCTTATGATATGCGCCCCTTAGATACGCTGAAAGAAAAGAAAAACATACTGACCAGAGCTGCTGAAGAAAACTGGGTACTTTTCTTTGAACACGATCCTAAAATAGAATGTGCCACCGTGCAGCAAGTGGAAGGAAGGATAAGACTCAAGCAGACATTTCCGCTGAGCGAGATAGATGAGAAAATCGCGGAAGGCTTATAGGGAAGCGGGGGGGGAGTCCTCCTTATTTTACAGTACGAATGATTTCCATAGATATTTCAGACATAGCCCTGCGTACCAAACAGGAACAGGGAAAAACCCGGGTGCATGACCCCGTGCGGAGAAAATGGCTGGTGCTCACCAAAGAAGAATATGTACGACAGGTGTTTTTGCAGTATCTGATAAAACAAAATTATCCGTTAGCTATGATGGCGGTAGAAAAAGCTATATGGGTGGGCGACAGAAAAAAACGGTTTGACATAGTGGTGTTTGACAGAGCGCATCAGCCGTGGATGCTGGTGGAATGCAAAGAACCCGATACAGACATCCGGCAGGATACTTTTTTTCAGTTGCTTCAGTATCAGCGTGCATTGCAAACTTGTTACTGGGTGCTTACCAACGGGCATCAAACCTGCTGTGCGGATGCAACGGACTTGGAAAAACTGCAATGGATGGAGGAATTACCGCCCTATAAGGGTTGAATATTCATCGCTTTTTATCACGCTAATTGCTTTTTTGATAACCGTATCGCGGGTGGCTAATACCGCATAATAACCGCTAGTTTTAAAAAGAATCTTAGCGAGTTGCGCTTTCATCTGAAGGTTTAGAAAACGGTGCATGGCCGGTTTTTGCATCAGCTTGTCCATTCCTTCCTGCATGTCTTTAGGCAAGGAAGCAAGCATCATTGCGGGCATATCTTCGGCATTGTAGGTTTTTATATAGGTATCTATATCTGGTATTTTTTTTAATACGGCCTGGTGGCGCAAATAGTAATTCAGGATGGCGTTTCTGAAGGGCTCGCTATAGACCAGGCTTAGCAAAGCGGTATTGTATTTTAAGGTGTCATAGGGCACATAAATATCCGGGTTGATGCCGCCGCCGCCATACACCACACGGTTGCGGTCTGTATAGTATTTGGTAGTATCGCCCACGGCTATGGTATCCGTTCCGGTCAGTTCGCCGGTTTCATAGCGTCTGGCAAAATCTTCAGCGTATGCTTTTTTCCCTTTGGCATAAGTGCGTTGGATGCTTCTTCCGGAAGGTGTGTAATATTTGGCAACGGTGAGCCGCAGCGCAGAGCCGTCTGCCATGTTGTATTGCTCTTGCACCAACCCTTTTCCGAATGTGCGCCTGCCTACGATGATGCCTCTGTCGTGGTCTTGTATGGCGCCGGCTACTATTTCACTGGCTGATGCGGAGGATTCATCCACCAGCACTGCCAGCTTTCCGTTCTCAAAAAGGTCGGTCATGCCGGCCTCATACTCCATGCGTTTTGCTTTTCTTCCTTCGGTATAAACAATCAGCTTATCGCCACTGAGAAAATCATCGGCAATTGAAGTAGCGGCATCCAGGTAGCCGCCGGGGTTTTGTCTCAGGTCTAAGATAAGGCTGTTCATACCCTTATCCGTCAGTTCTTTAAGGGCTTCGGTAAATTCATCGTAAGTAGTAGCGCTGAAGCGGTTGATGCGTATGTAGCCGGTTTGCTCATCCAGCATAAAGTGGGCATCCAGACTATAGAGGGGGATGCTTCCACGCTGCAGGGTTACGTTTCTTGTTCTTTGAGACAAGGGTGAATGAATCACCAGCGGCACGTTGGTATTTTCCTTTCCGCGCAGCATTTTGATAATACGGTCGGAGGTAATATGGGTGCCTGCCACCACGCTGTCGCCTACTTTTATGATGCGGTCGCCCACTTCCAGGTTTACCTTGGCAGCGGGTCCGTTATCTATCACGGAGGTAATTTGTATCGTGTCTTTTATAATGGCAAATTCCACTCCTATACCGAAGAAACTACCTTCCATATCTTCATTCACCGATTGTAAATCTTCTTTGGTAATATAGATGGTATGGGGGTCGAGATGGCTGAGGATACCGTTTACAGCATCGTTGTATAGGGCGTTGATGTTTACGGTATCTACATATTTTTCGTTGATGAGGTCAATGATTTGCTCCAGGCGGTCATTGCGTTCCAGTACGGTTACTATATCGCGTTTATTTCGCAGGGAATCCCGCAGGTTAAAACCCAATACCATTCCGAAAATCATTACTGCAGAAAATAACAAGGGTGTCCACACCTTCAGCCCGCCGGCTTTATGCTCATTCATGTAAGAAGAAAAAAACAGGACAAAGGTAAATGCTTTTTAAGCGTTGTTTTAAAAAAATCTATGTTTTAAAAACAGAACCGTTATAGGGATAAAAAAATCCACTCCTTCATGAGGCTATATTTTTAAATTTTACGAGTGAGTTGTCAGTCTGCATGCACCGTTCATGGTATGGCTGCTTCTTTTATTCTTCACTTTTATTTTTTATTGTCATTAAAAGATTATACGCACCTTTTGTTACAAAAGTCTGATTGGCTAAACTGTCTGCACCGATGATTTCCGTAAAATTGTTTTCGGTGTTTCCTGTTTGCACTTGCAGCAGTTCAAATTGATTGTTGCCTTTGGCAATAAAAACATATTGTTTGTTTTCAAAACGAACGATTGCTTCGCTTGGCAACGCGCTTACTTCGTCCCCTGACAATTCAATTTCTGCGTTCATAAACATTCCGGGCAACAATGATTTATCGTATTGTTCAAAATGGCAATGCACTTCGGCTGAATTTTGGTTGGACAAATTTTTACTGATTAAAATAATTTCGCAAAGAAATCTTTTGTCAGGATTTGTGTTTGTGTAAGCAAACAATTTTTGTCCAATTGAAAGTTTGTTGATGTCCTTTTCAAAAACAGATAACGCCAAATGTATATCGCTCGGATTTACCAATTCAAACAACACATCGCTTGGATTTACATACTTTCCGATGTTCACATTTACAGCCGAAACAAAACCTGTGATGGGCGAGTATATGTTGATACTGTTGGAAATATTGTGGGCTGTAAGTTTGTTCGGATGTAAACCGATGAGTTTTAATTTTTCTTCCAACGATTTAATTAAAACCAATTGCGTTTGATAGTTTGCTTTTGATTGCTCAAAAACTTTGTCGCTTGTGGCTTTGCTTTGGTTCAACGCTGTTTGTCTGTTGTATTCACTCTCGGTTAATGCAAATTGCGCTTTTGCAGATAAATAATCTTGTTGCAATTGTATGTATTGTGCATCTTCCATTACTGCCAATACTTCGCCTTTGTTGATGTGCATTCCTGCTAACAATTTTGTTGATTTCAAATAACCACCCAACGGAACGCTGATTGAAACCATACTTTGCGGAGGCACATCAATTTTTCCGTTTACTTTCAGGATTGACGAAATATTTTTTGTACTCAATTTTCCTGTTTCTACACCTGCGTTTTTGTATTGTTCGTTTGTGAGCGTAACAATAGTTGAGTGTGTTTTCTCTGTCTGTTTTTGTTCTGTTTTTGTTTCGTTTCCGCAAGCAAAAAGCAGAACGGAAATACTAACGATTGAAATAATATTTTTCATTTCTAAATTTTATTTGTTGCTATAAAAATTTAATTCGGCCACTACGTTGTTTTTGTTTTTCACGGCTTCAATGTAGTCGCTTTGAATGGTGGTTGCTTGATTGATTAAAAGCACCCAATCCAAATAATTGATGTCGCCATTCAAAAATTGTTGATTGGCTGTTTGGGTAATGATTTCGGCATTTTTTAACGCTGTAGTTTCGTAATACAAAACCGTTTCTTCAAACTTTTGATATTGTGAAAAAGCCGAACGATAGTCCTTTTCAAAGCTTTGCAAATTCAATTCATATTGATTTTGTGCAATTATTTCGTTTGTTTTTGATGCGTTGATTTTTGCTCTTTGACTTCCGCCAAAAATGGGAATACCTAAACCAATTTGTCCCGATTGAAATTGTGGTGTTCCGTTGTATTCTTTGTTGTCTGCGCCCATTCCACGCATTCCCATAATGTTGTAACCAAAGGTTAAATCGGGTGCAAGTTTTGAACGCTCTACTTTTGTAGCGGCTTTCGCTATTTGCTGTTGTTGTTTCAAAAGTTGCATTGCAGGGTGCGAAGCCAACAAAGTTGTGTCAAGTGCTACAATTTTATTTTCCAACATTTCGTTTTCATTAGGAACAAAAACGGTTGTGGTGTTAAGCAGTAATTGAAATTGTAACTGCACCAATTCTACATCTTGTTCTAATTGCAAAAGCTGTAACGCAATTTGTCCACGCTGGTTTTCGGCTGTTGTCTTTTCTAAAATATTGCTTTCTCCGGTTTTAAAACGAAGCGTAGCTTTATTTAGAAATTCCGAAAATAGGCTGTCGTTTTTTTGTAACAAGTCTTTTTTCTGTTGTAGATAAACAAGCGTGTAAAACACTTGCGTAACTTGTTTTTTAAGTTGTGTTTCTTGTACACCAACATTCAATACGCTACTTTTCCATTCTTCGTTCAGCAACGCTTTTTGTCGTGCGTAAACGGTAGGGAAATTGATTGTTTGCGAAATTCCCAATCGTGTGTCGGTGTAAAAACTGTTGATTTGTCCATATTCACCAACAATATTTGTCGTAGGAATGTTTACGCCCGATTTACTCAATTTTTGTTGATACTCGCTTTTTAATCGTTCGTTTTTTACCGAAAGATTATTTGTCAAAGCCGTATCAATGGCTTGTTTCAACGTGATAGGCGTTTGTGCGTTTATTTCTTGAAATGAAAAAACCGAAAACACAACCAACGCTGCAAGCGTTTTTTTATTGATTGATTTTTTTTGATGAAATAAAATGTACAAAATCGGTAAAACGAAAAGCGTTAAAAATGTAGCAAGGAGCAAACCGCCAATGACAACAGTTGCCAAAGGTCGTTGCACTTCGGCACCTTCGCCTGTACTTATTGCCATTGGCAGAAAGCCCAACGAAGCCACGAAAGCCGTCATTAAAACAGGTCGCAAACGAATTTTTGTGCCTTGTATAACTATACGTTTTAAGTCGGTGTAGCCCTCAGCTTTCAAACGGTTAAATTCGGCAAGCAACACAATGCCGTTCAGTACCGCCACACCAAACAAGGCAATGAAACCAACACCTGCACTAATGCTAAATGAAATTCCTCTTACGGCTAACGCCAAAATACCACCAATAGCGGAAAGCGGAATGGCTGTGTAAATGAGTAAACCTTGCTTAACCGAACGAAACGCAAAAAACAAAAGCAAGAAAATAAGAGCCAACGAAACAGGAACAGCAATATACAAACGTGCTTTTGCCGCTTCTAAATTTTCAAATGCTCCGCCATAAGTTATGGAATAACCTGGGGGAAGTTTGATTTGTTGTGCCACTTTTTGTTGAAGCTCCTGCACCATACTTTGCACATCTCGCCCACGGACATTAAAACCAACCATAATTCTGCGTTGCGAATTTTCACGCTGAATTTGATTGGGTCCTTCAACAATTTCAACTTGTGCAACTGCGTTCAATGGAATTTGTGTGCCTTTAGGCGTTGGGATCAAAAGATTTTGAACGTCCGACAAATCTTTCCGTTTTTCATTTTTTAAACGAACAACCAAATCAAAACGCTTTTCGCCTTCGTAAACCGTTCCGCTGGTTTTGCCTGCAAATGCTGTGTTTATAACGCCGTTGATGTCGCTAATGTTTAAGCCGTATTGTGCAATCGCTGTCCGGTTGTATTGAATGGTAATTTGCGGCATACCTGTTACAGCTTCTACATATAAACCGCTGCTGCCTTCAACCGTGTTGCAAATTTTTCCCAGCTTGTTAGCGTAAAAAGCAAGCGTATCTAAATTTTCGCCGAAAATTTTGCAAACTACATCTTGCCTTGCGCCTGAAATCAATTCGTTGAAACGCATTGCAACAGGATATTGGAAACCAAAGGTTACTCCGGGTACATCTTGTAATGCTTCCGACATTTTAGCTTCCAATTCTTCGTACGTTGTTGCCGACTTCCATTCTTCGCGTGGTTTAAGAACAATAATAATGTCTGAACCTTCAATGGGCATCGGGTCAGTAGGCACTTCACTTGTTCCTGTTTTGGTAACTACTTTTTCCACTTCAGGAAATCTGTCTAAAAGTATTTTACTTGCTTTTGATGTTTCCTCAATGGAAGCGGTAATGTTGCTACCTTGCAAAAGTCTTGCTTCTACTGCGTAATCGCCTTCCGGTAATGCAGGAATAAATTCACCACCCAAGGTTGTCAAAACAAAAACAGCAATTACAAACAACGAAAGAACAGAAAATAAAACCGTTTTTTGATAACGCAGTACTTTAACCAAATTCGTTTGATAAAAACGTTCTAAACGGTTCATTATTTTGTCGGAAAAAGTGGGTTTGTGCGAAATGGTTTTGCTCAAAAACAAAGCGCTCATCATAGGTATGTAGGTAAGCGAAAGAACAAAGGCCCCCACCAATGCAAATGCCACGGTCTGAGCCATTGGCTTAAACATTTTTCCTTCAATTCCCTGCAAAGTGAAAATGGGTAAGTAAACAATGAGAATAATGATTTGTCCGAAAACTGCACTATTCATCATTCTTGAAGCGGAATAATTTACTTCACTATCCATTTCGCTTTGCGAAAGTTTGTTGATTTTAGAAAAATGGCTACTGTGCGAAAGCCGGTGCATTACGGCTTCTACAATAATTACCGCACCGTCCACAATCAAACCAAAATCCAAAGCGCCCAAACTCATCAGGTTTCCACTTACTCCGAATACATTCATCAGAATTATGGCAAACAGCATTGAAAGCGGAATTACCGAAGCTACCAACAATCCTGCACGCAGATTTCCTAAAAACAACACCAATACAAAAATGACAATCAGCGCACCTTCCATTAAGTTTTTTGTAACGGTGCTAATGGCATTGTTTACCATTTTGGTGCGGTCTATAAAAGGCTCAATAGTTACACCTTCGGGCAACGATTTTTTAATTTCTTCAATGCGTTGTTTTACATTTTGAATGACTTCGTTACTGTTCGCTCCTTTCAACATCATTACTATTGCTCCCGACACTTGCAATTCGCCGTTGTAAGTCAAAGCACCGTATCGGGTGGCGTTTCCGAATTTTACTTCTGCCACATCACGGATTAAAAGCGGCACATCGTTTGGCAGATTTTTCACGACAATGTTTTGAATATCGCCTATGTTGCCCACCAAACCTTCGCTTCGGATAAACAAAGCGGTTGCATCTTTTTCAATGTATGAACCTCCCGTGTTTTGATTGTTTTTTTCAAGTGCAGTAAAAACATCGCTGATGGTAAGGTTGTAAGCCAACAACTTTTCGGGTTCAACGGATATTTCGTATTGTTTGAGCAAACCGCCAAAACTGCTTACATCGGCTACACCATTTACGCCCAAAAGTTGTCTGCGAACAATCCAATCCTGAATGGTTCGCAGTTCCATTGCGTTGTATTTGTTTTCGTAACCTTTTTCGGGACGAACAACGTATTGATAAATTTCGCCCAAACCGGTGGTAACAGGTGCTAATATTGGTTTTCCAAAACCTTTTGGAAGCTCGTCCTGCACTTGTTGCAAGCGTTCGGCAATTTGTTGTCTTGCCCAATACACATCAACATCGTCCTCAAATACGATGGATACAATTGACAAACCAAATCGTGAAAAACTGCGTAATTCTTGCAGCCCCGGCACATTGCTGTTCGCTTGTTCAATCGGAAACGTAATTAAACGTTCCACATCGGTTGCACCCAATGCAGGGGCAACGGTTATTATTTGCACCTGATTGTTTGTGATGTCAGGCACGGCATCAATCGGTAAGTGGCTTACTTCGTAAATTCCGTAACCGAAAAGGGCAGTTACAAAAAGCCCTATGATGAGTTTGTTCTTTATAGAGAACTGAATTATTTTATTTAACATATTTTTCAGTTAATCATTAAACTTGATGTACAGCATTGCGAAGCAATACGCACAACGACACAAAGGCATTTTTGCTTTCTGTGAAAAAAAGAAGTCGTAAAATGATTAGCTAAAACGTGGCGGTTGCCAAATACTATTCAGATAAGCGTTTGAATAGTGTTGTTGTTTACGGATAGATTTTTTGATTTCTACCGTGTCGGGAATAATTTGAGAAATTGAAAAGGCGGGTTGTGGAACAATTGTAACCACGTGCATAGCTTGACAGTCCACTGCTTTGAACGGTAATTTTTCGTGGTCGTGATGTTTGTCGTCCGGATGGTTAATTTTCATAGCGTAGTGTTCGCTTAAAAATTCAAGCAAAGTAGAGTTGTCCCACTCAACGTGTTCCCAATAGTGATGAATAAGTGTAGGTAATCGCAATAACTGTCCGAAAGCAGTGTTTGCTGTCAGAAAGATGAACAAAAATGATATTGCGAATATTTTTTTCACGGTGTAAAGATAGTCAAAAATGTTTCGGTTGAAGCCTGTCGGTAGCGTTGTCATGAGATGATTTATAGGGGTTTGGCAGCTTGGTGCAGTGGCGGGTTTTGCAAACAATTAGCGCCTAACTATAGGCGCTTGATTTTTGCACCCTCATTACCTGCAAAAAAACAGCCTCCTATAATGAGACTATAAATGGAGTTATGAAGGTTGATTTTTGAAGGGGTTGTGCAGGTGTTTTTGTCATAGTTTATTTTTTCGTCCTTCTATTTTACCGCTTTCAGTAAAGTTGTCATATTCCAGTCCTTCAATAATTTTCCAACCGAGTTCTTGTAGTTTGTCGTCAGTTAGTTGTTCCCTATTGTATTCTGTAAAATGTATGTTTCCGTATTTGCATAAATGAAACTGAATTTGTTCGTCTTTGTCAAATACAAAAATGTACTCCGCTATACTTGGGTCGCACCGTGTTGTCCAAAATAAAATTTCAATAAAGTCCTGCAAACTGTCAATGTCAATTTCAAACGCTTCATTAAATGTTTTATCTCCAACAATTTTTTCAAGTGTCTTGTATGCTTTCTTTAGTGGTTTATAGTTATTTTCTCTGTTTCCAAAGAAGTCAAGTTTCAAGTGACAAATTATTATAAGTTCCGTCACCTTTACTATCTTAAACAACTCGATTAGCTTTTCTGTTAGCTTATTTGTAAAAGTGTCAATGTCTGAATGGTCTAAACCAATAATTTTATTAAAAGCCGAATAGTCTTTTTCTTCATTCTTTATGCAGTCAAATTGCTCCAGATACAAATACTCTTCATTGTCGTCCTTATAATATTGTAGCATTTCTTCATAAACCACTTTCTGCATTTTAGTCAGTTCAGAGCTTATAATTCTCTTCGTCTTTACGATTTCGTTTCTTGTTGTGAGTGTCGTCATATATCAGCTAACGTTTTGCGGCTTTGCGTTCGTGCGGGATTTCAGGGCACAAAACTGTCAACCCAGCACTAAAGTTAAATTGAAAAACTGCACTTGAATTTAAGCACGTCACCCCGCATGACGCAAAACCGCTGTTACCGGCTGGTGTTCTGTCTGTCCGTCCTTGCAAACCATTGTCCTTGTTGTGTTTCACCGTCATTGTCTGTGTCGTGTTGGTCTGTGCGTTGCAAAAAAATTAAAACACCGAAGGGTGGGAAGAAAAAAAAATGAATTTCTTCTTGGGTGGGAGAAAAGCACACTCTTTTGCAAGCTTTGGTCTGTGCAGTGGCTTGTAGCGGCTTGCAAATGTGTGTGATTTTGCGGGTCGGTTTTGTATTTAATAGTCCCAATCTGCATGACTTACAGGTAAATTATTTAATTCCTTTTTTAAAGTCCTCCACTGTGGTAAAAACTTGTCCATGTATGCTACAAAGTTGTCGTTGTGATGTCGTTCAAGTAGGTGAACCATTTCATGCACAATGATATATTCTAAACATCTAACAGGTTTTTTTACAAGTTCAAGGTTGAGCCAAATTCTTTTCTTGTCAATGTTGCAAGTCCCCCATTTGGTTTTCATTTGTTTTACGCCCCAATCATTTAGTTGAACTTTCATTGTCTGTTCCCATTTGTCAATGAGTTCAGGAATTTGTTGTTTTAGTTGCTCACGAAACCATTCATTCAAAACTGTCGCCCTTTGTTTTGTTGTGCTTTCAGTCCGCACATACAGAAACAAATTCTTATGCTGCACTTCAACTCTCGGTGCTGAGTCATGCTCAATGACTTGCAACAAGAATCTTTTTCCGTTGAAGTAATGGCTTTCACCGGAAACGTATTCTCTAACAACTTCTCTGTCTTGCGAAACAAAAGTTCGTTGGTGTCTTTTTATCCAACCTAATTTTGAAACAGCAAACAGTCGTATGGCTTCATCATTTGTTCGCAAAGGTGCTGCAATGCGAACCCTTCCTGTCGGTGGGTAAACAGCTAAGTGAAGATTTTTAATGTCTTTCTTCACTACATCAATTTTGATATTTGAAACTGTGATTGTCTCCACCTCAATAATCGTTTTGATTTTTAACAAGTTCAAATACCCTGTCTAATTCCTCACCATCTTTTCCAAGCACTTTTTTTATAGCATTTCTTACTTCCCTCTCTTTGAGTTTATTTCCTCGCCAATCGTCTTTCTTAGTTCTTGTTATTTCTTCATCCAATTCAATTGCCAATTTTTCATCACGGTTTAAATTGTCAAACAATGCCCTTTTTGCCTTAGAGTTAAGTGTTTTCGGATAAGCGGAAGATGTTTCAGGTTTGGTAATTTTCTTGGTCAGGGCAACAATTTTCTCCAAATACTTTTTGTAGTTAATTGCTTCCTGCTTTCGCTCTTTAATCAATTCATCCAACAGCACCGACATTTTTTCAAAGTAAAGCGGGTTAGTTGGCATTTCATCAATTATCAATCTGCGGATATTGTTTTCAATGGTCTCGGCTACTGCTTCTTTATTTTTCTTTATCGAGTTTGGCAAACTTTCAACCGCTTCCTCGCCACGTTCCACAATTAATTGCACCAAAGTCAAATCATCAAAAGCAGAAATTTTTTCGCTTTCCTCTGCACTGATGTATGTGTCAATGAGATGTCGCATGGCGGGTTCGTATGCTTTCAAATCAATATAGTCGCCACTTGCCAATTTTATTTCTGCTCTAAGGTTTTCAAAATACTTTACATCAATTTTTATCTGTTCAATTTCCTTGGCTGTGTAACCCGCTTCCTCCATCTCGTTTGCAATATTGGCATAAGCCCGAATCAATGAAATAGTTGCTTTGTAAAGAGAGCAATCCGTTTTTGTTCATTGTCTTTTAGTTCGTTAGGGTTTTCAGTATTCCCAACGAAATACTTTCTGAAAGCAGCTTGGTCTTTCGGTGCTGCAACTGGTTCAATAAGTGCTTTGATGCTTTCCAAAGCATCGTCTAATCTTTCTTTTCCTTTTGCTAACCTGTCGCTTAGTAGTCCTTCAACATCTTCCTTTTCATAAGAATCAAAAGCTTCACTCGTATAATCGTCAATTGATTTTTCCAAACTCTTGAACAAATCTTTGTAATCAATGACGAAGCCATATTCCTTATCATCTCCATCCAAACGGTTCACTCTGCAAATTGCCTGAAACAAACCGTGGTCTTGCATTTTCTTGTCAATATATAGATAGGTTGCACTCGGTGCATCAAAACCTGTAAGTAGTTTGTCAACTACAATAAGTAGTTTCATTTGTGCAGGTTCGTCAATGAATTTCTTTTTGGCTTCTTCTTCAAAAGTTTCGGTTGACTTCCCGTTAAGCATTTTTTGGTAAATCTCATACTGCCTCAATTTCTCGGTTGGACCTTCTCCTGTTTCTTCGCCTTTAATATCTGAAGTGGTTGGAACGAATGAAGTAATGATGGCACATTGCTTTAGTCCTGCCCGTTGAAAGAGTTCGTAGTATTTACACGCCTGATAAATGCTTCCCGAAACCAACATGGCGTTTCCTCTGCCGTTTTGCAAACGGTCTTTGGTTTCCATGTCCAGCATAATATCGGCAACAATTTTTTCTAACCGTGATTGCGAACTCAACACTTTCTGCATGGTTCCCCAACGCTGCATCAATTCTGCTTTGGCATAATCGGTCAATGCTTTTGTTTTGGATTCAAACCACAAATCAATTTTGTCCTGACTGGTAATGTTTTGCTCAATATTTCTTGCTTCGTAGCGTAAATCTAAAACCACTTTATCCGAAACAGCTTCGTCAAACTTGTAGGTATGAATGTATTTGCCAAACACTTCCATGCTTGTCTGCTTGTCCTTTTTCAATAACGGTGTTCCGGTGAAACCGATGAACAGTGCATCAGGCAAAATCTTTTTCATCGCCTTGTGCAAATCACCGCTTTGGGTTCGATGGCATTCGTCCACAAAAACAAAAATGTCGCCTTTGGCTTTGAAGTTTGGTGGAAGATTTTTTGAAATATCTTCTATGTATTCATCATAGTCGGCTTCTTCTTTGTTGCCGAATTTATGAATAAGTGAACACAGCAGCCAGGGCTTGGACTCGTTCAGTTTTTCAATCAGCACCGCACCGCCACTTTTACCATCTTTGGTAATACAACGGTAAATATCTTCTCCAACGCCCTTAAATACTTTTTCAATCTGTTTGTCCAATTCATCACGGTCGGTAATAATCAGCACTCTTGCATCCTTCACATTTTCACGAATCCATTTCGTGAGCCAAACCATTGTCAAACTCTTTCCGCTTCCTTGTGTGTGCCATATTATGCCGCCTTCCCGTTTGCGAATGTGCTCTTGTGCTGCTTTTATGCCAAAATATTGATTATGTCTGCACAGCTTCTTTTGCCCACGGTCAAAAACCACAAAGTCATTTATCAACTCCAAAAATCTTTCCTTGTTGCAAAGCAGCAACAGATGCTTGTCAAGTGGATTTTCAACTGATGTATCTTCTTTCCAAGTGAGGTAATGCTTTTCTTTTGTGGCAATCGTTCCGTAACGCAAACCTTCTGTATCGTTCCCTGCCATCACTAACTGCACAGTTGCGAAAAACTGTTTAATAAACTTCGGTTCCTGATTATCTAAGTTTTGGCGAATACCTTCGGAAATAGAAACGGTGCTACGTTTCAATTCCAAAGTTGCCAAAGCAATTCCGTTTACATACAAAACAATATCGGGTCGTTTGTCGTGTTCGCCTCTTACCGTTACTTCTTCGGCAACATAAAAATCATTTTTTTGCGGATGTTTCCAATCAATCAGTTCAATGGTTTGCTTGTTCTGTCCAACTTCTTCTTTTACTGGAACACCATAACGCAACAACGAATACACTTCCTTATTTACATCATACAGGTTATCACTGCTCCCTGCGGCTTTGTTCAGTTCAAAAAGTGTTTTATTGATGAGTGTTTCGCTGTAATGCTTTTTCTCACTTAAATATTTTCGTAACAGCTTTTCATCAATGTTGTTGTTATTTTCCTCTTTTTCTAAATTGCCCAAATAGGTATAGCCAAGTTGCTTTTCAAACAACCTGACAACACGGTTTTGCGTGGCTCTTTCTATTTGACCAATCTTACTCATTTATCAGGCAAACAAATTGGACGAGTAGTTTTTCAAGTAATCATAAGATGCCTGAACATATTCCCGTTTGAATAATTCTTTCTTCCGCATGTTCCATGTTGCTATGGATTGCATCACTTCGTCAATGGAGTATTTCGGGTGCTGTGCTAAAATGAAATCTACGGTTGCCAGTATTTCCAATGAAAGTTCAGATGTGAAGCCCGATAGAAACTGAATGAGACTTTTATCTCTTGCTGCATCTTCTGCTTTCAATTCCCGCTTCACATATTGATTTACTTCTTCCCACTTTTCATAATTCAATTTCAATGGTTCAAATGGTTTGGCTTGCCCTTGTTCCATTCCTGCCAGATACGTTCCGTTTAAATGATATAATACCTTTTCTACCCCAAGTGCATAAGGACCGTAATAATGTGCTTTAAAGTCAAGGTTCAATTTCTGACCTTTTCGCTGTAAGAAATACGCCAACTTGTTTGCGGCAAATAAACTGCTGTATTCGCCCATACTTTCAAATGCAAACAAGGCATAAAGCAACGAAGCACGTGCAGGAGTTAAATGCACATCTTTTTTTACTTCCTGCTTTTGCAACACAGCTTTGATAGCGGCATTCGGTTCAAAAATCAATACTTCGGTGTCTAATCCGCTCAATGCTTGTTCAATCATGGGTTTTACTTTGTCCCAATCCAAACCACCATTGCCACAACCTAAAGGTGGAATGGCAATGCTTTTTACTTTTTCCTTTTGCAACAATTCTCTTAAAGCAACCAACCCTTTTTCAATGTATTCATATTTGGAAGGATAACGCCAATGCACTTTGGTTGGAAAATTTATTATCAGCTTTCTGCCCAACTGCAAATTCTCATCCCACACCGCCAGCAATTTTCCGGGCACTAATTCCTTTTTCTTGCAGGCATCCATGTATGCCTTATTGTTATTGGGAAATGCTTCTTTAAACTGCAAAGCAATTCCTTTGCCCATTACGCCAACCGTGTTTACGGTATTTACGAGAGCTTCCGCTCCCGATTGCATCATGTCGCCTTGTTTTAACTTTATCATATCAAAAGAAGTATTGCGGCTGAATGTTTACAGCCAAGTTAATATTGTTTTCATTTAAAATATCATTCACCACATCTGCCGCTTGTTGATTGTAAACATTCAACGATTCAATGCTTTTAATCGGCACTTCGTGGTGAACCAAAAATTCTGCCTGATACTTTCTAGACCGATCAGGATCATCGAAATCATTTTGAAAATTGCTGTTTTGAATGCTATTCCAATCAACTTCTTGCATCATCCCTAAGTCATTAAAATGCTCTGTGAATCTTTTATTTGCTTGTCCATCTGTAAAAAACCATTTAGGCAGCTTTACTAAATCCTCGATTAAACAGCGAATAACCAATATTTCACTTCGGTTTCTTCTTGGCACTAAAGGATGCCAGTAACCTGTAATAATGTTGTAAAGCATGATAGATTTTGGCGTAAAATAAAACGGCACATAATCGCCAATCATGCCATACCCCTCAATTTTTACAGGCGAAGTGCTACGCACATCAATTATTTCAGGATTGCCAATTTCAATGTAATCTCCATTGGCATTGGGATGATGCTTATTGACAATGCCGTTTTGCAGCAACAAGGGCAAATTGTTGATGTGGGTGATGCGATAGCAAAATCTTTTGTTTTTATTTATCATATCAATCGCACCTTTCCCGTTAATAAATCCTGCATCATACCTTCTTTCATCAATTTGTATTTTGAAAGTTGTTGTTGCAGGGCTTCTATTTCTGAATCCATATCCGACAAAACGGCTGTAATTGCTTGCTGTTCTGAAAAAGTCGGAACAAGTATCTCTATTGACTCAATATCACTAGGCTTTAAATTGTTGATGCTTGAGCCAGATAAAAGAATATCTATGTGTGTCCGATAATTATAGGTGCAAAAGTTATAATAGATAAACCTTTTATCTACACTATCTACAAGGGTTCTGAAACACCCCATAAATGCTCCAAACGTATATTTTGCATTAGTTGCATTGAAAATTGCTGCTTTACCTACTAATTCTTTACTTCCATTTGCCATACAAATTAAGATGTCATTTGGCTGCATGTATTGCTTGTTATTAACTCTATAATCACGAACGTATTGAACATTCGTAAATTCAATTTTACCGTTTTGAATGTTGTTAGACCGAAACAACCTACAAGTTTTATGTGTTTCCAATTCACTTAAATCATTGTCTCCGTTGTAGCTTACACCTCTAATGCACTCACCAACTTGTTTCAAAGTCATTTTTTTCCATTCACCCTTAAACCCTTTCAATCTTTTCTTCCCAGTAAGCAACACCTGCATTGCTGCTTGTCTAATGTTTTGCTTTTTGACAATGAGTTTTTCCAAATTAGCAATCAAAGCATCGGTTTCTGATAAGGCGTTGGCAATTACTAATTGTTCATCTATAGAGATTGGAATGGCAATTTTTACCTTTGAAAGAGCTTTACCATTAGTAAGTGCTCTAGTTGTGTATGTGCTATTTGAAACTATTTCCTTTCTCGTAGTGGTAGAAGAAAAGCAGTATTTTTTAAAATCATTATTTAATTTTTCGTTTTTGGGTCTTGCCCTCAATACGAAACCGCTAAAAACAGTATTTTCTAATGGGTCAAGAACCACAGAAGTCATTCCAACTTCTTCAACTGTTTCAGAAGTTCTTGTGAAAAACACATCACCTTGACGAACTTCATAATTTTTAATTTCTTGCTTTGAAAGAAAGACTTTCCCACCGATGTTATTTTCGTTTATACTCCTGTTTTTGTAAACATCCATATAGTTCACAATTGGTGTCCCATAACCGAAGTATTTTTTCTCTTTATTCAATCCGTTTTTAAAGTCAAATAATTCACCCAAAGAAACTATCTGCCAATCCTCTGGAATTGCACCTAACTCTGTCTGCTTATATCCTTTTGCTACTTTCATTGAAATGCAATTTTACCAAGGTGAGCATTTACTTTTTTCTCCAATGCCTTCACACTTTCAGCCAAGGCAGGCAGGGTCGAAGCGTAGCGTTCCACTAATTCATTAATACGTTGTGCAAGGCGTTGGCTTACTTTGTCCATTTCGTTTTGCACTTCGTGGTTGATGTGAGTCAGCCATTTGTCGTCCACTACCAGCGTTTTTATTTCTTCTCTCGAAAGAGCTTTGTATTTAGCCAATAGTTTCTTTTCCAAATCGGCTTGGGCTTCTTTTATTTTCTTGTTGGCTTCCGCCTCCTTTTCAATCAGTGAAAGATATTTTTCCAATACGGTCAATTCATCCAGTTCACTATCTAATTCATTTTGGTCGGCATTTCGTTTACCGTATTTAACTTTCGGTTCTGCTGCAATGGCAGATTCATCTTTTTTGTGCGTTTGTGAAAGTTCCTTTATCAATTCACGGATTCTGCTTTGCACATTTCCTTTAGTGATTTTGCCCTTGTCGTTTTTTACTTCTTCCAGCAAGCCATCGTCTCCGCTGTGTTCTTCCACCATTTCCTCCATCTCTCTTGTAATGCTGTCACGGTCTGCTTCTAAGTTTTCAATGGCTTCCTGCTCTTTTCGGAAATATTTAGAAGTGAGTAATTGTTTGGGAATTATTCTTCCTTCCCAATCTTTCTTATTGTTTGCATATTCTACTTCATTACCTGCCTCCCAACCGTCTGTTACCAGTGCATACACATCATCCTGTATGGTTTCAGCCCAATAGGTCATCAGGTATTGGTATATGTCGTAATTATCAATCAGTTTTTTTCCTGCAAAAGCAGAAAGCAGATTTTCGGATAGTGTATGAATGATTTTCTTGGGCTTATCATTCTTGCGAATTTCTTTCAGCACGGGTGCGTTGCGTTTATGCCAGTTTACACATACACGGTTTATTTCGTTTGCATACTCGGTAAATTCTGGATGTGAGAAAATAGAAACCCGAATGTGTTTGGGTTCAATCTTCAATTTGTAATAACCGTTGCGGTCGCTCTTTGCAAACAATTTACTTTTCATAGTCGGATAAACCTGCCAGTAATTATCCAATGCATCCACATCAGCTTTCGGAATACCGCCAAGCAAATGTGCTTCTATGTCCTGTATATCTTCGGTTTCCTGACTGTCAATATATCGGGGAATATTTAAGTTGAAATCGTTTTTCTTATCTGCGATTTCAGCATGAGAAACCAACCGAGAATATTTTTCGATTTGCTTTTGATTGTTGAAAACGTCCACAATCTTGTGAATGTCCTGTTCACGCAAACGGTTTTTGTTTCCGTCTTTTACATAACTCTTGCTTGCATCAATCATAAAAATGCCAGTTCTGCCTGCTGCATTTTCTTTGTCAATTAAAATGATGCATGCAGGAATACCCGTTCCGTAAAACAGGTTGGCTGGCAAACTGATAATACCTTTGATGTAACCTTTGCGAATGAGGTTCTTTCGTATTTCGGCTTCTGCATTTCCTCTGAACAAAACGCCATGAGGCAGAATGATGGCACCTTTTCCTTTGCTCTTTAGCGAACTGATAATGTGAAGCAGAAAAGCAAAGTCGCCATTTTTTGCAGGTGGTATTCCATCTGCAAAGCGGTTATATTCATCGTTTTCTGGATTAAATCCATTTCTCCATGCTTTGTTACTAAAAGGCGGATTTGCTACAATGAAATCAAAAAGCTTTAGCTTTTGCGTTTTCTGGTCGGTGAAAAGCGGATTTGATAAGGTACTTTGTCCTTTGCGAATGTCAGCAGTTGGGTTGTTGTGCAAAATCATGTTCATTTTTGCCAACGCTGCCGTTGCTACATCTTTTTCCTGTCCGTAAATGGAAACACTTTGGTCGGTTTCGTCTGCGGCTTTCAAAAGTAGCGACCCGCTACCACATGTCGGGTCATAAATTGTCGGACTGAAACCCTTTACCTGATTAATACCGATAACTTTTGCAATTACTCTACTTACTTCTGATGGTGTGTAGAATTGTCCTTTGCTCTTTCCGCTTTCAGTTGCAAAGTGCCGCATGAGATACTCGTAAGCATCGCCAAGAATATCATCACCGTCTGCACGGTTTTTACTGAAGTCAAGTTCGGGGTTTTCAAAAATAGCAATGAGATTAGAAAGACGGTCGGTCATTTCTTTTCCCTTGCCCAACTTTTCATCGTCATTGAAGTCGGCAACATCAATTACCCCTTTCAAGTCATTCGCTTCGGCAAGTTTTGCAATGATTTTGTTGATGCTGTCGCCAATTTCCTTTCTGCCTTTTAGGGCAACCATGTCTTTGAAACTTCCACCTTTCGGAATTTCAATCAAGGCATCTGTCTTGCCTGAATACTTGTCGGACACATATTTCACGAATAACAAAACCAACACATAATCTTTGTATTGGCTTGCGTCCATTCCCCCGCGTAGTTCATCGCAGCTTTTCCAGAGGGAACTGTATAATTCAGATTTTTTAATTGCCATTCAGTTATTGTATGTCGTTATTTTTATTTTTTAAAACAGGTTTCTAATATACGCTTTTTGGTCAAAGCGTGGGCAAAAAGCGGCTCTTTTGGGGTTGCCATTGGGTTGGCTTGCAGCGTAGCGGCAACCCCAAATGTGCCGCTTGTGCGGTTGCCATAGAAATTCAATTTTTTTGTGTGGTGGGGTGTTTTAATTTTTTTATTGCGTAGGTCTGCGTGTTTCCTGTCTGCCCGAACTGTCCCGAAGTAATGTTGCTTGTATGTCGTTGTTCACTTGTCAAAATGGTTTGTCATTGTGTTTATGTTCAATTTAAAGTCGTCTGTGTCAATGTTGTGCAGTGTCGTAATACACTTGCCGGTAACTCCCAAATATACGTACCCCCCCCTAAAAAAGCCAATCATATATCCATAAGACAATCAACCCTTTGCCTTGCTGCCTTTTCTTTACTATCCAAAATGCGTAAGGCTATAACTATCCCAAATGTGAAGTATTTTATTCGGTGCTATTGCAAACAAATTAGCGCCCACTTAGGAACACTTGATTTTGCCTTCATGACCTGTAAAAAACAGCCCCCTATAATGAGGCTGTAAATGGAGTTATGGAGGTCATTTTTTGAAGGAGTGGTGCAACGGCTACCCGTGTTAGGAGCAGGTTTTGCTTCAGTGTCAGATAGAGAATTTTAAGGATAAATGTCCTCCAAGTCCTTCACGGATAATTCTCATCAAGGTTGTCAAACGAATATCACTTGCATTATTTTCGATACGTGAAATGTAATTTTTAGTCGTACCATTTTGCTTTCATCGAGCAACTGAAACCCATCTACAACACCCCTACACACCATTGAAAATGAGCTCCTGTCTTTTGCACGAATAAGTACACGGTCAGGGTTTTTATAAAAGAAAATTCAGTTCCCTATTTGCTTCTGTTCAGATCCGTCAGCATGGCTTTTGCCTGCTCATGATCGGGATGTTTTTTTATAAGTTGCGTAAGCATTTCTCCGGCCAGTTCATCCTGTTGATTGGTATGAAACCAGATAGCCAGGTTGATAAGGTTTTGCTCATCATCGGGCGCAAGTTCCTTCGCTCTGCGCATCAGCGAATAAGCCATAGTGTTGTTGCCTTGCTGCATGTAGATGTATCCGAGATTGATATGGGCATTAATGTAAAAAGGATTTTCCTCAAGCACATAGCGGAGTGTTTTTTCTGCTTCCTGCGCTTGATGATTCATCCATAGGGAAGTGGCGTATTTGGTTTGGAAATCGAGGGAATAGGGCAAAAGAGCTGCTGCCCGTTTATACCAAGCAAGCGCTTGCGAATGCTGTTGCAATTGGGCATAGGCTTCGGCTATGCGGTAGGCAGCCCAGGCATCGTTTATCGCTTCGGGCTTTAGGGAAGCGGCATAGCTTGCTACTTTATCAAAATGTCCCCATAAAAAATAAAGCCGCACAAAATCCCGGTTTTGTTTTTGGGTTTCTTCTTTTTGTTTTTCCCGGTTCAGGTAAAATAAAGCGGAATCCAGTAACCCTATGTTTTGGTTGAATTTTTCATAAAATTCCATATACGCCCTTGCCGTGGTGAGGGCATCTACCGTATCGTTGTTAAAGCACTTGAGCCCGAGGAAGGCACTGATCTTGCTGACCTCCTGTGCATCCTCCGGTTTTCTGCGGATATAGTGGTCAGTAACGGCTACATGCGGAATGTCAATGCTTCCGTTGCGGGGCATGTGGCAGGTAACGCAGTCGTTGTTTTGGGCAAGGCGCAGGGATTCTTTTTCGCTGCAATGGAGCTGTGTTGCGCCTCCGTGGCAGCTTTGGCAGGCATCCAGGTATTTTGTTCTCGGTGTAAATTTTACACTTATGTGCGGGTTGTGGCAGGTAATGCAGCTCATCTTTCCGGAGCTTACATAGCAGTCGCTTTTCTTCATCCGCTCCACATGCGATGCCATTATCATCTTGTCGTCGGCACCTTCATATTGCGGCATAAATATGTTCATTACTTCGTTCAGACGCATGCCGGGGCGGAAGTCGAAGAATGTTTTTCCGTCATTCAGTACGGTTATGCCTTGCAGATGGCACCGTTGGCAAATATTGTTTTGGAGCTCTGTAGAAAGCCTTCGAGGATTGACAATGGTATAATCCGGCGTTTGGGAAGTGTCCACTATATGTCCGGCTTGTTTTTCGGCTACGTGCAGGCTTCCTGGTCCGTGGCAGCGTTCGCAGTCTATTCCGGTTTTAAGGTTGATGTATTTATTCTGACTGCCTTGCACCACTTGCGGATACCCGTTGTGGCAGGTCATACATTCTTTTTCTATCATCCTTGCAAAGCGGCTGTTGGCACCTTCTTCAAAACCGGGCGCTAAATCCCAGGTTCTTTTTTGGGTATAAAAAGTGATAGGGGCTTGATAGAGGTAGCCGTTTTCTTGATAGAGATGCGAGTTGGTATGCTGTCCAGAGCCTATGATATAGTCAATCTTGCGTACGAGTCGGTGTACCGTATCGTTTCCTTCAAGGCGATATTCCATAAAGTATAGGGAATCTTCTTGCCAGAAAGGTTTGTAGTAAAAATCCAAATCCTTATCATACACGATGGCTTTATGGTCAAAATCGGCGGCGGATTTTTGCCGGGTAGCATAGTCAAACGATTGCCCCATGCCGGTTTGCATGAAGCTGTGGTATATTTCCAAATGACAACCTTTGCAGGTGTTGATGCCTACATAATGCACCGAAGTGTCATATACATTCAGCCATTCGGAATGAAAGGGATTTTCGGGAGATTTTTCTTTATTGTCCGTGCAGAAAAAAGAAGACAGGCTGATACCCGCTGCAAATGCCGCGATAATCAGTTTTCTGTAAAAGCTTGTGGACATAGGGTTTCAAAGATAGAGTTTTGCGGGATGGGAAGCACAATTGTATGCGGGTATTTTGAAGGAAGGAAAATTACCAATGAAGATGGTGTGTGTAGAGTGTTTGCGGTTGGCCTATCAGGTTAATATCAAATTTCAGAGATGGTTCTACTTTGCTGCTTGCATTGTGGATTCTAAAGGATATTTGCCAACCTTCATCACAAGTCAAGAGCAACGTATCCGTGGAATTTTTCTTAAAGGACATTTCAATTATTCTATTGGGTAGTTTCAGTTGCGGTACTTTAAATTTTGGCTTTATCGTGGCCGCAGGTTTATTCAACGTTCCATGCAGATGAAAACCTATAATCTCTGTTTGTTTGGACCGCTTGATGACTTTGTAAAAGTCGTTATGGCCAATCAAATATTTTAATAACCTGGCAGGTACAAGCTGGGTATTTTCCTTATCCAGTCTTATGAGTTCTTTCCGGAAAGCGTGGAGAATCGGCAGGTAGAATCGTTGATGTTTGTTGGGTAAATCCCGCCACAGGTAATTACTTTCTTTAAGTTGTCTTAATTCTTTGAAAATGGGAAGTACGGTGTCGAAGTATTCCTTACTGGAGTTTAATCCCAGCCATTCTTTTCCGAAATCAATTTTATCCGACAAACGGGAATGTTTCACGGCTTTATGGTTATTTTTAGCCGATATTCCTATTTCCCATTTTTGCATTGAGCGAATAAAGAGCAAGTCGCGCACATCTCCTTTTATTCCCTCACGGTCGGTTACTAATTGCAAAGTGAGTGTATCCTGAAGTGAATGTCCGGAAGCAAGTCTCGGTTCTATCTCTCTTATATGTTTTATGGCTTCATGAGCAGCTTTTGTATAGTTGTGTTGCTCTGTTTCCGTAAAGAGATTGAAAGCATTTTGAGCAACCGTCCATGACGTATCTTCAAGCACAATTACTTGGGTATGTTTTGAAAGCTGTTTGCAGGCTTCCGATAATAAAGCAAATTCAAATGCTTTTCCTGCTTCTGTTTGTGAAGGCATTAATAAACGGGGTGTCCTTTTAGTTTATAATCGCTGCTGAATATCAATATCTCCTTAGATGATTTATTGAGAGACATTCCATACTTCCAGTTGGGCGTGAGGATGTGAAAACCCGAGTAGAGGTTTCTGATTTCTTCACAGTCGTTATAGGAAAGTATCCAATGGGATCTTTGTTTTAATAATGCTGCAAGACCTGCATGGTCAAAGTCCCTATGGGCATCTCCTTTTTTTCCGTAAAGCGAACTTTTTATCAAATAAGGAGGATCTAAATAAGCAAATGTATAGGGATGATTGGCTAAGGAGGCGGTAAAGTCCGATTGCTGCACAATCAGATTGGGGTTATAAAACCCGCGTAACCGGTCAATGGAAGAATGCGTGAATCGGGGGTGGCCCGGCGACATGCCGCCTGATAGCGTAGCGCCTGAAAACGAAGATCGGTTCAATACATAATAAATTGCCGCCCGTCTGATTTTTTCTTTCGGTTCTGTCTGTATGCGTTGCAATTCATAAAATCGTTCTTTGGCTAAAGGATAAAATCGCTCCACTTCATAGGCAAGTTCTTCTGGCCGGCTGAGAAGGCATTGCCAAAATTCCACCAGAGGGCTGAACCCATCATAGCCCAGCACTGTTGTGCCTTTCGCTGCCATGCTCAATTCTATAGAACCCCCTCCCAAAAAAGGCGATAAAAGTTTGTCTAAGTTTTTGGGGAAAAACTGAGTGATAAAATTTATAGCCCTTGATTTTCCGCCGGGATACCTGAGCGGTGAGCGGGAAGAATAGTTCAGGTCAATATTTTCGGAAACATCTTTGGAAAAACTGAATAGATGCTCCTCTATATTGAATGAAAACTCCTCTTGCTCCACTGCATATTTTCCGTCCTTTTTTACCATAGTATGTCTTCAAATGTATGAAATTTAAAAAAGCCTTCCCATTCACTTACCCGATATAGCTACAACCCTTTTCCCTTACTCACATAGGCATTTTCCTTTACAAAAAAACGATAGGGGAGCAGTGCGTCTTCCTCCGCATAGGCAACGCCCACTCTGGTGGCTGTGCCCACCTGGCTTTGAGGAATAGCAATACCTCTGTCTTCTATATAAATTTCTTTGCCCGTAAGGGGAATGCCGGTATGGCGTGTTTTGATGCCAAGCGCCTCGCTCATAGCGCCCGGTCCTGCGGTGAGTGAGGGCAACAGCTTTTCTTTTTTTCGCCGCTCCAGCATGATGTCCGTTCCTTCCAGCGGTTCTATAGCCCTTATCAATACCGCATGAGGCGTTTCCTGCACATTCGTTACCACATTAAAAAGGTGGTGGATACCGTAGCAGAGATATACATACGCCACGCCGCCGGGGGCATACATGATGTCTGTACGTGGTGTACGCCGGTTGCCAAATGCATGTGAGGCTTTGTCCGTAGCGCCGGCATAGGCTTCTGTTTCTACAATCATTCCGGCAGTATAGCGGCCGTCTATATGGGTTACCACTATTTTTCCCAATAATTCCTTTGCAATGGTTACTACATCCGTTCTCCTATAAAAATCCTTTTTTAAGATCATGGAGCAAATCTAAAAGGATTAAATCCTTCAGGTAGGATAATTTTGCACGGTGCATTTATCAAAAACGAAAAAAGGACAGCCATTGATGTGGCTGTTATTTCAGTCATTATTGTTTAGTTTTAAAACAGAATGTCTTTAGGAAAATTATACTTATTGCCCGTGCCTATTGCCGAAGGCAGATGGGATACCTTGCCGGAGGATACTAAGAAAGAGATTGTTCGCCTACGGTTTTTTTTTGTAGAGAATATACGCACGGCAAGAAGGCTTATCAAAAGCATTCATCCCGAAGCGGTGATTGATGATCTTCATTTTTCGGAAATCCATAAGCACCACGGCATGGATAAAAACCTGCTGAAAACCTGGCTGCAACAGGGCTATGAAATAGGGGTGATGAGCGAAAGCGGTTGCCCCGGCATAGCCGATCCCGGTGCGGAAGCAGCCGCCGTAGCCCAAGAGATGAATGCAGAAGTGATACCGTTTGTAGGCCCCAGTTCGGTTTTGCTGGCCTTGATGGCTTCGGGTTTCAACGGACAAAGTTTTTGTTTCAACGGCTACCTGCCCGTGAAAGAACCGGAGCGAAGCAGGCAGATTAAACTTCTGGAAGCTCATTCTCAAAAAAACAAACAGACCCAAATATTCATAGAAACGCCTTATCGAAATCCTACCTTGCTGAATGATTTTTTAAAACAATGTAGCGAACAAACCCGGTTGTGCATTGCCTATAACATCACAAGTGAAAAGGCATTTATAAAGACCAAAACCATCCGGCAATGGAAACGGGAAAAACCTGTCCTGGAGAAGCAGCCCTGCGTTTTTTTGCTGCTGGCATAGGTGGTTTGCACTTCCTGCTATAGACGTTTTTTTTCCAAACGGTAGCACCCGCAGGTAAAACTGATTTTTTAATAGGCGGTAGATTCTCTTACAGCGCGGATGCCATCTACTATATACTGTCCTTTTTCTTGATTGTTGGTATAGTTATCTCCACGCCAGGGAAGGCTTCTTCGGTATTGGGTGTAATGCACATCCACCACTTTGCCTACACATTTTTCCAGCGAATCGGCTATTTGGAGATCATCTACGCTGAAGTAAAAATACTGCGCACTAAATGCCGTGCCTCTTTGCCCGAAGCCGAGCTGAATAAGTTCTCCTTCATAGGTTTTCATCACATGGCCCTTACGGGAAAATTTTTGCAGTACTCCTTCTCGGTAGCCATCGCCATAGGAATTGTAGTAAAACCAATATACATAGCCCGTTACGCCTAATACCAGGATAAGAATGAAGGTGAAGATGGCTTTGCCCATAAATTGCAAATTTTTAATGATTGCAAAATACAAATTCCTTTTTCATTCCATAAAAGCGTTAGACCAGCAAGGATTATTTTTTTTCAGGGAAGAATGATTTCCGATTTTCCGCTCAGCTTATTTATATGGCAGCAATCGGCGCTGATGACGAAAGGCTCGTTCATGATTATTTCCCCGTCTTTCTTACCGATAAGCTGGAAGGTATCGGTTTGATTGACTAAATTTTTTTGGTAGCTGTCATCCACTACTATGTAAGAGTGCTCAATCGCAGGGTGCATATACGTCAGGATTTCGCCGGTGCTTTTTCGCAGCGTATAAATTTCAGAGAACGTTACCGGTTCGCCTTTTTCGTCTGTTATGTTAACGCTCACAGAGGCAAACATCATAGTGCAGGGGGTATTGGGCGGGCAATCGGTACGTTCTTGTTTTTTCGCACAAGCGCCGGAAGTGAGGATGATATAGCAGAGAGCACAAAGGAGCAGAGTAGAAAGGAGTTTCATGAATTGCTGTGGTTTTAAAACGTTATAGCATATAAATAATTGTACCAAATTATCACAAAATGATAAAAAAATCCCGTCAGCTGTTTAATAAGATAACTATGATTATTATATTGCACAAAATATTTCTTGAGAATGAAACGATTTATAGGCGTAATGCTGGGTATCTGCTTACTTGCAGCTTGTAAAAAAGAGGATAAAACCAAGCAAAACGCAGACAGTACCAATTTCACAAGCGTAAGGCAATATGATGTCAGCGGGGTATATATGGGTAATCTCAATGATGCTACCGATGACTATACACAGGAAAACTGGCCGCAATGGGTGTTTGACATTTTTAAGCCCTTAGATACCGTGAACCTGACCGGCTATAGGGACATCACGGAGGTAAATATACAGTCGCTTTATCCCAATCCGTGCAGAGATACACAAACACTGAAATACTTTGCCGTAGATCCGGTGAACCTCAAAATAGCCATAATTGACGAACAGAAAAACGTACATTATTTAAAATCCTTTCACCTGCCGATGGCGCAGGGCAAGCTGGGGCTGAGCTATAAAGGGCTGAGCCTGGTGCCGGGAAATTATTACAGAATGTTCTACGCTTTTTCTGCGGAAAACAATCCTTATTATTTAAGGGGGCATATTGATATGCTGGTTAATTAAACAGTTTTTTATAAAGGCGCGGCTGCATAGCCGCGCTCTTTTTTAGTTTTTTTTCATCGAAGCCTTGCAATACGTTAATTTTGAAACTATCTTTAAAGTCGAAAAAACATTTATTATTCATTACTAACTGACAAGTCTATCGGTCAAATATTTACATTCACTTAAAATGGGTATTGTTTTCGTTATTGCCATATTTATTTTGGGCATTCTTCTATTTAAAATGCTGAATAACCCGGAGAAGACGTATGGATACACCCAGACAGCTACCATCACCTACGCACCGGATGGTACCGAACAGGTGGATAGAGCAGAAGAAACCGGCATCTTGTTTATCAACAAAAAATATGTAATGATAGACGGAGAACCTTATCTCTATAAAGCCTCAGACAAAAAGAAAAACCAGGCCCGCCTTAACTATGACGGCAACACTTTAAAAACCGTAAGCCTTTTCCTGCCGGATAACGGGCAAAAACTTTACTATGTAGGCAAGATAAACAGCGTTGCCGAAATGCGTCGCTAAATGTAAGCGGCAGCTTCATGCAATTCAGCTATTTTTGCGGCATTAAAATAATCTCAGATGAACCGGATATGATGGCGGCATCACCCATATAGGTTGCTATCATGTACGCGCCATCTGACCATTAATAACCAATAAATTTTTTTCAGATGAAATTAGTTACCTATTCCAACAGCGGAAAAGAACAGCTTGCATTTTTTATAGACAATCATCTTTATAACCTCAATAAAGCCGATAACAAACTGCCTGCTACCTTGATGGAAATGCTCCACGATTGGGAACGCTTTTCCGACAAAGCACGCAAAGCCGAAGCCGATATAAAATCCGGTAAAGCAGGCTTGGAACCAGATGCGGTTTTTGAACAAGCTACTATTTTAGCGCCTTTGCCTAAGCCCGTTTCTTGCCGCGATGGATACGCCTTCCGCCAGCACGTAGCCGCTGCCCGCCGGAACAGGAAAGTGGACATGATTCCCGAATTTGACCAATATCCTATATTTTATTTTACCAACCACCTTGCCATACAAGGTCCCGGTGCCGTTCGTTGTATGCCCGATCATTTTCAAAAACTGGATTTTGAACTGGAAGCCGCTATCATCACTTGCAAGAAAGGAAGAAACATAAAAGCAGAACATGCGGACGACTATATAGCCGGATACATGATTATGAATGATATGAGCGCACGCACCTTGCAAATGGAGGAAATGATGCTGAATCTCGGACCTGCAAAAGGAAAAGATTTTAGCACGGTGATAGGCCCCATGCTCGTAACACCCGATGAACTGGATGCCTATAAAACCTCCGCAAAACCCAATCATACAGGAAACGCTTTCAGCTTGAAAATGACTTGTAAGGTAAATGGTATCCAAGTGAGCGAAGGTAATATGGGCGATATGGACTGGACCTTTGCCGAAATACTGGAGCGATGTGCTTATGGCGTCGATATCGTACCGGGAGAAGTGATTGGCAGCGGCACGGTGGGTACCGGTTGTTTCCTGGAGCTAAATGGTACGGGCTTGCTGAATGATCCCAATTACCAGCCCCAATGGCTGCAAGACGGTGATGTGGTGGAAATGGAAATCGAAGGACTCGGCATCCTGAAAAATAGCATTGCAGCCGAAGATACCGATTGGAGCATTTTGGCATTGAAAAAGAAATAAAGGTTTATAGGCGTAAGGTTACACGCTGTTTATTTCTGTAAGTTTAGGATTAAATAATTTTTTTTCATGACAGATACATCCCCTAAAGGTTTTGATACGGTGTGCATTCACGGCGGTCATCAGCCGGAAAACAACAGAGCGCATCTTACCCCCATCTATGCTTCCAGCACCTACACTTTTGAAACGGCTGAGCAAGCCGAAGCCATTTTCAAAGGCGAGGAAAAAGGATACATCTACGGTCGTTTCGGAAATCCTACCATCCATGAAGCGGAGTGCCGCATAGCCGCTTTAGAAGCCTATGGAGTAAACGATAAAAACGGAAATCCGCTGAAGCTGAAAGCCTTGCTGCACGCTTCCGGCATGGCAGCGCTCTCCACTATGCTGCTCAGCCATTTAAAAGCCGGCGATAAAATCATCACCCATCATTCCCTATACGGCGGCACACAAGAGCTGATGGATAAAGTTTTGCCCGGCTTGCACATCGAAGCACTCGTCCTTGATTTTCACGACCCGGCTTCGGTGGAAACCGTTCTTAAAAACGATAAGCACATCAAGCTCATGTATCTGGAAACGCCTGCCAACCCTACCTTGCAGTGCATTGATCTCCAAAAATGGAGCGCCTTAGGCAAGCAGTATCAGTTGATCGTTTGTGCAGACAATACCTTTGCGACACCTTATTTGCAACAACCTTTTAAATACGACGTGGATTATGTCATGCACTCCACCACCAAATATCTGAACGGTCATGGTACGGCAGTGGGCGGTGTTTTGGTAGGTAAAGATGATGAAGTAATGAACACACGCATCACAAAAGTACACCGGCTACTCGGCGGCAACAGCAACGCGTTTGAAGCCTTTCTGCTCACCAACGGATTGCGCACCTTATCCCTTAGGATGGAACGCCATTGCACCAATGCGGAAAAAGTAGCCGCTTTCTTAGCCCAGCATCCTGCTGTCGAAAAACTAAGTTATCTGGGATTAAACAATCATCCCGATTTTGAAATAGCCAAGAAACAAATGAAATACCCCGGTGCCATAATCAGCTTTGAACTAAAAGGCGGTTACCAAGCCGGAAAATCATTTATGAATAAACTAAAACTCTGCATCAACGCAGTATCTCTCGGCACTTGCGATACGCTTATCTCACACCCCGCTTCTACCACGCACGCCGGTGTGTCGCGGGAAATGCGCATAGCGGCAAACATTACCGACGGATTGATACGCATGAGTGTAGGATTGGAAAATGTAGAAGACATTATAGCGGATTTAGCACAGGCACTATAGGGTATTGATTTTTTGGGGTCCAAGCTTTAGGAAGCCGATGAAGCTTTTGCGGCGATAGCACCGTTCAAGGCAATTACTACTATCGGGCTTTTTACATGTTACCGCCTATGAGCTAAAAATCTTATCGCAATAAATTTACTCCGTAACCTTTGCTTGCTATAAACAGTTACACAACCATCCTTTTTTTGAATTTTTACGTTTTACTTTTGAACCTTGTTTAAGCCATAAAAATGAAAGAAGTTTTTGTAATAGACACCCTCCGCACGCCTATAGGAAAATACGGCGGCAGCCTCGCCACCGTGCGCCCCGATGATTTATTAGCCCATGTCATCAAAACATTGATAGAAAGAAACCCCGCTATAGACGTGAACGCTATTGAAGATGTGATAGCCGGCGCAGCCAACCAAGCTGGTGAAGACAACCGCGATGTAGCGCGCATGGCAGCATTGTTGGCAGGCTTGCCGGTAACGGTGGGCGGCAACACCGTCAATCGCCTATGCGCCTCCGGTTTGCAAGCTATTATGGATGCTTCGCGCGCCATTATGTGCGGTGATGGAGAAATTTATATTGCAGGCGGCGTGGAGAGCATGTCGCGTGCACCATTTGTAATGGGAAAGTCGGAAAGCGCTTTTTCAAGAAAAACAGAAATATTTGATACCACCATCGGATGGCGTTTTATCAATAAAAAACTCAGTGAACTGCATCATCCCTACAGCATGGGCGAAACCGCGGAAAATGTAGCCGAGCGTTGGAATATTTCCCGCGAAGCACAGGATCAATTTGCCTATGAAAGCCAGAGAAAATACGCAGATGCACACGCCGCCGGAAAATTTAAAGAAGAAATCATTCCCGTAACCCTTCACCTTGGCAAAGGCAAAACCACTGTTTTCGATACGGATGAACATCCGAGATTTTCTACCGTAGAACAATTGGCTGTCTTAAAACCCGCTTTCAAAAAAGACGGAACGGTAACGGCAGGGAATGCCAGCGGTGTGAATGACGGAGCGGCGGCTATGATTTTAGCTTCGGGTGATGCCGTGAAAAAATATGGATTGAAGCCTATGGCAAAAATAAAATCAATGGCTATAGCCGGTGTGGATCCGGCAGTAATGGGTATCGGCCCGGTGCCGGCATCGCAAAAAGCCCTACACCGTGCAGGTTTGGCGGTAAGCGATCTAGACATCGTAGAGCTCAACGAGGCATTTGCTTCTCAAAGCATCGCATGTATCAACGACCTTGGGTTGGATAAAGCCAAGGTAAATATAAACGGAGGCGCCATTGCATTGGGGCATCCGCTGGGGTGTAGCGGCGTTCGTATTTCCACAACGCTTTTGTATGAAATGAAGCGGCAAACAGCCAGATACGGACTGGCAACTATGTGCATAGGGGTAGGGCAGGGGGCAGCTATTGTGTATGAAGGAATATAATGTATTTTGTGCTGAAGATAATTCCAACCATTTTTTTTAAAAGATTGTCTATTATATCTGAATAGTTTTTTTAAATTCGTGCTATGCAACAAATTTTTATCAATGGAAGGCTTTTGGGTAACAAAATAGTAGGCTCTATGCTTGCTTTTTTGCTATTTGCTACACAAGGCTATGCGCAACAGATACCTTGTCCGCCAAATCTGGATTTTGAGTTTGGGGACTTTACCTCCTGGGAACCTTTTATAGGCACGGCATCCCCCGGTGTTGCCAACCCTCCGGCTCCTGCAGTTCCTA
>JAEZZY010000053.1 GCA_023418315.1 Bacteroidota bacterium
TATTTGTCGAAGTAGCGGATGATTATTATTTTTATTCCTCTTGAAAAGTCCCAATGGTTAGCTTAGTTGATGCAACGAGTAAGATAATCGGGACTTTTCTTTTAAAAAAAATTTCGGATAGTTATGGCCTTTTATTTCCAAATAAGAAATCGGAAATTTGTTTTATGAGCAATAAGAAGATCATCATCGCGATTGACGGATACTCCTCCTGCGGAAAAAGTACGCTTGCCAAAGAGCTTGCCGCAAAGCTCGGCTATACGTATATTGACAGCGGCGCCATGTACCGCGCCATTACCCTGTATTTCCTACGGCAGCAGGTAGCTCTACAAGATGCCCATGCAGTGCTGCAAGCCTTGGCGGATATTCATTTGTCTTTTGAATATAATGACGAAAAGAAACAATCGGAGATTTATCTCAATGAAGAAAATGTAGAGCCGTTCATCCGTGATCTTCTGGTAGCCGAAAAAGTAAGCGAAGTAGCCGCTATCAAAGAAGTACGTTCCTTTGCGGTAGCCCAGCAAAAACGCATGGGCAAACATAAAGGCATTGTGATGGACGGGCGCGATATAGGCACGGTGGTGTTTCCCGATGCGGCGTTAAAAATCTTCATGACTGCCGACCCTGCCATACGGGTGAAGCGCCGTTTCGAAGAATTATATGAAACCAATCAGAGCATCAATATAGAAGATGTGAAAGCCAACCTGGAGCTGCGCGACTATATAGACAGCAACCGCGAAGAAAGCCCGCTCCGCAAAGCCGATGATGCCCTCATCCTCGACAATTCCAACCTTACCAGAGCCGAGCAATTAGAGAAAGTACTGCATTGGGTAAAAGAACGGGAGATGGAACCGGCTTAGTCTCTTTTCTTACCGTATCCGCCACGGTCTTTCCCGTTCGGAGTAGTCTCCAGACTACTTCGCAGCGGCAAGCAATCTCTGATTGCATAAAGGTTCTTTAAATTATCGTATTGTTTTAAATTGCAAAAATGTTTTTGAGACAGCGGGAGGATGGTTGTTCAGAGAACAACTACCGCTACGACGTAGTCTGGAGAGTACGCCGAACGGACGGATACAGTTTACCAAACTCATATATTCAACAATACGGTTTTTAATGATAAATAAACTTTCTCTAAATATTCTTATCGCTTTTTTTATGATAGGAATTGGCAGTAGCGCTCAATCTAAAATACTTATTCATAGTAATGATAAGTGCTACTGTCTTAGAATAGAAAATAATGAATATAAATTGGCGTATTCAGAAAAACTGAGTAAATATATTTTTTCTGTAACATCCATGTTGAGTGGGCATGTATTTAGTATTATGCCATTATCTCTTGGCTCTTTTTTTATTGATAAGGATACCTTATACCTACATGATTATACTTTAAATTTCAAGATGCAATTTGTAACTAATAATAATTACATTATTCCGATAATAAGCTTTCCGTTCTTGACAACTTCTATGAAATTCACAGAATGTCCTATTGATAGTCATACTACTTTTAATTTAAAGCTCTTTAACGGTAAATGCGTGAAGTATAAAACAAATATCACAGATGTTCAAGGGGTTTATTCATCTATAGATGATAGTAACTATTATAAGCAAGGGTTTTGGCTTACTTTATTTGATAGTACATATTCCTACTATTATCAAAATCAACTACTCTCAACAGGATCATTTTACGCAAAAAATAGCACCGTTAATTTTATTGATGACGTGCTGCAAGGAGTATTCTCTTTAAAAGTGTTAGAAGAAAATGTTCTTTGGGCAGATAGTCTTATAGGAACCATACCAAAACCTATTTATTTTTATAAACAAAAATGGTAGTGGGTAGTGTACCGTATCCCTTCGGCCGGTAGTGTACCAGATTTGTTGATTTTCAAAAACACCCTTGTAAAACCCAATAAAATCAAGGCGCTTCAAAACAAAAAATCAGAAAACGGGAAAGGGATTATATCTCAACAAATCAAAAAATGGTCTAAAAACAGCCTCTAAATCAATAGCGGGCGGCGGGGATGTGGGCTTTATGGCAGTGATGGAAGCAGCTAAGAAAAGTGGGTTAGCTTGTAGCCCACCATAGAAAAGCTATATAAGCTATTGAAACGGCAGAAATACAAAGTATGTCTTTTCCTGTAAACGGTTCAGAACTCCCTTTTAACGGTTTGGGTTTTCCGAAAACAAAATAGATGAAACGTTCAATCATGCTCCAAATATAAACATTTTGTTGATGGGCAAAAAAGTATAATATATGAAATAAAGAGCCGTTGCCCAAGAGTCTCCTGAAAGGGACGCTTGGAATTTAACGAACCAAAGCACCAAAGAGAAAGTACTGCATTGGGTAAAAGAACAGGAGAGGGAACCGGCTTAGTCTCTTTTCTTACCGTGTCCGCCTTTGCCGCTACTGTAGTTCATCATATCTCTGTCGAAGAGGTAAAGCCCGCCGCGGTCTTCGCCTATGAGTTCCATTTTGTCGTTCAATGTGCGTGCGGTATGTTCTTCTTCCAGTTGCTCGCTTACATACCATTGCAGAAAATTATGTGTGGCAAAGTCCTTCTCTTGCAGCGCCATGTCCACCAGGTCGTTGATGCTGTTGCTCACTTGCAGTTCATGATTGAGGTATTCATCAAACAATTTTTTCAACGAAGGAAAGGTAACCATCGGCTGCTTCAGCTCCGAAACCATGCCATAGCCGCCCCGCTCGTTTATATAGCGAATGAGCTTCAGCATGTGTACACGCTCTTCCTCCGACTGGTTGTAGAAAAATTCCGTTACGCCTTCCAGTCCCGGTTGTATCTCCGCCCAGGAGGCCATAGCCAGATAAGCCTGTGAAGATTGTGCTTCCATTTGTACCTGGCGGTTCAGTGCTTCTTGTAATGATTTTGACAGCATGGCTTCGATTTTTTTCAGACTCTAAATTTATTCAATTTCCCTGAGCTGCGCAACGCCAGATTTTTTTATTTTCCACACCGTTGGTTCCTGAATTATCTTTGCGCCCATGCAAGCATACAATATCCTTCTGCTCGGCTCCGGCGGCCGCGAGTGCGCTTTAGCCTGGAAACTGCGTCAAAGCCCTTTCTGCAAAAAGCTTTTTATAGCCCCCGGCAATGCGGGCACGGCGCAGTACGGTACCAACCTCCCTATAGCTCCCACCGATTTTGAAGCCATAAAAAATAGCTGCATCGAAAAACAGATTGACCTTTTATTGCCCGGCTCTGAAGATCCTCTGGTGAAAGGTATCTACAATTATTTTCAACAAGAGGAAGCGCTAAAACAGATTAGGGTGATAGGTCCCTCCCAAGAAGGTGCGCAACTGGAAGGCAGCAAAGCTTTTTCTAAAAAATTCATGTACCGCCACCAAATCCCTACGGCATCCTATAAAGAATTCAGCAACGAGAATTTTGAAGAAGGCATACGTTATTTGCAAACCCACCCGCTGCCCATCGTGCTAAAAGCAGACGGACTTGCCGCCGGCAAAGGCGTGATTATCTGTGAAAATAGGGAAGAAGCCATCGGGCATTTCACCGCCATGATCCGGCAGGAAGCCTTCGGCGCAGCCGGCAGTAAAGTAGTGGTAGAGCAGTTCTTGAGCGGTATAGAGCTTTCGGTATTTGTGCTGACGGACGGAAGCCATTATGTGTTGCTGCCCGAAGCCAAAGACTATAAACGCATCGGCGAAGGCGATAAAGGACCCAATACCGGCGGCATGGGCGCCGTGTCTCCCGTTCCTTTTGCCGATGCCGGTTTTATGGATAAAGTAAAAACAAAGATTATAGACCCCACCGTGAAGGGTTTGAAAGAAGAAAACATCCGCTATAAAGGGTTTATTTTTTTCGGATTGATAAAGGTGGAAGACGAGCCTTATGTGATAGAATATAACTGCCGCATGGGCGATCCCGAAACGGAAGTGGTGATGCCCCGTTTGCAAAACGATTTGGTGGAACTGATGATAGCCACACACGAAGGCAGGCTGGACAATATCGCTATACAGCATGATGTGCGGGCAGCATGCACCGTGATGCTCGTATCCGAAGGTTACCCCGGCGATTATGAAAAGAACAAACCCGTAAACGGACTGGAGCAAGCCAGCGGCAGTCTGCTTTTCCATGCAGGCACAAAGCAGCAAGAACATACAACCCTCACCAATGGCGGTCGTGTATTAGCCATTACCTCCTATGGCGCTACGCTAAAAGAAGCCTTGCAGCAGAGTTATCAGAATGCGGCAGTCATTGATTTTGAAGGAAAGAATTACAGACGCGATATAGGGTATGAATTTGTGTAAGCTATTATAAATTTCCTATAGCTAAAAATCAGAATTGCACAGCGCAAAAAACAGAAGCGAGTAATCCTGCGAAGATGACGATTTTTTGAATAATGGTGTTTTGCATATCGTTTCGTTTGATGATGCAAAGATGTAACCGCTATAGGGATTAGGGAAGTTTTCAACAGGGCTTAACTGCGGTTTTGCAAGCGCTTAACCTCCGGTTAAAAACCGGATTGCAAGTTATTAACAAGCATCCAAGCTTCTCTTTATTTCCTATAATTCGTCACACATCAAACGACACCGTGAACGTGCTGCCCTCATTTTCTACGCTTTTCGCTTCTATGCTTCCGCCCAAGGCTTCTATCTGAATCTTTACCATAAACAAGCCCAATCCCTTCCCCTCCACATCCAGATGAAAACGCTTATAAAGCCCGAACAACTGATCGCCGTATCGCTTCATATCTATGCCTCGTCCGTTGTCTTTGAAGTTTAGAAATACTTTGCCACCGCTTTGCCAAGAAGTAATGACTATATGCGGCGGAATATCCTTGCGGGCGTATTTAATGGCATTGGAAATAAGACGGTAGAAAATATTATGAATATAGGAACGCACGCTCTGAATGCTTTCCACGGCGCTAAAATCGTAATCTATGACGGCTCCGGTATCATGAATGGGCAGTAGCAGCACTTGTTTCACTTCTTCAATTACTGCGGCAAAATGCACGGTTGTTTTCAAATCATCAATATCTCTTTTTACCCGGAGAATGGCATTGAGGTCTTTCAATACATCATCCAGTTGCTTGGCGGATTGCTCCATTCCTTCTATCATCAATAATTTTTCCTGTTCATCTTGTTCTTCTTTGATAAGCGCGCTAAGTCCCAGAATGCTTGACAGTGGTGCACGTACATTATGGGAAAGGATATCGGCAAACTGCTCCAGGTCTTTATTATGCTGGATCAGGTCGTTCATGATTACTTCCCGCTCCAGTTCCATTTTTTTCCTGTCGGTAATATTGATCATGGTGCCGATGATGGCTTTAGCGCCTTGATAGAATGTAACCACGCCAAACATTTCTACCCATACCAGATTGCCGCTTTTCGTTCTGGCCCGTATTTCATAACCGTCGGGATCTGCTTTTCCCAGTAGCTTTTCCTGCATACTTTTCATCACCAGGGGTATATCTTCTTCGTAGATAAATTTCTCCAACGGCAGCTCCATCAATTCCTGCTCGGTATAGCCCGATTCTTCTACGATTTTAGGATTTACATAGACAAATCGTCCATTCTGAACAATATACACACCCACCAGCGATTGTTCCACCAGATTTTGAAATTTCATCCGGGTTTCTACCCGGTCGGTGATTACTTCGGTGAACATGATGATGCCGCCTATTTCTCCCGAAGCCTTTCGCCAGGGATGTATTTCCCAAAAAAGCCATACTACGGAACCATTTTGGGCAATAAAGGAGTCTTCATTTTTTTTCTCTGCGGCTCCTTGCAGGCATCTCTGGTGAACCTCCTTCCACCACTGAGGCACTGTGGGGAAAATCTCATAATGGCTTTTGCCTATAAGCTCTTTGTCTTCCAGATTATAGTCGGTAATCCAGCGCTTACTGGTAATGATGTAATTCATGTTCATATCAAACATGGCGAGGGAAGCCGGGCTATGCTCCACAAATAACCGCAGCTTATGTTCGCTTTCGGCAAGCTCTTCTATTATTTTTTTCTTTTCGGTGATGTTTTCAATTTGGGAAACGAACAAAGTGGGATTTCCGGCATCGTCTCTTATGATGGCTACATTCAGATTAATCCAAATCACTGAGCCGTTTTTATGAATATATCTTTTCTCCGAGCGAAAGTAACTCTCCTTGTATTCCGATATTTCATTCAGAAACTTCATATCACGCCACAGATCATCAGGATGGGTAATCTCCGGAAAAGTCATTTGGTAAAGCTCCTCCTTGCTATAGCCGGTCATTTCGCACAATACTTTATTTACCCGCAGCCATTTTCCTTCCGGGGAAACGATAGCCATGCCTATAGCAGAGTCTTCAAACGCACCGCGCAATACTTTTTCCGATTCCCGCAGCGCCCGTTGCTGCATCATTTTGTTGAAATGAACGGAAAGGGTATCCGCTACGCTATTCAAGAGGTCGCGTTCTTCTTTAATAAAAGGATCTTCATCGCCCACGGTTTTTTGGGTAATATAGACAATGTCTATTCGTCCCTCCCTTCCATCAAGCAATTTTAGCGGAGCGGATTGAATATAAGGTGTCTCTTTAAAACGCGGGGTAAGGTACTCTTTGCCGTCAAATAAAATACGCACTTCACAGTCTTCGGCATATTGCCATCCTTGTGGCAGGATTTGCAGGATTTGCCGGAAAACCGCTTCTTCGGAAAGCGGCTCGGTTTTCAGCAGTTCATTGAGTTTGTAAATGGTAGAAAGTTCTTTCACCCGTTCGCTGAGGTCATGTGTTTTTTCTTTTACAATGGCTTCCAGTATTTCCGGCAGGCGGGCGCGTCTATAGGTAAGCAATCCACCCAAAAGCCCCAGTATCACTCCTAAACAGGCTATGTATATTCCTTCTTTGGATTCCCTATAACCGGCATACACCGCTCCGGTCAGTATCCATTTCCCTTCCGGAATATGCGCATAGATTTCCGTGCTTTTTTTAGGTTCATAGCCTTCAAAAAAATGCTCCCATTTATTTGTAGCAGGATTTTGCTTGGATAGCCGAAAGACGAATTTCCCACTGTTATTAGCAAACGAGGGAATGACCTTAGACAAGGTTTTCAGCTTTGTAGTAATACTTAAGATTCCTTTAAACTTACCCCGCTCCATCACAAAAATGCGGGCAGTAATACCAAGCCCCCTGCCGTATGCCAGTTTGTAAGGACCGGTAAATAAAATATATCGGCTCTGCATCGCTATGTCTATTTCCTTTTTCAGCAAAGGCGATGAAAGCATATTGAAGCCTATGATCTGTTCATTTCCTTCCCGCGGATAAACATATTTTACGACCGATTTTTCCAGGAAAGAAATAAAATCAATTGTAGGATCTTCCTCTGTGAGTTGCTTGGCGGTACTGTCAAAACTCGCTGACCAATCGCCTTCTTGATAGGCTATAGCCAAGACATTGAGTGCGGAAATTTTCTGAACCAATACCTCCTTGAGCCGCACGGCAGTATAATGTACTTCTCGTTGTAGGGCTTCTTTTTCGGCTTCTTTTACGATTTGATCACGCTGGTAAGCAATAAACAAACTCAGGGCTAATAGCAAAAAAGCTACAAACAGTCCGTACAAAACGGGGTAAAATGAATGTCCTCCTCTTTTTTTGTACATAAAGGGGCAATATTATGGGCAATATGCAATAAATATAATCATTGAAAATGGCATTCTTAACTTTTTTTCACGGAGTCTTTTATCAGGGCAGCTCTTATTTTCAGCCGCTGTATAGGGCGCTAATATTTCGTCGAATTTTTAAGAAAATGCGGAACGGATATGATTCTTATTTCGGTGCAGAAATGCTTGAAGCGAAAAACAAAAAAGCCTTGAACGTTTTTACGATTAAGGCTTTTCACTATAAAGGAGTGATCCCCGTTCGGCGTAGTCTCCAGACTATGTCGTAGTGGCAGTTGTTCTCTGAACAACCATTCACAATCCCAATTATCGGTATTCATCTTACATCACAAAAAACGTTATCGAAGTTTAATGAATCCAAATGACGTTTTTATCGCGATGCGTTCCAAAGCTAAAATGATAAAATTGACAATCCATAGGTATAAAATTTAATGCGCGTTTTGTATAGATTTCATTATAGTAATCAACCAAGGAATTAGGTTTTCTATATAAAATGCGAAGCTAAAATTAGTAAAGATTCCGTAGCTGTAGTGTATTTTCTTTAAAAAGCTCAAATTCTTCTAAAAGTAGGGAACTTTCGTATATTTG
>JAEZZY010000056.1 GCA_023418315.1 Bacteroidota bacterium
CAGCCAGCCGTTTATCAACTGGGTAGAGTCCGTCCACATGTCTATATGCGGGGCACTGGTAGCCCTCGTGCTCAGCACCTCGGTATTCAGCAGCGTAGCGGCAAGGCTTGACGTACCAACATTCGTAATATGCCAATAATCTACTACCACCATAAACGTGCTTGAAGGGTCGTAGAATTTATGATACATATACTGGTCTCCGGTGTTGTAGATGAGTCCGATAATGTAGTCTTGTCCGGGGTTATTCATATCATCGCCTATCACGATGTCCGGAGCGGCAGCAAAATCTGCAGCGGCATTGAACGTAATTGAGTTACCATTTTCATCTTCCACATACACTTGTACATTGCTTTCCACATACCATTGGGAGCCATCCCATACCGACTGGCGGTCATCCCAAGCTATGGCTTTAAGGCTACCTTGGGCATCTTCAGAAGGCCGCCGCTCCACCATATCACAATTGATCGTGTGGTACACAGGGATGAATGTAGAACTATACGTTTTAGAGTTCGTTCCACAAGCAACATCAGGGTCAGATGCCGGTATTTTTGTTTGAGCAAAAGTACTGCTTACAGTAAGGGTGCAGGCAACTCCGAGAAGCCATGCTTTTAGTTTTTGTACCATTTTTTAATTTTTTAGTAGTTAAAGAAATGGTTGGCGTGTATAGATTGCGGATACATTATTCTTTATAACCGGTAGAAAATGTGAATCAAAGTTAATTAACTCATATTTAAAAGGCAAGAGGTAAAACGCACCATCATACCGTTTGTTCATCCAAGAAAAAGCCACACAGCCTTGTAACCTTCTTGTTTTTTCTGCCGATATAGTGTGTGTAACGCCTATGCCCTGGTTTATTTAACAAATAAAACGTGCGGCGGCTATTATATTTGCGCTCTAATTTTAAAATATGTATTCAAAAATTGCCGTACTGCTTGCAATTTTATTCGTGAACCACTGGTCGGTAACTGCACAAGACACAGACGCTACGGAAAAGAAAAATGTGATTAAAAAACCATCTCGTGATTTTGTGATGCTGCAATTTACGTACGACAACTGGCTGAATACGCCGGATTCGGTAAAGATCGGTGGCTTTGGCAGGGGCGCAAATGTGTATATCTGTTATGATTTCCCGATTGCGAAGTCGCATTTTAGTTTTGCCGCCGGCATAGGCATTGGCACATCCTCCCTGATGTTGAAGGATCAGGAGCTCATCCTTACCGACACCGGTTCCGCTGCTGTGGCTGTATTTGCCGCCGAAAGCAAAGACTATAAACGCTATAAAATCTCCAGCACCTTTGTGGAAGCGCCTTTTGAGCTGCGTTATTTTGGAAATAAAGAAAATAGAAACATGGGCTTTAAAGCCGCCATCGGGATGCGTGTAGGTACGCTCCTGGCCGTGCATACAAGAGGCCGGTATAATGTGGACGGCGCGAAAATGGTGGATAAACAAAGCACCAAACGTTTTTTTGAAACCTGGCGCTATGCCGCTACGCTTCGGTTGGGATGGGGCAATTTCACACTGATGGGTGCCTATAACCTCGGCGGTGTGTTTAAAGAAGGAAAAGGCCCGGACGTAACACCGTATTCTCTGGGCATCTGCATCACCGGACTGTAGCATCTTTATCGTAGCCTAATCTTAAATAAGAACGTACGAATCCGCAAATCTTTAGCAAACAAAGGTCAAAATATTGAAGAAGGAGGGAATAGGAGAAATAGACCGGCAACAGAAGAAGATGAAGCCTGCATTTCCCGATCCAACCCTTCAACTAATCAACCAATCCCTACCTTTGTAGTTCTAAACCTGATGTTTCATGCAATTATCTGCGCTGTATCAACGCGCCCTCGATTTTGATTTTCTGAGTGAGGAAGAAGGGGTGTTTCTATTTAAAAACGCACCCATCACCGAGCTGATGTACATTGCCAATGAGCTCCGTAAAAAGCAAGTGCCGCATGGCAAGGTAACGTGGATCATAGACCGTAATATGAATACCACCAACGTATGCGTAGCCAATTGTAAATTTTGCAATTTTTACCGCATTCCCGGCCATGTAGAAGCATACATAACCGATATAGAAACCTATAAAAGGAAAATAGAAGAAACCTTTCGCTACGGTGGCGAACAATTGCTGCTGCAAGGCGGACATCATCCCGAACTGGGGATTAACTATTACACCACGCTTTTCAAGCAATTAAAGCAACTCTATCCCGCCCTGAAGCTTCACGCCTTAGGACCGCCCGAAGTGGCACATATCTGCAAATTGTCTAAAATCACTCCGCATGAAGCCCTTACCGCACTTAAAGCCGCCGGCATGGACAGTATGCCCGGCCCCGGCGCCGAAATACTGAATGACCGGGTACGCAGGCTTATTTCAAAAGGGAAATGCAGTGCGCAGGAATGGCTGGACATTATGCACGAAGCACATAAAATAGGGCTTACCACTACCGCCACCATGATGTTTGGCCATGTGGAGACACTGGAAGAACGGTTTGAACATTTGGTAAAAATACGGGAGGTGCAGGCCAAAAAACCGGAAGATGCCAAAGGCTTTATCGCCTTTATACCCTGGACTTTCCAGGATGTAGATACCCTGCTGAAACGCATTCGCGGCACCAAAAACCTTACCACGCCCGAAGAATATATCCGCATGATAGCCCTAAGCCGCATCATGCTGCCCAATATCAAAAACATACAGGCTTCCTGGCTCACGGTAGGCAAGCAAGTGGGACAAATCTGCCTTCATGCGGGCGCCAATGATTTCGGCTCTATTATGATTGAAGAAAATGTGGTGAGCGCAGCCGGCGCTCCGCATCGCTTCACCGCACAGGGTATTCAGGATGCCATAAATGAAGCAGGTTTTCCGGCACAGCTTCGCAATCAGCAGTATGAATTTAGAACACTGCCGGTGCATGAAGAACAATTGATTGATTATTGATCGTTTTCCCTATAACCGGACGAAATCAAAAAAGCTCCAAAAATGGAGCTTTTTTGATTATTCTTTTTACGCTTAGGCTTAGTATTCATCTTCGTTGAAGAAGAAATCTTCCTGCGTGGGATAGTCCGGCCAGATATCTTCAATGCCCTCATACACTTCACCTTCATCATCCAGCTCTTGAAGGTTTTCCACTACTTCCAAAGGAGCACCCGAACGGATAGCATAGTCTATCAGCTCATCCTTAGTAGCGGGCCATGGAGCATCTTCTAAATGGGAGGCAAGTTCTAACGTCCAAAACATATTATTAAATAATTTATTTTATTATTAATTCACGCAAATGTAAGGCTTCATAGCATACCAGCAAATTTTTGTTTTGTTAGAATTTTCCGCGAGAGGTAAATGGCAAGATGAGCGCTTTCCTTTTCCGGAAAATACGTCTTTGTTCTATTCGCAGCTTTCGCAGCCAAGTTTTAGTACTTTTGCCCCCATTCTATGCTCACAGCCACCGCTCTTTCTAAAAAATACGGCGATCTTGAAGTGCTGAAAAACGTATCACTTGAGGTGCGGAAGGGAGAAATCGTATCCATTGTAGGCGCTTCGGGCGCGGGTAAAAGCACCTTGCTACATTTGCTGGGCGGGCTGGACAAGCCGGATAGCGGCAGCGTATTCATTCAGGATACGGAGCTGTTTAAATTATCTCCAAAAAAACAAGCTGCGTTCCGCAACAAGCATCTGGGTTTTGTTTTTCAGTTTCATCATTTGCTGCCGGAGTTTTCGGCTCAGGAAAATGTGGCTATCCCGCTGTGGGTAAGCGGTATAGGGAAAAAACAGGCACTGCAAAAAGCCGGAGAAATGCTGGAAATTGTGGGGTTGCACCATCGCCTCCCCCACAAACCCTCCGAACTATCGGGCGGGGAACAACAACGGGTAGCTATTGCAAGAGCATTGGTAAACCACCCTGCCATTGTGATGGCGGATGAGCCTACGGGCAACCTTGACAGCCAAAATGCTCAAGCTGTGCATGAATTGTTTCTTTCTTTGCGGAGGCAACTCCACCAGACTTTTGTCATGATTACACATAACGATACACTTGCCGCTATGACCGACCGGACCTTAGTAATGAAAGACGGTAAAATCCACGAAGAACGCATCAATAATCCCCAAATTAAACAGGCATAATATTTATATTTTTGCAGTCTTCCGAATAAAATCTCAAAACTCTTTTGCATTTTATCAAAAAGTATATTTTTGCACTAACAATCTAAACAAGTACACATGTCAGACATTGCAAATCGCGTAAAAAAGATCATCGTTGACAAATTAGGTGTTGATGAAGCAGAAGTCAATCCTGAAGCCAGTTTCACTAATGACCTCGGAGCAGATTCATTGGATACGGTAGAGCTTATTATGGAGTTCGAAAAAGAATTCAACATCTCTATTCCCGACGAACAAGCTGAGACCATCACCACCGTAGGCCAGGCAGTATCTTACCTGGAAGAGCACGTAAAGTAATTTTTGAATTTTTAGCACACTTTAAAACAGTTTAATGAATCAACCGTTAAAACGAGTAGTCGTAACCGGTCTCGGCGCCCTTACACCCATTGGTAACACCGCATCCGCATATTGGGAAGGCCTTTCTAATGGCGTTTCGGGCGCTGATTTCATTAAATTGTTTGATGTATCTAAATTCAAAACAAAATTTGCGTGTGAGGTAAAGGGCTTCAATCCGGAAGATTTTATGGACAGAAAAGAAGCCCGTAAAATGGACCGGTTCTCACAAATGGCAGTAGTAACTGCCGATGAAGCGGTAAAACACGCCCGTCTCGATTTTGAAGGGGTCAACAAAGACCGTGTCGGCGTCATCTGGGCTTCCGGCATTGGCGGTATGATTACCTTCATCGAAGAGATGAAAGGATTTTTTGCAGGCGATGGCACTCCCCGCTTCAATCCATTCTTCATTCCCAAGCTCATCTTAGACATTGCCGCAGGCCACATTTCTATGAAATACGGCTTTCGGGGGCCCAACTTCGCTACCGTAAGCGCCTGTGCCTCCGGCACCAATGCCATCATAGATGCGTTTAATTACATTCGCCTCGGCAAAGCAGATGCCTTCATCACCGGCGGTTCCGAAGCAGTCATTACCGAATCCGGTATAGGCGGTTTTAATGCCATGAAAGCGCTTTCCGAAAGGAATGACGACCCCAAAACCGCAAGCCGCCCGTTTGATAAAGAGCGGGATGGTTTTGTATTGGGCGAAGGTGGCGGAGCGCTTATTCTTGAAGAACTGGAACATGCGCAAAAACGGGGCGCTACTATCTATGCTGAAATGGTGGGCGGCGGCATGAGCGCAGATGCGTATCATCTTACTGCTCCTCATCCTGAAGGACTGGGTGTAATCAATGTAATGAAATACGCTCTGGAAGATGCTCACATGAAGCCGGAAGATATTGACTACATCAATGTACACGGCACCTCTACCCCACTGGGCGATGTGGCTGAGCTCATCGCTATCCAAAAGGTATTTGGCGAACATGCCTACAACCTCAATATCAGCGCTACAAAATCCATGACCGGTCATTTGCTGGGCGGTGCAGGAGCTATAGAAGCGGCGGCAACGGTGCTTGCCATCATGCACGATACGGTGCCTCCTACCATCAATCATTTTACAGATGACCCCGCTATTGATGCTAAGCTGAATCTTACCTTCAACAAGGCGCAAAAACGTACCATCAATGCGGCATTGAGTAACACCTTCGGATTTGGCGGCCACAATGCTTCCGTAATCTTTAAGAAATACCAACCGTAACTACCGTGAAGCGGATCATTACATCACGCATCACCCATATTTTTTCCCCCAATAAATCTTTATTGCGCCAACTGGAGCATTTGCTGGGTTTTAAGCCGGATTATCTTCCCTACTACGAACTGGCGTTGATGCACCGCTCCCAATTGGAAAATATAGACAAAAACAATGAACGTCTGGAATTTCTGGGAGATGCCATTTTAGGCTCCATCATAGCCGAATATCTTTTCAAAAAATACCCCACACAGCCCGAAGGCTTTTTAACCGAACTAAGATCCCGCATCGTACGAAGAGAAACCCTCAACAATGTAGCCATGCGCATGGGGCTGAATAAAATGGTGCAGTACAATAAAAATGATAAAGGGCTTAACCGCAGCCATATATTCGGCAATGCGCTCGAAGCCTTGATAGGCGCCATTTATCTGGACAAAGGATTTTCCAAAACACGCAGCTTCATCCTTAAAGAGTTTATAAAATCTTATGTAGATGTAGATACACTGGAGGTAACAGATAAGAATTTCAAAAATAAACTGCTCAACTGGGGGCAGCGACAGGGTAAAACTATTTCCTTTGAAACACTGGAAGAAAAAAAAGAAGGTTCTCGCAAACTCTTTTCGGTAGGCGTGGTAGTGGATGGGCAAGTATGGGTAGCCGGTACCGGTTATAATAAAAAAGATGCCGGACAAGTAGCCGCACAGAAAGCGCTGGAATTAATAAAAGACTAAAACGCAAACAAATCCCTCTATTCTACATCCCTATATCCATGCTATTTTGGGGCTATGTACTTTTATAACCGGACGAAACGTATAAAACCCATCCGCAGCAATTTCTCTTGTTTTACGGCAGACACAAAGAATTACTCCCAAAAATTTGTATCTTTTGGGCTTTCTTTTCTATTATGTCAGTCCGCAGCGATGCACCTTATCAACAGTTGGATGCTATTAAAGCCAATGACGAAAAGGCTTTACAGCATTTGTATGCCGCCAATTACCCGGCGGTAGAAAGGTATGTAGTGCAAAACAGCGGCTCTTCGGATGATGCGAAAGATATTTTTCAGGAAGCTTTTGTAGCCATGTGGCGCAATATACATTTGGGAAAATTCGTCCCCACAGGCGAAGGCTCGCTGAATGCCTATCTTTTTCAGATCGCCAGGTATAAATGGATGGACCACCTTCGCTCCACCCTTGTTAAAAAAACCACAACACTCGAAGAAAAGCATGAACACACGATGACCTTTGAAGAAGTAAACGATAAGGACATAGAAAAGCTGAATATCATCAAAGAAAAATTCAAACAACTGGGAAAAAACTGCCGCGAATTGTTGATTCTGTTTTATTACCGCAAACAGTCTTTGAAAGATATAGCTGAACTGCTGGAATGGACGGAAGCCACCGCAAAAAACAATAAATACAGGTGTATGGAACGGCTACGCACTATGATTACTAAATAAACGGAGCATAAAGAAAGTGAACAGGTCAAGACATATTACAGAGGAAGAACTGGAGCAGATAGATAAATATCTGCACAAAGAACTTACCGATGCCGAACGTATCGTATTTGAGGAACGCCTTGCTGCCGACGCCGAATGGCGGGAAAAAACCGAAGAGGTGAAGTTGCTCTCGCTTGGAATACAGGAAGAGGTTTTGCTGCGTCAATTACCTTCCTTTTATAACGCACTTCCTGCCTCCGGCAACCCGGTAAAGCCAAAGCTGATCCGGGTGAATTGGATGAAACGAATGACCCTCGCCGCTACTTTGGTCTTGGGCGTTACCACCATCACCTGGTTAGTTTTCTTTCATAAAACAGCCAACGAAAAATTATTTGCTGCCTACTATAGCCCAGACCCCGGCTTGCCTACTCTCATGGGCGTATCCGATCATTATGAATTTGAGAATGCGATGGTGGAATACAAAACCGGCCACTATGCCAAAGCCTTGCAGACCTGGAGTGCTCTATTGCAGGATCATCCGGAGAATGACACCCTTCATTATTTTATAGCCTCTGCCTACCTTGCCCAAAAACAGGACGAACAGGCAGCCTTATATTTCGATAAAGTCATCCGACAACAGCAATCCGTTTTTTTGCAGGATGCGCTATGGTACAAAGCCTTGCTGCTGCTGAAACAAGGAAAAAAAGAACAGGCAATCCCACTGCTAAAAGCTACCGAACATGCCGATAAAGAAGCATTGCTTCGCAAACTGAAAAGTTGATGCAGCTTTTACCTAAAGGATTCAGTAATGCAACCCTAATTTTTTGATGACTTTAGGCAATATAATGAGATAATAAACGAAAAGCTACCTATACTATTGTGCGCATCATGAAACATACCTTGTTTTTTTTCTTGCTATGGGGAATGTTTTATCCTTCTGATTTGCTTGCCCAAAACAAGGCTAAAATACAAGAGTCCTTAAACCATCAGCAATTTCAGAAAGCTTATGAGCTGCTGAATAAACGATTGGCACAATTGATTGCAGAAAAAAAAACAGACTCACTTGTAGATTATATTTTCCTGACCGGCGAGGTAGCAGCACAAGCACATTCTATTGAAAAATCCGTCCATGACATCCGCTCTTTATTAAATTATATTAAGCAACTTTCACCCGCTCCTGCTGCTTTGTCTCAAAGCTATCTGAATGCCGGTGAATTCTATGGCTATATAGGGAAAAACCAACTTGCTTATGACGCAAATAAAGAAGCCCTGCATTATGAAACTACCGATCCTGCAAAAATAAGCCTCATCGAAAGAAACCTTGGGGAATATGCACGCCGGTTAGGCAATCCCAATCTGTCGGAAACACATTTACGCAAAGCAGTATCCCTTATTCACTCCGCAAAAAAAATTGATGCACAGCAGCAATACCTTGCCTATAATGCTATGGCAAGCATGATGTGGTATGCTTCAAAAATGGACAGCGCTAAATTCTATTTCCAAGAAGCGCTGAATGCCGTTCACCAAATGGATACTACACCTATAAATAAATATTACCGCACCGCCATCCTCACCAACAATATAGCCGGCATCTACCGCCTCGAAGGCAAAACTACCGAAGCAATAAAAGCAATGGAAACGGCTATTAACAACACTAAAAAATTTATCGCATCGAAAGGCGAGGAAGAAAAGAAAAAAAATGCGCTCTCTTTACATTTTGAAGCAATAGATAACCTGGCAGGCATCTATAAAGATTTCGGAAATTATAGCCGTGCTCAGCATCTGTTGGAATATTCCTATCAGCAAAAAATAAAAAGCCTTCCCCCTTCCGACCCCGCTTTATTTATATCCAGAATCCTATTAGGGCAGTTGTATTATGCTACCAAAGAGTATGAAAAAGCATTGAGCTATTTGTACAAAGGGCAGGAAGCGCTTCATCAGGAGGAAGGTGATTATTTTTTGTGGGATGCGGATGCCTGCTATACGATAGCCTTAATATTGGATGAACAAAACCAACCGGAGAAAGCCAATGAATACTATAAAAAAGCCAACAGCTTGTATGCAACAGCCTTCCAGGAAAGCTATGATGATATCTATTTAGATTTTTTAAGAAATTACTCCTTGTTTGATGCGGAAAACGGAAGATACCCTCAGGCTATAAAACAATCGCTTGCTGCATTGGATTATGTTTCTATAAACAATACATCGGGCTCGTTGCTCCGGCTTTATCAACTCCTAAACCTCTCCGAAATTTATGGAAAATGCGGACATTATACCCATTCGCTAACCTATGCACAAAAAGCAATTACCTACATCCGCAACTATATACCTCAAAGTACCAGTTTTCTGGATTCGATAAAGATAGAATCTGAAATGCCTAAAGCCATTTTGCTTCAATCCAAAGCGAAATACAAATTGCTACAAAACAGAGATACCGGAAGTATAGCTGCTATCTTAAAAGATTTAAACGAAGGCGTTCGCCTGATGGAACGAAAAAGAACGATTTTTTCGGATGCTGATGACCTTGGCACGTTTATAGAAAGTCAAAAAGGACTTACCAATTTTATCAAACAACTCAACTACGAACTTTATAAACTCTCTTACCATAAAGGCTATATAGACAAAATAATCGGCGTGCATGAAGCTACCCTATACGCACGTATCCGCTCGCGCATGGACAGGCAGAAAGCCTTGCGTTTTGCTCATTTGCCGGACAGCATAGCCACCCGCGAAGCGCTCTTGAAAGAACAAATGGAAACCGTATTGCAAAGCCGGAAATCCGAGGATAATATGCTCGCCTATCTACAAGCAATAAAGGACTGGGAAGCATTCCAGCAGGTATTGAAAACCAGCTACCCCCGCTACTACCACATGCGCTACGGCTCTTCGAATGTTTCCTTAAAAGAATTATGCAGATACATTCCTACAGGCATTCAGGTAATCCGTTATGTTTTTTCCAACGAAGAACTCCTGGCTATCGTAGCTACAAAAGAGAAACAGGTTTTAATACCCTTATCCTCCGAAAATCTTAAAGAAAAAATCCTTGCACTGAGTGAAAACTCCCATGACCCTATGCAAACCGGAAAACTTACCTACGAGCTTTACCATCAGCTATGGAAACCCCTGGAAAAACATATTACCTGCAAGCGCATCATGATCATCCCCGATGATATACTCTACAATCTGAGCTTTGAAATGCTCACTCCTGAGCTTGCTACGGATTTCAGGTCTCTTTCCAAAAAATGCCTGCTGCATCAATACGCAATCTCCTATCAATATAGCCTGCTGGCGCTTGCCGCTGAAAAACGCAACGAAACCATGAAAGGGAATTTCGTAGCCTTTACCCCGGGTTTTACGGAAATGAACAAAATGCACTACCTCCGCTCTGCCCAAAATGACTCCCTGCATTTAGACAAAAATTATCTTTCGCTACTGCCGCTTCCGTTTACCGCTGATCTGGTGAAAAAACTAAAGGATAAATTCGGCGGAAAATTATTTGCCGGAAACGAATCCACACCCAAGGCATTCCGCGAAAAAGCTGGTAACCATAGTATCATCCACATAGGCACACATGCGGAAAGCGATAACGACCATCCCGAATATTCACGGCTCATTTTTGCTAAGGATGATAATAATAAGGATGCGGAAAATTCGATCTACCTCTATGATATTTATGATTGCGACCTTACCTCGCAGCTTGCCGTACTCACTGCCTGCGAAAGCGGAAAGCCCGGCTATCAGGATGGTGAGGGAATGGTATCTATGGCACATGCTTTTAACTATGCAGGCAGCGAAAGTATCATGACGGGGCTATGGAAAATTGATGAACAATCCAGTATGCTGATTACCGAAGCCTTCTACGAAAATCTGCAACAGGGAATGACCAAAGACGAAGCCCTACAGCAAGCGAAACTTTACTATCTCCAAACCGCAAAAGGCAGAATGGTAAGCCCGCAATACTGGGCAGGACTGGTCATTATGGGGGATGTTTCCGCCATTGAGCTAAAGCCAGCATTTTCTTATAAATGGCTATACCTTATGGGCGCTGTTGCCATAGGGATTGCAGGGTATTCTTTTTTCAAAAAGAAAAAGTCCCGAGCAAAACGATTCTGATTTTTATAAACTCTATTCCGACAGTAACATAGGCAACCGCTGCGAAAGTTTCTCCACTGTTTCCGCAAACTATAACAAACCTTATTGCCGCAGATGCGTAATTTGCAGAGACTAAAATTTTTCAAATGCGATATGTATGGCTTGCTATAACCCTGTGTTTTACCCAAACAATAAACGCGCAGGAAATTCCGGTTTATAAAGTGGAAGATTTGATGAAACGCACCGCCAACGCGGATACTTTATACATCATCAACTTCTGGGCTACCTGGTGCGGGCCTTGTGTAAAGGAATTGCCGGAATTTCATAAACTGTACGAAAGCAATAAAGAACGCCCCGTAAAATTGCTGATGGTAAGCCTTGATTTTAAAGAAGATTATCAAAAGAAGCTTCCTTCTTTCATCCGAAAGAAAAAAATGCAACAAGAAGTAGTATGGCTGAACGAACCGCTACCTAACGAATTTATCCCTAAGATAGAACCGCAATGGCAGGGTTCCATACCGGCTACGTTGATCCTCTACGGCAAAAACGAATACCGTGGCTTTTTTGAAGGAACTATAACCGCATCCAAAATTCAGCTTTTGATAGATCGGCAATTGTCGTTTTAAGAACCTATGCCACATCTTGGCGCTACTTGCTACCTTTGATTTTACACTTTGCATTATCAAGCTTTGCGTCCTACTATTTCATACAAGCACCTAAATAAATTATTGGAGGACGAGTCATTTGAACCCAAGCTAAGCTGGGGATTACGGATGGCTGTGGCGGCTATTGTACCTGTGCTGTGGGGGTTGGCAACCGGTAATCTGCTTCAAGCCAGTTGGATGACGCTGACTGCCGAATGTATTTGCTGGGTGGAATTGAAAGGCTCTTTTACACAGCGGGTTTGGGTGCCGTTTACCGGGGTGCTGCTGGCACTTTGTTTTTGCATTTTAGGCACGCTCACCGCAGGTTCTTTATGGATAAGCGTCATCGCCATTTTTATCGTCTGCTTTCTTTCCGGTTTATTTAAAAACTTAGGCGACCGCGGTAGCGGGCTTGCTTTGTGTATTTATGTGATGTTTATCGTATGTAATGCACATCCCGTGCAGCATACAGCCGAGTTGAAAGAGCGCATGACATTGGTGTTGGTAGGCGGCTTGTGGACGACGGCAGTGAGCATAGTCGGTTCCTTGTTTACTCCGTTGCGGCAGCCTTTCCGCAGAAGCATAGCCCTGATATGGAAAGCTAACGCCTCTTTGCTGGATGCCATTATAAAAGGATGGGACGGCAATGAAGTGCGCAGCGGATTGCATGATATTTACCGCATGGAAAGGCTGGTGCGCAGCGCTATGGACAGCTCGCTTCAGCTGTTTGAAAACCGTTCTTTTCAAACCAAAAACATCCCGCTTACGGAACAAGAACTTGCCAAGCTCAGGAAGCTAAGCTCGCTGATGGGTATTCATATCGTAGCAATAGGAGAAGAGCTGACAGCGCTGAAGCTGAGCGAAGTGTCCAAAACCACACAACTAAAAGTCTATGAAGCCCTATGGCAGATGAAAGAATTGGTAAGTAAAATGGCGACCTATACCGTGGCGCTCAAACCGGAATCCCTGCTAATCGTATTTGCCGCTATTGATAAAGCCAATAAACAAATTGCAGCGCTCAGCGAAGAAATCAATACGATAGAAATGCACCGTCCTTCGTTGAAACGTATTGTGCAGCTTAGCGAACGCATGATCCGCATTATGGAAAGCGGCATAGCGCATCTGGAAAATGTGGGTGGCGACCAGCCGGTGTATAGTTCGTATTCTTTTTTAAAAACCTTATTTCTGTTACAACCCAGAAGCTGGCTGAAAAATACCAGGCTGCTTTTCAATTTCAATACAATTACCGTCCGGTATATTTTAAGAAGCTCGGTGGCGGCAGCGATTGCTATTTTTATTTATAAATGGTTTCAGATTGATCGTGGCTATTGGCTGGCATTTACCGTCATCTTAGTGATGCAGCCCTACTTCGGCGCCACGTTACAGAAAGCCGTAGATCGGATTATAGGCACTCTTGCAGGCGGTATTGTAGGGGGCTTGCTCATCCAGTTGCACGATGTTTTTTACCTGCGGGAGATTATTTTATTTATCTCATTTGTAGCGATGGTTTATTTTGTACGAACCAAATATTCATGGGCGGCTTTTTTTATCACCGTCAGCTTGGTGCTGTTGTTTGATGTGGAGCAAGTAATGGATCCCGGCATCATTATCATGCGGGCTTTATGCACGGTGGGCGGCGCTTTCTTAGGGATATTGGCGGGTTTTGTCTTGTTGCCGGATTGGGACAGCAAATGGCTGCCGGTGCATATTGCTTCCTCTATCAAAAACAATTATGAATATTTTATCGCCAGTTTTTTTTCTACGCAAAAAGAAGATTGGACAAAGATGAAACGCCTTGCAGAAACTGCCAACAGCAATGCTTTTGATTCGTTCAACCGCTATCTGTCGGAGCCGTCTATAGGCGAGCGGCCGGTAATGGGTTTGTATCAAACCATCCTGCATAATGTACACATCACCAGGGAACTGAATAATTTCAATATAGAAAATGAAGGAGGGGTAACGAGCGAGCAAAAAAACACGATGATGCAAGAACAGATAGAACGGGTGAATGAATGTCTGCACCGGTTCAATGAAATCATCGCCTTACTAAAAGAACGACATCCTAAGCTGAACATGCGCCTGCATGAAAACGAACTCAGCGAGTTAGCGCATCCTTATACGGTGCATCAGGCGTTCTACATAGGCAAATTACTCGCCGAACTGAAATTGCTCCACAGCAATCTTACTAAGCTGATTGGGGTATTGGATGAAAAAGGAACTTAGCGTTTAGCGTTTATATACTTTTACCGAACAGGTATAATCTTCCAGTTTTTCTACCTGTTGTTCGCGTCCCAGTTTTTTGATTGTATTGTTCTTAGGAAGTTTGATGTTTATAGGCAAGTCTTTAAGAAGCGAATAAATTACCTTAGAACTTACCGCATAGGTAATGTTGGCGCTTTCGTTGTTGTTGGCGGATACGATGCCGATTACATTTCCTGCTTTGTCAATTACCGGAGCACCGCTGTGCCCGGGTTTGGAAGGCATATTCAGCAAATATTGCAACGAATCGCCTTCATAGCCGTTTTTGCTGCTGATGTATCCTTCGTTATACACGATTTCGTTATCGGGGTAGCCGAGTGTATAAACTCTTGATCCGATACCGTTTTTTCCTTGGACGAAAGTGTAAGGAAGATCAGCCTTGCCGAAGCGGAATTTTTTATCATTTACTTTCAGAATGGCTATGTCTGCATTTTTATCGAAGGCAATAAGTCCGGCTTTGTAATAATCGCCTTTGCGGCTTTGCATATATACAGAGTCTGCTCCTTCTATCACATGGTAGTTGGTGATGAAATAACCATTATTGGAAAGCGCTACGCCGGTTCCCGAAAAACTTGCCGGTGCGGTGGGCGGAGCGGTTTTGGTTTCGTTTATATTGTTGATGATAACATTTTGCGAGCGTTTGATGTTTTCCAGTTCTTTCTTCAACATGCTGTATTGAGAAGAACGTTGTTTCTCATTGTGGTTGATCATCCAGAAGGTAGAAAGGGTAGTGATGAGGGCTATGCTTGCTGCTACTGCCGCAGTGCGCCAGTAGTGGGTGGAAAGCGGAATGGTGCGGATGGTCTTGGGTCTGTTCTGTTCTTTGCGGATGTCTATCAGCATGGTGCGGAAGCGTTTGTGTTTTCCGCTGCCTTCCAGCGACCGGATGAGGCTCAGGGTTTCTTGAAACTCTGCGGCAAAAACCGCATCTGTAGCCAGTCTTTGGTGTAATTTTTCGTGCTGCTCGGGGTTTAGTTTTCCTGATAGATAATCCTCTGCTATCGTCCAGATAATACGGTCGTTCATTTTATTAAGGCTTTCTTTTTCTTACAAGCCGTAAAACAATTTACGAAGCCTTGTAAGGCATTTATACTTTTGTGTCTTGGCGTTGTCTGCATTGGTATAGCCAAAGTTTTCGGCTATCTGCTGCATGGTTTTTTCATCGTGATAGTAGGCTTTCAGTAACGATCGGCACGGTTCACCCAGTTTTTCCAAGGCTGCGTCCAATTGTCCGTAATGCACTTCGCGCTCCTCATGCCCTGCCAGATCTTCTTCATATTGCAAATCGCTGTCTTCATCTACACCGGGTTTCCAGCGCTTGTCGTGCTTCAGTTTTTTGTACCACAAGTGCTTACTGACCGCAAAAAGATAGGTGCCGATCTTGCAACTCAATCTGAAATCCGCAGATTGTGCTTTTTCAAACAGCACCATCATCGCTTCCTGAAAGACATCATCCGCATCTACCGCCTCGCCGCCATGCTGCACGATCCATCCCGTAACCATTTTGTTATGCTGCTTATAGATATGCTCCGTAGCTTCCCGGTTTCCGGAGGCAAGAGCGTTCAGTAGCTGCAATTCGCTATGTATCACTTGGTACACTTGTTAATGCTCGTTTACGGCAAAAGTAACCCTCCTTAGATATTCATTTTTAAAAAGCCTAACATTTCTTTAGCTTTTAATAGGAGCGGTTATTTATAGACAAATTTTTTTGATTTACCGGACCCAAGTCAATTGAGAGAATGCCGGTTCTAAAATGCTCTTCTCCCCTCAGAACAGAAATTGTTAAAGAAAATAAAAACATAAAAAAGGTTGGGTTACCTTTTTTTAAAACGAGTATAAACCTTCAAATCTTTAAAATTTAAAACCAAAAAATCATGAAATTCGTAAAATTCGGAATCTTCGCACTTTCAATGGGTCTTTTCGTAGCTTCTTGCGGCGAAAGCACAACTACTGAAGAAGCACCTGCTACTGAAGAAACTACAATGACTGAAGAAGCTGCTCCCGTTACAGAAACTGCTCCCGTTACAGATTCTACTACTGTAACTACTGACAGCACTACCACTACTACCGAAACTACTACTACTGAAGCTCATTAATCTTTCAGTTTTGTAAGCATACATGCAGCCGCTTTTCTATAAAGGCGGCTGTTTTATTATCTGTTACAGGGTTTATTTTTTCAAGTCTTTTTTTGCTGCGCTAAATGCTAATTTTACCCTATGCTGCATCGTATAGAAAAAGAAGAAACCCCTCTGCAAAGTGTGGAACGAATAGACAAGCCTATGCACAAAGGATTGCGGAAACAATTGGTACAACTGCTGAAAGAAAAAGGAATTACCGATGATGCCGTATTGAACGCAATCGAGAAGATACCGCGCCATTTTTTCCTGGATACCGTATTCGAACGCATTGCATACGAAGACCGCGCCTTCCCTATAGCCGCACAGCAAACCATCTCCCAGCCTTATACCGTAGCCTACCAGACCCAGCTTCTGGAGATAAAAAAATTTGACAAAGTACTGGAAATCGGCACCGGCAGCCTCTACCAATCCTGTGTGCTGGCAGAAATGGGCGCCATCGTTTATACCATAGAGCGGCAGCGGGCCTTGTATGATTTTGTAGGAAAATTCTTTTTCCTGAAAAAATATCCTAACATCAAACGGCATTATGGAGACGGCTATGAAGGACTGAAAGCCTATGCACCTTTCGACAAAGTGATTGTAACGGCAGCGGCGCCTTTTATACCACCCAAACTCATCGAACAGCTAAAACCGAACGGCATAGCCGTGATTCCGGTAGGCGATGACAGCGGACAAAAAATGTATCGTATCCGAAAAGATGCTTCAGGAAATATCAGCGAAGAAATTCTGGGCGATTTCATCTTCGTGCCCATGCTTTCGGGGAAGAATAAATAAGCGGAAAACGTTCTGAACAGTACACCCTTTCCCCGTTTTTTAGTTTTTCCTTTCTACTTTTGCACCCCCATGAATGTGTATAAATTTGGCGGTGCTTCCATTGCCACACCGGAAAGAATGCAGGCTCTGCTGCCTATAATGAACGAAGTAACCGAACCGTTGATCCTCGTCGTATCTGCTTATGGCAAAACCACCAACGCACTGGAAGAAATAGTAGCAAAAGCATGTAAGGAACAAAAACAAGATGCCAAACAACTCGCTCAGCAACTGGAAGAAGCACATACACAGTACGCATCCGCACTGCTACAACCGCCTTTTTTGACGGAGGCCTTAAAGGCATTGACTGTCTTATTTACCGAATTGCAATGGGCTATAGACGATGCTTCCGAAACGCGATACGACTATTCCTACGACCAGATTGTGTGCATGGGCGAACTGATGTCCACTACTATTTTTTATCATTATCTGAACCAAAACGGGCTGAACTATGAATGGGTAGATGCCCGCGATATTATCCGCACGGATGATACCTACCGGGATGCTAAGGTGGATTATGAATTTTCTGCAACACAAGCGGAAAAAATAATCGGTGCAAAACTGAAGAAAGGCAGTTGCGTCATCATCCAGGGTTTTATAGGTGCCACCTCCGACAATACCTCCGTAACGCTCGGAAGAGAAGGCTCCGATTATACGGCGGCTTTACTGGCTGCCATGCTCGGCGCACAAGGCGTAACGATATGGAAAGATGTGGAAGGTTTGCAAAATGCCGACCCCAAAGAATTTTCCAATACCGTGAAGATAGAAGCCATCACCTATCATGAAGTAATCGAAATGGCATACTACGGCGCACAGGTCATTCACCCTAAAACCATAAAACCCCTACAAAACAACAAGATACCACTCTATGTAAAATGCTTTCTGAATAAGGATATGAAAGGCACGGTAATCCAAAATGAGGTGAACAGTATGTTTTATCCGCCGTTGATTATCCTGAAAAAAAACCAGACCTTATTGCAGGTAACCACCAAAGATTTTTCCTTCATTACCGAAGACAATCTCAGCTATCTCTACCGCATCTTCCATGATTTGAAAATTAAAATCAACCTCATCCAAAACGCTGCCATCAGTTTTGTAGCCTGCATTGACAATAATGAACAAAAACTCGATATGCTGCTCAACAAACTGGAAGAACATTATAAAGTGCTGCGCAATGATAATGTAAGCCTGCTGACGGTAAGACACTATACTCCCGAAATTTTATTTGATCTGGTAAAAAGCCGCTACCAGTTGCTGGAGCAAAAAACAAGACAAACAGTGCAGGTAGTGATAAAATAAAATGCCGGCATGGATTTATAGAACAATCGTACTTGTCCTATGTCGTTGCATTTTTTAACGGTCTATCCTCTAATTTTGCGCAGCTTATGTTACAGTTGTATCCCGCGCGTGCAGCCGAATCTTTAGAGTATGATAAAATAGTGCAACTGCTGCAAGCTAAATGCCGTACAGATGCCGCTAAGGAACGTGTGCAAAAATTAAAATTCCAGACCAGGATAGAATACATCGAAAAAGCATTAGCGCAAACCGAAGAATACAGCCATATCCTATCGGCGCAAGACCATTTTCCCAACGACTTTACCAGAAATATAGAAAAGGAACTGAAGCTGCTGGGTATTGCCGGCGCAGCGCTGAGCGGAGAACAACTCAATACATGCAAGCAACTTGCCTATACCACAAGGGATATTTTATCATGGTTCAAAAGACAGGATCACCTCTTCCCGCAGTTGCGTGCACTTTCCGAAAAGGTTATTTATGAAAAACAAATAGCCGACATCATTCACGAAGTGATAGACGATAATGGCGCCGTACGGGATGATGCTTCCAAAGAATTGCAAAGCATCCGAGCCGGATTGGCTAAAAAACGGCATGACCTAAGGCGTTTGTTTGAAAGCATTTTAAAAAAATTAGGAAAGCAAGGCTACCTTGCCGATATATCCGAAGGGTTTTTGAACGGTAGAAGAACTGTAGCAATCCATGCAGAGCATAAACGCATCGTGAAGGGAATCTTGCATGGAGAAAGCGATACGCAACGCACCGTGTTTATAGAACCGGAAGAAACCATCGAATTAAATAACGAAGTTTTTTCTCTGGAACGGGCAGAAGCAAGGGAGATACACCGCATCCTGGCGCAGACCACAGCATCGCTTTCGGGCTTTCAATCTCATCTGGAAAGCTATTATCACCTCTCTTCCTTGTATGATTTTATTCGCGCAAAAGCATTGCTGGCAAGGGAAATGAATGCCGCCAAACCGAGGCTGTCCCCACATCCCGGTATCCATTTGGTAAAAGCCTTTCACCCCTTGCTGTATCTGCAACAACAAGCATCCGGCAAGCCTACTATACCCCTCAATATTTCTTTAGATAAAAAAAATCGCATCCTCATCATCAGCGGACCTAATGCGGGCGGTAAAACCGTTTCTATGAAAACGGCAGGCTTGCTGCAACTGATGACACAGGCAGGCTTGCTCATTCCGGCAAGTGCGGAATCGGAAATAGGTATTTTCCGACAAATGATGATCCACATAGGCGATACGCAGAGTATAGAACACGAACTGAGTACCTATAGCGCCCACTTGCGGGATATGAAGTATTTTATGGATTTTGCCAATGGGAAAACTTTGTTTTTTATAGATGAGCTGGGCAGCGGCTCCGATCCTAATCTGGGCGGTGCATTTGCAGAAGCCATCGTAGAAGAGCTGGCGAATAAACATTCCTTCGGTATCATCACCACCCATTATCTAAACCTAAAAATAATGGCAGGAAAAGTACCCGGCATTTTAAACGGCGCTATGAGCTTTGACGAAGAAAGACTGGAACCGCTTTACCAACTGACCATAGGCAAACCCGGCAGCTCCTATACCTTTGCCATTGCAGAGCGTACGGGACTTCCTAAAAAAATTATAGACCGCGCCAGGCAAATTACCGACCGGGGGCATTTCAAGCTGGATAAAATGCTGCTGCAAACCGAACAGCAATCCGTGCGACTGAGCGATAAGGAAAAACAAATTGATAAACTACTGAAAGAGAACGAACGACTGAAAGAAAAATATGAAGAACTGATTGACAAAGAAAAACTCAGCCAGCATTATCATACCTTAAAACTGCAAAACAAAATAAAGAAAGAAGAGCTGGATTATCTGCGGGATATGGAACGTAAGTTCAAACAAATCATCCACGACTGGAAGAAAACCGAGAACAAACAAGAAGTGATAAACGCCGCAGAAAAAATACTCTTCAAAAGAAAACAAATACAAACCAACGAAGCAGCCGCCAAGAAGACCGATAAGAATTATGAAACAGTAGGCGGCGCTATGCAGGTAGGCGATCTGGTGCGGCATATCCAAAACCATCAGGTAGGCACCCTTACGGAGCTGCGGGATAAAAGAGCCATCGTACAGATTGGGCTGATGCCTTTTAATGTGAACCCGGAAGAATGGATTGTAGTACGCAAAAAGAAAAAAACGGATAAAAAAAACCGGAGCAAAGCATCATGACCAAAACCACCAAAGCCTATATAGCGCTTGTTTTTATCTGCATCGTATGGGGCACTACCTATCTGGCTATCCGGCTGGCAGTGCTGGAGTTTCCCGCTTTTTTACTGGCGGCTATAAGGCAGCTTATTTCCGGCATCATCATCCTGCTCATCGGCTATGGCATCAGCAAAAAAGTAGATCTTTCCAAAGATAATTTGCTGCATCAGGCCTTCATCGGTTTTCTGCTCATCACGATGGGAAACGGGCTGGTAAGCTGGGGCGAAAAATATGTGCCGAGTGGCGTAGCAGCGCTTATCTGCTCGCTAATGCCCATCTGTGCCGTAGTCATCAATTTATTCCTTTCCAAAAAAGAAAAACTGAACGGAGTGATTTTGCTCGGTATGGCGCTGGGCTTATGTGGGGTTGCCTTGATTTTCAAGGACGATGTAGCGGCTCTTTCCGACAGAAAATACCTTACCGGCATGGCAGCTACTTTTATAGCCACGGCGAGCTGGGCTTTGGGAAGCGTATTGAATAAAAAGAAAAACGCGCTCATCAATCCTACCTTCAATGCCGGCTTGCAGGTGCTCTTCGGCGGTCTGTTTCTATTTCTCTTCAGCCCAATTTTTGATGATTATTCCCGCGTGCATTTATTCCACCAAGATGTATTGTATCCGTTACTCTATCTTATTATTTTTGGTTCGGTGCTTGCCTATACGGCTTATATGTTTGCGCTGAAAGAATTGCCTGTAGGCATCGTTACCTTATATGCCTATGTGAACCCTCTGGTGGCGGTAATACTGGGTTATTTCTGGCTTCAGGAAAAGCTCACGCTCTATACGCTATTTGCTTTCATCGCCATCGTATCGGGGGTGTATATAGTGAACTACGGCTACAAGCGACAACAAAAAAACAAGCGGGTGAGCCTTACAAAACAGAAGCTAATGAAGCCATACATTGAGCCTAAAACAATTTCTTATGGGGGTTATCTCATCACTACCGACCAGCGCGCTATGCAGGTGGAGCGTATTCATCATTGGCTTTCCACGCAGTCGCACTGGGCAATCAACATTCCCTATGATACGGTGAACACCTTTGTGAAAAATTCATTTTGTGCCGGTGTTTTTCACGAGGGCATACAAATCGGATTCGCACGATTTATCACTGACTATAGCGTGTTTGCTTATCTCGCCGATGTCTATATCGAAAAAGCACACAGAAGCAAAGGACTGAGTAAGCAACTGATGGAGCTGATGATGAATGAAGACTGGGTAAAAAATCTCCGCCGATTATTTCTGGCTACGAAAGATGCTCATGCACTGTATGCCCGTTATGGATTTGACGCTTTGCGCTATCCAGAAAGAATGATGGAGATTTTTAAGATTGACCAATACGATAAGCAAAATTAAAACTGCGGTCTGCTGCTTACGGATGCTTGGGCAGCGCCAATAAGTTTAAAAACAATTTATAGGCTCCCGGCACGCCGGCAGGCAATTCACGGAAAAAAACCAAGCCGGTATAAACAAAATTTCCTTTACCGTAAGGCGCTACAATGAGCGAGCCGTCATGGGGTTTTTCTCCGGGATCGTGCATACGCAGCAAAGGCTGATAATGTTCATCCCAATCGGAAGCGAAGTAAATGCCACGTTCTTGTATCCATCCCTCAAAATCTTTTTGGCTAATCTTATTCGGTGTATTAAATGCCGGATGTGCAGGTTGCAAAAGCGTTATAGGCGCGGTTTCGTCCGTTACCCGATCGCGGGTAAGCACAAAAGGATAAGGACCGATTTTTGTTTTTAGCGGACCTACGCGGCTGTTGGTATTGTACTGAACGATCAGGTTGCCGCCCTGTTCTACAAAATCCATCATCTTGCCGTGAAGGGCTTGCAAGGCTACATTGGTATTATAGGCACGCACGCCGGTGATGAGTACATCAAATGAATGTAGCGGAGCGGTAGCCAATTGTTCATCGGAAAGGATCGTAACATCCATATTCAATTGCTTTAGCAAATCCGCTACATCATCCCCTGCGCCGGGTATATAGCCGATGCGGAGTTTCGGTATTTCAATAGGTTCATAGGCTACTTTAAGTGTGGCGGGTTGCAATAAAACCTGCGTCAGGATATGGTCGTATTCAATCGTGATAAAACGCTTGTCATACTGTTTATTTTCTGTTTCCACTTCAAAATGCAATTCCCCGTTCACAGCGCTTCCATCGGGAGTTACTTCTATAGGAATCACCGTTTGTGTTCCTTTTCCTGCCAAATGAAAAGCTGCCTCATACTTATTTACCTTCCAGCCTTTAGGCACTTTTACGTTCAATCTGCCACGGATGCTATCGGTGTAAGCGCTAAGCGTTACAGGGATTTTTTGCGTTTTTGTATCAGTAAATAAACTATGGCTGTAAGGAATATTCACGGCTACGGGTGGCAGTATATGCAAGGGCTGATAACGTTCTCCTTTAACCGGATCCACCGATTTATAGCGCACCGGAAGGGAAATGGAAAAGGTATCATTCATGAGTTTAAAGGTAATGACGGAGGAAACTGCGGCATCATTTTCCGCTTTCGTATTCATCCCTAAATCATGTACCTGAAACAATCCTTTTTCCGGAAAAGTTTTCAGCCAATAGGGAGAAGTATAGGGTATATGAGCAGGCAGCTTTACGCTCTGCGATAGTGTGGCGAGCTCGTTTTCCGCCAGCGGCAAATGAAGCAGGGTATCGGTTTGCGCTGTTTGAATGCTTATTACAGAAACGGGGTGTTTACCGGAACGGAGAAGACTATATTTTACGTGCAACTTATCATTAGCCGCAGCGTAGGGAGTAGATACGGTTGCCTCTGCCCACACATGGTTATAGCCCAGGATAATGCGTTTGAGGGCTTCTTGTTTGGATACCATCAGCGTGGCAAGTTCTTTGTTTTTTGTGCGGATGTTTTTGAAGGAGGCGTATAAGTCCATCAGCTGCGGTAGTAGATTTTCATCCGGATGCTCTTGGTAGCGTTGGATAATTGCGGCTATTTTAGCCTTCCAGTTTTTTGTTTCTTCAAAACGATTCCAGCTGATATCCACCCCGTCAAATAAATCATTCTCGGCTTTTTCTCCTTGGATATGCTTGAAATATTCCCATTGTGTGCCACGGCTTTTTTCCGAACCGAATCCCTGACTTTTGTGCATGGAGCGGCTTTCCGCAGCTATTTCCCCATTATATTTTCCCAAAAGAGGGTTAAATCCGCCCACATCTATCTTGAGCTGGTCGGGGGAAGTAGTGTTGTTGCCACCGAAATTGAAGGTATTCCAAACGATTCTTTTTGCCTGCCATGTAGCGGTATAGCGCAGTTGCTCCGGAAACCGGGAAGGATCGGCGGCAGCGGTAAAGGCTTCTTCTGCCAGGATTGCCGAAGCCGTATGATGGCCGTGCCCGCCTTCGCCCGTGGCGGGAAAGCGACAAATGATGACATCGGGTTTGAAGGTGCGAATCACCCATACGGCATCAGCCAGCACACTGTCTTTGTTCCAGAAATGAAACGTTTCTTGCGGATTTTTGGAATAACCGAAGTCATAGGCTCTGCTGAAAAATTGTATTCCCCTGTCGGTACGGCGTGCTGCCAGCAATTCCTGTGTGCGAATCATTCCCAGCAGCGGACCTTTTTCGGAGCCGATGAGGTTTTGTCCGCCATCGCCGCGTGTGAGTGAAAGATAAGCGGTGCGAATGTGCCGTTCATTGGCAAGGTAACTAATGAGCCTTGTGTTTTCATCATCGGGATGCGCCGCCACATAGAGTGCAGAGCCGGTATTGTTAAGATGCTGCAACGCCCATAGGAGCTCGGAACTGCTCATGGATTTTATAGGTTGCGCATTTGTATAAAAGGTAAAGGTCAGTAATAAATAAAAAGAGAATAGATGCTTCATGGAGATGCAAAATAAGAACTTCTGCCTTTTTAGAAGGCTGGGTCAGCTATACTTTAGGTTTTTCAATAAGCTTCGTAATACTTCATCGGTAGTTTCCGGTTTCTCTGCGTTAAATTCATCCACTTGTCCATCTACAAACATGATTTTACCCAATTGACTATCCACCACCAATAGAGTAGCGTTAAAATGACCCGTTTTTTTTGGCGTTCCTAAAAGAGGTTGTGTCATTCGGTAATTGCCATTTCTTCTTGTGTTATTGATTTGACAATTTAAAAATATCAACTTTTTGCTATTCCTTGTTTTCAAGATTTGCTACCCCACTTTTTCAAAGATTTGACAACTTTAAAAGTTGTCAAATCTAATGTCCCGCATTCCATCAAATATCCCCCTACATATTCCTCCTATACTGCCCGCCTACTTCAAACAACGCTTTCGTAATCTGCCCTAAAGAACAATATTTCACCGTTTCCATCAGCTCTTCAAAAATGTTTTCGTTGTGGATGGCTTTTTGCTGCAATCGGTGCAACATCTCTGTTCCTTTATCGCCGCTACGTTTCCAAAGGCTATGCACATTCTCAATCTGAAATTCTTTTTCTTCGGTCGTAGAACGGATAACCTCCGCAGGAATGACGGTCTTAGAACCAGTGGAACTTAAAAAGGTATTCACACCAATGATGGGATATTCACCCGTGTGTTTCAGCGTTTCATAATACAAACTTTCTTCCTGAATTTTCCCGCGTTGATACATGGTTTCCATCGCTCCTAATACGCCGCCACGTTCGGTGATGCGGTCAAACTCTGCATAAACGGCTTCTTCTACCAAGTCGGTCAGCTCTTCAATGATGAACGAACCCTGCAAGGGGTTTTCATTTTTTGCGAGACCCAATTCTTTGTTGATGATCAGTTGTATCGCCATCGCTCTGCGTACACTCTCTTCCGTGGGCGTGGTGATGGCTTCGTCATAAGCATTGGTGTGGAGCGAATTGCAGTTGTCGTAAATCGCATACAACGCCTGCAAGGTGGTGCGGATATCGTTGAAGTCTATTTCTTGTGCGTGCAGCGAACGACCGGAAGTCTGAATATGGTATTTCAGCATTTGCGAACGCTCATTACCGCCGTATTTAAACTTCATAGCTTTCGACCAAATCCTGCGCGCCACACGGCCAATCACGGAATATTCCGGATCAATACCATTGCTGAAAAAGAACGATAAATTCGGTGCGAAATCATCAATGTGCATACCACGGCTGAGGTAATACTCCACAAAGGTGAAGCCGTTGGAAATGGTAAATGCTAATTGTGAAATCGGGTTGGCGCCGGCTTCGGCAATATGATAACCAGATATGGAAACGGAGTAAAAATTCCTTACGCCTTTATCAATAAAATACTGCTGCACATCGCCCATCACCCGCAAGGAAAATTCGGTAGAGAAAATACAAGTATTCTGCGCCTGATCTTCTTTCAATATATCCGCCTGCACCGTACCACGCACGGCTTTCAGCGTTTTTTCTTTAATGTTGTTATACACCTCGGCAGGCAATACCTGATCGCCGGTAACACCTAATAACATCAAGCCTAAGCCATTATTTCCTTCGGGTAAATCGCCCTGTTTTCCTTCCGCTTTTTTACCTGCACCAACGTTTGCAGAATAGTAGGGGCGCGCTGCACCTTTCTCTTTATAAATGGCTTCAATCTTTTTATTCACTTCATCTTCCAATCCGTTTTCTTTGATGTAAAGTTCGCATTGTTGATCAATAGCGGCATTCATAAAAAATGCGCAGATGGTCGGTGCCGGCCCGTTGATGGTCATGCTCACCGATGTTTTTGGGTCGGCAAGATTAAAACCGCTGTATAGTTTTTTCGCATCGTCCAAAGTCGGAACGCTCACGCCGGAGTTGCCTATTTTTCCATAGATATCAGGACGATGATCGGGATCTTGGCCGTACAACGTAACACTGTCGAACGCCGTACTCAAACGCGCCGCAGGCAAGCCTTTTGACACGTAGTGAAAACGTTTGTTGGTGCGCTCCGGACCGCCTTCTCCGGCAAACATTCTTGTAGGGTCTTCGCCTTCTCTTTTAAACGGATAAATACCCGCTGCATACGGAAACTCTCCGGGGAAATTTTCAGTCAGTACCCATTTCAAAATCTCACCCCAGGCTTCAAATTTCGGTGCAGCTACTTTTGGCACTTGTGTATGCGAAAGACTTTCGCTGTGGGTTTTTATTTTTATTTCTTTATCCCGAACTTTGAACACATAATACTCATCGTTGTAGTGCTTCTTTTTGGCTTCCCATTTTTTTAATAATTCTAAATTCTTAGGGTCAATTTCCAAAGACAATTTATGATAGACTTCCTGCAATTGTTTAATCAAACGATCCTTGTCTTCCACCTTCATGGTTTCTAAGGTCTCCGTGGTTTTATGAATACCAAATAATTTTTGCGCAATGTCCGCTTGTTCTTTTGAGCGTTTGTCGTAGCCTCTGTTGTTCTCAGCAATCTCACTCAGGTAGCGGGTTCGGGCAGGCGGAATGATGTATATCTTTTCGCTCATCTCCTCGCTCGCATGAAAATCCGATTGCAAATCCGCACCGGTTTTTTCTACGATTTTATCCATTAGTGCGCGATACAAAGTATTCGTTCCGGGATCATTAAACTGCGAAGCAATGCTGCCAAACACCGGCATGTCATCTGTTTTTTTATCAAACAATTTATGGTTGCGCTGATATTGTTTTCTCACATCGCGCAGCGCATCCATCGCACCGCGTTTGTCGAATTTATTTATGGCTACAATGTCGGCAAAATCGAGCATGTCTATTTTTTCCAATTGCGTAGCCGCGCCGTATTCGGGAGTCATTACGTACATGCTCAGGTCGCAGTAGTCGGTGATTTGCGTGTCGCTTTGTCCGATACCCGAAGTTTCGAGAATGATTAAATCGTAATTCGCCGCTTTCAGGATATGCACCGCATCATGAATGTATTTGCTCACTGCCAAATTGCTTTGTCGGGTCGCCATCGAGCGCATATACACCCGATCATTTCGAATGGCATTCATGCGAATACGGTCGCCCAGCAATGCGCCGCCCGTTTTGCGTTTGGACGGATCAACGGAAATGATGCCAATGGTTTTATCTTTAAAATCCAATAAAAAACGACGTACCATTTCATCCACCAATGAACTTTTACCGGCCCCACCCGTACCGGTGATGCCGAGTATCGGTGAGGTGCTCGCCTGCGCTTTTTCCTCAATTTTTTTCAGCATGGCTTTCGTCTCCGGCAGGTCCGGAAAATTTTCAGCAGCAGAAATTAAACGCGCTACAGATTTTGCATCATGTTCTGCCAGATGACCGGCTTCACCGTTCAGCTGATTGCCGGTAGGGAAGTCGCTTTGTTTTAATAAATCTAAAATCATTCCTTCCAAACCCATTGCACGACCGTCATCGGGAGAATAAATTTTGGTGATGCCGTAAGCTTCCAATTCTTCGATCTCCGTAGGCAAAATCACGCCGCCGCCGCCGGCAAATATTTTGATATGTCCGCAACCTTTTTCATTTAAAAGGTCATACATGTATTTCAGATATTCAACGTGCCCGCCTTGATAAGAGGTCATCGCAATAGCATTGGCATCTTCCTGAATGGCACAATCCACTACATCCTGCACACTGCGATCGTGGCCGAGGTGAATCACTTCCGCGCCATTAGCCTGCATGATGCGGCGCATGATGTTGATAGCGGCATCATGCCCGTCAAACAGAGAAGCGGCGGTAACGATGCGTATTTTATTTTTCGGAGTAAACGACATGGTATAAAAAATTTAACATCCTGAATGATACCATTCAAGGCTGCTAAAATACTGCATTTTGGAGTTGTAGCACAGTCAAAGCTCCTCATTCATAGCTACGCGGAGTTTCCCATCCAAGATTCAAAATAATTTTACCAAAGCTGCTGCAATCCCTAATTTTGAAACCATGACTCCTATAGTTGATTTCTCTTACCTCGAAGAACTGGCAGAAGGCAAAACCGAATTTATACAGCAAGTGCTTTCCATATTTATGGACAATACGCCCAAAGGGCTTGTGGAGCTGGAAAAAATGATAACGACTAAGGCTTCTTTTGATACAATTCAAAAACAGGCGCATTTTCTGAAATCCAGCTTTGGCATCGTAAAGGCAAATGAGGTCTATGAACGCCTACAAAAAATAGAAAGTCTTGCCAGAACCCAAAGCAACAGAGCTGAAATAGAAACCCTGATGAAAGAGATTAAACCCGTTTTCAACAAAGCGGAAACCCTTATCAAAAAGAAAATGGAGAGCCTATAGGAGCACTTGCATTATAGAATATTCTCCCCTCCGGTTAGCAGTTTTAACGTAGGTTTGCGCTTGGTACATATCTATACATGTTGGTCAAAAGATTCTTAACAACCTTATTATGCTTTGCCGTATCGTTTGCCGTTTATAGCCAGGGGAAAACCGACTACAAACAATACCGCATTCTTATTTTGCTGGACGGTTCTTCCAGCATGGTGGAGAAATGGAATGAAAAAAGCACTCGTTTCCAGACAGCGGGTGCTATCGTTACGCGCCTCATGGACAGCGTTTACCGTTTCAACCCCAATGTAGAATTTGCCCTGCGGGTATATGGACATCAGCATGGCGTACCGGAGCACAATTGCTTCGATACAAGGCGCGAAGTGAGTTTCAGTAAAGACAACTATACCCAGATGCTGCTGCGCCTGGAAGCCCTGAAGCCCTATGGCGTATCGCCTATCGCCTATTCCCTGCAAGAAGCTGCCGAAACCGATTTCAGCGAACCACATAATTATGCTTATAGTCTCGTACTCATCACCGACGGCGGCGAAAGCTGTAACGGAAATATCTGCGAAATCGTCAAAAATCTTTTAGAAAGAAAAATAGAATTTAAGCCCTATATCATCAGCCTGGTGGATTATGAGCCGCTCAAAGCGCAATATGCCTGCTTAGGCAATTACCTTCTGGCATCCGTCCCTGCGGAGATGGATAAAACCATCGGCATTATAGCCGAAGATTATCGCCAGGTATTACAAACACCCGAGCAAAAAACCCAACCCGAAGAAACACCGAAGCCCCGACCCGTAGTGGTCAAAAAAGATACAGTGCAAAAACCACCGCCCGCACCGGAGAAGAAACCCGAAATCGTAACGCCACCCGTGGTCAAAAAAACCGAACCTACCCCACCGCCGCCTATAACCTCCGCCAAAAAAGAAATCATCTCCCCTATAAAAAGCAGGCGCGCGCTGAGACCGTTTATAGAAAATGATGTGCGTCCTAATAGCCTGCGCAAGCGCGCTATAGCTGCCGTACCGCTTCCGAATAAAGAAAAAGAAGAAGCACCTGCGGTGGTGTTGCAGAAAATACAAATCGCAAAAATAAGAGGAGAAGCGCCTTTGAGGAATTTCGGTTTGTTTTGGTCCACTCCTTCCCTAAAACCCCGGCGAATTCCCCTTATTCCTATACCGCCCAAAGAAAGCGAACCGGTAGCAACTACGCCCGCCGCACCCACTCTCAAGTATGTGCCTATGGCGCCCACCGTAACCAGGAAACCCGCAGCGCCCAAGCCGCCTAAAGAAAACATTACCGATGCCTCCTATACCTTAAAGACCGAACCCGCCGCAGAAACCACGCTGGAAATTTATTTTACCGACGGAAAAGGAAAGCTCTACACTACCTCGCCACAGGTAACGCTGCTGGAAGCCGCTACGGGAAAAGAAGTAAAAAAATTTTTTAGAACGGTAAATGCACAAGGAAACCCCGACGGGCAACCGGTACCTGCCGGAAGCTACAACCTGCTGGTGGGCAACAAGAAAAATTTTAGAGCCAAAAGCGTAACGATCTTGCCCAACAATAAAAACAAAGTATTCATCATAGCGATAAACGGAACGCTGAGCTTTAAATATACCCGCGACTATCAACGCCCTATGAACGAGTTTACCGCTTTGGTAAAAAAGAATTTTGAACCCGGGCCGGTTATCACCCAGCCTTGCGAAACCGAAAAACAATACGAATCCGGCAACTACCATATAGAGCTGAACACCTTGCCCATCTCCCGCAGAAACCTGGATATAGACTTCGGAACGAACTTCATCGTAGAAATTGACGAGCCGGGCTATGTGAGCATTATCAATACCTCTGCCATGGGGAAAGCCAGCCTTTATTTCCAAAATGGGGATATGTTCTCTAAGTTTTACACCATAGATATTACCGGAAATCCTGCCTTGCAAAAAGTGCAATTGCAACCTGGTCCCTATCAGATTCGCTATAAAGACAATGGCGTGTTTCAATCTACTATGGAAAAAACAGTGCGGTTTATGGTGAAAAGCAATACAATCACCGAAATATTATTGCAGTAATTTTATGCTATGGAAGGTATTGAGATAAAACACATCGCGATGACGGACCCGGCTTACCAAGAACTCTTGCAACTACGACATAAAGTGCTGCGCGTGCCGCTCGGGATGAATCTTTTTGAAGAAGACCTTAGCCGGGATGCGGAAGACCACATCCTCACTGCCTATAAAGACGGAGCCATGATCGGATGTGTGATGCTGAAACCGCTGAACGAAAAAGAAGTGAAACTACGCGCTATGGCTGTGGAAAAAGATTTTCAGGGAAGGGGAATAGGAAAAATGCTTGTAGAAAAAGCGGAAGACATCGCAAGGGAAAACGGCTATGAAACCATCGTTCTCCATGCCCGAAAAACAGCTAAGGATTTTTACGGAAAGATGGGGTATGATGCGGTAAGCGACGAGTTTATAGAAGTAACCGTGCCGCACATAGCCATGCAAAAACATATAGGATGAACCTTTGCAAAAGCAACCGCAATGCCTACAACATCATCATCGTGAATAGTGTGGCGCAGCTCCCCAAAGCCTGGAACGATTTAATACCCGCCCATCATTTTTTAGAAGCCGGCCGGCTGGCGCTCACCGAAGAAAGCGGTTTTCCCGATCTACAGTTTTATTATGCTCTTATCCTCCGTAATAACCGGCCTATAGGCGCTGCTTCGTTTCAACTGCTGCACATAAAAGCCCATCATGCAGACAGCAGCCGCCTCTCTTCCCTGCAACGCTATGCCTGGTCTGCCTTTGCTGGGGTAGCCCACCCCAAGCTGCTGATAGCGGGGCATCTTTTCCGTCATGATATTGCTTCGTTTTATGCGGAGGAGGGTTTATCCCCTTTTGAGCAATACCAATGCTATGAGCAGGCGATAGCTGCCGTATCCAAAAAATCCTGCGCCCATGCCGTACTGGTAAAAGACATCCCGCCGCCACTCATTACCTATTTCCGGAATTATGCGCCGCAATACCTGATGCTCCGCAACGATATCTCTATGGAAATGCCTTTGGCAACAGAATGGGAAACACTGAAAGATTATGAAAAAGCATTGAAGCATAAGTATGCGCAGCGCTTCCGAAAGATAAGGCAGCCCTGGGAGCAACTCACTATAAAAGAGCTGAATGCCGGGGAAGTGGCGCAGAACAAACACAAGATATTTTCCCTTTATGAGCAGGTAAGTAAAAAACAACCCGTGCGCTTAGGATATTTAAGCGCCGATTATCTTCCTTATCTGAAAAAAAAATTCCCCGATGATTTTTATGTGTGGATGGCGTATGAGGGCGGGGAGCCGGTAGCGTTCTTCAGCGCCTGGTCGCGGCAGATGACGCTGGATATGTTTTACATAGGCATTGACTATAACCGCAATGAAGCGCTGCAACTCTATTTTAATATTCTTTTCTTCAGTGTGGAACAGGCGATTCATCGGAAAAAGAAAAAACTCATCTTAGGACGCACGGCGCTGGAAGCCAAAGCCCGCATCGGCTGCAAGCCTATGTATCTTTCCACTTTTCTGTATATCAAAAACCCGGTGCTGCGCAACCTGATGTTGCGCGCTCAGCAGTCGCTCACCCACGGGGAAGGCGAATGGGAAAACAGGCATCCGTTTAAACAATAGTTTTATATGCCACGATAATTGTTACCCGTTCCTTTGTTTTCATTTGGTAGGCTATGGTAAGCCCGTCTTTTGCAGGGTTGGGATAAATATGTAAGCCCTGTGAGTAGGCAGCGTCTGAAAGCGCCGCAACCTCAATAGGCCGGAAATCAGCATCCTCACCTCCATAGTTGATACAGCATATCTGCATAGTTCCCTGTGTCCGGAAATAGCTGCCCAAGGACACCTGCCAGTGGGGGGTTATGGAATGGTAACTACCGTCGTGTCCATATGATAGCAGGATTGGGAAGTTGCTTTGAATGTATAAAATTCCCAGTTGGAAGGTTTAGGAAGCCTGGTTAAACTATCATAAAATGATTTTCCGATACCCCAATAATATGTATTTGTAAGTGAATCTATATGTTGTGTACGAGAATATGTTTGATTGAAGCTGAAAAAAGCTACGTTGGTAATTGGGTGTAGGATTTGATAAGAACCACCCATACCTATGTACAATGTATCTGATAGACTATTGTTTAATTTTATCTCAATTTTTAAATTGGTTGTTAATTCGAGTTTTTCATAAAAAGCCCCCCAGTTAACAGTATCTCCGTTTTGAGGCGGCACTGACGGCATAATACCCCCACCCCAAGGAATGGTGTATATATCATGGTAAATCTCTAAATTCTTGTTTCGATTTACAGGAATAGTAAAACTAAAATTACCGTTAGTGTCCGTGGTACTAACCCATTCCGTATAATCAGAATTATTAAATCCCCCATAATAAACTAGCTTTAGAGGATAATTAGTTATTGGCTCTCCTCCGCAATTTTTCAGAAGTTTACCTTGTATAGTATAGTTACCATCCCATCCAAGTATTTTTTTTACGCAGCTTTCCATTGTAAGGATAAATAGTACACCCGACAGTAGCGATAACAGCATTGTTTTTTTCATAGAAAATTGTTTTTATAAGGGCAGGAAGCCCCTGATGATACCTCCCCACCCAAAATTATTTATTTCGTGATAGCGAACTTACTTCGATAGGTTTCTCTGCCATTGCTTACAACAATCAGATAATTTCCGTTCACCCAATTTAGCTCTGTTGTTGCAATGCTGTAGTGGCACAGTTTACTATTATCTTCAAGTTCAGGATGCCATGTTCCTAATATTCTACCTGTAACATCATAGACGATAATTGTTACCTTTCCCTTTGTTTTCATTTGGTATTCTATGGTAAGGTTGTCTTTAGCGGGGTTGTGGGAGATATTATGGGATTGAAACAATTGTCGTGTCAGCACTTGTACAAGGGAATCTCGTAGCTTCAAAATAATAATCCTTCCCAATTAGAAGGCTTATATCGACCCTTTTTTAAGCGGTCATAAAGCACTTTTCCTATTGCCCAATATAGCCCATCCATCATAGACGTACGGATATTAGGAAGTAGGTTTACGGAATCATAATGACGGTGGTGTCTGTGTTGAGGCAGGGTTTGGCTACTACTGTAAAAAGATAGTTCTTCCATTCTGACGGCACAGGCCAGGTGTTATGTAAGCTGTCAAAAAATGATTTGCCAATAGCCCACCATCCTTTATAGGCAGTTGAATCCAAACGTATTCTTGAAGTGTAAGTTTGTTTAAAAGTATAAAACGAATGAGTAGGGATGGGATAGAAAATTTGAGTAGTGCCAAATGTGTTTACGTATAAAGTATCTATAGAGGCAAAGCTGCTGTTGTTAATTTCCAGTTTTACATTCGCTATCATATCATACGTCTGATACAAAGTCCAATGAAGTATATTATTGTCCGGTAAAGTCGCAGGAGATAGCTGCTGATACCATGTCTTGCCTTCTACTAAAACATAGATTCCGCCATTGTATTTTCTTGCTATATCACCAAAGGTAAAATTACCCTCTGCATCGGTAATAGTTTCTCCTAAATCCGTACTTGAAGGCCCTAAAGAGCTGCCTGCGCTATACCACAACTTTACAGGCACACCGGCAAGTGGCTGGCCACTGCAATCTTTTAGCAAGGTCCCTTGTATCGTAAAGGGTTTGAGTATAGCATCAGATATTTTTCCACAGTTTGCAAATAACAGTATGCCTATAAGGAGCATAAAAAATATTCGTTTCATAGCTATGTAGTTTTAAAAGCAGCTAAGCAATATTCGTTACTTAGCTGCTGTAGTTGATTATTTTATTACAGTAAGCTTACTGCGGTAACTTTCTATTCCGTTCGTTACAGTTATAAAATAGTTGCCGTTTTGTAAGTTTATAGCAGAAGCAGGCACTTCATACTTACATAGTTGGCTGTTGTCATTAAACTGCGGATGCCATTCAGCTATCTTCCTGCCCATAATATCATAGACGGAAATTATTACTCGTTCCTTTGTTTTCATTTGGTATTCTATGGTAAGCCCGTCTTTTGCAGGGTTGGGATAAATATGTAAGCCCTGTGAGTAGGCAGCGCCTGAAAGCGCTGCAACCTCAGTAGGCCGGAAATCAGCATCCTCACCTCCATAGTTGATACAGCATATCTGCATAGTTCCCTGTGTCCATTGATAGGTACCAAATAGCGGAGGCTGAGCAGGATTTTGCCAAATATTATCATTGCTAACCAAATCCTGATGGATAACGAATCCCATAGGATCTTCTTTAGAAATAACAACAGACGCTAAGTTAGGTATCATGTTAGGATTATAGTTGAATATGTCAAAATTATTTATTAAGGATGGCTGACTATGATAATTATAATACCTGTTCCTTACATTCACCATCATATCCCTTTCACACTCGATAGGAGTTATGTAGTTGGTAGGGAAGTTTTCGAGCCAGAGGGTATCATCGCCTATCTCGCGGTTCAGCAGGTAGCTGGTAATGGGGTCGCCTATATCTTCACAAGTCTGGCATATACCTAATTTTGGATTTTGCTCTGTTAAGTGATTCCAGTTTTGCTCCGTAGGATTGGTATAGACAACGTCAAAAGGAGTCTCCGCCAACAGCCCGGCTATAGGCTCATTCAAGATGGAATGGTCTAAAGGAAAGGAGGCGTTATTGGCATAGTCGAAAGAAGAAAAAGTGGGGATAAAACCAAAATCTGCACCGTCAGAATAGGCGCTGAAGTTCATATTTACACTTCCAAACAAGGGGGAGCCGAGATAACCATTCACCTGTAGCGCACCGCTACCCTGCTGCACCTGGAAGCCGAAATAATCAAATAAATTAAACGAGTGGAACGTATTGGCAGGCGTAAAGCCACCTATGCCCAGGTTGCTGCCCGGCATCACACAGTAAGGCTCTGCATTTATCACATCTTTATCTACACCCATTACATAAGTAGTCCACCATTGCAATTTCACGCCAAACCATTTCAGCTTTATCTTCCAGTGGCTCACGCCTACCTTGGAGGTAAATACATCTCCGCTGCCTGCGGGGTTGGTCTGTACCCGCATATCCAAGTCTGTACCTAATATTTTTATACCTAATACTTTTATATATGTTTTAGACTGAATGTTTATAATATCATCGTTAGGTTGCCTGGGGGTATTGATATCCCATGCGGTAGGCTGGTGCACACCCAGCCAGGAGCCGTTGCTCAGGGCTACTAATTTACAAAACTCCGGGTAATTGCCGAGGTTGGCGAGCGCATTGTCGAACGCGGTTTTATTGGGATGTTCGGTAATGGCAGCACTGCTTGCCGGCAGGCTTATAAAGGGGTCTGTACTCACATGGTATTTCAGCATTTCGGTAGCGGCTCCGTTCAACGCCGACAGCTCCTGGCTAAACTGAGCAATGGCCCAAGGGGAAAAGCCGATAGCCGACAGTGTACCAGCTACTCCGTATCGGTAAAGATATTGCAAACCGATGGGTACATTGGCTCCCTGGTGGGGGCTGTCAAACGTAATGAGCAGCCTTGTATTATGTGCCGCTGCATCATCATAAGCACAAGAAGATACATAGCCCGGCTGCTCCATATAGCAAAGCGCATACCTCGCTATCAGCCCGCCCATGCTTTCACCTATAACCACAAAGGGCTGCAACGGGTTTTCAGGACTGGCGCCGTTAGCGCATTTCAGGTGCTCTATCAAACTTACAACAGACATGGCATTTTGCTGTAGCGGAGCATTGCCATCGTGCCAGTTCACTACCACGAATGTATAACCCCAGTTGCGAAGCTGTGCAATTTGTGGATTAAGTATCATCTGTTGAAATACCTGTGCGGCGCTCCTGTTGTTAAGCGCGTCAAACCCTTCCAGGTAAATAACGTATTTGCGGTTCAGGTTTTGCTGGCAGTCATCATCTCCGGTATAATAAAAAACATCTATACCGTCTAATGTTTCTTTGTCGGCTGGTGGTATAAGAGGATCATCAGAGGTGATAAAGATTACGGATACGGCATAGCGTATGGGTGTTGTGGCAGAGGGGTTGGCAAATATTCCATATTGAATCACTTTTTTGCCACCTGTAGCGTAAAATGCCTGGTAATGCGCTGTTGCCGCATCGGTAAATGTGTGCCAGCCTGTACCGTCTCCAAAGTCTATCTTTAATACACCTTCCGTCTTAGTATAGTGCTTATACGAGTCCTTGAAAAAATATTGTGGATCAACAATAAATACAGGATTGGTAAACGGGTAAGTTTCCCGGAATGCAGAGCCGGCAAAAGTGGTTTGTACGGTATAAGGGTTCGGTCCGCCATCTATATCGTACAGCAAGTTATTGACGGTATCAAAACTAAAATAATTACCGGTGGTCAGCGCCTGAGGCACTAACAAATTGAAATCCCAATCAATGATTCCAAGAGGGATAGTGTCACTTTGTATTTTTGCCGATGCTAGCTGATATACTTGTTCAGCTTTCAAAAACAAGGTGGTATCATAAGCCATATAATACATTTCCTTGTATAGGTTGAACCAATTCGGAGCATCATTAGTATCTTGATCAACATAATGATGAAAGAAAGCGCTATCCACAAAATGAGGGCTGAGGTCGTAGAAAAAACTAACGTTGGGGTTGGGGTTTGATACATTGCTGAACAGCAGCCGGAGTTCTCCTACCATAATCTGAAAGGGGGATGGCTGCGCTTGTAACCTGACTGGTAATAGAAAACAAAGCAACACAATAGTTCTAATGAACATCCTCCTCAATTTCAATGACATGTTTATAGTACGCATATAAATAAATTTTAGATTGCAAATATTCTCATGTTGTTTGGGAAAATCAATCAAAAAATTTACTTTTATCGTAGTTATTTTTACATTCTTTGTAAAAACTATGATGATCGGGGATAAAATAAGGATGGGCCGTGAGAACAAAGGGCTCTCCAGAGAGCATTTCGCCGCTTTGCTGGAGATGGATGTCCGTACTTACGAAAAGATTGAGCATAATAAAAGAGACCTCCAGCTTATGGAAGTACAAAAAATAGCCGATGCGTTGGAACTAACCCCTTCTGAGTTGCTTTTCGGCGAGCCTAAGCTGGTTTTTGAGAATTGTACACAAAATGTATCCTTATATAATTCCGGCACTGTCAATAATCAGAACATTGAAACGCTAAAATCAATTTACGACGAATTAATCATGGTATTGAAACAGGAGATAGCAGATAAAAATAAAATCATTGAACTGCTGCAAAACAAACAGTAAAACCACCGTTTTATCCTTGCCGCCAAAGCAGCACGACTAAAATGACAGAAGAAAAGCCGCAGGTTTCCCCGGCGGCTTTTCTTTTGTTCTCACAGGATTTTTTTTATTTGCCCGGTATTTTCAATACCTGTCCGGGGAATATTTTATCAGGATCGTTTATTAGGTCTTTGTTGGCTTCAAATATATCTTGCCAGGTAAGCCCGTAGTTCTTAGCGATTTTGCTAAGGTTGTCGCCGGATTTCACTTCATATTCCGAAGCAGCGCCGGCGGCTACTTGTATATTCAGCACCATATCGCCGGAGCGCATTTCGGGATCTACCTGCTCATACAGGTTCCAGATTTGTTTTTTTACGCTTTCGCTGGGCGCCGTGCCATCCACATACAACACATTGTTTTGCTGGCGCACTTGCAGGTCTGCCACACCGTTTTGGCGGGCGTAGTCGGTTACGGACTGGTATTTGGTTTCCAAGCCGGAGCCTAAAGGATTATTTGTTATAGACATGTTTCTTAATTTTTTTTAAGTTTTAAAAAATCGAACGTGTGCAAGAAGTTTATAGCCGATGCACGGCTTTATTGCAATGTCAGTTGGTTGTTCACCTTTGCCGGTCTGGATTCATTTGCCACTTGCATAATGGTTTGCAGATCGCTTTTCCTGGCATCGCCGGTGAGGGTTACTTCACCATTGGCAACGGTTACGGTTACTCCATTTATGCCTTTCGCTTCCAGCCCGGCGCTAATGGTGTTGGTAATTACCGCATCGTCATTCACCACTACGGGCGCGGCGGGCGGCGGTGTAGCCACTACATTGTTCGTTACCGATTTCACGCCTTTCACTTCTTTGGCGGCGTTTTCCACATTCATGCGGGTGGCATCATCGGCTACCTGCCCTGAGAGGGTTACCACAGCATCCGTTACTTCTACCGTTACGGAAGGGTCCACCGCGCCTACTTTGGCTTTGGCTTCTTCTAAAAGCTTGGCATCGCTGGGCTTGCAGGAGCTCCATAATACAAGCGTGGAAGCAAGTATTAAGCTCATCAAAAATCCGGGAATGGTTAATTTCATCGTTTAATAGATTTTAAAAAGTGAAAAAATAGAATAATGCGCTAACTATAATCATGCCAAGGGGGGTGATGGGTTGATTAATTGATGAATTATAAGTGAAGCTATTTCATTTTTATTTTATTGGGGAAAAATGGCGGTAAATTTGATAGAAGTGAAGCAACTAATTTTCAGAAAATGAGCATTCCGAAATTTGCAGGGAGATGGAAACAAGTAAAAAACACTGCCGAATTATACCAGCACTGCAGAAGCATTCTCCGTATGCTGGCAGATGTATTTCAGGGGCGGTACAAAATGTCGCGAATCACTTCACTGGTCTTTTTAGGCGGACTTGCTTATATCCTCCTTCCTTTCGATTTCGACTGGATACCCCTCGCCGGTTGGATAGATGACGGCTTTGTGGGTTATTGGGTCATCAAGCGGTTGCTTGCCGAGACTAAGCGACACGCGCAGTTTGTGGCATCGGACAAGGAAGTTGCTACCACAAAGAACACAATGGATATTAAGAAGCCATAGCGTCTTTTATTTCCCTAAAAACGCACGACATCCGGCACAAATAAACGCACATCTCCATGATGCCGGATCACATCTCGTACCACTGTAGAGGATATGGTAGAATACTCCGGCGCGCAAGCAAGGAATACGGTTTCGATGTCGGGAGCTAACATGCGGTTCATATCGCCTATAGCTTTTTCGTATTCAAAATCGCCTATGGAGCGGATGCCTCTCAGGATATAATGTGCGCCTATAGATTGGCAATATTCAATGGTAAGCCCTTCATAGCCTGTGGCTTCTATGCGTTTATCCTCTTTAAAAATTTCCTGTATCCAGGCGCAGCGCTGCTCTACGGTAAACATGGGTTGCTTGGAAGAATTTAACCCTATGCCTACTATCAATTTATCAAATAAGGAAACGGCACGTTTGATAATATCCACATGGCCTTTGGTAATGGGGTCGAAGGTGCCGGGAAATAAACAGATACGTTGCATCAGCATTTGGCTTTTTGGAAGGCTAAAGTTATTTCTTAGGAGTGAGAAAATGTAGCCCGCAGCGAATGCAAGGTAATTTATTCGTTGCGCAGCATCTTTCCCATTTCATAACTTGATTTGCAGAAATTGAAAAATGGCGTGAATCGTATAGCAATAAAGTTGTGCTAAGAATTACGTTGTGTGAGGGGATAGAAACTTTATTATTTCTCTCCAAAAAAACTAAATACCGTAGTCCCGTAATTCTTCATTTTCAGAAAATAAGGATGTTGTTGATAATCATTTCGCGGGGTGTGTTCCAGCACAAATATTCCACCTTCGGCAAGCATATTTTTATCGAAAACGATCTCGGGCAGTTCGTCTATGGTTTCCAGTGCATAGGGCGGGCCGGCAAAGATAAAATCATATTGCTCGGTGCTGTTTTTCATAAACTGAAATACATCGCCTTGTATCACGCGCATCCTATCCTGAATGCCTAAAGATTTTACTGTTTCTTTTATAAAGCGGATGGTGGTGTGGTCTCTTTCGATAAGGGTAAGGTCTGTAGCGCCGCGCGAGGCCAGCTCGTAGCTGATGCTGCCCGTGCCGCCGAAAATATCACAGGTTTTCAATCCTTCAAAATCCATCATGTTATTGAGAATGTTGAAGAGTCCTTCCTTGGCCACTTCCGTTGTGGGGCGTGCGGGAATTTTTGCCGGCGGGTGAAAGCGCCTTCCTCCAAAATCTCCTCCTACGATGCGCATGCGAAAAGTTGTTGTAACAAAGCTACGGTCTTGCCCCAGTCTTTGGCTGTTTCATAGCCTTCGGCATTGTTGCCGTATTTCAGTTTGGGAAAATATTGGGTAAGGTCTTGGGTGATGGTGTTCAGTCCTTTGTGCACTACGGTTGCCTGCACTTCTATGTTGTCGTTATGGATGCGGTACTGTTTGCACATCAGGTTGATCTGGTAAGCAATGTCCTCCGCATTTTGATAGGGGAAAATCTGATGCCAGTATAGGGTTTTGTTTTTATAGGCGGTGGCATATACATAGTCGGCGGAAATGCAGCATTGCAGAATTGCATCGGTTTTATAGGGCTTGAAAAACTGGTAGGAAGCCAGGGGCAGCAACTGTGCCTGCGGGAAGTAGCGGGTGATTGTATTTTTGATGGTAGCTGGTGCGGTATAGAGATAGCGGCAGCGGTCGTCATGCAGGCGATAGGTATCTATAGATTCTACCGGCTCTACATAATACAGTTTATTAATCCATTTATTGGCTTCTTCGGCATCGTATAGGTCATCAGGCACCAGCAAATATTTTTCACAAGCTATAAAAATTGCCATAACCTTAGCCGTGTTGGTAAACAATTTTTCCTCCATAAAACGATGCTCGAAAAAATCAATGATCCACACCGGCAGCACGTCTTTATAGTCGGTATATTTAGCCATCAGCAGGTCGCCCTGTGCGCTGAAGCCTGCCGTCATCACCCCTCTGGGAAAGAGAATAGCTATGACCTTAGAAACCTGTTCTATCAAATGGGCACCATCGTGAGCACGATAGGTTTGCGAGGTAGATGTGGTATTTGAAAATTCCGGCATAGAATGCACACAATTATAGAATAAATTTGCGACACTTTATAAAATAGTTATTGAAGCCATTCTTACAAAGCGGTCGTAAAACATGAGGTTGAAGGTGCAAAATAAGGAAATATTAAGATTGGCATTGCCTATATCGCTATCTATTGCCATTCCACAGCTAAATTTTCTGACGAATACCGTGTTTTTAGGGCAATTGGGCGAACGGGAACTTGGTGTAAACGGCATCGCCGGCATTTACTACCTCATTCTTTCTATGATTGGCTATGGGCTGAGCTGCGGCATACAAATACAAATGGCAAGGAGAGCTGGAGAAAAAAACCAGCTGCGGCTGGCGGCTACGCTGGTGAATGGGGCGATGCTTTCCGTACTGGTTTCCCTGTCGCTGATGCTGCTTTCCATGTGGATAGCTCCTATCCTTTTCAGTCTTTCGCTGAATGATTCGGAGAACATCACCTCAAGTATTGATTTTCTGTTTGTGCGCCTGTGGGGGCTGCCTTTTTTGTTGCTATCGCAGTTGCTTCATTCGTTTTTCATTTCTATCAAGCGTTCCCGGTTTCTCATATATGGTTCTCTGGCGGTTACACTTTTTACCATTGTATTCGATTATTTGCTGATTTTCGGTCGGTTTGGTTTTCCGCAATGGGGGCTGAAAGGTTCTGCCGTAGCCTCTTGCATCGGCGAGCTGGCGGGCATGGCCATCATGTGCCTGCTTTTCTATGTACATCAATTCTACAAATCCTACCCGATTCACCATTATCTGCATTTTGATGTGGAGCTGTCTAAAAAATCGCTGAAAATAGCGGCGCCGCTTATTGTTCAGTTTTTGTTCAGCATAGGGGGCTGGCAGATCTTTTTCATTTATGTAGAACATCTGGGCAATAAAGAACTGGCGGCATCACAGATATTGAGAAGTATTTTCGGCGTGGTAAGTATAGGCACCTGGGCGCTGGCTACTACCTGCAATACGCTGGTGAGCCATAAAATCGGTGAGGGAAAACCCCGGCAAGTGGTTCCTACTATCATCCGGATCGGAAAACTGAGCTTGCTGTATGTAGCCCTTGTGGGCAGCTTGTTGTTGTTCTTTTCGGAAGAGTTTTTATCCCTTTACCGGAATGATGAAAGCCTGATTGCACTGGCTACGCCCAGTCTTAGGGTCATTGTGATCGGTTCGCTCCTAATGTCTGTAGCCACCGTAGCATTCAATGGGGTGGTGGGCACGGGCAATACGCTTATCAACCTGACCATAGAAATCACTTGCGTGCTTGCCTATGTTCTCTATTGTTATATTGCAATTCAGAAAATGCGCTTACCCTTACATTGGGCTTGGGCTTCGGAATTTGTGTACTGGGGTAGCCTGCTCCTTACCTCGGTAGCTTACCTAAGAACCGGCAAGTGGAAAGGCAAAACAATCTAATCCGTTTATGATTGTGTGTGCTGCACTTGCTCCATGATTTCATCAAAGCGAATGCCGTTGTGGCTTTCCTCATACGCACAGGCTTCGTTTTTTATCAGCAGCACCTGCGGCGATTCATGCTTTACCTGATACAGCTCGGCAATTCTGTTGGATAAAGCTCTGTAGGCAAGCAAATCGAGGTAGTAAAAATCAACAGCTTCCAGAGTTTCTTCTTTATCTAACCGGGCTTTAGCCATAGCGCTGATGGAGCACCTGATGCTGTGTTTAAAAATGATACAAGGCTTTGTTTTGCTTTGTTCGTTGAGTTCGTCCAATTGCGTTTCGTTTTCCAGAGGCAGCCATTTCATAGGGGCAAAGTTAGCAGTTTAGAAATTTCATCTTGTCTATTGCTTATTTCCGGATTGCGCTTACTTTTATCCCTGAAACAGAGTTTGATTTATCTATGAAGCACGCATTTATTTTTCCGGGTCAGGGTTCTCAGTTTTCCGGTATGGGAAAGAAATTGTATGAAGAAAACCCGAAAGCAAAAGAATATTTTGAACAAGCCAATGATATCCTGGGTTTTAGAATCACCGATGTGATGTTTGAGGGCAGTGATGCGGATCTGAAACAAACCAACGTAACGCAACCGGCTATTTTCCTGCATTCCGTAGTGCTGTTTGAAACCACTCCCGATCTGTTGCCGGATATGGTGGCGGGTCATTCTCTGGGTGAATTTTCGGCATTGGTAGCCAACAAAGTACTTTTATTTGAAGACGGGCTGCGTTTAGTCGCCAAGCGTGCAGAAGCCATGCAAAAAGCGTGTGCGAAAACACCTTCTACTATGGCGGCGGTACTGGGATTGGACGATGCGGTGATAGAGGAAGTGCTGAGCAACATAACGGACGAAGTGGTCGTACCTGCTAATTATAACAGCCCAGGGCAACTGGTCATCAGCGGCAGCCTGGAAGGAATTAATAAAGCCTGTGAAGCGCTGAAAGCCGCTGGCGCCAAGCGTGCACTGGTGCTGCCCGTGGGCGGCGCTTTCCACTCTCCTTTGATGTCGCCTGCTAAAGAAGAATTGCAGGAAGCCATTATGAATACACATTTTAACAACCCTACCTGCCCCGTGTATCAAAATGTGGATGCACATCCCTATATAGACCCCGGTATGATCAAACAAAATCTCATCAACCAGCTTACCTCGCCGGTGCGGTGGACGCAAACCATTCAGAAAATGACAGCCAATGGCGCAACCGATTTTACGGAAGTAGGCCCCGGTACGGTGCTTCAAGGCTTGGTAAAGAAAATATCCAAAGAAGCGATTACCCGCGGAATCAATTAATCTATGCCTGAAGGTTGTCCAAAATTTTCTTTTGGATAGCCTTCATGGTTTCTTCATTCAACGTAAGCTTAGGTCTGGTAAAGTTGAGATCGTCGGCTGAATTAATAGGAATGAGGTGCATGTGCGCATGAGGCACTTCGAGGCCTACCACGCTGATGCCGCATCGGTTGCAAGCAAATGATCTTTCGATGGACTTGGCTATGGGCTTTGCAAATACGAGCCATTTGCTTAGCAGCTCATCACTTACATCAAACAGCTTATCTACTTCCGTTTTGGGAATAACGAGCGTATGCCCCTCCGTCATAGGGAAAATATCCAGAAAGGCAATGAAATCATCATCTTCGGCTATTTTATAGGAAGGGATTTCTCCGCTGATAATTTTAGTGAACAGGCTGCTCATCTCAAATGGAAATTTCTTCGATTTTAAATTTAAGAATGCCGGCAGGGGCTTGCACTTCGGCTATATCGCCTACTTTTTTTCCCAACAGCCCTTTGCCTATAGGAGAGGAAACGGAAAGCTTTCCAGATTTAAGGTCAGCCTCGGTTTCGGATACAAGCTGGTAAACAAAGGTTTTTTTATTTCCGAGGTTGGTGAGTTTCACTTTGCTGAGTATGGATACTTTGCTGGTGTCCACATCTTTTATATCAATGACACGTGCCGAAGCAACGGCGGCTTCCAACTGGGCTACTTTTGCTTCGTGCAAACCCTGGGCTTCTTTAGCGGCATCGTATTCGGCATTTTCTTTCAAATCGCCTTTTTCTCTTGCTTCTTTTATGGCTTCGGCTATCTGTGCTCTTCCTGTAGTTTTGAGGATGTTGAGCTCCTCCCGCATTTGGTCAAGCGTTTCTTGTGTTACATAGTTTAGTCCTGACATGCTCATTCATTCTTTTAAAAAAACAAAAAAATAACAACGCCTCCGGGTGAGCAGAAGCGTTGGAAAAAGTAAAGTTAAGTAAAATTATTCTGAAACCTCGGCGTTTTTATCGCGTGCGCGGGTCATAAAGCGGAGGGAAAAAGCGTGTACGCCATTGCTGGGACGCTGTGTAGGGCGGTAAGAATAATCTATTGCCAACAACGGTCCGCCTTTACCTAAAGATGCTTGTATGGTAGCGCCGGCGGCTAAGCCTGTATAGTAGGTGCTGGGTGTTTCGGCGTTATTCATATCTTTTTCATAACGGTAAGCAGCGCGCAACATAAACATTTCTTTAAAGGCATATTCCACCCCTGCGCCGAAGTAGTCGTTGAGGAAGGAATTGGAAGTAAACGAAGCCATAACCGTAGCGCGGTGTTTGGCTTTATCGTCTTCGCCTTGTAAGCGGTTTTCATCCAGATAAAAATCATAAGAAAGACCAAAATTCAGGTACGTAGGCATTTCAAATTTATCGCTGGGAACGTGCAAGGTCATCTGGTCGGAGGCATTGCTTCCTTCAGGCAGTTGCGACTCTACAGAAAATCCGGCTCCGGTGAAACGCATGTTGGTGCCCACGTTTCGGAGGGTAACACCGAAATGGAAATTATCACGTTTACCGGTAACGTAGTGTACGCCTCCTTCAAAAGCAGCGCCATTCGCTTTAATGCTGGAGATTTGTTCGGAAACAAACGTAGCTCCGATACCCGCATAGATATGCTCGGAAAATGCTTTTGCAAAGCCTAAACTTATATTCAGCATCTGTGGCTTATAGGTTCCTATGCCGCCATGAGGATTATCCCAATCGGTAATGGTGATATCTCCAAAACCCATGGTCATGATGTTAAAACCGATCACGCCGAAGTTGCCGATTTTTTGCGCCAGGCCTAAGTTGTTTACCGATACGCCGGCTCCTTGCAGGATTTCGTTTCTGGAAAGACCAATTTCGGTGTTTTCCGTCATAGCCAGTCCTGCAATGTTCACTTTCATAGCCTGAATACCTTTTACACTTGCAGTATTCAGTCCGAAGACGCCGGTAGATTGTCCCCAGGGATTTATCAATAGCTCAGTAGCTCCCGATTGTCCGGTGCGGTCTTTATTACCCGCATACGCGTCCGAAGCGCATACACCAAGCAAGATCGCGAAAGCAGTAGATTTTGTAAGTATGTTTTTCATCTGAAAATATTTATAGTTCTTTATGACCGGAAGGAAATTTCTATACAGTATTGAGGTAAATTATGCCTTTGTATATGGTTACCTTCTTATTTACTTCATAAATAATTTATTGCTTCAATTATTTTGGGAATAAAGCAGGTTAAGTATCACTACTCAACCTGCTATTTATACAATCGTTAAAAATTCGTAGCATCCACAGGACGCATTGCCCCGAACCATTTCACCACTTTCTCCCCTATGCCATCTGCTTTGATGTGTATGAGGTACATACCACTTGCGATAGGCAATCCTTTCGAGTTTCTGATGTCCCAGTCTATATAAGGCTGGTTATCGTCTTTAGAAAGTCTTTTGATCAAGGAACCGTCTAATGAGTAAATATGGACAGTAGCCTTAGGCGGCAGGTTGATAATCCGCACCCTTGTATCCAATCGGTTTTTCTCATACCCGTTATAGGCATAATAAGGATTAGGAACTACTAACATACCATCCAGCAATTTTTGCTTATCGGCAGAATAAGGATTTTTGGAATCGGATAATTTAAGCGGTGCAAGGTCTTTAGTGCCAAACTGATACTTAGGATAACCCGGTACGTTAAAGGTATTATCAGGCGTAACAGCCGCAGGCAGACGATATGCATAAGGTCTTGTAACTCGGAAGCTCACACGGGTTTCTGTTGGGATGATACCATCTTTCACAGAAAGCAAAGGCATATCCGGATTAGACAATGGCAAGCCTACCCACATCGTGCGTGCAAATACCCTGTTATTTAAAAGGAAGGTACTTACTCCGTCAAAATATCTTTTAATGCTATCGCATTCATCATATTTTGAATGGTGTACGTAAATGTAGTGGCGGCCGCCAAAGACAGGATTCCCCACATTATCAAAGGCTATAGAGGTAGGATTCCAAATCATATCCCGTCCGTTTTGATTTTTCAGGAAGGAACTTTCACCGAAGAAGATATTCAAGCGTTCTCCTGTTTCTTGGTTAATTGCGTAACCCGGGAAGTAAGAGAAACCGTAATCATTTGCATCGGTAGCATAAATGGGGTTTCCGGCTCCGTCCACATCACCCGTCCAAGAAGCATGTCTTCTCATGCCGAATTTAGGTGCATTTCCTTCAGACAATCCGCCACCGGGATCCTTATCATCATCGGTAAGTTCCAATACCACACATTTAGACCATTTCGATTTGTCGGAGGTAAAGACAATATCCACACTTTGCAATTTGTACAATACCGTACCGGCAGAGCCTACAGTACTGGCTTTTGCCACGCCAAATCCACAAAGCGATTTATCTTCTACTGCTGCAAGGTCATAAGGCGCCCACGTACCTATGGTAGCAGTGCTGGCTGATAACATAGACTCATAGAACTGCAGGGAGTCCACTGCCAGGTTATCGCTAAAATTACAATCAATAACAGGTTCTTCCGGCTGAGCAAAACCTCCGCTCCGTATCCAGTTGTTAAATACTTCCTGCTCTCCATCGTTTACACCTGCCAGCCAAGGTTGCGCAGGATTTTCATAGGTAACATAAGAGGAGATATATCCGTTTCTTCCAGCTTCGGTTTGTAAATCACCGGGGCGGTCGGTTTGCTTTAACGAGATGGAAAGTCCATAATCTTCTATAATTTGCTCATTCAGCGCATCCAGGTTACGTTCACTATAGATAACCGTATTCACATCGCCATCTTTCACTAAAGCCCATTTAACATGCTCCGGTATTACTCCTTTTTCAGCATCGGCATAGGCCATAGCAGAGTCGGGTTTTGTTTGATCTTTGATCAGGTACAATTTCCAGTCGCTTGCCGGAACTTTCAGCGGGTCAATCACTTTCACATCTATAGGTCCTCTGCCGGCTTCATACACAGGCTGAGCAGATTCATAATTATTAGAGAGTAGCAGGGCTTCTTCTTCGGAAGCGGCGCTAAGTTGTAAATCAAGACCACCGTTGCCTTTTCCTTCCAGTTGCTTGATGATTACCCCGGTTCCGTAATCAGAGTTAAGTACGGTACCCATATTTCCGTTGGAAGGGTTGGGCATCACCGCTACGATCATCTCAGATAATGCTTTTCCGTTAGGACCGTGGGCACTTTCCAGATACGGACGATCTTGGGTAGAATCTGTCTGGAACTGGTTGAAGTTGGCAAAATTGTTATACGCATAGGCAATGGTGAGGAAATAATAGGTTTTATAATTCACCAATCGTTGGTCATCACCTGTGGCAAATGCGTCATTTGTAATCTGGAAACTATGTCTTAATCCGCTGTCTTTACCATCTACTTTTACCACCGGTATCCAGCAGTTATCACATTCTTCCAGCTTCGTATCTTTTGACCAGCCTATAATGCGAGAAACTCCGTTTTTAATATCGCTTTGGAATACTTCCTTCGCTACGGTTTCATCAAGCGCTCCGTTTTCGTCAAATATCTGCGCAGGTGTGATGAGCGCATTTTTCAACTGGAATACACGGTATCCTTCAAATCGGTAAATAGAGTCTTTTCCTATATTATAAGCTTTACGGGAAATTACGCGGTATTTAGCCGAATCGGTATCATAGCCGTATTTTTCCATATAGTTGGTGCTTGCAGGGTCGTTTTGCAGGTAGAACAATACTTTTCTATCCATTTCCCTATAAGTAACACGTGGTGCTTCAGGACCTTCGATGGTTTTAAAGTTATTATCAAACAATTCCTGAGTAAGATCATCCGCTACTTTGATTTTAGCAAAGCTTCCTGTAGGACAGCCGCCTGCATTCGCTACCCATACAGCTCCTATAATAATGTCGTTCACATCACCCGGTCTCAATTGGAACGGACCTGCGGAGTGGATAAAACGTCTATCACCGGGAGGGTTGGAGCAGGCACATTCAGACCAGCCTGAGTTCATTTCTCCGGCAAATACAAAAGAAACGGGATCGCCGGTATTCAAGCCGGTACAAGGACTGTTGCCCGGGTCAAACATGAATCGTTTACCATATCTGCGGGAACCGGTCATGTAATTATAAAATTCAACAGCGTTTTCAGGGCCTAATATTTCAGCAGGGAATCCGTCACCGTTATTGTTGAAATAAGAGAATACGGTCATTTTCAATTTCCAAGTGGTATCTTTACCCGTAATGGAATCTACATAGTGCAATTGAGGACCTATAAAGAAGTCCACACCTACCATAGGCGGATTGGCACCATAAGATGTAGGCTCACCAAAACCATCTATAGGAGTGGCATTATATAATATACCTAAGCCGCGCAGAGTATCGCAACCTATATAATCATCTCTCGCATAGCCGAGGTCAGCATCCGTCCAAGTAGCCATAAAGGCGCTGTCCAGTGTAAGTCCGGCGCGGTTAATCACTTTATAGTCAAAAAAGGTAGCATCGTTCAAAAAGTCTTTGGTAGAGAAGGCAAAGGCAGAGGTTTGGATTTCCAAGCCTATGGATTCGCTTTTGGTTTGCAATTTAGCATTACCGCGGTCGTTAAATACCCACCAAACTACCTGGTCGCCTCTTCCGGGATCTTCCATATTAGGATAATCTCCTGTTTCAGGATTGTAAATGCCATTTCCATCCAGATCTACAAACGGGGCATAATCCCTGTCGTCCATTTCCAGCACTTTTCCGGTAGCACCTTTAGCTTTTCTGGTATTATCATTAAAAATGCCTGTGGTATTGTCTGCAGAGGCGGCACCATTACCTCTTGCCGGCCATTCAAAGATGGTACGGTATCTCTCATTATCCATTGCTTCCTTGTAGTCGGATAGCATTTTAAATTCATTTACCAGCGTACGGTCTAATTTCCAAAAACGATCCCATTCGTTACACGTAGCCGCATCTATTTCGTAAGTGCCTTTATTGGTGTTCAGTGGGCCGGGCCAGTAGTCATTCCCGTCTTGTCTGTAAAGCTGCGCTGCTACTTTAAGAGAGCCATTTTGCAAACCGCCTACCCAGCAGGAGCCGGCGAATAGGGAGCTTTTACGAGATCCCTTAGGTACTTCATAGGCAGCGTTGCCGGTACCTTGATCCCACCACATATCCCCACCGGTCATCAGTCGTGCGCGCACATTATTGATATCCAAGTCAATAGCCGCTGTAGCGGGGTTACAGCCCGCCGCTGTTTTCAGCACGTTTTTCTTCGGTGTCTTTCCGCTGGTAGGCAATGCCTGCACTGCTGACGCGGCAAAGATAAGAGCGGCAGCAATCACGGAAATTCTATACATATTACGGTTCATATTATGCTAACTTTTACTTTTAGAAATTAAACTGTAAACCAATATTGATTCGTCTTGGGTTATTGAGATAGCCAGGGTTTTGATTATCAATAGTATAAAGATCGTAGTAGCTCTGTGGATTATACTGGGTAGAAGCCGCTTGTTGTCCGTTGGCAGATACCAGGTATCCGTTATCATCAGGACGGCCGGTGTATCTATATACACCCAATACATCTCTCGTGTTCAACAGATTGGAGATATACACGAATGCCATCATACCCAATGATTTTCTTTCCCTCATACCGTCCGCTTCAGGATTCTTTTTGCTTAGGTAAATATCGAATTGCTTGTCGAAACGGAGGTCGAACATATAGTGCCAAGGCATTCTTGCGTTTTGCACGCCGCCGATGATGGTCGTATTACCGGGGATAGCATTGATATATCTTGTATAAGGCTCACCGCTTCTGGTTCTGAAGATCAGGTTCAGACCGGCATTTTCCAGTATATGGTATTTACCCACTATAGGTCCTTCTCCTTTATCGTAGCGATAGTCAATATTTACATTGATATTATGCCTTGAATCCACGCTAAGCGGGTAAGCAAAGCGCAGGTTAGGCAGGGAAGCGCCTATGAGGTTTTGCAGCAGTCCCCCGGTAGCCACTACGTCCGACCTGCCTCCATTGGATTCAGCAGCACTGGAGCCTGTACCTTCCGCAAATTGAAGCGTATAGGTAGCAAACATCATCAGGTGGTTGGTTCTGCGAAGATCGTATTTGAATATAAATCCTTTGGTAGTAGAAAAGTCTCTGTTGCCATAGGTATAATAAGTAGTAGGCCAAGCATATAAATAAGGGCGTACTTGTATCATATCCTTACGTTCTTTATAGAAACCGGTAAGTGTAACGGCAGAAGATTTATTCAGTTGTTGCTGGAAGCCGATTTCATAGTCAAACATTTTTTCGGGTTTCAGATCCGGATTGCCTATGATAGCGGAAGAATTTTGAACAATGTTATAATAGTCTCCGGGAGTAGCATATATCTGTGCTACAGATTTTGGACGCTGTACTACCACATCATAGTGCGCATAGAACATAGACTGCTCGGCTATAGGGAAAGAGAAGGACAAACGAGGCATCACGTTTACCTGTGGTTTGTAATCGGTAAAGGAGCTGTTCGGGTCGTAACCTTCATCTCTCATGGTTAAAGCGCGTGTAGGATTGGCGGGATCGTTATTGCGTTGCAAATAAGGCTGAGGAGCACGTCCATCGCTATAAAGTCGTTGAATATCGGAAGGATCGGCAAGGGGTCTTCCATAGGGATCATACCAATCATCCCCGTTTCTATAACCTACCACCTGCGGATTTTCAGCCGTGTTATCCGCAACATACACTACATAATCGCTGCCCATATTGCCCGGTGTACCGTTGTTGTATAAATTCTTGGCATCGGAAGTGGCTACGGTATTTACAGCATAAAGGGAGTAAGGATCTTTCAACACTTTGGTGTTGGCATCAAAACGTTCTACACGCACACCCACATTGAACAACGTACCGCTGCCAAATTCAAATTTATCCATGATATAGCCTGCCGTGTAGTTGGGACGAAACGCACCTACATTACGGGTATAATTTCCATTGGCATCTTTTTTCGTAAACCAGTCGTTGAAGTTCACTTGTCCGTTCAGTCGCTTGCCGGTATAGTCATAGCCATAATAGTTTACAAAGTTTTCGCCCTGATTGAGTAATTCATCGGCAGAGAACATATCCAGAGAAAACAGGGAGGGATCCAAGGCATCTACGTTCAGGTAGCTGTTACCGTTTACACCGCCGTTGTCTATACCCAACTCTGCCAGTTTTTTTCTTAGGTTTTTACTAAAGGTGGATTGGCTGCCTTCATCGAATCTGTTTTGATAAACAACCGTATCGGTAGGGCCGGGGGTCATTCCGTTTTGCTGCATTTCCTCCCAAGTATAAGATTGTCCGTTTCTGATATAAGTAGGCGTATGATAATCAAGGCTGATCAAGTGCTGGTTGGCAAGCAGCCTCATGGCGTTCCAGATACTAACGGAAGTGCTGGGTCTGCCAAAACCGAAAAATCTTTCGGAACGTTGTTGATAGTACATACCGAAGCCAATCGCGTGTTTGGTTTTGCCTAATTGAAGGTCAAAGTTGGCATCAACCTGGAAGGCAAATTGCTCCCTGTTGCTATAACTATAGCCTGTCAATCCTCTTCCTACATTCGCAAATACATTGGAGCCTATTACATCAGAGGGAATCTGACCGTTCAGCAATCCTCTTTGCTGCGATAATTCATCCAAGCTCGATACATTGCCGTCTAAGAAATCATACACCTGACTGGTATAATTGGCCAGATAAGGATTTCTATCGGAACGTTCGAAGGTAACTCCGCTGGGATTGCGGTTGGTTTCCAAGCGTATCATATTGATACCCGATACGCTATCATATCCAAATGCGTAAATAGGCGTGTATTTTATATCATATTTACCGATGTAATTATAGTAAAAAGGATTTTTCTTATGGTCTTTATCTTCACTTTCTGCATAGTCTCTCTGATAATCTGCCTGCACGCTATAATAAGCATTGGAGATTAACGATTTGTTTTGTGATTCTTCGTCAAAAGAAGCTTTAGAGTTACCAAGTTTTTGTGTATATCTTAAAAAAGCTCTGGTAGTATTGGATTTATAATTGGGTATTGCTTCAGGAGCGAATAAAGAATAAAACTTGCTGTAGTTTCTTTGGTTGTTATAGGTAAAGTTGCCCCCTGCGGAGAGGTTGGCATTTTCAGAAAGTTGCAAATCCAGTCTTCCGTTCGCTCTGGCAGTTTGGCTTTCGGCATTGATACGGCGTTTGCTGGTTTCGAGGTCATTCATGGTGATATCTTCCGTAGCGTACCGCAGTTCCTGACCGGAAGAGGTACCGGTTTGAATGAACGGACGCTGACGAATTTCATCCAGCACACTTTGTTTTACTACATAGTTGTCAAAATAGTTGGGATTATCATCTACATCATAAAGATATTGTGCGCCTAAAGCATAGCCTAGCAAGGTGCGTTTATTCACGCCGACAGAATCCATTTTTTTCTTCAGTATAGGACCGGTAAAGTTGAAAGAAGCAAGGTTGTGGTTGTAACCATCTACAGAATGCTCCAAACGCACATCGCCGCGATGCTCAGGAGAAGCGCCGCGTGTGGTAATGCTAATCACCCCGCCTAAGGCATCTCCATATTTCGCTGGTAAGCCGGAAGTAATCACAGACATCTGGTCAATACTTCCCGGAGGCAGGTTGGTAACCGCTGCATCGGATACTTGAATACCGTCTATAATATACAAAGTACCATTGGTACGGGCACCGCCGATGCTCACACCGCTACCGGATTTTTGCTGGTACGTACCGCCGGAGAGCGCAGCTACGTCATTGGTATTAATGGTAGCCATGTTTTTTATATCGTCTCCCGTGAAGGTAGTGCTGGTACCGGGTTCATCCTTTTTAATCAAGGGAACTATGTATTCAATAACCATGACTTCCTCGCGAACGTTGGAAGCCACTTGCATGTTAAAATTCTGATAGGTAGTACGATCCGCCGTTATCTGCACTTTATCCATGCGGATTTCCTGATAGCCTGTATATTTCACGGTAACTACGTAATCGGTAGCCGGGTTCAGCGGCTTGATGGTATAGCTACCTTCCTCATCCGTTGCGGCACCACCCCTTACGGAGCCACCCTGGCTTACCTCTACTATAGCGCCTATTACCGGCTGCTTCGTTTCATCAAACACTTTTCCGGATATACCGCCGGATTGGGCAAAAGCCGCGCCTGAAAAGGAGATGAAGATCATTAAGAATAAATAACGTAACGACTTAACCATAGTTATTATTAATGTTTTATTAACGTCCTAAAGCGTCAAAGATAAAATTTCCAGTTAAAAGTAAACAGCTTCACAAAACTTTTTGTCAGAAAAAAGTAAATATTTTTTTTAGTTACACATACATGACAATCTTATCCAGCAGCGCCTTACTCATTTTATACAGCGCTTCATGGCTATAACCCGCTATATGCGGCGTGGATACTACGTTAGGAAAGGAAAGGCTATACATAAATTTTTCCTTTACCTCTGCACTCATATTGCCCAGCGGTTCTTCTTCAAACACATCCAGGCAAGCGCCTTTTATTTTTCCCGACTGCAAGCCTTCTACCAGCGCATCCGTATGCACCACCTTCCCGCGGGAGGTATTGATGAGGATAAAGGGTTGCTGCATCTGCTGCAAAAAAGCAGTATCGAAATAATGATGGGTATCTTGCTGCAACGGCACATGAAAGCTGATGATCTCGGCTTGTTCGTAAATGGCTTGTAAATCGGGACAGAAACGCAGCGTATCTTCTGTCTTGTCTTGTTTGTACTTATCATAGGCAAGGATGTTCATGTCAAAACCGCGCAGCTTTTTGACGAATGCCTTTCCGGTATGTCCGAAGCCTATAATGCCTATGGTTTTTCCTTCTAATTCTATACCTCTATTTTCCTCCCGCAGCCATTTACCTTCTTTTATTTCCGTATGGCTCAGGGTTATTTTTTTGGTCAGCGACAGCAGCATACCCAAGGCGTGCTCGCCTACGGCATTGGCATTTCCTTCGGGGCTGCTAAAGCATCGGATTCCTTTTTGCTGTGCATAGGGCAGGTCTATTACTTCCATTCCCGAGCCCATTCTGCCAATCCATTTCAGCAAGGGCGCTGCATCTATCAGTTTTTTATCCAGTTGCAGGCGGGTAGAAGTAAGAATGCCCGTTACCGTGTTCATTTGTTCCGCAGCCGTAGCCTGGGTAATATTCAAAGCATCTATCAGTTCATAGCCTCTTTCCTCCAGTCCGTGTCTAAGCACCGCATGTATGGGTGCGGCTATCAGTACTTTTTCTTTCATGGTTGCCATTGATTATACACCGTTACAAACTCCGCTACGGAAAGCTGCTCGGCACGTTTATTCATTTGTTCCGCTCCCAGCATTTCCGGCGGCAGCGTTCCTTTCCAGGCATTGCGGAGGGTTTTTCTTCGTTGGTTAAAAGCTGCTTTTATGAGTTGGATAAATTTCTTTTTATCCCGGATGTAAAAAGGATTTCGGGTATTGGTAAAACGCACTACACCGCTCTTCACTTTCGGCGGCGGTGTAAAGCAGTTTTCATGCACATCAAAAAGATATTCTACCTTAAAAAATGCCTGCATCAATACGCTGAGGATACCGTAGAGCTTGCTTCCGGGCTTTTCTGCAATCCGCTGCGCCACTTCTTTCTGAAACATACCGATGACTTCATCCACCTGAGGTTCCCAATCTAATATTTTGAATAAGATAGGAGAAGAAATATTGTAGGGAAAATTCCCTATCACACTAAAGGTTTCGCAAAAAGGAAGTTCCGCTTTCAGAATATCGGCATGGATGATTTTATCGTGCAGTATAGGGAAATGATGATGCAGGTACTCCACTTTCTCCGTATCTATTTCTATGGCTTTATAGTGCAGATCGGGAAATTCGATCAGGTATTTGGTAAGGGCGCCGCCGCCCGGACCGATTTCCAGCAAATTCATATCCGGTATGCGATGGAGCGAAGCCACTATTTTTTTGCAGATATTTTCATCATGCAGAAAATGCTGCCCAAGACTTTTTTTCAGCGTGTATTGCATCGCTACAAAAGTCCACACTCGCTATTCATTTTCCAAAGTTTTTTGTTTTATGAACAGCCTTCAGAAAAAACAGAACGTATGCGCTCTCATTTCAGTAAAACCTATCCAACATTCATATCCCCTACATTTGCAACTTCCTTTTCTAAATCATTTTCACAGATGGAATTTAAACTTCTTCAAAAACCCAATAAAAAGCATCAGCTTTATATCCTTGATGATACAGCCGCTTTGAACAGGATAAACGGTTTATCGAAAAACGAAACAGACTATTGCCAGCAATGTTTCAAACAAGAAAAACAACGCATCATTCTCAATCAGTATGAGCGTTTTGTTTTTATCTATTTAATAAAAGACGACAAAAACGATGCGCAAACAAGGGAAAGCCTTCGCAAGGCAGGTGCAGAATTTCACGCTTTGGCAGATGCCTATAAAATAGAAGAAATCACACTCACTCATTTCTCTGCTAATGAACATGCCGCCTATCTGCTTGCAGAAGGAATGGCTTTAGCAAGCTATCAATTTCTCAAATACAGAAAAGACGCCACTCAAAAAGAAACTGCGCTCAAAACAATTTGCTTTTACAACAAATCCATCACCGTAAAACAAGTAGAGCAACTCAAAACAACGATTGACGCGGTTTTCATCGCACGGAATTTAGTAAATGAACCCTTGAACTACCTTTCTGCAGAACAATTTGCCAAAGACATTGCCGCATTAGGAAAGCAAGCCGGTTTTAAAGTAACGACACTCAACAAAGCCCAAATCACTAAAGAAAAAATGGGCGGCATCTTGGCAGTGAATCGCGGCAGTAAGCAGCCGCCTACCTTCACTATCATGGAGCATAAACCTCGCAAATGCCTTAACAAAGCGCCTATAGTTTTGGTAGGAAAAGGAATTGTGTATGACACCGGCGGGCTTTCCCTAAAACCTACCGCAGCTTCTATGGATCGTATGAAAAGCGACATGAGCGGCGCAGCAGTAGTTACCGCCACGATGTACGCCCTCAGCAAACTGAAACTTCCTTTACACGTCATCGCTTTAGTGCCGGCTACAGATAACCGCCCCGGCGAAAATGCCTATGTACCCGGCGACATCATCACTATGTACAGCGGCACTACGGTAGAAGTATTGAATACCGATGCCGAAGGAAGATTGGTACTTGCCGATGCACTGCACTGGGCAAAGCGCTACAAACCTGAATTAGTCATTGATTTTGCAACGCTTACAGGCGCAGCTTCCGTAGCCGTAGGTAATGTGGGCATCGTGTGCATGGGCACTGCAAGTGAAGAGCAAAAAACTCAGTTTAAAGAAAGCGGATACCGACAATACGAACGGTTAGTAGAATATCCCCTTTGGGAAGAATACGGTGAACTGATTAAGTCCGATTTTGCGGATTTGAAAAACATAGGCGGCCCCAGTGGCGGTGCCATCACAGCAGGAAAATTCTTAGAACATTTTACGGCTTATCCTTGGATGCACTTTGACATTGCAGGTGTTTCCTTCGCCACTACCAAAAAGCATTATATACCCGCAGGCGGCACCGGATACGGCATCCGAATGTTGCTGGATGTATTGATGAATTATGGGAAAAGATAAATTCATATCTTTAAAAAGGCAGGAACGTTTATTACTAAATTTGTAGGGAATGATAAAATCTCTTTTATTATTTGTGATGAATGGATAGCGGAGCCAAAAGAGTAGTGGACTATCCGCAATTATTATTAAATAAAATTCATATAGCTACGGCTATAAAATTTGTAACAGCTACATGGAAAAACCAATTATAGGCATTACTACCGGCGACCTCAACGGCATCGGGCCGGAAATCATCATCAAGACCTTTGCCGACAGCCGGATGCTGGACTTATGCACCCCTGTCGTTTTTGCGTCCAATAAAGTTATCAACTACTACCGCCGCGTAGTGGAAGAAGTATCGTTCAGTTTTTCAAGTACAAAGGATTTTACCAAACTCAACACCAAGCAAACCAATATCTTCAATTGCTGGGAAGAAGAAGTGCCTATCCAGCCCGGGGCGCTTACCGAAAGCGGAGGAAAATATGCGGTGCGCTCACTGCAAGTAGCTGCACAATGCCTAAAAGACGGGCAAATAGATGCACTCGTTACCGCACCCATTCATAAAAGCAATACGCAGATCAATGATTTTAACTACACGGGGCATACGCCGTTTCTGAAAGATAAATTCGGAGTGAAGGATGTGCTGATGCTTTTATACAGTGCAGAACTTCGGGTAGGATTGGTAACGGAGCACACACCTATAGCCAAAGTGGCAAGCAGCATCAATAAAGAACTGATCACCTCCAAGCTGCACCTGCTGCGCGAAACCCTGACAAAAGATTTCGGTATTGACAAACCGAAAATAGCCGTACTGGGATTAAACCCTCATGCCGGCGATGAAGGACAGATAGGCAATGAAGAAAAAGAGTTCATCAAACCGCTGATCGAACAATTACAACAACAAGGACAGCTCGTATATGGCCCCTATAGCGCCGATGCTTTTTTTGCACGAGGCAGTTATAGGCAGTTTGATGCCGTGCTGGCCATGTATCACGACCAAGGATTAATTCCGTTTAAAACCCTTGCGCAGGGAGAAGGTGTGAACTTTACCGCCGGACTTCCGGTCATCCGTACCTCACCCGACCACGGCACAGCATTCGATATAGCCGGAAAAAATCTTGCCGATGAAACTTCTTTCCGGGAAGCGGTTTTTCAGGCTATGGATCTGTTGAAACAACGGAATATTTATTTAGAAAACACGGCTAACCCTTTGCGAAAAGGAAAGATTGAAAAAGAAAACCTGACGGCTACGGCGGATAGGAATTTGTAACAATGGGCAGTGGATTGGATGTTTGTCTTTTTTAATCTTTTTAAAAAAATTTGCAAGGAGCAGCAGGCATCTATTTTGCAGTATATTCCTTTTTCCATCTCTAAATATCTTCACCTCTTAATCTCTTTTAAAACATGATTCAATTCGACCGGTTTACCTTAGCCAACGGGCTTCGTGTGGTGGTACATCAAGATAAAAATACGCCTATGGTAGCGGTAAATGTATTGTATGATGTAGGCGCACGTGATGAAGACCCGCAACGCACGGGCTTTGCGCATTTGTTTGAGCATCTTATGTTTGGCGGCTCGGTGAATGTACCCGTGTATGATGAACCCTTGCAAATGGCAGGCGGCGAGAACAATGCCTATACCACCAACGATATTACCAACTATTACATTCAGCTTCCGTTAGAGAATATAGAAACCGCATTCTGGTTAGAAAGCGACAGGATGAACAGCCTTGCCTTCAATGAAAAAAGCTTAGACGTGCAGCGCAAGGTAGTGTGTGAAGAGTTTAAAGAACATTATATCAACAAGCCTTACGGCGATGCCTGGAAACATTTACGCAGCTTAGCCTATAAACACCATCCCTATCAATGGATGACCATCGGCAAAGAGCTGAAGCATATTGAGGATGCACAATTGGAAGATGTCAAGAATTTCTTTTACAAACATTACCGCCCGTCACAAGCTGTGCTTTGTGTAGCCGGAAACATCACTGCCGAACAAATAAAAACACTTGCCGAGAAATGGTTTGGCGATATACCTGCCGGAGAAAAATATACACGTTCCCTCCCGCAGGAACCACCACAAACCGAAGCGCGCAGCATGACGGTAGAAGCCGATGTGCCTTTAGACGCACTGTATAAAGCCTGGCATATAGAAGGAAGAATGCAGCAAGGCTATTACGTTGCCGATCTTATCACCGAAATCATGGGCAACGGACTGGCTTCACGATTGTATCAAAAATTAGTGAAAGAAGAACAGCTTTTCAGCAATATCAATTGCTATCATACCGGCAGCCTCGACCCCGGTTTGTTAGTGATAGAAGGAAAAATCGTAGCGGGCAAAACAGTAGAAGAAGCTGACGAGGCTATAGAAAGACAAATTAGTTTATTGGTAGAAAAAGGCGTAACAGAACCGGAATTAGAAAAAGCGAAAAACAAGATAGAAGCCATGATTGAGTTTGAAGACATGAGCTTGCTTTCCCGCGCCAATAACCTTGCTTTTTATGAATTGATGGGCAAGGCGGAATTGATGAACAGCGAACTGGAACGTTACCAAGCCGTTACCGCTGCTATGCTTCAGGAAAAAGCAAAGGAAATCTTTACAAAAGAGAACAGCAACACCTTGTACTACAAAATGAAAAAATGATTTTCTTAACTTTATGCCTATGAGTAACAGTATCTGGAAGCAAATACTCACCTATTTCTACCTCCGTAAACGCGACCCGAACGAACCCAGGAATGTAAACATCAAGATGATGCACGGCATGAACCGCATTTCGTTGATTCTTTTTCTCATTGCCATCATCGTGATGCTTGTGCGGCTGTTTCGCCACTAAACTAAGGCTACAATTTCCTTTGCGGCAGTAACCGAGGCAGGATTGTCTCCTAAGACGTTCCATAGGGAATGATATTCACGCAACATATTTTCCCTATGCTCCCGATCGTTTAAGAGCTTATTCAATTCGGCTTGCAGGTTTTTTTCGTTGAGGTCATCTTGTATCAATTCTTTTATCACCGGCTTATCCATAATCAGGTTCACCAATGAAATGTAGGGAATCTTCACCAGCTTTTTTGCCAGCCAAAAAGAAATAGGATTGCCTCTATAGCAAACAATCTGCGGCACGCCGAACAATGCCGTTTCCAGCGTAGCAGTGCCGCTGGTAACTAAGGCTGCTTTGGCTTGTTTCAGCAGGTTATAGGTTTGTCCTTTGGCGAGTAAAACCGGTTCCTTACCAATCCATTCTTTATAAACCTCATCGGGCATGGAAGGCGCTTGCGCAATGATGAATTGATATTCCGGAAAATGCCGCACCATCTTCAGCATTTCAGGCAGCTTCTGCTGTATCTCTTGCTTGCGGCTTCCGGGCAACAGAGCTATAACCGGCTTTGCAGACAGGGATATTTCCGGTGCTTTTCTTTTTTCTTGCTCTACTACTTCTATCAAGGGATGACCTACATAGGTTACTTCAAAATTTCTTTGGTGGTAAAATGCCACTTCAAAGGGAAGAATGACCAGCATTTTATCTACATCTCTACGAAGCTTTTCTACCCTGCCTGCCTTCCATGCCCATACTTGTGGTGATATGTACCAAACGATTTTAAAGCCTTGCTTTTTTGCCCATTCCGCAATACGCATATTAAAACCGGGATAGTCTATCAACACCAGCACATCCGGTTTATAGGCGAGAATATCTTGTTTACAGAATTTTATATTATCCAGGATGGTTCCTAAATGTTTGATTACTTCTACAAAACCCATGAAGGCGAGATCGCGGTAATGTTTTACAAGTTCTGCGCCGGCAGCCTGCATTTTATCGCCGCCCCAGCAACGCACTTCGGCAGCACTGTCCTGGCGGTGCAGTTGTTTGATCAGATTGCTGCCATGCAAATCTCCGCTGGCTTCTCCTGCTATGATGTAGTAGCGCATAGAATGAATCAACAAAGGTCAAAAATATTCGGTGTAAACATAGCAAATACGCAATCATGGCAGCGCAGCTTTTTTGAAGGGAGAAAACATTTAATATGGATCTCAAGAGCTTAGGTAGCTAGTTGTGTCCGAAATGTTTAATATTGTGGTTGCTTTATACTATGCGTACCAAATTTATCTTCCTGCTGTGTGCCGCTATTTTTGTTCTTTCAACCGTTTCTTATGCTCAATCCGAAAATCAACAGATAACTTATCCGATTGATTTCAAATTAAACGATGAGCAGCTATTAGATGCCTATGATAAGTTATTCCGGAAACTTGAATATTCCGATAATGACAGCCTTATTTCTTATCTGCAAAAGGGGTTGCTGGAGTTTGAGCGCCGTCATTATGTAAAAGGACAGGCATCTCTTATGATGTATCTGGGAAGCATTTATTCCATAAAAGGCATGCAGCCCGTAGCAAAGGCGCAGGCACTTTCTGCATTGGAGTTGTTTGAAACCATAGAGGATAAAAACAGTATGGCTGCCACGCTCAATACGCTCGGTATCATAGAAGGCAAAACCGGAAATTATAAGGGTGCGCTACAGAATTTCTTTGCTGCTTTGAAGTTGTATGAAGAGGTCGGAAACAAAGACGGCGCGGTGAATTGCTATGTAAAAATAGGCGTGGCGCATGAACTGAACGGAGATCTCGACAGAGGACTTTCTTACTACCAAAAAGCCCTGGCAGTGCTGAAAAACAAACCCGTTTCCGGCAACTTGATTACCCTGTATAACAACATAGGAGCACTCTATTGCAGAAAGAAAGAATACAACGCCGCTATTCCGTATTTTGAAAAAGCAATGGAACTAACGGCAGCGCCGGCTTATAAGCAAATGAGAGCGTTCCCGTTATCTAATCTGGGACAGATTTATGTTAATTTAGGTGAGATAGAGAAAGGAAAAAACTACCTCACCCAAGCGCTGGAATCCGCACGGAGTTCCGGCGTATCCGACCAGGAAGCGCATGTGCTGCAGAACCTGGCGGGAATCACCAAGGATAAAGAACTGGCGCTCAGCTACCTGAATTTAGCATGGGATATAGCCCACCGAAACGGTGAAAGACGCATGCAGGCAGATGTGCTGGAAGTAATGAAAGACTTCTATAAATTACATAAAGATTATCAAAAAGCGCTGGAAGTATATGAACGTAGCAGAGCTATACAAGACAGCATTTTTACCCTTGATAAAGAAAAGGAAATTGCGAACCTGCAATCGGTTTATGAGCTGGAAAAATCGCATGTACGTATTGATGAACTGGAAACCGCAAATAAAAAAAATACCTATTTCCGCAACATCATCATCGGCATAGCCAGCGTACTGGCATTATTGCTTTTACTCAGCATTCTTTTCCTATGGCGCATCCGAAACCTGAATGCACAACTGCTGCGAAGCGAACAAGCACTTAAAAAAGCCAATGAAGATAAAGACAAATTATTCTCTGTAATTGGGCATGACCTACGCAACCACGTAGCCAACGTACCCATTGTGCTGGATATGTGTGAAGACGAAAGCCTCACGCCTTCCGAAAAGAAATTCCTGATGGATTCTTTGAAAGATAATGCCATAGCTACACGAGATACATTGGAAAAGCTGCTGAACTGGGGCAAGTCGCAACTGAAAGGAATTACGGCGCTGCCTACCGTCTTTAATGCCGGTGAAAAAATCGCTAATAAGCTAAAGCTGATGAAAACGGCAAGCGAACAAAAACAAATCACCATTCATAGCCACGTGGCGGATGATATAAATGTCTATGCCGATGAAGAACATTTTAAATTCATCATGCGCAACCTGCTTTCCAATGCTATAAAATACACACACCACGGCGGAACCATTGAACTGAACGCAGAACGCCAATCCGGTGAAATTATTTTCTCGGTAAAAGATGACGGAATGGGAATGACGCAACAGCAGCAAGAGCATATTTTTGAATCATTCAACCAAAGCGTAGAAGGCACGGATCACGAAAAAGGAAATGGTATAGGGCTGATGCTTTGTAACGAATTTATCAGCAAAAATGGAGGGCGTATATGGGTGAAAAGCGAATTAGAAAAAGGAACTACGTTTTCTTTCTCCTTGAAAGAAGCTAAAGGATAAAAGCGATATTTTACCCGATACTTTGTTCCTATAAATCTGCTTATTCTATAGCCAATTCTTTCAGTGTGCGTCGGGCTCTGGATGTAAAACCCGCACGAACTTTTTTTTCTAATTCTAAGGCATCTTCTATCACTGTTTTCAACTCTTGTTTTATATCCGGATAAATTATAGCCAAACGCGCCAGCACCGTCATCGAAAAAGCACGAACCGCTACGGTTTCCTTCACATCTTCCAGAAAATGAAAACACATATTCATCACCTCACCATGTAGCGATTCCGGAATGTCCATGTGTTGTAACATGCGTAATACATTTCGTTTTACCGCTACCGGCAAATCTTCAACGGTCATACGCTTTACCAAAAGCGGCAAATACGGCGCGACCATTTCCCTATGTCGCTCGGCTATATAGCTCAATACCCATGCCGCGCGCTGCACTACCCGATATTCATCATGCAGGAAAAGATGCAGCAATGCTCGAAACCGCTCCTCATCTTTTCCTATCCATTCGGCTATAGCCAGTGTTTGCGCTTTGGAATGTTCTTGCAAAATTTGTTCACGTAAGAAGTGCATAACGGCAGATCGTGGCATTCCTATAAAATCACTCCCAGTTCAAATCAAACCGGCCGTTTGTTACGCTTATTCCATCTGCTGTTTCAAAAGAAAAACTTCCTGTGGCGGTAGTGGCTCCTGCGTTTTCAATGGTTATTTCACCCGATTTGGCTTGGTGGCTGTTTCCGTCTTTGTCGCTATAGGTAGCGGTTGTTTTGTAGAAGTCTATGGTATAAGTCTTAGCCGTTCCGTCGTAGCTGTCTATATGGAAAGACAATTTTTCGTCGGAGCTGAAATCAGAACTGCTGAAAAATAAACTCGTCTGGCTTTGCCCGGCGCTTACCGTGGGTGCAGTATAGGCATTTCCGTTAATGGTAGCGGTGATAGACCCTTCATCATTATCGCCTACCGTATTGTTGATTTTATCTTCGAGCTTATTGCAAGAAAAAAAACTCAGCAAGCAAAAAGCGAGGGCAGAAATAGTTATAGACTTCATGTCGTTATCTTTTCAACAAGTATAGGGAATGGTTTTGAGTTATGCAATCTTTGATTATGGGGAGTTTACCATTCATTCATTGACCTTAGTCAGTTCAAATTGCATGTTGCCGTTGTCCCAGGATTCAAAATAGGTAATCTTATCCCCTTGTTCTACAGCGGTGATGGAATTTGCCTGACCATCTACTGTAAAATTGAAATGGATATTGCCGTTGCTCCGCTGAATGGTGCCGATGATGGTTGATGAAAACCAGTTTGCCTGATTGGTAGCGGTTGTTTTTTCTATAATTGTAAACTGATTTCCGCAAATAGATAAATTGTAGCCCGCCTCGTAATAAAAGCTATCGTTTTCCGATTTACTCCAGCCGATATAGTTTTCTACAGGCTGTTCCTCTGTATCTTCATAAATGGTTGTAATAATATTAGGATGCCCGCTTGCCACAATTTCTATTTGGGGATGTTTTCTGTCTTTGCCGACACTGATAGTAATGAACGTGCTGTCTTTTTCCAATTTATAATCTGTAATATCCTCGTCGGGATCTATGGGGCGTGTACTTTCTATATGGAAAGTTTCATGGTCTATTACAAGCTGTGCAGTGGATTTTTCTTCGCCCAATTCAACCGTAAAATATCCGGTTGAACCTAACAAAACTCCTTTATAAGTGGCTATGGAAGCAGTGCTTTTAGGGTCTTTGCCTGTATCGCTTTCATCCTTTTTTGAACAACTTACTAACGATAAAAATAGCAAGGTGGCAACTATGCTTATTAGTGATTTCATGTTTTAATATTTCGGTGTTTTAATATTCTACAATTAGACCCCTATTGAAAGAGATGTAGTTGTGTAATATGCAGCTGATTTCCTATAGGCAATCGCCCATATTTCCCTTCCTTTGATGGTCATTCTATCATATTCCATGTAGTATTCTTGTTTAGGAATAGAAGCGGTAGGAAAGGCGAGTATAAGCCAAAATGCTGGTTTCTATATAACCAAGTGGTTCCTGGACCACTACAGCAAATAGCATTTTACTGTTTTGTCCAACTTGCACCGGCCCATTTTAATGTTTTACCGTTTACGGAATAAGATTGAGGAGCATCATTTGCAGGCGTGTCTCTTTTCTCCCCGCAGATATACATAGACTGGTAATCCAGGGAAAGTGTCTTATTATTTGTTGACCATTTGAAATTTGTTACCGAACCGTCAGCACAGCCGGGAGTATTGTTTACATCTTTATAATGCAACACACCTGTTTTTTCTGAAGAGGTACAACTGAATGTAATATCAATATTCCCGCTGGATGTAACCCATTTCCCGACAAGCTCATGATTACAGCCATTGGTATTTCCTGTTCCGGCGGATACTCTTTTACCATTGATAGTACCGGTTTCTCCTTCATCATCTTTCCATGTACCATCCACATCTCCTGTGGAGTTAATGACTGCATCCGCAGATGCATTTATATCTGGTATCACAAGCGATAATTCCCCTTCGCTGTTTACAGTACCGTAAATGGTTGAGTTATTTACACCCATTGCTGTAAACATACCGGATACGCTCTGGTCTGTAATGGTAAAATTCCATTCTCCTATTTTATCTCCATCGGCGTATGCCTCTCCTTCATAAAGACCATCAAATTCTTTACCCAAGTCATCTATATCATCATTTCCAAATAGTTTAGAGCAGGAGCTCATAAAAGCTATGCTGCATATTAATGAGAAAACAAGGCTGTATTTCACCATTTGTATTTGTTTAGTCTTTTTCATGTTTGTTTGTTTTTTTGCGTTATAAATTTTAAAGAGAAAACGAGCTGTTTTCACTATTTGCTTATTGAACAATCACTTTATAGGAGGTAGTTTGATGAGCGGTTTTTATGTTTAAAAAATAAATTCCCGAGGTTAGCCCCTGCCTGGGTTTTATTAAATGGTTGAAATTGCTTTTGGAAATATTTACTTCTTCTTGATGCACCGTTTGCCCCAATGTATTCACAAGGCTTAACTGGATATTTTCCGACTGATAAACGGTTCCCGACAAGGTAAACGTACCGTGATTAGGGTTGGGATAAACAGAAAGACCGGATATAGTCGCCTCACCTGTAACGTTTGTAGTTATTATGGAAATAGTAAGGATATTGCTTATTGCACTGTCCGGATCAGGGCATGTTTCCTTACTATAAATAATCACATCTATGGCATCGTTGTTTTGCAGCGTATTAGTCGTATAGGTATTCGAAGTTTCGCCGCTTATCGCTACACCGTTTTTCCTCCATTGATAATCGGGATTCGTACCAGCATTTAACGGCGTAGCAGTAAACAAAACTTGCGTACCAGGATTAATCGTAACGCCGGGATTAGCGTTTATAGATACTGAAGGTGCTACAGAGGGTGTTACGATAACATCAAAACTATCTGATGCCGTAATTGGCATTGCACAAACCTCATCGCTTACAATCGTACAAGTTACTTGGTCATTATTCATCCAGGCATTATGCGTAAAGCTGCCGGTGGTTGAAGCTTGTATATTTCCATTTATTTTCCATTCGTAAACATTCGTCGTGCCTACATGGGTAGCAGTAGCCGTGAAGCTGACGGCGGTATTGGCACAAACAGGATTAGACGTGCCTGAAGTGATATGCAGGGTAGGAGTCACCACAGGATTTACGGTGATGGTTTTACCTGCTGAAGTTACCGCAGCCGGATTTGCACAAGCTTCACTACTCGTAAGCTCACAACTAACAACATCTCCGTTAGCAGGTGTAAAGCTATAAGTAGCGCTATTTGTACCTACATTGTTATTATTAACTTTCCATTGATAGGCAGGCGAATTGCCGCCATGCGTTGCCGTGGCGGTAAAGCTGACCGCAGTGCCCGCACAAACGGTATCTTGCGAAGCAACGATACTGATAGAGGGCGTTAGCACCGGATTTACGACTACGGTTATAATATTACTCGTATCCGTCGGATCATTCACACATACCGCATTACTGCTTACTACGCACCGTATCTGATCGTTATTGGCAGGAGTAGCGGTAAACGCGTTGCCCGTAGCCGACTGTAATGTATTCCCTACAAACCATTGATAAGTGCTGCCTGCATTTGCCGATGTAGCAGTAAAGGTTACCGCTGTGCCCGCACACACTGCTCCTGCCGGATTGCTTGAAATACTAACAGTAGGAGAAGGCGAAACAGGGTTTATGACAATGGTAGCCGTACCCTCCACACTTGTATCGCAACCGCTACCGCCTGTGCGCACTGCGCGTACCGTATAAAGCCCCGCATTTGTGGCAGTCGCATTTGCTATGGCAATGTTTTGACCCGTAGCTGAAAAATTATTAGGCCCCGTCCATAGATAACTGATAGCACCCGTAACTGCAGATGCTGCCAAATGCAAGGTATCGCCCGAGCAGGTTTGCAAGCCCCCTGAAATAATAGGTGTCGCCACTCTATTTGTACAAATTAAAAACGGCTGCGCCATCGTCATGCTCCATACGCCCAAGCTGTCTTTTACCCTTACATACAAAGTATCCCATCCTCCTGTTAAACCTGTTGTCGCCACGGAGGTGGAGATATTAACGGTATCATCCGGGAATGCTGATGAAGGAATATTATTGCCGTTGCCTGTACCGGGGTCTGTATTGTAGAAATATTCTGCCGCAAACAAACGTGGGGACGGTGTCGTAGGAGCTTCTTTAATATACAGCACCCGGCTGAAGTAATGACTCCAGACTCCTTGTGTGTTTTTGACCCGGACATATAAATGATGATGACCGGCAGACAGCCCCGTGGTGGCAATGGCTCCGGAAAAGTTAATCGTATCGGAAGCTGAGCCTACGGGTAAGGCAGTAGCATTCCCCACGCCGGGATCGGTATCAAAGAAATATTCCGCCGACTGTATTGCCTGCCCGTAAGAAAATACAGACCATAACAAGATGGCCAATATGTATATAGCTTTCATGATTGCAGATTTAGGGTAGTTAATCATGTTTGCTGGCTTTAAATTGAATATTCAGCGGCTGCCCGGCATTAATGACAGGGTTAAGAATAGTGAGCTGCTGCATCCAAGGTATCCGAGACAAGCCATTGAAAACACTCATGGGATAAGCACCTCCCGTAGGCCCTATGTTCGTGGTGTCCGTACCGGCATTGATAGCTACAGAACCAGTGTTGAGGGTAAAATCATAGGTGAATGGCTGAGCTTGATAAAATAACGTTGCATTCGCAGGTAGGCTTACGTGATTGGGATTGATATTATTAAAATTGCCGGTGCCGGTATTATTATTGCCGCTTGGCGGAAGTTGTTGCGTGCCTCCCGGTGTGGTAGCGCCATATGTGAGATTGTTATTAAAGGTACAACTGGAAACACCATTACTGAAGTAAACGGCTGTAGTATTAGCAGTTGCTTCAAACTGAAATATATTATTTGTGATAACTGCATTCGCCAGCTTTTGAATTGCCAAATAATAGCCGTTGGCTATAGCAAAAAAATTGTTGGTAACGATAGTACCATTCACAGGTAAAGACGGTGCTGAAGTGCCTTCCACACCGCCATATAAAAAGATGTTGTTGGCCAATATTACATTATGCGATGGTTGAGGAGTGCCATTCTGATATCTGAACAAACTGGCATTACCCTGTAATATGCAATTACGTATAACCCAATTGCTACCGGGAACATTTATACAGCTATTACCGCCAATAATATGACATCGCTCCACAATATAGCTGCCAACACCGCTATTTATGTTTGGTGTTCCGCTGAGTGCCGTACTGCTGGTAGGGCTTTGAATAAGAAAACCTATTATTTTTCCTCCGTTGTAAACATGAGTATTGCTTGAATCAACGGTTACATTACCTAATTGAGATTTCAAACTGCTATTAGGTATGTTATATCCCGCACCTATCAGCACCAATCTCTTTTTTAAGGTAATATTTCCATAAGATTGGTTGGAGGCGTGGACATATATAGTATCATCTACAGCGGCCGCATCTATAGCCGTCTGCAAATTGGTGAATTGTCCCGGAGAGTTTGAATTGTTGCTGACCGTATGTACCGTAGCATAGGAAGCTATAGTGCTTGCGAGTAGGATACCAAAGGCTAGTGATAAAAAAATGCTTTGCTTTATCAGCGTACTAACACCACTTTTTTTGATGCTGGATAAAGGATTGTCTAATATTTTTTTCATTTCAAAAAGAGATAAATGGTTATTATGTTCGTTTCTACTTTTTATTTCTTGTTTCCGCTCAGCGTTCCAGAATCTCCTTCATTATCGTTCCATGTGCCGGTAACCTTATTTCCTGTAATCGTTGCTTTTACATTTACGACGTAGTCTTCTTCCGGAAAATATGCGTTGAACTTTATTGACCCTGTAGCTGTTACAATACCTTTGACGGAGCCGCTTGCTTCTTCACCGGAGTAGGAGCCTTCAGCAACATTGTTTTTTATAATCATTGTCCACGAACCAATGCCCTCTCCATCCATAAAGGCTTGCCCTTCATACGAACCGTCATAATTATTAGATGTATTGTTGTTATCTTTTTTGCCGGTTATGTCCCCTGAGTTGCCGTCTGCATTCCATGTACCGCTTACATTACCGCCGCTTATCTGTAAAGCAGCATTTACAATAGCGCCATTGTCATACACGATTTCTATGGAGGATGCGCCATTTGAATTTGCATTGCCTATAATAAATGCCGTACCGGTCATATCGGTGAATGTGCCGGATATTTTATTCTGTATAATCACGAAATTCCAGTTGGCTGCGTTAGTGCCGTTCAGAGTTGCTATGCCGCTATAGCTGCCGTCAAGTTCATTGCTATTGTTGCCATCATCTTCTTTTTCTCCTTCAATGGTTCCGCTCTGTCCTTCCCCATTGCTCCATGTACCGGTTATTTTCCCATTTTGCACAACAGCATTGATAGTTACTTGGGTGCCTTCATCATCCTTAAAGGAAATATTCATCGCCCCCGATTCCGAAACACTTCCCGATAAAGCGGATACTTCACCACCCTGCACATATTCTCCTGAAATATTTCCGTTGGTAATATTCATTTCCCAACTTCCCAATACCTGGTTATCTATAAAAGAATTGCCCTTATATTTTCCGTCGTATTTTGTTACGCCGGTACCTTCTCCCCCACTATCCGATTTGCTGCATGACAGCATAAACAAAGCACAAAACAGGCATACTAATAATGGTAAGGTTTTTTTCATAATCGTTTAATTTTTTTGTTCGCAGGCAAAACTAATTTCCACTCATCACGATACTATATACCTGAATTCAGGTATTTTTGAGCTTCATGCTTTGGAAAGCCTTAATATGGATTACCGGTATTTGGTGGGGTTTCTGTTGCAATGTATTTGCGCAAAATGCCGCACGACAACATGACTCCCAGTTTGTCTTTAAGGATGGCTATACTGCTGATCAGTACCTGTTCTTATCCTTTTGGATAGATACGACCGGCAAAGCTACGCCTGCCTCCGCCTATGACATGTATCAATCCGGAAGATTTCGTCCCGTAAAAAAACCCCTACTAAGCATAGGGCTCAACCCCCATCCTCTTTGGCTGGTTTTTGATACGAAATATACCGGTGACCGCTACAAAATATTCTGGTGGAATTTTTTTACCCATGCTGACTCGGTTTATATTTATGAAGAAGAGAAACAAGGGAAAAAATGGCTTCTTAAAGACAGGCTTTCTTATCAAACCCATAGTAAAAAAAGAGAAGAGCCGCTCCGGTTTCTATCCTCCTTTATAGACTATATGCCCGGTCAGGAAAGAACCTTCCTGATAAAAGTTATTCACCGCCACACACCGCAAAATTTTATTACAGATTTCGGTAGCCCTAAAAACATTTTGCTATGGGAAAGAGATTTTTACTGGTCGGTAGGGGTATTTGTAGGATGTAGTCTTATGGTATTGACATACAGCATGCTGGTGGGAAGCTTTTCTCGAAAAAAAGTGTTTTTTACCTATGCGCTCTATTTACTTTCTGTCATTATACTTTGTCTGCAAGAAGAGTTGCTTTCCTCCCTTACTCCGCAATGGCTTTTCCCCATACTCTATCGCTTACCGGGGATTAATATGGCGGTCTTTTGCCTCATTCTTAATTTTCTTACCATCGCAGACATAACGAACATCAAAAATAAAAGACCTAAAATCTTTCGCCTGCTATCTACGTTTATGAATGTGTCTCTTGTATGGACTATTATAGGCAGTCTTATTTACATGGCTTTTTTCCGGCAGATCATTGTAGGTACAGCAGTGTTCAATATAATATGGTATTCCGGGTTAGCGCTGATTTTTTTATCCATGCTATGCACTACACTTGCAATCCTCATCATCGCAAAAAAGCGTACGTTTTACTGGAACATTCTCGCGGCAGCACTTATTTTGTATTTTAATCCGGGCGGTTACTTTTTGAATTACGAAGGTATTATCCCTTATTACCAGATTACCTACCCTAATTATTTTTATTGGATACTTTTATTAGAATTTATTGTTTTGGGCGGCATTTTATCCTGGCAGTATAGCCAAAGCGTAAGACGACAAAAAGAATTATTGAATGAAAAAACAGTACTCGAAAAAACACTTTACCAAAGGGAATTAGAAGCCGAGAAAAAAGAAAGAGCGCAATTAGCACAAGACTTGCACGACGAACTGGCCGGAACCCTAAGCGCGGTGAAATTGTATATCAGCGATCATTACCGGCAAGATTATTACCTCCGCGAGACAATTGAAAAAGCCAATATAGATGTAAGAGCGTTTTTAGATAAATTGTCCGACAAAAACATCTTAGAAAAAGGAATTTTTATCGCTTTATCCCATAGAATAAAATGGATGAACCGCATGAATAGGGTAGCTTTTGAATGGATAGCGCATGGACAGGAGCACCTGATTCCTAAAGAGGATTATGTAAACCTTTTTTGGATAGCCAATGAATTATTTTCCAATATTATTAAACACTCCCAGGCCCGGCAAGCCACTGTTCAACTTATGGTAGATGAAGACCAATACAACTTCATTGTAGAAGATGACGGTATCGGAATGCCTTTAAACGGGAAAGAGGGCATGGGTATGGAAAACATCCGCAGAAGGCTGTCAAAATTAGGAAATGCAGAAATACATATTTCAACCAATAATAAAGGAACAACCATTATTATCACCAAACAATTATGCTTATAACTCGGATTGCCTGCATTGATGACCATCAGCTTTTTTTAGAAGGCTTAGCCAAAATACTTGGAAATCATAAAAGATTCTCTGTATCGGGTACCTATCCTAATGCCAAAGCATTCCTACGTACAGCTTACAACATGCCCGTGGATCTTGTTACTTCCGATATCGAAATGCCCGACCTCAATGGAATTGAATTATGTAAAATTATCAAACAACGCACCCCGTCAGTGAAAGTATTGTTCATATCCATGTTTGAAACAGCAACCGTCATAGCACAAGCACAAGAAGCCGGAGCGGACGGCTTTTTATCTAAAAACGCAACGGCAGATGAGGTAATGACTACGATTGATAAGATCATGAACGGCAATTCTTGCTTTCAAAACCCTATGCTACAAGATAAAGTGGCTGAAATCGTTACTCCTTCTGCATTATTACTTACCAAAAGAGAAAAAGAAATTACGCTGCTTATTAAAGAAGCGCATACCTCTAAACAAATCGCCGATTTGCTGGATATTAGTGAATATACCGTTGAAACACACCGTAAAAATATCTTCCGCAAATTGAAACTGAAATCATTGCAGGAACTTATCAACTTTGCTCATCAACAATTATAAGGTTCCGCATATTTATACTGCGCATCGGGGAAATTTTCTCCTCTAAAACGCTCCTTGCCTTCCATCTTGTAGAAACATAGGCAACCAAAAATTTCCCAAATCCCTAAGCCGGTAAAAAAAGAAAATAAGATACATTCGCAGCCTTAAAATCTAAAAGTCATTATGTTGGAATTTGCACCGGGTGTAGCAGCCAAGCTGGGTTTTTCGGAGAAATATGTACACGCCGTTTTGGAATTATTTAATGAAGGAGCCACGATTCCTTTTATCGCACGATACCGAAAAGACCGCACCGGTGCTATGGATGAAGTGCAGATACAACAAGTACAAGATGAGGCTAAATTTCAGAAAGAGTTTTCAGAACGGAAGAGTTTTATAGAAAAAACAATTTCGGAACAAGGGAAAATGACGGAAGATTTGCAGGAAAAGCTAAACGCCGCCCTCACCCTAAACGAGCTGGAAGACATTTATCTTCCTTACAAACCCAAACGGAAAACCAAAGCACAAACCGCAAGAGAAAATGGTCTGGAGCCGCTGGCGCATCTGTTGCTGGCACAAGAACCTATACATCCCGCCGACGAAGCACATGCTTTCTTGAATGAAAAAATAACCACAGCGGAAGAAGCCCTGCAAGGCGCACGCGACATCATCTCGGAAATAGTGAATGAAGACGCCGAGTTACGTGCCAAAATACGAAAGCTATTTGAAGACACGGCAACCGTGCAAAGTAAAGTGCTGAGCGATAAAGAAACCGAAGGCATTAAGTACAAAGATTATTTCGACTTCTCGGAGCCGGTATCGAAAATTCCATCGCACCGGATGCTGGCAATTATGCGGGGCTTTATGGAAGGGGTGTTACGGATGAGTATTTCACCAAATGAGGAAGATGCTTTGGCAAAAATCGAAAAGCAATTTATAAAAGCAAATAACGAAGCGGCAGATCATGTGAAGAAAGCGATTAAAGATGCTTATCGCCGCTTACTGCAACCAAGTTTAGAAAGTGAATTTCGCATGGCGCTGAAAACAAAAGCCGATGAAGAAGCCATTCATGTATTTGCCGAAAACCTTCGTCAGTTGCTGCTTTCCTCACCTCTTGGCGGCAAGCGCACTTTGGCTATAGACCCCGGCTATCGTACGGGTTGCAAGGTGGTTTGCTTAGATGAAAAAGGTGAATTGAAAAAAACAGACCTTATCTATATTCATGAAAAAAATCACAAACTCACGGATGCGGAACATAAAATCCGCTCGTTGGTGCAGGAATATAAAACGGAAGCCATTGCCGTAGGCGACGGCACGGCAGGCCGGGAAACGGAGCAATTCATCAAGAAACTGCAACTGAACCTCCCTGTATTTTTGGTAAATGAAGATGGCGCGTCGGTGTATTCCGCATCGGAAACGGCACGGGAAGAATTTCCCGATCAGGATGTAACGGTGCGTGGTGCGGTGAGCATCGGTCGCCGGTTGATGGACCCTCTTGCGGAGCTGGTGAAGATAGACCCCAAAAGCATTGGCGTAGGGCAATATCAGCACGATGTGAATCAGGTGCGGCTGAAAGAACGCCTTGACCAAACCGTAGTGAGCTGCGTGAATGCAGTAGGAGTGAACCTGAATACGGCAAGTAAACATTTGCTCAGTTATGTAAGCGGCATAGGCCCTTCCATAGCAGAGAATATCGTCAAATACCGCAGCGAAATCGGGGGTTTTAAAAACCGTAAGCAACTGCTGGATGTGCCGCGTCTGGGCAATAAAGCATTTGAGCAATGCGCCGGCTTTCTTCGAGTAAAGAATGGCGATAATCCGCTTGACGCAAGCGCCGTGCATCCCGAAGCCTATAATGTGGTGGTGCAAATGGCAAAAGATCTTGGAGTGGATGTGGCAGCGCTTATAGGCAATGAGCCCCTTACCAAAGACATTCCCGCTAAAAAATATGTAACGGAAACCGTTGGTGCGCATACGATAGAAGATATTTTAAAAGAATTGAAAAAGCCCGGTCTTGACCCGCGCAGCGAAGTGCAGGCGTTTGAATTTGCCCATATTTACAGCATAGAAGACGTGCAAATAGGCATGATTGTTCCGGGTGTGGTAACGAATATCACACGCTTTGGCGCTTTTGTGGATATAGGAGTAAAGCAAGACGGGCTTGTGCATGTTTCTGAAATTTCGCATACCTATATCACCGACCCCAATGAAGCGTTAAAGCTCAACCAAAAGGTGCAGGTGAAAGTGCTGGAAGTGGATATGCCGCGCAAGCGCATTGCCTTATCCATCAAGCAAACGATGGAAGCGCCTGCCCGCAAACAAGGAAGTAAAAACGACCGCCGCGAGCCACGCAAAGAAGCTGCAACGACTAACAATATGAGCGATGCGCTGAGTATGCTGAAGAAGAAGTTTGGGAAGTAAATGCCTATAAGAGAATGATAGAAAAGACAAAGCCGCAACAATTCATTGCGGCTTTGTCTTTTCTATTTTAAGAAGGAATTAATGCGATTCTTCCCCTGCCCTTAACGGAACGGTTTGCGGGATAAAATCTCCCCCGTTTCCGTCATCTTTATAATCATAAGACCAGCGGTGTACTTCCGGTATTGCACCAGGCCAGTTGCCGTGTCCGGGATTAATAGGCGTAGTCCATTCAAGCGTTGTAGAACCCCACGGGTTCGTAGTAGTGAGCTTGCGACCGCGGAAAATGCTGACAAAGAAATTTATTACAAATAGCAACTGCGTAAAGAATACAACGATTACTACGATGCTGATAAATTGATTCAGTCCGTCAAATTGCTTAAAGGATTCCCAAGAGCTATAGTCATAATAGCGGCGTGGCATACCTGCAATACCTTCATAGTGCATAGGCCAGAAGATCAGGTAAGCGCCTGCGAAGGTGATAAAGAAATGGAAATACGCCAGCGTATTGTTCATATACCGTCCAAACATTTTGGGGAACCAGTGGTAAATACCTGCAAACATTCCGAAGAAGGCGGATACGCCCATTACTATATGGAAGTGTGCAATAACAAAATAGGTATCATGCAAGTGAATATCCAAAGCAGAGTTTCCCAAGAAGATGCCGGTAAGACCGCCGGAGATGAATAAGGATACAAAACCCAATGCGAACAGCATAGGGGGGTTGAAGCGTATGTTACCTCTCCAGATTGTAGTCAGCCAGTTAAACACTTTTACGGCAGACGGTACGGCAATCAGCAAGGTGAGCAACACGAATATAGACCCTAAGAACGGACTCATACCGGTAACGAACATGTGGTGCGCCCATACTAAAAAGGCTAACACGGTGATGCCTATAAGGGATATGATCATGGCGAAATAACCAAAGATTGGTTTGCGGCTGTGGCAAGCCAAAACTTCAGAAGCCATACCCATACCGGGCAACATAATGATATATACTTCCGGATGGCCTAAGAACCAGAATAAGTGTTGATACAAGATAGCCGATCCGCCGATATGCGGCAATGCTTTACCACCGATAAATATTTCAGAAAGATAGAAAGAAGTACCGAAATTTCTGTCGAAAATCAACAATACAAAACCGGAAAGCAATACAGGGAAAGACAACACGCCTAATATAGCCGTAAATAACAACGCCCAGATGGTGAGCGGCATACGCGTCATGCTCATGCCTTTGGTACGCATGTTAAGAATGGTGGAAATATAGTTCAAGCCTCCTAAGAGAGAAGAAATTACAAACAAAGCCATGCTAATCAGCCACAAATCCATACCCACGCCGGAGCCTATGGAAGCTTCTTTCAGGGCGCTTAAAGGAGGATAAGTGGTCCAACCGCCGGAGGCAGGTCCGGTTTGTACAAACAAGGAAGTAAACATCAGCACACTGGCGGCAAAGAAAAACCAATACGACAGCATGTTCATAAAAGGAGATGCCATATCGCGAGCGCCTATCTGCAAAGGAATGAGCAGGTTCGCAAACGTACCGCTCAAGCCGGCAGTCAATACAAAAAAGACCAAGATAGTACCGTGCATCGTAACGAGTGCATAATAAAACTCGGGGCTAAGTTTTCCACCTCTTGCCCATTCACCTAAGAATTTCTCCATTATAGGGAAGGTTTCATTAGGAAATCCTAATTGCAAGCGGAAGAAAACAGAGAACAGAGCACCTATGATCGCCCAGATAATTCCGGTAATCAAAAACTGTTTCGCTATGATCTTATGATCCTGGCTAAAGATATATTTGGTAATAAAATGTTGCTCGTGATGTTCATGATGATGCGCATCGCTCTCAGCATGTCCGTGCGCCACATTTGGTCCGTCTAATATAATTTTTTCGCTCATTGTTATATATACTTTATTTATGAAGCCACAAAATTATTTTGCGGGCATATTCATAGTTATTGCTTTAGTAGTAGTATCGCTTGCGGGAGCTACGGTAGAATCCGTAGCTGGGGTAGCAGCGGGATGTTGCAACGCATAGTATGATTTTTGCTTCGCAAGCCATATTTTATATTCCGCTTCTGTTTCTACGATAATGGTTCCTCTCATAGAATAGTGTCCGTTACCACACATCTGATCACAAGATATTTCATAAACAAAATCAGGATTTCCTGTTATCTTCTGCATTTCCCGGGTAGTGTATAGGGGAGTGAACCACATCGTAGTAACAATACCGGGTACGGCATCCATTTTCAACCGGAAATGCGGTAAGCCTACATCGTGTATCACATCGCGCGATCCGATAATTAATTTTACAGGTTTTCCTTTTACAAGGTGCAATTCGCCGTTTTCGGCAATCACATCATCATTGTTTGCTTTATCGTTCCAGTCAAGCCCCAATACATTGTTTGCATCATCAATCTTTCTGAAATCTCTTTTACCCAGCACGCCGTCTGCACCCGGGTAGCGTATCAACCAGTTAAATTGCTTCCCTACTACTTCCACCACTTGGGCATTAGCAGGTGCATCCGAGGTGATGTGAAACCAGTTGCGTAAACCCACAGCTACCAGAGAAGCCATAGCGATGGCGGGTATGGTAGTCCATATCAGCTCCAGTTTGTTGTTGTGTGCGTAATAAAAAGAAGTGCGCTTTTCAGTAGATTGGTACTTAAACGCGAACCAGAAAAGAAGGGTTTGGGTAACGAAAAACACGATACCGGTAACGATGATGGTTACCATCAGCATCGAGTCGTATTTCTCCCCATGTTCCGAGGCTGCCACCGGAAGCATTTTATCCATCATGGCTTCATGGCAAACCCAGATGCCCCACATGCCCAGCAAGAAGAATGCGACGAGCAACCATGCCATCAATCTGTTCACTTGCTTCCTTACAATATCTTCTCCACGGAGAATGGTAGCATACTCACTTGCTTTTGCGATTTGGTATATAATGATAAATACCAGCGATATGATTACTATTGTGATAAATCCCGACATGGTCAGTTATTCTTGTATTTTACTTTTAATTTTAATATTCTCAAATCTTCCTAAAATCACTTTTTAGCTTTGGTGCAATATAGCTTCTTTCAGCAATGGATGATTATTAGGTATCAGTGATGCTTTAGATAGTGTGGTAGCTGTAGATAAAATGAAGACTCCTATAAATCCTGCAAAAATGCCTAATTCATACCAGCTCAGATGCCAATGTTCTGCCAAGGGGCCGGGCATCGTCATGATATAGAAATCCAGCCAGTGTCCGAATATGATAAATATAGCCATAAAAGTAACGGTGAAGTAATTCCGTTTGCTCGGGCGGCTCATCAGAATCAATACCGGCATGATGAAATTAATAACAAAGGTAGAGTACCAGATGAGGCTGTACGGTCCGTGCTGGCGAATTTTAAAATACCAAGTTTCTTCAGGAATGTTTGCATACCAGATCAGCATGTACTGATCAAACCATACGTAGGTCCAGAAAATACTGAAGGCGAACATGAGCTTACCCAAGTCATGGATATGTTCTTTGTTTACAAGTTCCAGGTTGCCTTGGTTTTTCAGATATACTACCCAAAGCAGGATAACCGCCATGCCGCTTACAAAAGCGCTTGCAAAGGTGTACCAGCTAAACATGGTAGAGTACCAGTGTGCATCTATGCTCATGATCCACACCCAGGGAGTGATGCTCATTTGCGTCAGCGCATATACTAAAAGAAAGCCGGCGGACCATTTCACCATGGTCCAGTAAAGTTTGGTGCTGTTCTTAGGCGCAGTTTCCTGTTGTAAAGACAAACTTCTGAATTTACGTCCGAAGAACGACCAAAGAGCAATGGTTACGATGGTAAATCCGGCAAACATACCGGGGTTCAGGAAGGCACTTTTTCCTTCCAGGATTTTATCGCCATGCGGGTGTACCCAGTGGTAAATCGGATTATGCCCGTCTATATCAAACACAAAAGCCACGCACATCAGAATGATACCGGCTATCACACCGAATATCCATACATTAGCGCCTATAGCTTCTGGAATTCTTTTATAGGCAACAATCCAGCCACCTTGCGCCAGAGAGGCAGCAGCCTGAATGAATACGCAGGCTACGCAGGTAAGCAAAAAGAATACACTGTTGTGGAGTAATACGATCCAGAAGCGCGTTCTTTCCGCGTGCATGATTTCGTGATCAGCTGCATGGCTGTTCATTAGTGTTACAGCACCTATTATTAAAGTGATCACACCAATCAATATCAGCACCAGAGCTGTGGTTTTTAGCCTTGCCGGTATCTCAAAACGATCAGTCATTGGTATTCTTTTATAATTCTTTAATTGTTATACTTAATTAATTTTTCTTCGTAGTATCTTCTGTTGCGGCAGCCGCTATAGCGGTTTGTCCGGCGGCATCGGTGCCGAGTGTAAAGGCGGCGCCGCCATTCTCTGCCTGTACTTTCTTAATATAGGCAATTACCTGCCAGCGTTCTTTCACATCAAGCTGTGCAGCATAAGAGCCCATCATATTTTTACCGAATTTTATAGCGGCATACATGTGTCCTACCGACATATTCAGGTATTTACCGTCTTTAAAATTAGCCGGGGCGGCGGCAAATTTACCGTTACCACCGTTGTAAAGAGGTCCGTTGCCATCCAGTGCCTGCCCATGACAAATACCGCAGTAAATATCGTAAAGACGCTTCCCTTCATTCAGTTCATCCTCATTAAAACGCAGGCTTGTCGTCAATGCTTTATAGGCGTTTGTATCCCCTTCTACCAAGCGGTCCGGCAGCTCATGTCCTTGAGCTATCGTACCTGGAACCGGTAAACGGCTGGTTTGTCCGTCTTCAAAATTCGGATTTGAGGTATAAGCATCATAAGCACGTGAGTAGGTCATGTCCGGGGCATAGGTTTTACCGGGATTACGGCGCTTACCACCAGTATTGCAGGCGGATATTGCCAAGCCTACTATGAGCGCTCCTACCACTATGCTTCTTGTTTTGTTCATATTGTTCAGTATCAAGTATTCAGTATCAAGTATCAAGACACCAATTAATAAATTTCTATATTTTATGCGTGCGCCGCTGTTATGGTTCCTTTTTCGTAGTCTTCTTCTTTATCCCATCTGCCATACCACCAGCTGTCTTCTGCCACTTGTACATAGGTTTCGTTGGCACCGGTTGTTTTCAAAAAGTCAATTACTTCCTGTTCGGTTACGTGTTCGTTCAGCTCTATGGTCAGTACAAAGGTATCATCTGTCTGGCGGGGATGAAACACATGTTTCTTCACACCCGGCATAATCTGGTTGAGATAACAGAAGGTCAAAACCATTCCCACGGCAGAAAACAAAACGGTAAGCTCGAAGGTGATAGGGATAAACGCAGGTAACGACCAGAAAGGCTTACCGCCAAAATTTACTGGCCAGTCGCTTGTAAAAATCCAAGACATAAAGCCCAGTGCCGTGGCAGTGCCCGTAATGCCGTAGATAAAACCGGCTACGTGCAGGTCTGTGTCTTTCAATCCCATAGCATGGTCAAGCCCATGTACCGGAAAAGGCGTATAAACATCATGCATCTTGTAGCCGCTATGACGCACTTTTTTCACCGCAGGAAATAATATTTCCTCGTCAAGATAAGTAGCAACTGCAAATTTTTTAACTGACATAGGTATAAGTCAAAATTTAAAAATCAAATTCTAAAGTTTCAAATCCCAAATTCCAAGTCTAAAAATCCCAAATTTATCTTTTACTATTAATGGTGCGTCTGCTCCTCGGCAAACTGCTCCGTACTCTGTTCTTCTATCTTCTGCATTTTCTTCTTATAACTTTCTCCCGATGTCTTCAACACAAATTTGATTTCCGCAATAGCGATCACAGGGAAATATTTAGCGAAGAGGAAGAAGCAGGTGAAGAATAAGCCAAAGGTACCGAGGTAAAATCCTACTTCCGGCCATTCAGGTGAATAGTAGCTCCAGGAACTTGGCAAATAATCACGGTATAGAGACGTAACGATGATTACAAAACGTTCGAACCACATACCGATGTTCACTACGATAGACATTACGAAGGTGAATACGATATTTCTGCGTAGTTTCTTGAACCAGAAGAGCTGAGGAGATACCACGTTGCAGGTCATCATTGCCCAGTAGCTCCACCAGTAAGGTCCCATAATCCGCCATTTAAAGGCATCTTGTTCATATACTACCTGGCTGTACCATGCAATAAATAATTCAGTAAGATACGCTACACCTACAATAGAACCGGTGAGTACGATTACTTTGTTCATCGCTTCTATGTGCCCTATAGTAATATAATCTTCCAGCCCCATAATACTGCGGCAAACAATCAATAAGGTTTGTACCATCGCAAAACCGGAGAAGATGGCACCCGCTACGAAGTAGGGAGGGAAGATGGTAGTGTGCCAGCCCGGAATTACAGAGGTTGCAAAGTCAAAAGATACGATAGTGTGTACGGAAAGTACCAGCGGAGTAGAAAGACCGGCCAATACTAAAGATAAAGCTTCATGACGCTGCCAGTTCTTAGCGCTACCCGTCCATCCGAAAGAAGCCAGCCCATAAGAAAGCTTACGGAATTTTGTTTTGGCACGGTCGCGGATGGTAGCGAAGTCAGGGATAAGACCGGAATACCAGAAAAGTAATGAAACCGTAAAATAAGTTGAAATCGCAAACACGTCCCAAAGAAGAGCCGAATTGAAATTTGGCCATAACGGACCGCGAGTATTCGGATAAGGCAATACAAAGAAGCCATCCCACACACGTCCCATGTGAAAGATAGGGAATTGTCCTGCACACATTACCGCAAAGATGGTCATAGCTTCCGCGGCACGGTTCACACCGGTGCGCCATCCTTGACGGAAGAGCAGCAAAATCGCCGAGATAAGCGTACCGGCGTGACCGATACCTACCCACCATACGAAATTGGTAATATCCCAACCCCAGCCTACAGTACGGTTAAGCCCCCAGGTGCCTAAGCCCCAATAGACAAACCAAACAACGGAAAATACCCCAAATGCTAGTAAGGTGAGGGAAAAGAAAAAGCCCACATACCACATTTTTCCGGGTTTTGCCTCTATCGGACGTACGATGTCTTCAGTTACCTGATGATAGTCTTTTTCACCATCCACCAGCGGCTCTCTTACAAACGATTCGTATTTTAAATGCATAATGCTATTAAAAATTCAAAATTTATTTTACGTATTCAGCAGCAAGTTTATTTGATTCGCTCACTACTTTCATCTTTCTATTTTTAAATTATCTCACCCAATCCAGTAAACTCTATCCACCTTTCAAACTATATATGCTTATTATGGAAATCATCGTTCGGGAAGGTATCTTCACCATTCACAATCACTTCTTCCTTGGCCAGATGATTCGTATTTCTTACTTTACTTAAATAGTTTATATTCGGCAATGTGTGTATCTGCTCCAATACATAGAACATCCGTTCCGGTTGATCCTGTGTGCGGAGTTTGTAGATTTCACTTTCCGTATCGTTTACGTTACCGAATACGATACCTCCCGTAGGACAAGATTGCTGGCAGGCGGTACGCGCTTCGCCATCTTTCATAGGGCGGCCTTCTTTCTTGGCGTGCAGCTTGGCGTCTTGCAGGCGTTGTACGCAGAAAGAACATTTTTCCATCACCCCGCGGCTACGAACGGTTACGTCAGGATTGAGCACCATGCGTGTCAAATCATCGTTCATATCATCTCTGCGACCGTCTTCATAGTCATTATCCATAAAGCTGTCAGCGCCTTGCCAGTCCATCCAGTTGAAGTGACGCACTTTATAAGGACAGTTGTTCGCACAATATTTGGTACCGATACAACGGTTATAAGCCATTTGGTTCAAGCCTTCGCTGCTGTGATTGGTAGCTGAAACCGGACAAACGTTTTCGCAGGGCGCATTGTCGCAATGCTGGCACATCATAGGCTGGAACACGGTTTGGATCGTATCAGGATCGTCCGGCATACCGCTGAAATAACGGTCTATACGCAACCAGTGCATTTCCTGCGATTTTAGCACGTGGGTCTTACCTACTACGGCTACATTGTTCTCTGCTTGACAAGCTATAAGACAAGCCCCACAACCGATACAACTACTGAGGTCTATAGACATTCCCCAGTGAATACCCGGAGAAATATGGTTCGGGTAGAGTGTTCCGTTTTTGCGGAAGCCTTCTTCCACGGCCTGCATATTCAGGTTTTGCGGAGCATCGCCGTGTTCCGATTTTCCATGCTCGCCGCCGGGGTTGCTTTCCTCATCCCAAGGTAAGAAACTGTATTTAGCAATTTCAGCCTTACGTTCTTTTTGAAGATGTTGAGGATCTTTTTTAAACTCTTCTAAAGTATATTCATGAATAACAGGGCGACCTTCATGGCTCATGTGGGTTTGTGTAATCGCCACATCATAGGTTTCGCTTGTCTTAGCTATCGTACCGTTTGTATGATTGTCGAATGTGGTTCCGTTCCATACTTGGAAAGGATAGGCATTCTTACCGGTTTTAGCAGCCGCGCGTCCCACTTTTTCATCTCGTCCATAGCCCAATGCTATAGCTACCACATCGTTGTGAATACCTGGAGTTACGACTATCGGCAAGGTCATTTCTTGTCCGTTAGCGGTAATTTTAATCACGCGCTTCTTCGTAACCACTTCGGTAATACTGGTAAGCTCTTCGTCCAGTTCTTTTGCTTTTTTAGGAGAAATACAAGCGTAGTTGTCCCAGGTAGCTTTGGTAAGCGGGTCCGGCATTTCTTGAAGCCAGGGGTTGTTGCTCCATGCGCCGCCTTTACCTAAAGCCACGGTTTCGTACACTATTACTTCCATTCCGCCAGACGATTTCTTGCTTTGGATGGCAGCAGCCGCTTCGGAAACATTTCCTGCGAAGGATGCGCTGCCCATTGCCACATCGCCGGCAGGCTCTATGATACCTTCTTGCAAGGCCTTATCCAGATTGGACTGTCCGCCTAAGCGATCCATCCAATATTGATTCCAGTATTGTCCGTAGCTTACCGCAGAACCTGCCCAGGTCAGCAGACTGTCTTGGAAGGCACGGGTTTTAAACAAGGGGGCAATACCCGGCTGCATCAAGCTGAAATAACCGGTTTTAGGCTCGGCATCACCCCAGCTTTCGAGGAAGTGATGATCCGGAATAATGTATTTACACAGCTGTGTGGTTTCATCCATTCGTTCGCCGAAAGAAACCGTAACAGCTACTTTTTTCAATCCTTCAGCAAACTTAGCGCCTTGGTAGTAATCATACACAGGGTTTACATCCTGCATCAATACGGCACCTACTTGTCCGGCATTCATAGCCGCAACAAGGTTTACCATATCGCTGTCAATACCTTGTTTGTAATTGCTGGTAATACCCCAGTTTATAGTAGTACCGTTTGCGCCGATGGCAGCATTGATGGCATTCACCACCGTTTGCACCTGCACATCATTGGAGCCGCAAACCACGATGCCGTTTCCTTTTTTCAGATCGGCAGCCGCACGGCTAAGGGTTTCGTTCAGCTTTTTGTTGGCAAAGGAAGGAGCCGTGCCATTCACCGCATGGTAAAGAGCTAAGGCTACTGCACCGTATTCAGACGGCTTGCACACTGCACGTTCATCCGCAGCGGCGCCGGATATGGTATGGTTGGCTTCGATGTGATAATGCTTCGCCATTTCAGGGCTTTTAGCGCTTATCTTACGGGCATCTCCATATTGTTTTGCAAATTCTACAGGAGCTAACCAGGTGCCGAGGAAATCTGCTCCGATACCTACGATGGTTTTAGCTTTATCGAAATGATAAGAAGGCAGGGCACGTTTGCCGTAGCATGCTTCATTGGCAAGCAACATACCGGAGTAAGAAACCGCATCGTAACTGATGTGTTTGAAATTCGGGTATTTCGCTACGAACTGGTTAATTACCTCTTTGGTAGTAGGGCTGATGATGGAAGAGGTTACCAAATAACCTTGTTTGCCGGCATTGGCGCTCAACGCATCTTTCACCATTTTATCCACCGCCTCAAATGTTACTTCATGTCCGTCGGCATAGGGCTGGCGTAGGCGTGCTTTGTCATAAAGATTTAAAACGGAAGCCTGTACCCGTGCAGAGGTGGAGCCTTTGGTAATAGAGGATTTTTCATTTCCCTCTATTTTTATAGGGCGACCATCGCGGGTTTTAATAACTATCGGACACCATTCCCCGCCATCTACAAATGTAGATGCGTAGTAATTGGGTACGCCCGGGGTAATGTCTTCCGGCTTTATGGCATAGGGAATTACCTTGCGTACGGGCATTTCGCAACTTGCAGCCAGCATAGCCGCCGCAGTGCTGAAGCCCAAATATTTCAAAAAGTCACGGCGGGGCGTAGTGGCATCCAAAAGATTACCGCTAAGGTCAAACGGCAGAGGTTCGTTAAACTCATCCGCTTGCTGGGGAGCTTCTTTTTTCTGAAGATCCTCCACTCCCATCCAATATTGTTTTTGACTCATAAATAATTTAAAATTCAAAAAGCAAAATTCAAAAAATCAACCGCACAAAACCTAACCTTCACTATATCTAAAATCAAGTATTCAAGCTAACCATCTTACTACTACACTATTATTAATAGTGGCATTTCTGACATTCCAAACCTCCGATATCTTCCACGGTTACACCGGTGCGTTTTCCGCTTTTGATTTCTTCGTGGTATTTCTCATAAATGCTGTAGTAATTGTTATCCGCAAACTGCACTTGGGTTTGTCTGTGGCAGTTTACACACCATCCCATGGAAAGCGGCGCAAACTGATACACTTCATCCATCGTTTCTATAGGGCCGTGGCAACGCTGACATTGCACATCTCCTACAGCTACGTGCTGTGAGTGATTGAAATAAACATGATCGGGCAGGTTGTGGATTTTCACCCATTCTATAGGCTTGGTGATGATATTGCCATTGGCATCCCGGCGGTAGTCTTTCGCTACAGGATCCCAACCGGTGTATTCATATAGTTTTTGTATTTCGGCAGTGCCGTCCACTTCTTTTCCTTCTGCTGTTATCAGCTTTTCATCCCCGGTATATTCATTGATTTGTTTATGGCAATTCATACATACGCTCGGAGAAGGCACCATAGCCATTTTCCCTTTTTCTGCACTGGAGTGGCAATAGAGGCAGTTGATCTGATTGACCCCTGCGTGTACTTTGTGGGAGTAGAAGATAGGTTGCTCCGGCTCGTAATTCTGCTGGCGACCCATTTCTATAGCGCCGTTGGTGATCCAGTAACCGCAGAAAATAAAGAATAAGATAACGCCTATAGCGATAAATACTTTATTGCGATAGAAGGGAACTTCATGCTCATTAGGCAATCCTTCTTTGTCATTGGCTACGCGACGCAGACCATAGTTGGCACGCCACAGAATAATCATCAACGCTACCAGAGACAAGGTGATGAAAGTGTAAAGCCAGGTGTTGCCGTCTTTTTGCTCCGCTCCCGCAGTAGTAGCCGCAGGTGTATCTTTTTTAGGAGGCTCTACGGAATTTACATAGGTAATGATGGCATCAATTTCTTCATCCGACATGTTCGCGAATGCCGTCATCGGAATTTTGTTCCATTTGTTGAAAACCTCATTGGCGTATTTATCGCCGCTGGCAATTAACGCCGCAGAGTTTTTTACCCATTTGTGCAACCATTCTTTGCTGGGCACTCGACTGTCCACGCCTTTTAGCGCAGGCCCTGTCGCATCTTTCAATGGATTGTGGCAGGAGGCACAGTTGGATTGGAACAATGCTTTACCGTCGGGAGCGGCAAACGAAGAAAAATGGCTGAAAAACAGCGCTATTATCAGTATAATGGAAGCCCTTGCGATTTTCAGATACATTAGCTTTTTAAATTCTGACACAGGAATAAACAATTAAGGAAATTAACTTTCCTTTTACGTGAAACGTGGGCAAAACTACAACACAAAGCGCAAAAGTTATAACGATTTTTGAAAAAATTTTTCCTTTATTGACAAGCGTTTCAGCCCATATTTTATTAATGACAATTTGGGAATGTCATTTTATTGTCAGAAAAACGGTTTTTCGTGCCCCTCAATTTTTTGATAATTTTTTGTAAAAAAGAAATTACAGTTTACGGTGATGTGTATTTTTTGTGGAGAAATTTTACGGTGTTGCTGCCTTTACGAGGTAGATAAGGGTGGGAAAGTGGTCGCTATAGCCGTTGTTCCATTGCTCATTAGAAAAAGAGCGCTTAGGATAGCCTTTATAACGACCGAATTTTTCTATCAAAAAGTCTCTCTTGAAAATCTCCGATTTATAGTAGCACCAATGCGCTCCGTCCTTGTTATATTGTTGCAGAAAAGCGCCTGAAAGGAGAATCTGGTCAAACAAGTTCCAGCGATCATCATAGCTCAAAGAGCCGTACCCTTTTTTATAAAAACGCAGCCAGGGATTATACAATTCATGAACGGCAATTTTGTTTTTTTCGCCTTTTGCGCCCAGGGTTTTGGTAAGGCTTGCACTTACTGGGTCGTCGTTGAGATCACCCATAAGGAGGATACGCGTATGCGGATTAAGGGCGGTGAGGGAATCTATCAGTTTCTTGCACACGCCGGCTGCTATGGCTCTCAGCGGTGCCGAAGCCGCCTCACCACCCCGCCGGGAGGGCCAGTGATTCACCAGAATATGCACCGTATCTCCCGCTAAAACGCCCTGCACATACAGCACATCTCTGGTTTTCCCACCTTTTATAGCCCCGGCTTTGCGAATGTTCACATACAGCGCTCTGGCGTTTATGACTTTAAAATACGCAGGATTGTAGAGCATTGCCACATCAATGCCGCGCGAATCGTAGCTGTCGAAATGAAGGAACCGGTATTTGTCTTTTAACTCCGGTTGCCGAATCAAATCGGTTAATACCCGGTCATTTTCTATCTCCGCCGTGCCTATAATCGCTGCTCCGTCCGGGGTAAGCTCTGTGCCCAGCCGGCTAATCACCTTCGCAAGATTTTGAAGTTTTTCCCTATAAACGATGCCGGAATAATGATAGGCGCCATCAGGCAAAAAATCATCATCACCCCAGTTTTTGGGATCGTCAAGGGTATCAAACAGGTTCTCAAAATTGTAAAACGCCACTGCGCTTATGTGCATATTCTTTTGGGCTGCAGCAATGCTTGGAATGCCTATAAAAATTAAAAAAAAGAGAAAGGGTTTTTTCACGGTTAAAAACATTTTCACCAAAGGAACAGAAAAATTAAATAAAAAAACGGTTTGTTTTATTATAACATTGATATAATTTTAATCATTGAATTGCATGACCACAGGCTTTTTACCCTTTAAAAAATAAAAGCTATCATGAAAAAAATACTATCAACCCTATTCCTTCCTTTTTTCATTTATCAGGAAGCAGAGGCGCAGGAGAAACAATATGCCCTGGTAAAAGGAAGCCTGCAATTTGAAAGCAAGGCGCCTGTTAGCAACGAAACGGTAGCAATCCCCTACCTCCGCATGCTCACCACCACAGATGGCAAGGGGCATTTTACCCTCACCCATGTGCCTTTTGGAATACACCGCATCGTTATAGGCGAAGGAAGGATGGCTGCCGATACGATTTCCGTGAGCATCAACGAAGAAACCGTGAATTTAGGTGTTTTAACCCTTGCAGCTAACGAGGCAATGATTTCCTCTGCACAACAGTTGCTCCTCCCCACCATAGCTCTGGAAGATAGAGACAGCGATGAGGAAAACGGCGGTGCCACCGGCGTGAGCAGCTTGCTTACCGCTTCCAGAGATCCGTTTATCAATACGGCTGCATTTACCTTTGGCGCTTATCGTTTTCAGGCAAGGGGCTATGACCGCAGCCAGCAGCAGGTGCTCATCAACGGAGCGCCTATGAATGATGTGGAAACCGGAAGTGCTTACTGGAGCCAATGGGGCGGACTGAATGATGTATTTCGCAGCAGAAGCACTACCTATGGATTACAACCTTCCGACTATGCCTTTGGCGGAATAAACGGCACTACCGCTTTTGATGCCACCGCAGCCGACCAGCGCAAGCAAACCCGTATTACCTACTCGCTCTCCAACCGGCAATACCGACACCGGTTGATGCTCACACACAGCAGCGGACTCACTAAAAACGGATGGGCCTATGCGCTTTCTTTTTCCAAGAGATGGGCTGAAGAAGGCTATATACAAGGCTCTTTTTATGATGGCTATTCTTACTATGCTGCCGTTTCCAAAAAAATTAAACACAAACATGATCTTAACCTTACCGTATTCGGCGCACCTACCAAAAGAGGAAAAATAGCGCCTTCCTTCCACGAAGCCTATGAAGTGCTGGATAATCCTTTTTACAACCCAAACTGGGGCTGGCAAAACGGAAAAAAACGAAATGCCAAAGTAGCGAATAGCCATCAACCTACCCTCCTGCTGAATTATGAACACCATCCTTCCGAATCGCTTCACTGGAACACCGTTATAGGCTATCAATTTGGGGAAAATAAAAACTCCACCTTAGACTGGTACAACGCCGCCGACCCGCGCCCCGATTATTACAAATACCTGCCAAGCCATACGTTAAAAGCTGATGAAAATTATCCAAACCTTCCGGCGCAGCAAGTAGCAGAAGCCCAGCAACAGTTTACAGACCGGTCGCAAATACACTGGAACGAGCTGTATGAAACCAATAAACTGCACCAGGGCAGATCCCTGTACGCCATAGGCGAGGATGTGGATAAGCTAAGAAAATGGATATTCAGCGCCAATCTTCAAAAAGCAATGAGCGAACACCTTAGCCTGCAAACTGGCATTTCGCTGCAAAAACAACATACGGAAAGCTACCGCCAAATGAAAGACCTGCTGGGCGGCGACTATTTTCTCAATGTAAATTCCTTTACCGAAAGAAACTTCGCCGGTTCCTCCACCGAAAACCAAAATGACCTCAACCATCCCGATCAAAAAATACGCGTGGGCGACCCTTATTTTTATCACTATAATTTAGATTTTCTGAAGGCATGGTGGTGGGGACAAGCGCAGTTTACTTACAACAAATTCGACCTTTTCATAGGGGCACACTATGGCGTTCATTCTTTTCAAAGAGAAGGTTTATTCAGAAACGGGCTTTTTGCAAATGATTCCTACGGCAAAGGTCCCAGGCAAACCTTTAGCCCTTACGGCATCAAAGGCGGACTGACCTATAAACTGAACGGTCGTCATTATCTTTTTGCTCATGCGGCATACGCAACCGATGCACCTGCGGTGGACAACACGTATTTCTCCGCCCGTGTGCGCAATACCGTAGTGTCTCAGCCCACCCTGCAAAAGACCGCCACGGTGGAAGCCGGTTATTTACTACACGCACCCAAAACCAACCTACGGGCTGTGGGCTATACTACCGAGCACAAAGATGCAGTAGCCGTGCAACGATTTTTTTACCAAGGCACCGGCAGCGCCAACAGCATGATGGCTTATGTATTGCAAGGTGTGGACACACGTTATACGGGGCTGGAGCTGGCATTGGATTATAAACTCAGTTCTTCGATTTCCGCTACAGCCGTAGCCGCTATTGGGCAGGCATTTTATACGGATGATGTGCAGGCAACCGGTTATTTTGAAAATGCTTTGCCGGATTCCATCCTGCACGAAACGGCTTATCTCAACAATACCTACCTCGGCGTAGGTCCGCAAAGCGCCTACACACTGGGCTTCAACTACCGCTCTCCCCACTATTGGTATTTCTACCTTAACGGTTCTTATTTTCACCGCAATTATGTAGCACCCGCAGCGCCACGACGCACCGCCCAGGCTGTGGAAGGAATAGAAGCCGGAAGTGAACAATGGCATTCCATCCTGGATCAGGAAAAGCTGCCTTCTTTTTTCACTTTTGATCTGTTTATGGGCAAATCTTTTTTGCTTTCCAAAAGCATAAAATCGCTGCCGCGTAATACCTACCTCTACCTGAATATAGGGGTCAATAATTTATTAAACAATAAGCAGATAATCACCGGCGGTTTTGAAAACATCCGTTTCGATTACCAAGAAGCTGATGCAGGCAAATTTGCGTCCAAATATTTCTATGGCTATGGACGGAATTATTTCATCAACCTTTCCGTCAAATTTTAAATCACCTACAAAATCCTAAACAACATGAAAAACAATTTGCTCCTTTCTTCCCTTTTTCTCATCCTCTTTTTCACTACCGGTTCTTGTTTGAAAAAAACATACAATCCGCCGCCCGACCTCACGCAAGAAGACCCGCAGCTTCCGGTGAATACAACCATCGCCCGGTTGAAAAATTTTTATGCTTCCATAGCCGTGGCACAACCCATAGACAGCGAATGGACCATCTCAGGCATCATCACCGGCGATGACCGCTCCGGCAATATTTATAAGCAAATAACCCTCGAAGACAGCACCGGCGGCATTAGCCTTTCGGTAGATGGCACGGGGCTTTATTCCAAACTTCCCGTAGGGCGCAAAATATATGTACGGCTGAAGGGGCTTTACTATGGTTTTTATAACGGATTGCCGCAGATTGGCTATTCTACAGACGAATCGGGAGGTGTTACCCGCATTCCGCAGAATTTGCTGGACCGCTATGTGGTGAGAGCCGATTACCCGCACCCGGTTCCCGTTACGGTTTTTGACGATTTAGCTGCATTATCCGTGCTTAACAAAACGATGCTCAACCGCCTGGTGCGCATTAATAATGTGGAAATAGCCTTGCCGGATTTAGGAAAAACTTATGCGGAAAACGCACAGATAGCCAGCGGTTCGGATATTGGCATTACGGATTGCAACGGCAAAACCATTATCCTGCGCAACAGTGCCTTTGCCAGTTTTCAATCGCTGCCGCTGCCCCAAGGCAAAGGAAGCATTACCGCGTTGTATATGATTTACCGCGACGAGCCGCAACTCGTTATCCGCGATACATCGGACATGCAGCTCTATGGCAGCCGGTGCAACGGAGGAAGCTCCGGCACCACTCTTTTACTGAATGAAGATTTTAGTGATTTGGATGAATGGACCGTGCATAGTAGCATTGGGGATCAAAAATGGAATCTGGCGCAATTCGGAAACCCCAAACCCTGTGCCTATATGAGCGGCTATGCAAGCGGAAACAAAGCAAATGAAGACTGGCTCATCTCCAAAGAGCTGAATCTTTCCGGATTTCAACACATCTCGCTTCAGTTTGAAAGTGCAGGGAATTATGAAGGCAAAACGATAGAATGCTATCTCTCCACCAATTATAGCGGCAGCGGAGCGCCTGGTTCGGCTACCTGGACTTTGTTGCCTGCCAATTATGATACGGAAGATGGCTTTTCTTTCACTCCTTCGGGCAATATAGATCTTTCTGCCTATAAAGACCGGAAGGTGCATATAGCGTTCAAATATACCTCTACCACCGCCGCAGCAGCCAGTTGGGAAGTGGATAATGTGCGGGTTTCGGCAGAATGATTACCGCGGCATCACACCGGAGTTAATTGCTCCAGCTTCCGATATGAGAATAACCCCAGTGGTCGGCGTTTGCATATTTGAAATCCAATTGATAGCGTGCCGGCACTTCTCTTAGGAAAGAACCTGTGGGATAAGAAGGGAAAATCTCTTCGTAGGTAAGCATAGACTGAAACGAAATACGCCGGTAAATATGCGCACGGGTAATATTCTCCTTTTTATCCAAGCCGGAGGCGCCAAGCAGTTCTACCACGCTTTCCACCGTGTTTTTATGGAAGTTGGCAACCCGTGTTTTTTTATCTTCCACCACCAGCCCTACGGATAGTTTAGGATCTTGGGTAGCCACACCCACGGGGCATCTGTTGGTATTGCACAACAACGCCTGGATGCAGCCTACGGCCATCATCATAGCACGTGCCGAATAGCAGGCATCCGCACCGAGCGCCATAGCCCGCACGATATGAAATCCGCTGGTTATTTTTCCCGAAGCCATGATTTTTATATGCTTGCGAATATCCAGACCGGTAAGGATGTTTTGTACGAAATCCAACCCATCCAGGAGCGGAGCGCCTACATAATTGGAAAACTCCTGCGGTGCAGCACCCGTACCGCCTTCTGCTCCATCCACCGTGATGAAATCCGGGTAAATATTTTCCTCCATCATGGCTTTGCAAATGCCTATAAATTCGCTTTTATGGCCGATACAGAGTTTGAAGCCTACAGGTTTGCCGCCAGAAAGCGTACGCAATCTTTGGATAAAATGTACCAGCTCTCTCGGTGTGCTGAAGGCTTTGTGATAAGGAGGAGAGGCCACGAGCGTATGCGGTTCTATATGGCGGATGGCAGCAATTTCAGGGGTGTTCTTAGCGGCAGGGAGGATACCGCCATGGCCGGGTTTAGCACCTTGGGAGATTTTTATTTCTATCATCTTCACCTGCGGCAGTTGGGATTTTTGCTGGAAAAGTTGTTCGTCGAAATTACCATCGGCAGTGCGGCAGCCGAAGTAGCCGGTTCCTATTTGCCAGATGATATCGCCACCGTGCTTCAGATGATAATTGCTGAGCCCCCCTTCGCCGGTATTATGTGCAAAACCGCCTATCTGAGCACCTGCGTTCATTGCTTCCACCGCATTGGAGCTTAGGGAACCGTAGCTCATAGCGGAGATATTGTAAATACTGCAAGAGTACGGTTGCTTACAATCTTTATTGCCGATCACTACACGGGGGTTATGATCCAGCGTATGAAAATCTTTGGGCGCCATAGAGTGGCACATCCATTCGTATCCTTCGGAATATACGTCCAGCTGCGTACCAAAGGGCATGGTATCATTTTCTTTTTTGGCGCGCTGGTAAATGGTAGAACGGTCTATACGGTTGATAGGACGACCGTCAATATCCGATTCGATAAAATATTGATAGATCTTAGGGCGCAGGTCTTCCATCAAAAAACGCAGCCGTCCAAAAACGGGATAGATGCGCATGATAGAGTGTTTGGTCTGCACCATATCATAGTAGCCTAAAACAGTGAGCACCACTACGATGCTGAGAATGACATACCAGTTGGGGTTAAGATAATAAGCCAGTAAAAAGACGGCTATTAGCAAAAGAGTGGAAACAACAACGAAGATTTGTCTCATTTTATCTTTTTTTCAGAAAATAAATTTAAAAGGTTTTAAAACAATTCCTTCACCGTAAAAAGCCTTGCGCATAGGCGGATAAACGATACGGTAAAGCAATGCGGCTTTTAGAGCTACTCCCTCCGTATGCTAAAAACGCTGGTTCAACGGAGGGATTAACTGATAAAGGCTTTGCTGTGTGTGTTTAAAAATAGCAACCTTCTACTGCAACAAGTTTTTGCAATATCCATTAAACTATGAGAAGGTGATTTCATTATAAAAAAAGAATTGGCAAAAATAGGATATTCATACGAGATGATGCGTCCTATAAAAACCGGCAATCAGAGAAACTAAAGATTCCGGTGTTTTTTTATGAAATGATAAACAATTCTAAAGGCTATAGGGAGATTATTTTATCCAAAAGAAACTCAGCGCAAACAAAAGAGTGATGCCTATCACCATCGTGAAAATATAGAACCCTACCTGTCCGCTTTGCAGCAGGCGCACTCTGTCGCTGCCCCAGCGTACCAGCTTGCCCACGCCATTTACGCCGCCGTCAATACCTTGTTTTTCCACATATTTATCCATCAGTAACGAAAGCGAATAAAGCGGTTTTACAATCACGCTGTCGTAGAGTTCATCTATGTACCATTTGTTTTCCAGCAGTTTTGCCAGTCCGGTGTTCTCAGCAAATTTCGGATGCTTGTTAGCCCTATAACCTGCAATAGAAAACACAATCGCCACTACGGTGGAAATGCCCATCAACATCCATTCGGTGCTGTGTTCCATGGCATGGTTGCTTGCATTGGTTACAGCGCTGCCCAGAAAATCTGCAAGGGTATGCTGCTCGCTGATAACGGGCGGCAAGCCTATGTACCCGCCTATAATAGACAACAGCGCTAATACAATCAGCGGAATGGTAATGGCCGCGGGGCTTTCATGCAGATGATGTTCTTGCTCGTGTGTGCCGCGAAATTTTCCGGTGAAGGTAAGCGTGTAAAGACGGAACATGTAGAATGCCGTCATCATCGCACCGATAAGACCAAGTGCATAGATGGCTTTGTTGTGTGCGAAGGTAGCTGCAAGGATTTCATCTTTAGAAAAGAAACCAGACAAACCGGGAATGCCCGCAATCGCCAGGCAGCCAATGAAAAAAGTAATGTTTGTAACCGGCATTTTCTTAGCCAATCCACCCATCTTGCGAATATCTTGCTCGCCGCCCATTGCATGAATAACACTACCCGAGCCTAAGAACAACAACGCTTTGAAGAAGGCGTGCGTCATTACATGAAAAACAGCCGTGGTATAGGCGCCCATGCCCAATGCCATGAACATAAAACCCAATTGGCTGACGGTAGAATACGCCAATACTTTTTTAATATCGTTTTGTTTGAGGGCTATGGTAGCAGCCAGTACTGCCGTAGCACAGCCTATCCATCCTACCAGCTCCAAAGCAAACGGAGCCAGATTGTATAAAACGCTGCTGCGGGCAATCATGTAAATGCCGGCGGTAACCATAGTGGCGGCATGTATGAGTGCAGATACGGGCGTAGGTCCTGCCATCGCATCAGGAAGCCAGGTGTAGAGCGGGATTTGTGCAGATTTACCCATCGCGCCTATGAACAGGCAAATGGCTATGAAATTATAATCGAAGGATGCAAGCGCGCCGTTTTGAAGCTGTGTGAAGACCCCTGCCTCACCGGCGTAGCTCAGGGTACCGCATTTGTAAAGGATGTACAGCATCCCTACCAGAAAACCGAGATCGCCGATACGGTTCATCACAAATGCTTTCTTGGCGGCATTGGTATATTCTCTGTTTTTAAACCAAAAACCAATCAATAAATACGAACACAAACCCACGCCTTCCCAGCCGATGAACAGGATGAGGTAATTAGCGCCCAGCACCAGCAGTAACATGGAAAACACAAACAAGTTCAGGTAAGCAAAATATTTCACCATGCCTTCATCTTCGTGCATATAGGAAGTAGAATAAACATGAATAAGAAAACCGATGCCGGTGATAGTCAGCAGAAATAAAGCCGACAAGCTATCCACCTGAAAGGCAAACGGAATATAGAGATTGCCGGATTGAATAAAATCAAATAACGTAACCACTTGCGAAGCACCGTCCTTCACTTCAAAAAACACCATCAGCGACAGGATGAACGATGCCAGTACCGAGGTGCTGCCGATAATGCCGCCTATGTTTTTCGGAATTGTTCTCCAACCTAAGCCATTGATAAGAAAACCGATAAGCGGTAAAAGCGGTACTAAGTATATGTAGTTAATCATGTTTTATAAATGCAAAATTCAAAAAAAGACTGTTTTCAGGCGCTCCCACAAAATTATCCATACACCAAAAATCCTCGCATCGAAGTGTTCATCGCAGCAGCCTCTATGAAGCTTTTCCATATTACGCACCCTATATTTTCAGATGCCAAAAGTATTAAAACTAAGCATTCTTTTCACAATGAAACAGGATGAATTTTAAATGCTCTGGCGGAGAAAGTTGTTGCAGGGAATGGATGTGGAATTAGCACAAGGCTTGGAGGTATTTTAAATTCAAGCCGTTTTTAAGATTTTTAAAATAATAATCTCATCCGCCGTAAGCGATGCGTCGCCGTCATTTTTTTGAAGCTGCTCCGGCTCCTTAAAATACTTTTCGATACTGCCGTTTTCATATAAAGACAAAATCAGCGGATGCACATAGTATTTTTTGCAAACGGCCCGTGTGTTGCCTAACTGCTTTGCTACTATGTCCAATACGGCAACCATGTTTTTCTTTCGCTGCGTATCGTTCTCTGCCACCTCCATTTCTTTAAAAGCCAGGAATGCCTGTACCGTTCCCGACCAGGTGCGAAAGTCTTTGGTCGTAAAATCGCCGCTGCTGATTTCTTTGATGTAATCATTAACCATCCCACTGTCTATCGCCTGCCGTTTACCTTCCTCATCATAATATTGAAACAGTTCTTTGCCGGGAATGTCTTTGCATTGCTGCACAATCCGCGCCAGTCGCCGGCTTTTCAGATCTACGGTATGATAGACTCCTTTTTTTCCTTTAAATGAAAACCGAAGACGGTTGTTTTTTATAGCTACATGTTGATCTTTTAAGGTGGTCAATCCAAAAGAACCGTATAATTTTTCGTAAAGGCTATTGCCCACGCGGATGTGTGTGCGTTCCATCAGACTGACCACCGCCGCCAGCACCTTACGCTGTGTAAGTTCTTTTTGTGCCAAGTCCTTTTCCAATTGCAACCGTATCGCAGGTAATGCTTCACCAAAATGCTGCATTCTGTAGAATTTGGTATGATTGCGCAATGCGATCCATAGGGGATGATAACGATATTGTTTCCGCATGTTCGCATCCAGCCCTGTAGCTTGCAGATGACCGTTTTCCAAAGCGCATATCCATACATTTTCCCAAGCGGGAGGGATCGCCAGGCTTTTGATTCTTTGGAGAACCGCAGCATCTTTCACGGGTTTGTTTTCAAGAAAATACAGAAATGTTTTCCCTTTCCGTTTACGAGTAATTCCTTTTGTTTCCGCATCATTCACATATACCAAACGCACAGCTTCTGCCGTCTTAGCCGGATCGTTGCGTAGCGCTTTTAATGTTCGTTTGGGTAACCGGTCAATGGCGATGTCAGGGTCGGTCATGTTTATGCCTGTTTTAAAAAAAAACTAGGTATAAAAATGATGCTAAAAAAATTCGAGGGTATAAGGTGTAAGAAAAATAGGAATGGATAAAATGCTTCTAAATATTATAAGAAATATCAAATCTTCCATCCGTAACATGAATTACTGTTCCTGTAGAATCGTAGGCATCAAACCAAAAGGTACCGGAAATTATTCTTTTTACAATGTCTAGGTAGGTTATCTTAAACTCGCCCATAGAATTTTCGTCTGTTTGGAATTCCCAGCGCCCCCATTGTGCCTTCCCGCAAGCGGCAAATACTTTACCGGTATCATTATTTATTGAGTATAGAAAGGAGGAGCCAGAGTCAATTGAAGGGTTTTGCAATCTAAATAGTACATTGAAATAACTGTGCTGGTTTTCTGCATTTATATTTAAAGATGAGTAAGGTAAACTAGGGTGGCTAACAAAATGACATTCTAATGTTGCTCTCCAAAGTCCATTCTATTTGGGTTTAAAAAATTGACCATTTATTAGGCAACCAAAGGTACCGGCACCTGTGTGTGTGAGAGGTGGTAACTGTTCTTTTGGGCTTAACTTTTTTTTACTGCATGAGAAGGTAAATGATAAGATTGCAAACAGAAAGAATAAAACAACGTTAGCATTTAATTTCATAAGAGAAAGTTTTTCTAAAATTAAAATATACAGGGTCAAAAATGAACGCTCGTAGCACAATACAAAGCTTAAGAAGAAAGAGCTTATTCCACCACACTCAGCTTCGCATAGTTCAGCATAATCTTCTTCGTGCCATGTCCGTTGCCAAACTCTATGGAAGCAATGCGGTTATTGGGATTGCCCTCAACGGTGAGTATGGTACCGAAGCCGAATTTCTGATGCTCCACCTTCATGCCGGCTTGCAGGGCGGAAGGCGGTGCTATCCTGAAATCAGCAGACGGTGTATGTTCTTTCATAGTGCTTTGCTGCTGTATCTTATCCGCTATTTTTTTAAGGGAAGGAGTTTTATCCACCGTGCCGCGCAATGAATTTCCAAAGCCGCCCATACTATTCGCCGGACGATTGCTCATACCCGTGAAGGCTCTGTCTAAATGCGCTTCGGGTATTTCTTCTATAAACCGGCTCGGGTCATTTTGCACCAGGCTGCCAAAGCGGTAGCGGCTCGTAGCATAGGTAACCCAAAGACGTTGTTTCGCACGTGTTATAGCTACATAAAACAAGCGGCGTTCTTCGTCCAGATCGGCACGGTCGTATAGGCTCATACTGCTCGGAAATAGATTCTCTTCCAAGCCCACGGAAAACACACAGGGAAATTCCAAGCCCTTAGCCGCGTGGATGGTCATCAGTTTTACGCTGTCTGCATTTTCATCATCATTCTTGTCGGCATCGGTCAGTAAGGTAATTTGTTGCAGGTAGCTGCCCAGGCTTTTATCCCGCAATTCGCCTTCTTCATCGGGGGTTTCGGTAAATTCTTTGATGGAGTTGAGCAGTTCTTGAATATTTTCATAACGTGCCAATCCCTCCACCGATTTATCATTATACAGCTCTGCCACCAAGCCTGTTCTCTTGCCTACGGCGAAGGCTACATCATAGGCATTGGCAGTGGTGAGCAGGATTTGAAAACTTTGTATCATGGTTACAAAATCCCCGATGGCATTCAGTGCCGCGCCTTTGACATCTGCACTATGAGCCGATTGCAGCATCTCCCAAAAAGTTTTTCCCGTTTGGTTTGCCGCCACCAATATCTTATCTACAGTCGTTTTGCCTATGCTCCGTGCAGGATAATTGATAATACGTTTCAGGTTCTCTTCATCTTGCGGATTAACGATGACGCGCAGATAGGCAAGCAGGTCTTTGATCTCTTTGCGCTGATAGAAGGAAACGCCGCCCAGCAATCTATAGGGAATATTCATCCGCCGCAGGCATTCTTCAAACGCGCGGCTCTGTGCATTGGTGCGGTAGAGAATGACAAAATCTTTATTATAGTAATGGTTGCGGAGTTTCATTTCCGTAATGGTATCGGCTACAAAACGCCCTTCATCATTATCCGTGAGGGTGCGTACTAATTTTATTTTATCGCCTTCATCATTGCTCGTCCACAGGTTCTTAGGGATTTGATGCTTGTTGTTGCTGATGATGTTGTTGGCTACATTCAGGATGGATTGCGTGCTACGGTAGTTCTGCTCCAGTTTCACGATTTTCACGTCTTCATAGTCGTCCTGAAATTGCAAGATATTCTGCACCGTAGCCCCGCGGAAGGAATAAATGCTTTGCGCATCATCGCCCACCACGCAAATATTCTCATGCACGGCACCCAGCATTTTGATGATAGTATATTGCGCCAGGTTGGTATCCTGATACTCGTCAATTAAAATATACTTAAACCGGTGCTGATACTTTGCCAGCACATCGGGATGACGCGTCAGCAATTCATACATTTTAAACAGCAGATCGTCAAAGTCCATTGCGCCGTTCTTAAAACAACGCTTGCTATAGGCATCATAAATATCGCCCATCAGCGGACGGTTTGCCCGCGCATCTTCCTGTTGTATATGGTGGTCTTCTTTATAGGCAGCCGCATCTATCAGACTGTTTTTGGCGGCAGAGATACGGTTATAGACATAGTTGGGTTTGTAATGCTTGTCATCCAGCCGCATATCATTCACAATGCTTTTGATCACCGATTTTGCATCATCCGTATCATAGATGGTAAAGTTATTGGGATAGCCGAGTTTATTGGCTTCGGCGCGGAGTATCCGGGCAAAAACCGAGTGGAAAGTGCCGATGTATAAATTACGCGCTTCGGTGCTGCCGAGGATATGTTCTATCCGCTCCTTCATCTCTGCTGCCGCTTTGTTGGTAAAGGTGAGTGCGAGAATGTTAAACGCATCTACACCTTGGTGCATCAGATGGGCAATGCGGGTGGTGAGCACTTTGGTTTTGCCGCTGCCGGCTCCGGCTACAATCATCAAAGGCCCATCAATATGAAGCACTGCTTCCTTCTGTTGTTCGTTCAATCCGCTTAGGTAATCCTGCATGGTTGCGAAGTTAGGTTATGCCGAATAGAATTTCGTCATTTCGACCATCGGGAGAAATCTCCTGGAAATTGTTACAATAAAATCTAATTTCAATTAATAAAAATCACATTTAAAATAGTTTTACCGGCAGACACAATCTTGAGTATTTAGTTTGTTACGAAAGGGTGTGTGGGATGATGTTTATTCCTTGTTGCATTAACCCGTCTCTGTTTGCAGAAATATTTAAACGAGCGCAATCAAAAAAGAGGAGTAACCGAATCCGATTCAATTACTCCCCTCTATTTTTGCAGTTATTCTTCCACCTTTAAAATTTAAACATCACTCCTGCGCTCAAGCCTATATTGCTGAAGGGCATAGCGATTGAGGTAACTTTGCTAGGTTGATTGGGATCAGGCGCTGCAACCTCGGTAATGGAGTTTTCATATTCATATACCTTATCCGAAGTGGTCATTACCGCCAGTTGGTTTATCCCGCCTGCTATATATTTGGTGTATTCTGACTTTTTAAGGTATTGACTCATGGCTATACCGTTTGCTTCCACAAAAATGCTCAGATTCTTGGTTGCGGGAATGGTAACGCCCAAAGCTCCTTGAAAACCTAAGCCGGTTTTAAAGTTTCCTTCCTGTATGATTTCCTCATTACCGCTCGTGGATTTAGAAATTACTTTACCTGCTACGTTTACCGCAAGACCCAAGCGCGAATACATATTCAGCTTATCGCCTCCGGTTTGCAACATAAGTGCAGGCATAATATACACCGGCATTTTAGCATATAGGGTAGTGTTCACTTCCGTAGTAAGATCGCTGTAGTAGGTTTTAAATTTTTTGGGAGCTACACCTAAATTTATACCCAGTTCTATACCTATATGTTTTGAAAACCAGAAACCACCGGCTACCATCACATTCGTACCTGCGCCTAAGGAATATTTTTTAACTTCCTGCGTATGCGAAAGCAGTGTAAAGGTTTCCTTGCTATAGTAAGAATTTCCGGCATTGGGAAATGCGTAGCCTATCCCTACACGGGCATAAGCTTTGGAGGATTTTGTGTCTTGCGCATTTAAGACGGTGGCGGTTAATGCAACAACGGATAGTGTTGTTATAATTTTTTTCATGAACTACTTTTTGAACTGCAAAGGTAACGGCAATGGCAGGCAAGAAATACCACAAAAGAAAATATCTTTTTACGCCTGATTTATGGGGGAATAGAATAGACGACACAGAAAAATGCCCTCTCAATTTTTTGCAGCTATTTTTTCCTTATAGTTATCCGTTTCTTTGGCTGACAGCTAACACTCAAATTTATACAGACCGTATAGCCGCGTTCATCCATTCCTTTTTCAAAATCCCTGTTACCACAAGGTTTTCCAGCCTTCCGTTCACAAAATAGCTGTCGCGCAGCACACCTTCTATTTTGCAGCCCATGCGCTCGGCAAGTTGGGCGCTGCGAATGTTGGAAGGCACAAAACGCACTTCCAGCTTATTCATTCCCAGGTGGTCAAAAATGTATTGAAAAAAACGGCTAAGGCAAGCATTCAATATTCCTTTTCCTTGGTGGGTGGCGGCAATCCAGTAACCGATTTGTGCTTTCTTCAGTTCTTGTTCCCATAGGTGCATTCCTACTTCGCCAATCAGTCTTTCGGTTTCAAAAATGCCGAGCATCAATGCCTGCTGTGTGTCTTGCTGCGCATGGGTATAGCGAATATAATCCAGCGAATGGGCTTCTTTGGTATGTGCATCCACCCACCGCAGCCAGGGGCGGAGGTGGTTGCGGTTTTCCCGTACCAATTGATAATGCTCCGCAGCATCTTCTTCCAGATAGGTGCGAAGCATTATCGTATCGTTTACCATGAGCGAAAGCATAGGCTAATGTTTGAAATGCCTCATGCCGGTCATTACCAGCGCCATTCCATTTTCCCGGCAATAAGTAATTGTATCCTTATCCCGCACCGAGCCGCCGGGCTGAATGATGGCGGTAATGCCTGCTTCATGCGCCATTTTCGCACAGTCGTCAAACGGGAAGAAGGCATCCGAAGCCAGCACCGCGCCGCTTAGGGCGAAGCCGAATTGTTTGGATTTATCAATGGCCTGTCGCAGTGCATCTATGCGGCTGGTTTGTCCGCATCCTTTGCCTATGAGCTTGCGGTTTTTTACTAAAGCGATGGCGTTTGATTTCAAATGCTTGCAAACAATATTGGCAAATTCAAGGTCTTGTTTTTCCTGATCTGTAGCGGGTCTTGCTCCTGCATCTTCCCATTTTTCGTATGCTTTATCGTCTGCATCTTGCACCAGCACGCCGTTTAGTATGCGTTTGTATTCTTGTTTTATATTGAGGTTTTCTTTTTGCAGCAATAAAATACGGTTCTTTTTGCTTTTCAATTTTGTCAATGCATCTTCCTCATAGGCAGGCGCTATCAATACTTCAAAAAACAAGTCATTCATTTTCTCCGCTACTGCCTGATTGATGGTTTGGTTGGTAACCAGCACTCCGCCAAATGCACTTTCGGGATCTCCGGAAAGCGCCTCCGTCCATGCGGTTACTACATTATCTGCTACAGCGATGCCGCACACATTCGTATGCTTGATGATGGCAAATGCGGGTTCGCTAAATTCATTTATAAGGTGGTAAGCGGCATCCACATCCACCAGATTGTTGTAGGAAAGTTCCTTACCATTCAGTTTATCAAACAACGCTTCTATTTCACCGAAAAACACGGCTTGCTGATGCGGATTTTCGCCATAGCGCAGGGAATGTTTCTTGCCTACGGAAAGGAAAAATTCATCTGTATGTTCGTTTTTAAAATAATCGGCTATGGCAATGTCATAATGCGCCACCACTTCAAAAGCCTTGGCTGCAAACGCTTTCCGCTGTGCTATGGTGGAGTTTCCGTTTTGTGCATTCAATACATCCAAAAGGTGGACATAGTCATTTCGCTGTGCTACCACTATCACATCTTTATGATTTTTTGCAGCGGCACGTATCATCGAAGGTCCGCCAATATCTATTTTCTCCGTGATGATTTTTTCATCATCCGTAGTCTTCAGGGTTTCTTCAAACGGATATAAATCTACAATCACTAAATCCACCAAGGGTATCTCATATTCCTGCACCTGCTGCCTATCTTCCTCCAGCTCCCGGCGCGCCAAGATACCACCAAAGACCTTGGGATGCAGGGTTTTCACACGCCCGCCGAGAATAGACGGATAATGGGTTACGTCTTCTACACTTGTGCAGGGAATACCCAATTCTTCGATAAACTTTTGGGTGCCCCCGGTAGAATAAATTACCACGTTCAATTCGTGCAGTCTGCGTACTACAGGCTCCAATCCTTCTTTATAAAAAACAGAAATCAGGGCAGATTTTATTTGGCGTTCCATGTATTTATTGAATTTGCCGCGAAGATAGGGAAGGATGGTTGATTAGTGGATTTGTAGCTTTGGCGGTTTCAAAATACCGGAGCGCTTCTCTGCATAAACTTATCCTATTTTCCATCCATCACATAGGCTCCGTCCATCATGGTGAAATGCGCATCAATATGGTGTTTCGCACAGCTGTCTTTCCATGCTTGCACGGCGTGCCGGCGTTGGTTTCCGGTGATGATGAGTTTTTTGAAATCCACGCTTTTCAGCAGCTCCGGCGCATTAAATTCATCAACAGGATATTCCAGCACGAGCACATCAATCGGCTGAAACTTGCTGCTGTCAGGCGCTAAGGGAGTTTTTAAAAATGCAATCGTTTGATGACGGAAGCGATAAATCTCCTGCGGATTCCATTTTACAGGTTTGCTCCATGCTCTTTTCCCTACATGATATTCTTTGGTGGCATAGTCCATTTTCTTTTGCGTGATGCTGTCTTCACTTTCTGAGATTATGTGAACATATTTTCCTGAAATATACTCTGCATAGGCATGGCGCGGCAAGTTATAAATCACGATTTGCTCCTGATGCAGCGCTTTCCACTGTTTTATAGTAAACGATAAAAATAAGAAGCACAAGCCTGCAAGCGATGTATAAAGCGCTGGTTTGGCGCGTTGCAACAAAAACACAACGATAGCCGCGATACAGATATAGCAAAGCAGCAATTCTATAAACGATAAATGCAAATACGAAAACGCTTTGGGGTTGAAAAAACTGATGAGCGTTATCACTTCATGAAATCCGTTCACTATCAAAGTAAGAAGGGCTGCAAGCATAGTTGCCACCAGCGGTAGCGCAGAGCAGACAAGCAGCAACAAACCCAGGCTCATCACCACCGTCATCAATAAAACCGCTACTACATTCGCTACTAAAAATAAGGCAGGTAATAAATGGAAATAATAAATCACCAGCGGCGCAATTAATATCTCCGCAGCTATGCTCGCCGCTATAGCCGACCAGAAATATCCTACCATTTTATGGGGTGGAACATACAGCCTGTATATTCGTTTATAAAATAGAATGAGTGAAAGCACGGCTATAAACGACAATTGAAATCCTACGGCAAATAACCACATCGGCTGCAGGAAGAGTATAATGAATGCCGCTGCCAGCAAGGTATTCAGCGGATGATTATCGCGTCCTATAAAAATGCTGATTGCCAATAACCCAAATACAAATGCTGCCCGCACGGCAGAAGGCGGCGCACCGGCCACCATTACGTAGAAGATGACCACAGGCAAGGCGATAACCAGTTTTATCCATTGATATTGTTTCTTTTTTAGCCAGAACAAACAGGCATTAATCAGGATCATCAAGAAAGCGATATGCCCGCCAGAGATGGCTACGATATGAATAATGCCCGTGTCCACATAGAGTTGCCTGTCTTCATCACTAAAGTTCACTTCATCGCCCAGGAGCATGGCTTGTAGCAATCCCAGCGTGCTTGGGTCCTTTATATAAAAAGCCAGCGTTTCCATTGCCCATTCATGGGTGCGTTCGGCAAGGGATAAGTCAGCTGCCGCCCCTTCCGAAATTTTCCGCACATCGCTCGTTGCTAAAAACTGCTGGTAATAAATATTGTTTCGGTTGCAGAAGCGGGCATAGTCAAATTCATCAGGATTACCGGGGTTTTTCAGCGCTTGCCATTCCGAAGGCACGAGCAATACATCGCCTGTTTTATACCCGGGCATTTGGTCATTTTTATAGAAATATAGGAAGGCTTTGCCCGTTACGGTTTTATAGCGATCCTCCACAATTGCTTTCTCTACCGATACTGTCAGCTTCCAAGTGCGTTCTTTTTCCTGCGGCGCTTCGGTGATTTTTACGGTGAATGCTTGTGCCTGTTGCAGCTCGTTTCCAAACCATTTCGGATCGTTTTTTATATCATAAAAATAAGCGGCAGCAAAGCCCGTACACAACAATGCGATGAAGAATAGAACGGATGGAATGACCGAATGTATTTTCCCCCACGCGGTTGCAATACAACAAACAACTACGATGAGGAGGAGATATACCGATGAAGTAGTATGAGGAATATATTCGTAGCAAAAGATACCCGCAGCAAAAGCCAAAAGCAATCTAAAGAAAGGCGCCGTTTCCCAAAAATAGGTATTCATAGGTAGGTATATGACAGGAATAGCAATATACGAATGAAGTTTAGTATTTTTAAATGATGAGGCGTTATTTATTATTCCTGATACTGCTTTTACAAACGGGGGCATTTTATAGCCACGCACAGCAAAAGACCGAAGCGGAATTGGTAGCAAAACTTTTTCGGGCATTGCAAATGCAGGATTTTGAAGCTTATGCTTCCCTATACGCTACCTCCGATTCGCTCAGCTCCTGGATTTTGCAGTATGCGGATGTTCATTCGGAATCCTATAAGAAAATGGCTTTCGTAAAAAATAATATAGCGGCTAAAGAAGACTATGATACGCTTATTCGCAGGGAGATTGATGCGAATTTGGATACCTTTTTGGATAAAGCAAAAAAATGGGGCATTCATTGGAATGAAACGGTTTTCGCCCGCTATGAGCTGGAGAAGATAAGACGCGGAAGAGGGTTGATGATTGAAAAGGTAGCATCGCTCCGCTTTATGGGTTATATTTTTTTCAGAGATCTAGCTACGCGAAAAATGTACGGGTTCACCGTGTATGATCTTTTTCAAGTGAATGGTAAATGGTATGGCGGTGAATTGGTGAATATCTTTCCTGCCGAAAACAAAGAGCAATACAAAAAAGCATTTTTAAAAGAACAAAAATGGCTGCGCGATGTGGCAAACGGATTGGTAACGGCGGATAGCGACACGAGTGATGGCGATGGGGTACATGACGGAGACGACCCCCATCCGAGCGAAAAAGAAATCGTGGACAGGAAATTTTACCGGGGCAAATTTGACAATGAAATAGCTGTGCAGCTTTATGTGCGGTCTATAAAAGGAGCTTGCCCTGGCGGCGTATGCAGCTGGGATGCGCTCTTCAAATTCGGCGATCAGGATGAATGGGTGCCTATGTCGGTTTCAAAAAACGAAGAAGGGAACTGGCTTTTTATAGAAGAAATGGGGGGTATGGAGCTAAAGCTGGAAGGCGGTGTTTACCAAGGCATCTGGGCTGCCGGCGATACGAAAGCGGAATACGATGTAAAATTGAAAGAAGCAAACCTCTCTGCCAAAAAAGCCAATGCACTGGATGAAGCAATGAGTACTATAGGGGAGGAGGAATAAAGACAATACCCCTAACAAAGCTTCTCGGCTATTTAAAATCCAGATTCATCCGGAATGTTTTTCTATGGTAGGGAGATAAACCATGTGCTTTAATCAATCTCCTATGTGCAAGCGTGCCATAGCCTTTATTTTGCTTCCAGTTGTAATAAGGATGCGCAGTATGCAGTTCCGTCATATACTCATCACGGTAGGTTTTGGCTAAGATACTTGCCGCAGCTATAGAAGCATAAATACCATCACCGCCCACCACCGTTTGATGAGCGATACCGAAATAAGGGACGAAGCGGTTGCCGTCTATCAAAAGTAATTCGGGACGCAGGCATAGACGGTCTATAGCAAGGTGCATCGCTTTTAAAGAAGCTTGTAAGATATTAATGCGGTCAATCTCTTCATGATCTACCATTGCCACTGCATAGGCAAGTGCTTTTTTTTCGATGATAGGGCGTAGCAGGTTGCGCTCTTCTTCTTTTAGTTGCTTACTGTCGTTCAGCAAAGGGTGAATAGTTTTTTTAGGAAGAATCACCGCTGCAGCAAATACCGGACCGGCAAGGCATCCACGACCGGCTTCATCGCATCCCGCTTCTATCAGTTCTTTATGGAAATAGCGTTTCAATTTTCTATCGCAAAAATAAATTTATTGAGAAAGAAACAAACAGCATTTGCAAGGCACTGTGCAGAGCCAAGATGCGGCACTTCTGTAGCCATTTTTTTGAGTCAGCGAATGTAAAACTTACTCAATCACTTCTCCTTCCAAATCATAATCGTAAGCCTTAGTGATTTTTACGGTTACAAAATCGCCTATGGGCAGTGCTTTTTTTGAATGAATGATGACTTCGTTATCCACTTCTACGCTGTCGTATTCGGTGCGGGCAAGGTAGCGACCGGCTTCCTTTTTGTCCACCATCACCTTAAAGACTTTACCTATTTTCTCCTGATTTTTTTCATAAGAAATTTCCTGCTGCACTTCCATGATTTCCTGTGCGCGCGCTTCTTTTTCTTTGGAGGGGATATTATCTTCCAAATCGTAAGCACTTGTGTTTTCCTCATGCGAATAGGTAAAAATGCCCACTCTGTCTAAGCGTACTTTTTCCAAAAACGCTTTTAAATCTTCCACATCCTCTCTTGTCTCGCCGGGGAAGCCCGTAATCAACGTACTTCTGAGGGCAATGCCCGGCACACGGTCGCGAATGGTATCTATCAATTCATAGATTTCTTGTGAAGTAATCTGCCGCTTCATCGCTTTCAGCATATTGTCGGAAATATGTTGCAAAGGCATATCAAGGTAATTGCAGATATTGTCGCGTTCCCGCATCACCTCCAAAATATCCAACGGAAATTTGGACGGATACGCATAATGCAGCCTTATCCAATGCAGCCCTTCCACATCGGAAAGATGTTTTAATAATTCGCTTAGCGCACGTTTTTTATAAATATCCAAGCCGTAATAGGTAAGCTCTTGTGCGATGAGCATTACTTCTTTCACGCCCATGCTGACTAATTTTTTCGCTTCGGCTACTACTTCTTCTATGGTTTTAGAAATATGTCCGCCACGCATCAAAGGGATGGCGCAAAAAGCGCAAGTGCGATTGCATCCTTCCGATATTTTGAGGTAGGCATAATGCTTCGGCGTTGCCAAAAGCCGTTCGCCGAGCAGTTCGCTTTTATAATCGGCATTGAATTGTTTGAGGATAAGCGGTAATTCCATTGTACCGAACCATGCATCCACTTCAGGAATTTCGTTCATTAAATCCTGCCTATAACGCTCGCTAAGGCAACCGGTAACATACACTTTGTCGAGTTTTCCTTCCTGCTTCAGACTCACTTGTTCTATAATGGTGTTGATGCTTTCTTCTTTGGCTTTGTCAATAAAACCGCAGGTATTCACCACTACGATATTGTGATCGAGTTTTTGATTTTCATGCAGCACCTTGATGCCGTTGGCGTTCAGTTGTCCGCTCAGCACTTCACTGTCCACCATGTTTTTGGAGCAGCCGAGTGTGATGATGTTTACTTTGTCTTTTTTTAAGGTTCTTACTTTCACGGTTCTAATCTTTTACTTCTTTCTGAAAAACACCCGCACCGGCGAACCCGTAAAATCGAATTTTTCACGCAGCTTGTTCTCTAAAAAATTTCGATACGGTTCTTTAATAGCATCGGGATAATTGGCAAAAAATGCGAAAGAAGGTACAGCCACAGGAAGTTGGGTAACGAATTTTATACTCACATTATGCCCCCGCGTCATAGGCGGCGGATAATGCTTAATTTCCGGAAGCATCACATCGTTGAGCTTGGCGGTAGGGATTTTTTTATTGCGGTTGTCATACACTTCTATGCCTTTTTCCATAGCTTGAAAAATGCGCTGCTTTTCTTTGGCAGAGATAAATAAAACAGGCACATCGGTGAAGGGGGCTATACGTTGTTTTATTTCTTTTTCATAATCCCTTGCCGTGTTGGTTTCCTTCGCTACGGTATCCCATTTATTCACCAACAATACGATGCCTTTTCCTTTTCTTGCGGCAAGGCTGAAAATATTCACATCCTGCATGGTTACGCCTTTTTCGGCATCAATTACGATAAAGCAAACATCCACATCATCCATAGCCCGCACGGCGCGTATCACGGAATAAAATTCCAAATCGTCATGCACGTTTTTCTTTTTGCGCAAGCCGGCAGTATCTATCAGGATAAATTCTTTTCCGAATTGTTTATAATGCGTATGAATAGTATCGCGCGTGGTGCCGGCAATATCGGATACAATAGTGCGTTCTTCGCCTACTAGCGCATTGAGCAAGGTGCTTTTGCCTGCATTCGGCTGCCCGATGATGATGAATTTGGGAATGGGATTTTCCCCGGTTGTTTCTTCTTCTTTTTCTTCGGGAATGTACTTGGTGATCTCGTCCAGCAATTCGCCCGTGCCGCTGCCGGAGATGGAAGAAAGGAAAAACGTATGTTCAAATCCAAACGAGTAAAATTCGGAGGCATATAGAGCGCGTTCCGAATTATCCACCTTATTCACCACAAGCAGCACGGGCTTAGGCGATTTGCGCAGCAGTTCCGCCATATCTTCATCCTGCCCGGTAGCGCCCGTAGTAGTATCCACTACAAACACCACAAGGTTGGCTTCATCCATAGCGATGCGTACTTGTTTTTTTATTTCTATTTCAAATACGTCGTCCGTTTTGGCTACAAAGCCGCCGGTATCTATCAGGTTAAAGGTTTTGCCGTTCCACTCGGCTACGCCGTACTGGCGGTCGCGGGTAACACCGCTCACATCGTCCACGATGGCTTTGCGCTGCTCCAGCAAACGATTGAATAAGGTGGATTTCCCCACATTCGGTCTTCCTACGATGGCTACTGTAAATCCCGGCATAAAAAATATATCAAAAAAATGGTTGCAAAGGTAGGCAATAAAGAAGTTCGGGGTAGTTATAGGGAAATAAAAAAAACTCCAGCCTACTTCCCTGCCTGCCGCACATCCACCACTTTCACTTGCAGCTTTGTTACGCCGTTGAACTCATTTTCATCAATCGTATAAACCATATCAAAAGCGCCGCGGCTAACAATGTCAAATTTCTCCGCCATGTTGAAACCGATACCGTCTATGACCCATTTATCTTGTTGATGCACCACAAATTTGATGTGCTGTTCTTTTACAATGCGGGAATTACCTTGATAATCGCGCACATTACGGCTCACAAACATGGGCCGTAAGTTGGTGGGGCCAAAAGGTTCAAACTGTTTGATGATGTTATAGAAAGACTGCTTGATGTCCGACAGACGGATTTCCGCGTCTATTTCTATTTCTGGAATCAAAAGTTCCGGTGAAATGTTCTGCGCTACTACTTGTTCGAATTTTTCCGAAAAAGCCTCTACCAGTTCTTCCGAAAGAGTCATGCCTGCTGCGTAGAAATGCCCGCCATAGTTTTCCAGCAAGTCGCGGCATTCATGGATTGCTTCATAGATATTAAAGCCGCTCACCGACCGTGCCGAGCCTGATACTTTGTCATTCGATTTGGTAAGCACAATCGTAGGGCGGTAGTAATGATCTATCAGCCTGGAAGCCACAATGCCTACCACGCCTTTGTGCCAGTCTTCTTTATACAACACGGTGGATTTTCGCTGTTGCATCAGCACATCGCCGTCTATCAATGCCAGCGCTTGCTCGGTAATGGTTTTGTCCACTTCCTTGCGATCGGTATTGTCCGATTGTAACTCTGCCGCCAAGGCTTCAATTTTCGCTTCGTCTTTTTCGATAAACAGATTCACCGCTTTACGTGCATCGTCCATTCTGCCGGCAGCATTCACCCTTGGCCCGATTACAAACACCAGATCCGAAACCGTCATATCCCGCTGCACTGCCGAAAACTTTTTTAAAATCTTCAGCGGCAACATCGGATCTTCATTCACTTTTTTTATGCCGTAAAAAGTAAGCGTTCTGTTTTCTCCGTCTATAGGCACAATATCGGCAGCAATGCTCGTAGCCACCAGATCCAGATAGCGCATCGGCGCTTCATCGGGAAGGTTCCATTTCTTCGCCAGTCCGCAAATCAGTTTAAAGCCTATACCGCATCCGCTCAGCTCTTTATAGGGATAAGGACAGTCCGATTGTTTGGGATTGAGAATGGCATAAGCAGGCGGCAGGTTGGCATCCGGCAAGTGGTGGTCGCAGATGATGACATCTATGCCCAGCGTCTGTGCATAATTCACCAGCTCTGCCGATTTGATCCCGCAATCCAAAGTGATGAGCAGTGTAAAACCATGCGCATGGGCATAGTCAATTCCCTGCTTGGAAACGCCGTAGCCTTCACGATAGCGGTGCGGAATGTAAAAATTTATTTCCCCTTTGTACTGTTCTTTCAGAAAAGAATAAACCGTAGCCACCGAGGTCGTTCCGTCCACATCATAGTCGCCATAAACAAGTATGCGTTCATGCCATTCTACTGCTTCGGAAATGCGCTCCACGGCTTGTTTCATCCCTTTCATCAGGAAGGGGTCGTGCAAATCCTCGAGTTGCGGGCGAAAGAATTTTTTAGCGCTTTCATATTCCGTTACGCCGCGCACTGCCAATAGCCTGCACAGCGCCGGATGAATCTTCAGATCCGCTACCAGTTGTTCGGTATGTTTCTCGTTGGCAGGTTTTAAGGTCCATCGTTTTTGTTGTTTTTCTCCCATAGCCTTACCTTAAAACTGCCCCTAATTTTATATACATTCAATTCATTTTTTTCTTTTTTGAGCGTCGCCTACACTGCTACTATGAAGATGCAGTGGCGATAGCACCGTTCTTCAACAGGATTTCTATGGAGCTTTTTCCTTCACACATCGCAAAGAGGACAAAACAGAAAAGGCAAACCCCAAAATGGGCAATGGGGCAACTCATAGCTCCCGTCTCATCTCCTCTTCATACTCCTTCATCCACCCGTCTAATTTTTTCTTAAAATCTTCTTGCTTCCTATTCGCCACAAAATCCCCTTCACTCATTATTTTTCCCAGCAGGTTATCCTGATGTTTGATGCAGTTTATAGCCATGCTATACGGCGCGTGGCTGAACGATACCATTTCATACACGGAGTTGAACTGCTGCGGATACAGCTTGCCGAGTTCTTTTTCGATTTTCTTTCTTTCCAGGAATTTCGGGTCGGCTACCTTGTCGCGCATCTCTATAAAATTCATCAAAGCGAGATCGGCCACCGCATCGCCGTTGGGTTTGCGGCTGTGATCATATTTGCTCAAGATGGTTTTCCAATCCGCTCCATATTCATCCATCAACCTTGCCAGCACGGTACAATCTTCAAAACCGGCATTCATACCCTGTCCGTAAAACGGAACGATGGCATGTGCCGCATCGCCTATGAGTGCGCTTTTATCTTGATAATGCCAGGGCTTGATATGTGTGGTGATGAGTGAGGAGGTAGGGTTATTCATAAAATCGGAGGTGAGCGTAGGCATCATCTCCAGCGCATCGCGGAAGTGGGTTTCAAAAAACGCCGTTACCTCTTCTTTGGTTTGCAGCTTGGCAAAAGAATTTTCTCCTTCAAAGGGAAGAAACAACGTGCAGGTAAAGTTATAATCCGTATTCGGCAAAGCGATAAGCATGAAATTATGACGCGGCCAGATGTGCAACGCATTCTGCTCCATCATAGGTTTGTGGTCATTGGATGGAGGAATATTCAGCTCTTTATAGCCATGCTCCAGATAATCCTGTGCGGCATTTACCCTGTCCAAAAAACTATAGCTATGGCGCAATGCCGAGAAAGCACCGTCGGCCCCAAATAACAAATCTGCTTCTACGGTTTCCGTTCCACCTTTTTCGTTTTCAAAATAGACGAGGTTTTTAGGCACATCTACTTTAGTGCATCGTTTTTCAAAAATTATCTTTACGCCTTCCTTTTCCGCTAAGCTCATCAGTTTTTTATTCAGTTCGCCGCGGCTTACGGAGTAGATGGCTTCGTTGTTCTTACCATATTGCTGAAAAGTGGCAGTGCCATCCGGCTGATGCAAAGCACGACCGTACATGGGTATCGCCAAGGCTTCTATTTCTTCCCGCAGACCGGAAAGTTCCAATGCCTTCCAGCCGCGGGCGCTCATAGCGAGGTTGATGGAACGTCCGGCAGCAATTTTGGAAGAACGCATATCGGGGCGGCGCTCATAGACCGTAACCTCATAGCCTTTTTTACGAAGAATAACCGACAATAACGAACCCACCAAGCCTGCACCCAATATAGTAACCGAACGAGCCATTGAATTATTTTTTTATTTTTTCAGGAGTGCCAAAATACGGATAATTTTTTGGGGGTGGGAGATTTCGTTGTATCCTCATGGTAAAAATATGCGGAAGAATTAGAATGCCTATGATATAGATTGTCTTAATGAATACAGAAAATCAATGTCAATCCATTCCGATAAAAAGTTTCATAGGAGCACAAGCCTGCAACAATTAAGAAATTAACGCCTGCTCCTCCTTGATAAAAAGGCAAGAAAAGAAATGTAAATAGGTGTTATTGCGATAACTAACCAAATAAAGATATTGGTGGGTAACACATAAAATTTGAAATTGAATGCAAACAAGGAAACGGTAGTAATACCCACAATTAATGCTGTAATAGGATGTGTTTGTTCCTTGGAAAACCTTCTTAAATGAGCCAAAACTATTTCTTTATTATCTTGATTTTTTGAAGGTAGAATCATCCAAATATTTTGTACACTATACATGCTCGAAATCCCAAGTAGGACGAACTGTAAAAAAATAATTCCTTTATCTTCCCATGTGGCAGCACTTTCAATATCGCTATTGGCATAGGCTTTCAGAAAATTATCTACAGAAAGAATGAATATGACCAAAGAACTCCAAATACTTAAAACAAGCCGGGTATTTCTTGCTGCGCTATTGCTAAAGAAACAGCTATATATAGAGAATATGGACAAGGGAATGCCTATGAAAAAATATACTGTGCTAAACAGCCAATAGGCTTCCCATAGTTTATGCTCCACTGCCCAATAATTAATGGCGAGAGTTAATAAAAGAGTCAAGCCTTCAGTCATTTTTTGTGTAACCTTACGTTCTATATTTATCGTCGCTACCATCACGAAAGACAGAATGAAGTAATAAACCCACATTTCTAAACGCTCATCAAAACTAATATGCTTTCTTCCGGGAAAGAACGCCATAAAGCTCAATAGATATGCTGCCAATACTGTTTTCGCCAATGACCGCCAACTCTTAGATAATCTTTTGTATTCAAATGACAAACCAATAATAAAAGGGATAAAGTATAAATGAAATATTTTCCTTTCGCTTAGTGTAATTTGGTTGACTAAAAACGTAGTAACCCCAATAGCTATGGCAGAAAAGAAAATAGTCAATAAAAAACCGCTCATTTTATATTCGGAGAATTGCTGTTCGGTGTCTTTCATCAAGTTCTTCAAAATGGTTGCTGGCAAAATAAAGATAAATCATCATTTCAATGTTTGAATCAGCGCTTTTCAATCCTTTATAGCCCCACTTGCCTATAAATTCCACGTTTTTACCCTTCCCGAACATTTGGTATTTTATTTGTTTATGAGGCGGATTTTGGCTACCTTTGCAGGGTTGTTTTAGCGATATTAAAACACAGTCAGCCGCACCTCCGAAGGCGGCTTTTCATCAAAACGTTTTTACGGAAATCGCTTCGGAAATAAAAAAAATCATGAGCACAGAAAATGAAGTTTTAAACGCGCCGCAATCAGGTTACGATGCCGGCAGCATACAGGTACTGGAAGGTCTGGAAGCCGTGCGTAAGCGCCCTGCGATGTATATAGGCGATATTGGCGTGAAAGGTTTGCACCACCTGGTATATGAAGTGGTGGACAACTCGATAGACGAGGCGCTCGCAGGACATTGTAAAAACATCAGTGTTACCATTCATACCAACAATTCCATCAGCGTACAAGACGATGGCCGCGGGATTCCCACGGGTATGCACCCTAAGGAAGGTCGCAGCGCATTGGAAGTGGTGATGACCGTGCTGCACGCAGGCGGTAAGTTTGATAAAGACAGCTACAAGGTTTCCGGCGGATTGCACGGCGTGGGGGTGAGTTGTGTAAATGCCCTCAGCAGCCACATGCACACCACCGTTTTCCGCCAGGGAAAAGTATTTGAACAAGAATATTCCAAAGGTATTCCGCAATATTCCGTGCGGGAAATCGGCACGACTGACAAGCGCGGCACCTTGCAGCGTTTCCTTCCCGATGATACCATTTTTAAAGAAACTACCTACAACCGCGAGATTCTTGCCGGCCGCCTGCGGGAGCTTTCTTACCTGAATAAAGGCATCCGCATTACCCTGACGGACGAGCGGGAGAAAAACGAAGACGGAACCGATTTATCGGAAACCTACTATAGCGAAGGCGGCATCCTGGAATTTGTACAGATGCTGGACCGAAACGGCAAGCGCGACCCCTTACTGGCAGCGCCTATCTATGTGGAAGGGCATGACGCCGACAGCAATGTAGCCGTAGATGTGGCACTGAGCTACAACACCTCCTATAACGAGCATATTTTTTCGTACGTCAATAACATCAACACCATAGAAGGCGGTACGCACGTAGCGGGTTTCCGCCGTTCTATCACCAGGGTATTTAAATCATACGGTGATAAGAATAAATTGTTTGAAAAAGCGAAAGTGGAAATTACGGGAGATGATTTTCGGGAAGGGCTAAGCGCCGTCATTTCCGTAAAAGTACCTGAGCCGCAATTTGAAGGGCAAACTAAGACCAAGCTCGGCAACAATGAAGTAATGGGCGTGGTAGATGTGTGCGTAAGCCGGGTGCTGGAGGCCTATCTGGAAGAACATCCCAAAGAAGCAAAGCTCATTATAGACAAAGTAATCCTCGCAGCACAAGCACGCGCTGCCGCACGCAAAGCACGTGAACTGGTGCAGCGCAAAAGCGTACTCACGGGAGGCGGTATGCCAGGCAAGCTCGCCGATTGCTCCGACCGCGACCCTGAGCGTTGCGAACTCTATCTTGTGGAAGGCGACTCGGCAGGCGGCACCGCTAAGCAAGGCCGCGACCGCACCTTTCAAGCCATTCTTCCGCTACGCGGTAAAATCCTGAACGTAGAAAAAGCACAAGAACATAAAATCTACGAAAACGAAGAAATAAAGAATATGTTTACCGCACTCGGCGTAACCATGGGCACACCCGAAGATCCGAAAGCGCTGAACCTTACCAAGCTCCGCTACCACAAGATCATCATCATGACCGATGCCGATGTGGACGGCTCGCATATCGCTACGCTTATCCTTACGTTCTTCTTCCGCTATATGAAGGAACTGGTAGAACAAGGCTATGTATATCTTGCACAACCGCCCTTGTATTTGGTAAAGAAAGGGAAAGAAGCAGAGTATGCCTGGAATGAAGAAGACCGGAAAATGTGGGTGGAAAAATTAGGAGGCGGTAAAGAAGACAGCGTGCATATCCAACGGTATAAAGGCTTGGGTGAAATGAACTCCGAACAGCTTTGGGAAACCACTATGAATCCCGAAACACGCACCCTGAAACAAGTAACTATAGAAAGCGCTGCCGAAGCCGATCGCATCTTTGCTATGCTGATGGGCGATGAAGTGGCGCCGCGTCGCGAGTTTATCGAAAGCCATGCCAAATATGCACGGATAGATGCGTAATTAATTTCACTTTGACAATAAATAAGAGGAGGCTGTCTCAAAAGGACAGCCTCTTCATTTTTGGGGAGTAAATGGTAAATCACAAAAGAGATAATAAACCGATAATTGACGTAAAGAAAGTCAGCGTACTTTTTGTCGGGTAAGGTGTTCCACTTCCATTATCATATCATCCAGCCGGGCGCTTTCGCTTTTTATATTCCGGATAATTTCGGCATTCATAGGATCGGTAAGGTCGTTGGGATTGAGCAAATCGGCAAGCCCCATGATGGTGGCTACAGGGCTGCGCATACGGTGCGATTGTACCCAGGCGATTTTTTTAAGCTTTTTATTTTGCAACTCTATACGTTTCATATAGCGGCGCAGTTCGGATACATCCTGCAAAATCACTTTTACCATTACCGTTTCGCCATAGTCGTTTTTGATATTTTTCCCTTTTACCAACAAATGCCTTACCTCCATAGCCGGAGTGATGATGCGGAAATAAAACTCAGGCAGCTCTTTTGCCTGTAAATTTTTACGCAAGGTTTCTTCTACAAATTTTAAATCCGCAGGATGTATCTGCTCGGTAAGAATATCCAAACTGAGAATAGTACCCATAGGCAGCCCCAGCACATCAAAAGCTACGTCCGACAGCTCTATACGATCCCTCACCACATCCCAATACCCATAGCCCAGCCGGGCGGATTTTTCTGCTTCCATCAGCCGTTCATTGCTTTGTTTTAGGGATTTCTCCGCTTCTATCCTTGCATGTATCTCTTCTTCCATTTCTTTTTGAGAACGCAAGGCAAACGCCGCAGGCAATACCCGAATCACGAAAAGCAGCGTCAACCAGCTTATAGCCGCATTAGCAAAACGAAGCAAAATATCTACTGTATGATTTTTGGACCATAGGCTGAGGATATCCAGCAAATACGTCGTGCTGCCGATAATCAGGAAAGCGGCAAAGCATTTATAAAGCAAACCGAAATGAACAAACTTTGCCTGCCTATGGATGTAAAAAATAATAACGATAGGGATAAGTATATAAGCCGACCATGTAAGCAAATTGGCAAGGATATACAAAAGCCGTTCATACCGCAAGGGAACGTGATTGATCCACAAAGGCATTTGACCCAAGCCGGAAGAAAATAATATTTCCTGCATAAAACACATTCCAGAATGACGTTTGTAGTAGAAGCGATTCTATATATTGGCAACAAATGTAGAAGGGCGTATCAAAATTACTAAGTTTAATCCCCCTGCTTAACAAGTCGTTCGCAAGTCATTCACAAGCCGTTTTTTTCTATCCGCCCGAAAAAATCCGTGCTACCCCGTATAAGTTTGTTAGTTCAATTCTGCTACTTTAGTTGTCTATAAAATTGCTACATCATACGGTATTTTTACATATTGCTGCTACTGTTGCTCCCTTCTGCTACGCGGGCTATGAAGGCGATAGACAGTTTGTATGAAAAAGCGGAACAATCGTTTGAAATCGGAGAATACGCCCAGATGCTGGAGTATTGCCTGCAAGCTCACCATCATTCCGAAAAAGGTACTTGTGGAGAAAAAGCCTATGCAAGCATTAAACTATCTCATGCCTATTATTATTTGCGACAAAAAGAAACAAGCATTCAATACCTCATCCAGGCACGTAATCTCTCCAAAAACTGCAACGATTCCATGTATAACATCAGTTTGCGGCAACTTGGAACGCTTTATTTTGAAACCGGAAAGATTGATTCAGCGAAATATTTTCTGCATCTTTCGGAAAGAAGATTGCTTGCTACCCACAACTGGAAAGAGCTTTCGACCCTATATTCTATTCTGGGCGATGTCTATAAAAAGCATTGGGACAGAAATTATTTTGCCCTTGCCGAAGAGTATGCCCTTAAAGCCCAAGATACTGTAGCGCTTGCTTTTGCCAGAGCCAAACAAGGAATCGGCGCTGCTGCAGAGGGCGACTGCGCGGTAGCCTATTCCTATCTGAATGAAGCATTACAACTCTACCAATCCAAGAAGATGGTGGAAGGTGAAATGTTTGTGCTGGCACTTCTTATAGAGGCATACGCGGATTGCGGACAAGCCGGCAAAACCTATCAGACCTTTAAACTCTATGACCGAATCCGGGATTCTATCTTTAAAAAACAAACCGCAAATAGAATTGCCCACTACCGCACCCTTTATGAATCGGAAAAAAAAGAACGGGAAAACGCCGAATTGATAAAAGACCGCAACCTGCTGACCACCGCATCGGTACTGGCTTTGCTGATATTGAGCTTAACCTATTTATACTTTCACACCAAGTACAAAATAAAGAAGCAGAAAGAAATGGATGAAAAACTTGCCGGAGAAAAACAACGGCAGTTTGAAGCCGTCATAGAAGCAGAAGAAAAAGAACGAAAGCGCATAGCCAGCGACTTGCATGATGGGGTGGGGCAAACCATAAGCGCCGCCAAAATCAACCTATCTACCCTGCAACGCGAAATCCCTTTCAACGATAAAGAGCAGATTGCCGCTTTTGAACGGGTGCTTGCCTTGGTGGATGAAAGCTGCAAAGAAGTGCGTAGCGTATCGCACAATATGATATCGAATACCTTATTACGCTCCGGACTGGCAAGCGCTATACGCAGCTTCATCAGCCAGATAGACCACCGTGTGCTGCAGGTGGATTTTTACAGCGACGGACTCAACGAATCCTTAGAAACCAACAAGGAAGTCATTCTCTACCGCGTCATACAGGAATGTGTGAATAATGTAATAAAACATGCAGAAGCCTCCCGCCTTACCTTAGCGCTGATAAAAGATGAAGACGGACTGTCGGTAACGATAGAAGATAACGGTAAAGGTTTTGACACAGGAAATATGGAGCATTTTTCCGGTATCGGGCTGCAAAATGTACAAAGCAGAATGGCTTACCTAAGCGGTGCGGTAGAATGGGACAGTGCACCAGGAAAAGGGACGGTAGTAACGATTCATATTCCCTCATAGGCAGGTAAAAGCAGGAGTGTACACCTCGTCGAGCAGCATTGGTTAAGTGCTTAGTCAAATGAAGTGGGTTTAGTAGCTTTATAAATATTTCGCGTATGAAACAGCTTTTTATGTTTGGATGGTGCCTATTCTTGTCTGCCCACTGCATAGCGCAAACCACAAGATCCGCAAAAGATTCCGCGGGTAAATTTTTGCATAATAATATCTATGAATTTAATAAACGTGTTACTACAGATCCATTCCCGCCAATAGGCAAATGGAAAGATATAACAGGGAAGGAATTTGATTTCAACGCGATTAGCCGTGCTGCCGTTATACGCTTCGGTTTCCGGGGCTGCCCACCCTGCAAATCGGAGATGAAGACTTTTATCAAGCTGTCTAAAGAATATAAAAACGTGGATTTTCTCTATGTTACCTATGATAGCCCGCAGGAGATAGGAGAGGATATCAAAGCGTTTTATCCTGATGTTGGAAGGATGCGGTTCATTTCCATTCCACAAACTTATATCAATGCTTACCGCCTCACGTTCGGCTATCCTTGTACTTATTTAGTGCAAGCACCGAATGATGTGTTGCATGTAGAAAACGGAGGAACGGTAGATAAGGATTCTATAGTTCTCACTTATTACCGTCATACACTTGATAGTGTTTTCGCCCGTTGAAGAAGCAAGGAAAAGTCCCTATAACGAACGGTTTTTTAAACGAGGTCTCCGAATATAAAATAGGAGAAAAACCGGAAAGGAAATTTTCGCAGATATGTCTTTATTTTATCTCCACAAGTTGCCAGGTATCGAAGCCCAGCAAGGCTTTCATCTTAGCGCCCACTTCGGTTTCCATCAGCCAGTTTTTAATATGCAGGAAACGTTCGCTGGATGCTTCATCTTCTGCAAAAGCAGGGGAGAGCGCCGAGATTTCATCATACATCCATTTGGTGGCAGGCGATAATTTATCCTGATAGCCAAGGTGGGTAATGGCTTGCACAATAGCCATTGCATGAACGGATAAAACCTCAAAAGAATTTTCAATCACCCGGGCGCACATCTGCGCGGCATTGCAGCCCATGCTCACTATGTCCTGATTGTCGTTGTTGTTGGAAATGCTGTGGATGTACATAGGATTGCTCAGCGTCTGGTTTTCAGCTACATTGGATACAGCAGGGTATTGCATTCCCTGTATGCCGAAGTTCAATCCAAGCCTTCCCCTGTTAATGAAAGGCGGCAGTTTTTTATTGAGATGATGATTGAGCAAAAAATTCAGTTGGCGTTCTGCAAGCATGGAAAGCTTGGTAACGGCAATTTTGAGTTTGTCCATTTCCAGCGCTGTATAGTCGCCGTGGAAGTTGCCTCCGTGAAAAACATTCTTGCTTTCTTTGTCAATCACCGGGTTGTCGTTTACCGAGTTCAGCTCGCCGGTGATGACCCGCGCGGCATTTTCAATCGTATCATACACCGGCCCCAAGATTTGTGGCACACAACGCAGCGAATAATATTCCTGCACCTTATCCTCTATCACTTCTTCCGTTACTTTTTTATCATAAAGATGTTCGTGGCGTTTGCGGAGCAATCCGCTTTTTTTGGAAATGGCGCGCATGGCTTTGGCAACCATTTGTTGTCCGGGATGCAGTTTTACCTTATTCAGTTCTTCCGAAAAATGGTCGTCATAGGCTTGCATGATTTCATTCACCATCAGAGAAAAAAGAATTTGCCCGGTGATGAGTTTGCGGGCATGAAGCACATTTATAGCCCCTATACCGGTCATCGCAGAAGTACCGTTCAGCAGCCCCAATCCTTCACGGATGTGTATTTCCAACGGATGAAGGTTAAGGGTTTGGAACACGTGCTTCGCCGGGGTTACCTTGCCTTCAAACCAGAAATTTCCTTCCCCGATCAAGCCAAGAGCAAGATGTGCCAACTGCACCAAATCGCCGCTTGCACCCACACCGCCGTGTGCATAAATGCAAGGATAGGCTCCGGCATTGAGCAGGTTCGCCATCAGGGTGATGGTGCTGACGTGCACTCCGGAATAGCCAAGCAACAACGTATTCATGCGTGCCAGCAAGGTAGCGCGGCATTGCTGCTCTGTAAGCAATTGTCCCATGCCGGAGCAGTGGCTGCGGATCAGATTATACTGCAAGGCTTTCCGGTCGGTATCCTCAATGCGGTATTGCGCCATAGGTCCAAAACCGGTATTGATGCCGTATATCAGCTTGTCATCGGAAAATTTTTTCAGAAACTCAAAGCTATCCACCACGTTTTGGATGGCGGCATCATCAATGCGCAGCTCTTCTTTTTGCAATACTATCTTTTCAAATGCGGCAAGATCAAGCGTTTTGGCACTAAGGGTAGTCATAAAAGGAATTGATTAAGGGGTGCAAAATTACTGTTTATATTGTTGTGGCTTTTCTATTCTCCACTTCGAGCTTTGAAATTTGATTTCTAAAAACTTGCCTGCCCGTTCTACACTAACACTTCTCCGCTCATTTCCGCCGGTATTTCCAAGCCCATGTAGTGCAGGATGGTAGGCGCTATATCGCCCAGTTTACCGGGTTTTATAGTGCCTTGAAAATCTTTGGAGATAAGGAATAGCGGCACCGGATTGAGGGTATGTGCGGTATTGGGCGAGCCATCGTCATTCACCATATAATCGGCATTGCCATGGTCGGCAGTGAGGAAGACGGTATAGCCGTTTTCCAAAGCTATAGGTACGATTTCGCTCACACATTTATCCACCGTTTCTACGGCTTTTACTACGGCTTCCCATACGCCCGTATGCCCCACCATATCCGCATTGGCAAAGTTGAGGCAAATGAAATCCGCCCATTGTGTTTTTATTTCGGGAAGGATGGCTTCCTTCATTTCTATAGCGCTCATTTCGGGTTTCAGATCGTAAGTAGGCACCGTTTTGGGGGAAGGAATCATGATGCGTTTTTCTCCTTCAAATTCCTTTTCCCTACCGCCGCTGAAGAAAAAAGTAACATGCGGATATTTTTCGGTTTCGGCTATGCGGATTTGTTTCCGATGATTTTTCTCCATCACTTCGCCGAGGGTATTGGTCAGGTTATCATTATGGAAGAAGACGCCTATATTTTTGTAGGTGGCGTCGTACTCCGTCATGGTGGCATAATGCAGTTGCAGCGGCTCCATCCCATGCTCGGGAAAAGCCTGCTGAGTGAGCGCTACCGTGATCTCGCGGCATCTGTCGGTACGGAAGTTAAAGCAAATGACAATATCGCCTTCTTCGATAAGTGCCACGGGTTGGTTGTCTTCATCACAGATAATAATGGGTTTGATAAATTCATCCGTTACTTCTTCGTTGTAGGAATTTTGGATAGCGGCCAGGGCATCTTGTGTGTGTAAGCCTACTCCTTTCGTAAGCGCGTCATAGGCAATCTTTACCCGCTCCCATCGTTTATCCCTGTCCATAGCATAATAACGCCCGCATACGGTAGCCAGTCTGCCGCCGGTCATTTTCAGGTGTTCTTCCAGTTCGGCGATATATTGAAGTCCGCTTTTGGGATCGGTATCGCGACCATCCGTAAAGGCATGAACGGCTACTTTAGGCACTTCATTTTTCCAGGCCAGCGAGGTAAGCGCTTTGATATGATTGATATGGGAATGCACGCCGCCATCACTTACCAGCCCTATAAAATGCACGGTTTTATCTTGTGCTTTGGCTACATCAAACAACGTATGTAACACCGGATTTTTCTCCAGCTCTCCATCCCGCACGGCTACGTTGATGCGTTGTAACTCTTGATAGACGATTCTTCCCGCGCCTATATTGAGGTGCCCTACTTCGGAATTGCCCATTTGTCCGTCGGGCAAGCCTACTGCTTCTCCGCAGGTGATGAGCTGGGTATGAGGGTATTGGGTATAAAGTGATTTCACATAGGGAACATGGGCGTTGGCAATGGCATCGGAGGAAGGTATTTGTCCGTGCCCCCATCCGTCCATTATGATGAGCATAACTTTTTTCGTCATGGCGCAAAATTAATCAGCAGGGCACAAGAAGTGGCATATTTTTAGATAATCCTTATCTTGTTGGCGTGAATAGTGCATTTTCGTTCATGAATTTCCTAAAAAAATATATCGTCTTAATCCTTAGCTTTTCTTTCCTTTCCTACATTTCTTATGCTGGAAATTGTATTGATCTTATCCGTCAGCAGCTTGCAAAAGGCAATGCCTCTGCGGTATCCGGGTATTTTGATGCTAATCTTTCTTTAAGCTTGCCGGGCGGCCAGGCTACTTATAGCCAAGCGCAGGCATCAATGATTCTCCATGATTTTTTTGAAAAAAACCCCTCCAAACAGGCTACTATAGAACGCAGCGGCGATAGGGGCGACCATCAATTTGCCATAGGGAAACTGGCTACCGATAAAGGGGTGTACCGGCTATACCTTGTGGTGAAGGAAGAAGATAAAGAATGTGTGATAAAAGAACTGCGGCTGGAAAAATAAAGAACCCGGTTACTTCATTTCTTATTTCCGCAAAGCGAATTTCCCTATGATGCCCAAAATCTCTATAAACAATATTGTTGGCATAGATGATAAGGAAATTAAGAATCGTGCGCGGTGCATTCAGCATTATGTGCAGATTTTTAATTGATACAGACATCCTACATTTGTAGTAAGCTGTTATGATAAAAAGATTTTTAGAACACTTCGGCGCATTTTCCCTCATGCTGAAAGAAGGCATTGCCAAACCGGAAAATGCAAAGGTTTACTGGAAGGAGTTTATGGAGCAATGCAATGATATTGGTATTCGCTCGCTGCCCATTGTGCTGATTATTTCCATGTTTCTGGGCATGGTGCTCACCATCCAAACGGCCTATCAGTTGGTAAGCCCGCTGGTGCCGAAGCCGGTAATCGCCGGTATCGTAAGAGACTCGGCTATCCTGGAGCTATCGCCTACCGTAGTGTGCATCGTGCTGGCAGGCGTGGTAGGTTCTAAAATCGCTTCCGAACTGGGCAATATGCGGGTGAGCGAACAAATAGATGCACTCGAAATTATGGGTATCAATACCAAGACCTATCTGGTACTTCCTAAGATTATAGCAGCGTTGATTATGGTGCCTTGTCTGATTGTGTTGTCCATAGCCGTTACCATTTTAGGCGGTTATATAGCGGGCATGTTTTCCAGTATCTTGTCTAAAGAGCAGTTTCAACAAGGGCTTATTTCGGGCTTTCTTCCCTATAATATTTTCTTTGCGCTTACTAAGGCCGGTGTCTTTGCATTTATCCTTTCCGCCATCCCTGCTTACTATGGTTATCATGTAAAAGGCGGCGCTTTGGAAATCGGACGCGCTTCCACTACGTCGGTGGTGGTAAGCTGCATTTTGATTCTGCTGGCAGATTATATCCTGTCTATCTTGTTGTTGTAAAAGCCTATAATTCCTTTATTTTTCCGGCACAAAATCCAGCACTGCCGAGTTCATACAAAAACGCTTGTAGGTAGGTGCCGGCCCATCGTCGAAAATATGACCGAGATGGGAATTGCAACGCCCGCATTCCACTTCGATACGGTGCATGCCGTGGCTGTTGTCTTCTTTATAGAGGACAGATTTTTCCCGAATAGGTTCGTAAAAGCTGGGCCATCCGCAACTGCTGGCAAATTTCGCATCCGATTTAAAAAGATGATTGCCGCATACGGCGCAGTAATAATCGCCCTTTGCGTCGGCATTCCAGTATTTTCCGGTAAAGGCATATTCCGTACCTTGTTCGCGGGCAATGTGGTAAACCTCGGCAGGAAGTATTTTTTTCCATTCGGCATCGCTCACATCCAGGTGCGTGGTATCCGTGCGGCTGTAATAAGGATTGTTGTTGTGTGCTGTATCCATGGATTTCTTTTTTTGCGCATTGCTGCAATGGGAAAGAAAAAACATTCCGACAAATAAGGCAGGCAATGCAAATGATTTCATGCTTTAAGTTACGGAATAAAAAGTATTTCCCTATACCACTACCAATTCATAAAAATCCTCTTTCTGCCAATATTTGCGGGCGAGTTGTTGCAATTCCTTAGCTGTAACGGTTTTATAAATGCCTATGTTCCTGTTAAAATGATCAATGGTAAGCCCGTTCAGGATAAGGCTGCGCCAGCGTTGGATGATGTGAAAAGGTCCATCGAGATCGCCGAGCAGATTACCGAGCAGGTAGTTCTTCACCAGCAGCAGTTCTTCTTCTCCCACTTGCTCCGTACATAGCCTGTCCATTTCAAAATAAATTTCGTTTACGGCTTTTTCGATCACATCCCTGCCCACTTCCGTATGGATGGTTAAAGTGCCGCCGTGCCGGAACGGCGATTGTGCACTATAAATACCATAGGTATAGCCTTTGTCTTCGCGGATATTGCTCATGAGCCGCGAGCCGAAATAGCCGCCGAATAGGGTATTCAGCACCACCATCGGCGCAAAATCTTCATGATGACGGTTGATGAATTCCCGCCCTATGCGGATGGCGCCTTGCACCCCGTTCGGGTCATTGGTTATATACTGCTTTCGTTCCGCAGAGGGTTGTTTTTCAAAACTGTGCAGCATAGCCGGTTGGGCGGTCAATTCCGTTTTCCCGAACACCTCTTCCACGGCTTTTAGTTCTTTATCGCTTATTTTTCCGCTTATAAAAAGATGCGCCTGTGACAGGTTGAAACGCGATGAATAATAATCCAGCAAATCTTGCCGTTGCAAGGCGTTTATATCTTTTTCTTTAGAATAACGACCATAGGGATGCGCTTCGCCGAAGATAGCCGCGTCTATTTTTTGGTTGGCTACAAATTCGCATTGCCTAAGGCTTACGGCTAATTTCTGAATAGTATTTTGCCGGTACAAAGCCAGTTCTTCTTCGGGAAAAATGGAATGGAGCAAAACCTCGTGCACTACGGGCAGCAGCTTAGGCAAATGCTTGCTAAGCGTAAAAAGCGACACGATCACAAAATCGTTTCCGCAACTTACTTGCAAATTGGCTCCGTAAAATTCAAAGGCTTCGTTTATAGCTTGTGCGCTGCGCCGAAGGGTTCCGTTTTTCAGCAAGGCTGCGGTGGACTGTGCTACACCGGGCTTCGGTTCATACCATATACCCGCCGGAAAAACCCAATCCACCTCTATCACATCCTGCACACCGGCATTCAGCCAGTGGAGCGTGATCCCGTTTTGCATCACCGTTTGCTGCAAAGGCGGTAATATATAGTTGAAGTCTATGGCATCGTGTATCTTGGGTGCTTGGGTTCTGTCGGGCATCTATTGATTTTTTATGGGGGTGATAAGCTTATAAAAGCGTTAAATGAATTAATCTCTAAAAAGCTGGTCCGCACTGTTCATTATCTCCGCTGTTTTACTGCATAAACAACGATTTTAATTCGCCTGCTTCATCGGGTTTCATTTTTCCGCCGAGAATCAAGCGTAGTTGCCTTCTTCTCAGGGCTCCGTCAAACATGGTTTTGTCTTCCTCCGTTTCGGGAGTGATGGGATCTACTTTGCGGGGCTTACCGTGTGGGTCCAGCGCCACAAAAGTAAAATAAGCTTCATTGGTGAGGTATTTATAACGCGATTGCAGGTCTTCGCCCCATACTCTCAGAAAGACTTCCATAGATGAATTGAAAGAACGGGTAACGCGGCTCTCAATAATGAGCAGATTGCCCAGCTTCACCGGATTGTTGAAGGATACATTATCTACGGAAGCGGTTACTACCGGACAATTGCAATGCTTCATGGCAGAGATGGCAGAGCTGATGTCCATCATATAGAGCAATCTGCCGCCCATCAAATTGCCCAAGGTATTGGTATCATTGGGCAGCACCATTTCGCTCATCACATTGTAGGTATCTTTAGGATACTTTGGTTGCATAAAAAATAAAAAATGTTGAAACGCGCCAAAGGTAGGTGGAAATGGTTGATTAGTGGAAAGGTAGATTGCTTACGAAAAGAATCCTATTCCTTAATGTGCTACCGCCTTCAAGCCTATGATAGAGCCTATGAGTGTGGTAATAAAGAACAACCGCATAAAGGTAGCCGGTTCTTTAAAAAACAAAATGCCTACCACCACCGTGCCTACCGCGCCTACGCCTGTCCATACGGCATAAGCCGTACCCATAGGAAGGGCTTGAGTGGCTTTGTAAAGCAGGTACATGCTAATGATAAGACTGATGAAAAAACCTGCGAGCCAATAGAGGGAGGTAACGCCTGTGGTTTCTTTTGCTTTGCTGAGGCATGTGGTGAAGCCCACTTCAAACAAACCTGCCACGATGAGGATGAGCCAATTCATGAATAGAAAATTTAAGCGCAAAGGTATTTTATTCTTCCTATAGCCCATCCTTATCCGTTTGACCGGATGAGGTTCATTAATTCATCCAGCTTAGGCTCCAGAATAATCTCGGTACGTCGGTTTTGTGCCCGTCCTTCGGGGGTGCTGTTGCTGGCAATCGGTTCGTTTTCTCCTCTTCCGCTGGCGGTAATGCGTGCAGCGGATACTATAATCTCGTATCAATATCCTTGCAATGGCTGTGGAGCGGGCTACGCTCAGGGCAAGATTATCCTGATAGGTTTTGCTGATGGGTATGGAGTCGGTATGTCCTTCTACAAGGATGTTGATATCTGGGTTTTGGTTGAGTGCCGTAGCCAGGGTGCTGAGCGCTTCTTTGCCTCTGGGATTTACCGCAGCGCTTCCTGAGGGGAAGAGCAGGCTTTCCTGCATGCTCACATATACTTTTCCGTTTTTTTGCGATACGGTCAATTCGTTGGCACCGAAATTTACCAGGGCGTCGGCTATTTTTTTGCGCAGCGCTTCCGTTTTCTGATGCTGTCTGTTTATTAATTCTTGCAGTTGCTGCAGCCGCTCTTGCTGGGAAGCAATTTGTTCTTCATTTTCGCTGATGGTAGCGCTGGCGCGCAGATTTTCGGATTCTACTTGTCCTACACGGTTTTGCAGGCTGTATATCTGATTGGCAAGTCGTGCGCTGTCCACGCGCAATCGTGCTGCCTTTCCTTTCATGCTCAAGTATTTTTTATTGCTCACGCAGGAAAGAAACATAGGGATGAGGAGCGTTAATACGGCTATCTGTATGATTTGGGATGAATATTTCATGAGGAGGGAATTTTGTTACTATTCGTCCAAAAAGATAATGCCAGCGCTTGGTGGTGGCTATGAGCTTGTTAGGAATTTCGTCCGTCGATTTTTCGATTTTCTGGTGTCCCGCAGATGACGCGGATTTGCGCAGAGGATGAATGAGCATAAACGGTTTGGGGGCTTGCCTTAGGGAATTTTCGTCCCTTGGTTTTTGGTGTCCCGCAGAGGACGCAGATTATCGCAGAGGACGCATGAGTATAAGCTGTTTGGGGCTTGCCGTAGGGAATTTCATCCTTTGGTTTCTGGTGTCCCGCAGATGACGCAGATTATCGCAGAGGATGAATGAATATAAGCGGTTTGGAAATTCCTTTTTCGAATTTTCGGTTTTCGGTTTTTTGATGCCAGCAAATTATCGCAGCTTTCCTATTTCTCCCTTTACGGCAAATTAGCGCAATCAACTATTCAACCCATCAACTATTCAACCAATCACTCCTTTGCCTTTCCGATTTAGTTATTATAATTTTGACCATCGTGCAATTATGGGTATTGTTTTCAGGCAGTCGGTAAAGTCCACATTGGTTATTTTTTTAGGAGCGTTGATAGGGGCTGCCACTATTCTGCTTTCTACCAAATACCTTTCCAAGCAGGAGCTGGGCTTCAATCGTATGATTCTTATTCAGGCGATTGTGGCTTCGCAAATTACTATGGTGGGAATGCCTTCGGTCATCTCCATCCTTATTCATAAATACCCTATAGGACATGCAAAACGCCCCGCGCTCCTTGGCGTTTGCCTGAGCATTCCGGTATTGATTACTACGTTTTTATCTGTTTTCTATTTTATTTTCAAAACCCCTCTTCTCCATATTTTGTATAGGGATGCTTCCGACATCCTCTATGGCGATCGGTATTTTATATTACTGCCGCTATGCACTTTATTTTACTCCCTCATAGGCGTGCTGGAATACTATCTACACAGCAGGGTGAAGGTGGCACAATCCGTTTTTGTGAAGGAAATCGTGTTGCGTTTGTTGAGCTTGTTGCTGATTGTGCTTTATATTTTTGAATGGATTGGTTTTGATGTGCTGATGGTGGCAACGGTGCTGGTCCACATCCTGCCGGTGCTGGTACTGTGGCTGCTGTGCAAGAAAGCAGGCGGGTTTTCGCTGAGTTTCGACTGGAGCGTCTTTACCCGTACGGAAAGGAAGGAACTGGTTCATTTTGCCTGGTATCACATGCTCATGGGCATTACGCTGAGCCTGATGGGGTTGATAGACAACTTGATGATCGCCCCGCTGGATAAGGAAGGGATGAGTACGGCAGGGGTGTATAGCATTGCGGTATTCATCATGACCATTCTGGTGATACCCTACCGCGCTATGTCCACCGCATCGCTGGCAGATCTTGCCAAGTCCTATGAAAGCGGTGATATAGCGAGAATGAAAGAACTGTTTAAACGCGGGGGAATCAACATCCTGATAGCCGCCACCGCTATGGCAGTCATCATTATTATGAACATGCCGAACCTGCTGGAGATACTCGGCGATGGCTTTTCCTCTTTATTCTATGTAGTGCCCATACTCATTCTGGGCAGGTGGGTGGATATGGCTTCGGGCTTGAATAATGAAGTCATCAGCATCTCCAAATACTATAAATTCAATTTCCGGATTTCGGTGCTGCTTATAGGGATGATGTTTTTACTTCTTTGGTTGCTTATCCCTGCCTGGGGCATTTACGGTGCTGCCTGGGGCGCTACGCTGGCGCTTATTATTTTCAATATCTGCAAGATGGTATTCCTATGGGTGAAGATGCGCCTGCAACCCTTCTCCCGCAAAAGCCTGGGGGTGGTAGTGGCGGGTATTGCCGCTGCCTTAGCCGTGTATTTTATTCCCTTCCGCCTTCCGCCGGTGATAGATGCCGTAATGCGCACTGCCATTATGATGACGGTCTATATGGTAATGCTGCTTTTGCTGAGGCCTTCCGCCGATTTGAATGAATACCTGATGAGTATCAGGAAAAATAAGCGCTTGTTTTAATTTTTTCCCTCTATCACCAACACAATTTCTCCTTTGGGAGCGTGGGTTTCATAATATGCAGCCAGGTGGTGCAGCGTATCTTTTCTCGTTTCTTCAAACATCTTGGTCAGCTCGCGACAGACGGCGGCTGTGCGCTCCGTGCCTAAGAAGTCGGCCAATTCTTTCAATGTCTTTACCAAACGGTGGGGGCTTTCATAGAGAAGGATAGTACGCTCTTCCTCCGCCAGTTGCTTCAGGGCGGTTTGCCGTCCTTTTTTTAAAGGTAAAAATCCTTCAAACACAAAACGGTTGCAGGGAATCCCACTTTGCACGATAGCAGGCACAAAGGCTGTAGCGCCCGGCAGGCACTCCACGGGGATATTTTCCCGCAGGCATTCCCGCACCAGCAAAAAACCGGGGTCTGAAATACCCGGCGTACCGGCATCGGTGAGGAGGGCAAGTGTTTTTCCGCTTTTGAGTTCGTCTATTAAATGCTGCAGCACCTTATGCTCGTTGTGCTGATGATAGGGAGTGAGCGGTTTCTGGATACAATAATGTTTCAGCAGGATATAACTGGTGCGGGTGTCTTCGCAAAGCAGGGTATCCGCATTTTTCAATACCTCCACGGCACGATAGGTGATATCGCCGAGGTTGCCTATGGGAGATGGAACAAGGTACAGACGCATGGCGGAGCGGTTTATGCTTCCATCACCGTAAAGTCAAACGCTTCCATCACCTGGTTGGCAAGCAGTTTTTTGCAGGCTTCGGTAGTGAGTTGTTCGGCTTCCGTTTTATCGGCAGCTTCCAGGCTCAGCGTTATATGCTTGCCGATGCGCACATCCTGCACCTGATGCAAGCCCAGATTGTGCAGACTGCCGTTCACGGCTTTCCCCTGCGGGTCCAATAGTTCTTTGAGCGGCATGATGTTGATATGTGCGATAAATTTCATCTGGAATATTTTGAAGGGCAAAAATAGGGCAGAAAGCAGAGAGTAAAAAGTATGTTTGGAGATACGCTCAAGGCTATACCGCTATGCCGATTGTAGCAATACTCACCGTTATGCCTTTTGCTTTCAGCAGTTCGCGGGCACAGGCTTCCAGCGTGGCGCCGGTGGTGAGTACGTCATCTACCAGCAGAATATGTTGATTGCTCCCTATGTTTTCGCTTTGCAGCCGGAATGCGTCTTGCACATTTTCTATCCGCTCCTGGCGGGTTTTGTCGGTTTGGGTGCCGGTGTTTTTCACGCGTTGCAAGGCTTGCTTCCATACGGGAATATCCAGCGCTTCGCTTATCCCTTCGGCGATTAATTCACTTTGGTTGAAGCCGCGTTTCGCTAATTTCTTTGGATATAACGGTACCGGCACAATGGCGTCCGGTTGCCAATGGAGCGGTTTTAGGGCAGTGCCCAGTTGCCTCCCTAAGAAAATACCAATGCCTTGGCGTTCCTTGTATTTCAATCGGTGCAGGAGGTGTTGCAAGCTATTTTCTTCGGTAAAATACGCAAGCGACGTAGCATACCGGAACGGAAACCTTCCCGCCAGGCGCAGGGTTGTTTCATTATCTTCCACCGAATGGTACTGCGTATAAGGCAAACAGTGCTCGCAACCGATACACAAGGTTTTTTCTTGTTGTAGCAAAGGCTTGTTGCAGGCTTCGCAAAGCTGCGGGTAAAACAGATGAGCCAGCCCTCTGGTAAGGTGATGGATTCGGGTGATCATAGCTCATCAAAATACAAATAGTTACTGTTTTTTCTAAATTGTATTTAGTAGGATTAAAGCTAAAATAGCCCCGGCTTATAGGCGGCAGCAACAGGCTAATGACTTCCGAAAATAAAATTAATTCAAATCAAAAAAAACCTACCTTTGCATCCCTTTTGCGGGTGTGGTGAAATTGGTAGACACGCTAGACTTAGGATCTAGTGCCGCGAGGCATGGGGGTTCGAGTCCCTCCACCCGCACGGATGTTTTCAGTCCTGCTACTCAAAAGCGGGACTGTTTGATTTAAAATAACAAAAAACAGAAACAAAAAAATGGCAACGGTTACAAGAGAGAATATCGGCAAGCTGCATGATAAAATCACTGTGAAGCTGACGAAGGACGACTACATGCCTTCGTTTGAAAAATCGCTGAAACAATACGCAAAACAAGCGAATGTACCGGGCTTCCGCAAGGGAATGGTACCTGCGGGAATGGTACGCAAAATGTATGGTCAATCTTTGTTTGGCGACGAAGTACTACGCACCGCAGGCAAACAACTGGAAGAGTACCTGCGCAACGAAAAACTCGCCATCTTCGCACAGCCTATGGTGATGCCAGCAGGAGAGCCGCTAAACATAGATATGAACAACCCCGGCGATGCCGATTTTGATTTTGAAATAGGCTTGAAACCGGATTTTGACATTACCCCGCTTCAAAACAAAACCAAACTTACCCACTACGAAATCGAAGTGTCGGATAAAATGGTAGCAGATGAAACCGACCGCATTCGCCGCCGCTATGGCAAGGTGGAAGATCAGGAAACCGTAAGCTCTAAAGACGATATCCTCTACACCACCTACGAGCTTTGCGATGCAGAAGGAAATGTAGCTACAGAAAGCCAAAAAACAGAAGATACCGTATTGCTGGAAAAACTCCCCGCCAAGCTGCAAGAGCTGCTGATGGGCAAAAAAGCCAATGATACACTGGTGCTAAAACCTTCGGAAATAGCAGAAGGCGAGGAACTGGCAGCCTTCCTGAAAGACCCGTTGAAACAAGGCACTGAAGCCGCAGACAACTTTTACAAACTTACCCTTACCAAGGTAGGACTGTTAGTGCCGCGCGAACTGGATGCAGAATTGTTTGCACAAGTATTCCCAAATGACGACATCAAAGACGAAGCAGGATTTAAAGAAAAACTGAAAAGCGAATTAGCAAAAGAATACATCCGTATTTCCAAAGAACGCCTGCACAACGAAATCTATGAATTGCTGGTTCACAATACGAATATAGAACTGCCTGTTCCTTTTCTGAAACGCTGGATGAAAGAAGGACAAGAGAAACCCCGCAGCGAAGCCGAGGTAGAAAAAGAGTTTCCTTCCTTCGACCATCAACTGCGCTGGACGCTTATCTCCGATAAAATAATCCTCGAAAACGGCATTCAGGTAACCAAAGAGGAAGTGGTAGAGGATATCAAAGGAAGAGTATTGGGCTATTTCGGAATGGAAACCGGTGATGATGCTCCGTGGCTGGACAGCTACATGCAAAAGGTAATGAAAGATGAAAAAACGATGGACGAAACTTATCGCCGTATATTATTCGACCGCTTGTTTACCTGGCTGGAAGGACAGTTTGAAATAGAAACAAAAACAGTAGGCGAAGAAGAATTTTTCAAGCTGCCGAATGCGCATGATGCCCATCATCATCATTAACAGCCTTCCCATAAAAATATGCAAAACACGCTGGAGTCCCTTCCTGCGTGTTTTTTGTTTTTAGTAATTTTATAGGCATTAAATGCTTAGCGATATGGAAGAAACGATGCTAAACGAACCCGACATGAGCTACGGCAATTATACCTATGCCGACTATCTGAAATGGACTATACAAGAACGCTTTGAAATCATAAAGGGAAAACTCTTTAAAATGAGTCCTGCGCCTTCTACTCATCATCAACGGGTTTCTCAGGTAGTGAACAAACGTCTTTTATACTACTTGGACGATAAGCCTTGTGAAGTATTCACCGCGCCTTTTGATGTGCGCCTGCCCCGAACATCCAAAAACGACCACCACATCCTTACCGTGCTGCAACCCGACATCTGCGTAGTGTGCGACCCGGCTAAGATAGACGAGCGCGGCTGCATCGGCGCCCCGGATATTGTAGTGGAAATCTTATCACCCGGCAACAATAAAAAAGAACTGCACAACAAATACGAAGTATATGAAGAAGCCGGAGTGAAGGAATACTGGATCATTCATCCCAGCGAGCAAACTTTTTTCCGGTATATCTTAGATGCCCAAGGCAGGTTTCAGCCACAGCGGATGCTCACTATAGGCAATGAGGTAACGACGGATGTACTTCCCGGTTTTGTTCTGGACCTTAACGAAGTATTTGCCGAAAGGCAGTCCTCTTGATCTGCATTTTAAAAAGTCTCCGGCTTTCCACAGCTTACTTACTGCCTAAGGGATAAGCATTTTCTGCTCCCTATGCTGCTTTCGTTTTTCCTCCAAAGCCCACGCACTGTGCCACACACGGCTATAGCTGCGTATGCCTTCGTTTTGACGATGCAGTTTCAGATAGCCATCATAGATACCGGCGGTGTAGTGGCTCATATTCGAGGCATATTTTTTTCGCAGAGCGATGAGTTCGTCAATATGTGCTAAAGTAATAGGGTTCAGTTGTGCTTTTAGTTCATTTGCCGCTGTGGAATCTGCCATGTGCAATTTTCTGTGTGTATAGAGCCAGATATTGAAATAAGCCGAGTAGTGAAAATGGGCATCCGGAACCGCCGTACCTAAGGCATACGCCAGCAGATTGGCATCTTCTTCTCTGGCAATGCCCTGCTGATGCGCCATCTCATGACATATCACAAAAGGCAGCATGAAGGAAGGAAGCTGTTGATTTACCTGCGCTTCTCCCGTAAATGGATTGTAATAACCCTGTATGCGCATATATTCCATCCCGTTGCCAAACAAAGAAGGCTTTACCCCGGTGGTATAAGAGTTAGGATGGGTATAGATTTCATAATATGCTTTGGCGGCGCTGTCGGTTTGTTTAAAACTCAGTGGCATGGAGTGGGGAGCGGTATGATTAAGTTGCTGTATTAAAAAAGCATCAAACTCTTTCAGGATTTCTTTGTTGTTTATAGGGATATCTTCTTGTAATTGCCAGTAGGCGCTGAGCGGTTGTTTGTAATAATTGCCGCCCCATCCCAAAAGGAAAAGGATGTAAATAATACTCAGCGTATGAAGCGAGCGAATCAGCGAAAGCGCCAATTCATGCTTATGGCTACGAAAGTGCAGCAAATAGTAGATCCATTTTCCCGGGATATAAATCAGGAAAAAACCGCCTACAACGTAGAGGATATCGCCTATGCTGAACGGAACTATTCCGAACAAGAAATTCCTCACCGACTGAAACGGCTTGAATACATAATCACTATAACCGCTCACCAGCTCCGGATGATCGGGCAACAAGAACAAAATGACAGTGAACGCCACCGCCATAACGCCTGTGATGATGAGGCTTATTTTGTATTTCTTAACCATGTTTAATTATAAGCGGGTGCAATTATCTTCGGTTAGAAAGTTGATGTTTCACCCCTATACATAAGCCCAAAATTACCTAAGCAAAGCAAAAATGTTTTTAGTCTATCAAACAGGTTTGGGTAAAGTAATCGTAGAAGATGCCCTGCCGAATGAAATCAAAGACTATGTGGAGCTGAGTTGATAAATATTCTTTTGAAGCTAAGTTAAGGACGATAGTTAAAAGAAGAGGTTATGGAGCAAATGGAGTCAGGGAGTATTTTTCTTCTCTGTTTTTACATAAAACTTTCGGTTAATTTCTAAAAGGTTCTGCTTTGTAAGCCCGTCCAATCTTACCTCTTGCCAATCGGTAGAAGGTGTAAGCCAATAGGATTCATCTTGGATGTATATCTTTATAGGCATAGTGAAATTCCTGATGCAATTGGTGTATCGATAATTGAGTTTATTTCTTTCGATGCTGTATTCCAATACCGGTATTTGCACTGTACGTAAGTATTGTTCAAATAATTTGCTGAAATCAATTTCTGCCGTTTTACAAATAAAGGCTTCTATTTCTTTTGATGTAGTAATTCGCTTGTGGAATTGTTGATTCATGTTTAGCAGAAGTTGATGGAATTTTTTATCATCATTTATGATTTGCCTTATCATGTGCACAATCGTTCGTCCCTTTGAAAAATCATCAGCACCACCGGTTTCGTTTACATTGTATCTGGGAATGATGGGATTTTTGTTTTCTATGTTTTTCATCTTGGCAATCAGGTATTCATTTGCAGCTTGCTTACCAAACTGACTTTCTAAATATAGTATTTCGGCATAGCCTGCAAAGCCTTCATGTATCCATTTATCCGCTAAATCTTCGGTAGTAATACTGTTACCAAACCATTCGTGTGCTAGTTCATGCACTAACAGAATATCGTATTTCATACCCCATCCCGTGCCGGATATGTCTTTGCCTTTGTAGCCATATTTATATCTGTTTCCATAAGCTACGGCACTCTGATGTTCCATTCCGATGTAGGGAGCATCCACGACTTTGAGTCCGTCTTCATAAAAAGGAAATTTCCCAAGCCAATATTCCAGGCTCTCAACCGTTTGTTTTGTATTAGGGAATAAATGTTGCTTTGCTTTTTTTACATTGTAATCTAATACCCAAAAACGTAATGGTAAATCTCCCGCGATGCCGGTAAAGGGTTCTTTGATTTCTATATATTTCCCCACATAAAAACATAATCCATAATTATTGATTGGATTGATGACTTCCCATTTATAAGTCATAGTACCGTTTTTACCGGTCTGTTTTTTTATAAGTTTTCCGTTTGAAACAGCTACAAGTGTATCCGGTAGGGTGATAGTAACGCTTGCACCTCTGTCCGGTTCATCGCTTTGATGATTTTTGCAAGGATACCATATACTGGGTCCGGTGAGCTGGCAACTGGTCGCTATCCACGGTCTGCTGAGGCTGTCTCTTGTCCAGGTAATGCCTCCGTCCCACGGTGGCGATTTGGCTACATGCGGTGTGCCGGAATAATATACGATTACGGTGTGTTCCGTTCCGATGGCTTGCTTAGGCATATTCAAAAACCATACATGCTCTTCATTGGAAAATGTGAGAAGTGTCGTATTGTCCCACAAAGCGCTATCCAAATTCAAGGGTTGTTGTAAGTCAATCTGCATCCTCCCTGTGTTCGTATCTGTAACCTTATACGTGATGATATTATAGCCCGACATCGTCCTTGTTTCAAATTGTGGAGATACATGCAAATCATAATGCAGCACATCCCACCATATTCTTTCAGGAGTTACGGAGCCTAACAACGTATCCTGACGGGTAAGTCTTAATTTATTATCCGTATGAGGATGATGCGTTTTAATATTGCTGAACATCCAAGGGATTAAATCAGGCTCCCGGTATGCTTTCGTCCATGACCGATGCCCCACTCCGGGATACTCAGTATAGGAAGGGTCTGCGCCTTGCCATCTTAATGCGTTTACCATCATCCGTGAATAGTGCACATTATTTACCTTGTCATCGGCACCATGGAATATCCAAATATTATTATCCTTGATTACCGTGGCTTTAGCCGTATCGGCTACCGGGCAAACCGGAACGGCGGCTGCGAAAAGTTCCGGTTTTCGGGAGATGAAATCGAAAGTCCCTTCGCCTCCCATAGAATAACCGGTCAGGTAAATGCGCCGTTTATCTATATTCAGTTGTGTCATCAAATCAGTTATCAACAATAGTGTCAATCGTGCAGCCGTGGTGGGCGTATCTGTTGCCTTCAGGCTATTGGGGAAGTCCGGAAAATTAACCCACGTATCTTTTTTAGGACATTGGGGCACGATAATAAAACAGGGAAAAGTTGTGCGGTAGTAATCCTCTAAAAATATATCCGGCAGGTTAGTGAGCTGTGCTTCATTATCATTACCTCTCGCACCGGAACCATGTAAAAAAACGACAAGTGGATATTGGAGTTGTTTATTGTAGTTTGCAGGAAAAAGCAATCTATACGGTAAACTATCACTCTGCTGCATGAAAATATTTTTTTCAAATACGGCCGCATGTTGAGCGGGGCAATAATTTGAACAAACTAACAATAACATCAGCAGAGAAAAATATGATTTCATTGTATAAAACGATGTGGATGGTTTGGCTTTTGGTTAATCAATTGGGGGGATTCTAAATAGCAGAAAATTAAATTAAGCTATTGTCTGCCTGCTAACGTTTTTGAGAGTGCTTGTTATTCCTTCCAAGTTCGATAGCTTTATTTAGTTGTACATCTTTTTTGTTTATTAAATCTTCAATTGTCGGTTTAATAATGTAGTCAGGTATTATTCCTCTGTCCGTATTTTTCTTGTCTGTTGTAAACATGGTATATTTTGTTGTCGGAGTGAATACAGTAAACCGGGAATATGGAAGTACCGTTTGGATAAAATTTCCGGACGTATTCCCACAATAAGTTCCTCCTGTTTCTTCACCGATAAAAATAGCCCGGTTGTTATTTTTTACAACGGTACAAAATTCACTTGTTGCCGAAAAGCTCAATCCATTAATCAGGATATATGTATTCCCAGAAAAACAGTTGTGTTTCGGTTGTTGAAGCGATAAATTCGGATGTTCTTTTTCCTCTAAAATTTTAAAAGTTGTTTCAAGCCGTTGATAGTAACGGAATGTAGTGTCCGACAAATAAGAATATAATAAAGCTCCATAAGTATCACGTCCGCCACCATTTCCTCTAAGGTCTATGATTAAGGAGGTCACTTTCTTTTCCTTTATTTCAATAAAAGCAGCATCAAGAAAACCTGCAAAATCAATATTGTATTTTAGTAAGTCATCATTAGCAAATGTTCTGATAGTCAATAGGGCAATATTCTGATGTAAAAATTTCAAATCAACTAACTTATCATTTTCTTTTTCTGTCAAACGCTTGCATTGAATGTCTTTTTTGAGTGCTGCATTAACTGTAGTTTTCTGCAATTTTCCGTTGCTATTCTTATAGGTAATCTTGTATTCCTTATGTTGACCATAAACTAAACTAAAATAAAACCAAAATGAGTGATTCAGAATCCAATATTTTTTCGTTTTTATCTTGCCATCTGAAACAATATAATTAAAAAGCTTCTTTCTGATGTCAGGGATGCTTACATCATTAATTTCAGTTATTTCTGTTCCCGAAGGAAAATCTCTTAAATTTGAACAATCGACATAAGCCTTGTTCTCTGTAAAATAGAGCGACAATGGGAAATACTTATCCTTTTCATCAATTTGATGTCGCAGGCTGTCAGGAGCGGAACAGCTTAAATGACCATCTTCAATATTGCTCAATATCAATTTGAGTGTCTTGTAAAAATCTCGCTTGGATATGCCGCTGTCTATTTCCTGAATGCAGTTGTCAAATAGCTTGTTTATAAAAGCCTTGCTTTTAAATCTGTAAAGCGATGGATAATTTTCTTCAAGAGACTTTTTCAGAAACATTAAATCGTTTCTGTATCCTATGCGCTGCGAGGTCTGTCCCAACACAGGGTTTGACAATAAAGAAAAAAGTATAATTATTTTAAACAGTTTCATTTTCCGGGATTTCAAATATGATAGCAGCGAACAAGAATGCGTTTTTTGTATTTTATTAACCATGTTTAATTATAGCCCGATAGCACAGACGAATGGCATTATAGGTATCTTTGCCTGTTTTAAAAATAATTGTTCTCAGCAAAATGATGTCATACCGGAGTACTATAGTTTTATTAATTTTTAGCTTTCTTACCGTTTTTGCGGCTTGCAGCAGCGAAGGAAAAAAGGAGCAAAAAGGCGGCGGCAAAGCCAACCGCGTAAGCGCGGAAGTATATGTCCTGAAGCCCGAAGCATTTCAACAGGATTATAGCGCCAGCGGCACCCTGCTTCCCAATGAAGAAGTAGAAATCCATCCCGAAATTACCGGGCGCATTACGAATATCCTTTTCAAAGAAGGAACCTATGTGCGGAAAGGACAAACGCTGGTAACGCTTTTTGATGCCGACATCCTGGCGCAGCTACAAAAATTGAAAGCACAAAAAGCGCTTCAGCAAAAACTGCAGGAACGCCAGAAAGAATTGGTGGATATAGGCGGCATCAGCCGGCAGGATTTTGAAGCCACACAAACAGGTATTGCCACTATAGACGCAGATATAGCCGCACAAGAGGCTGCGCTGCGCCGCACCAAGATCATCGCTCCTTTTGACGGAATTGTAGGCATCCGCAGCATTAGCGTAGGCGCTATTGTATCCCCCGCCACCACTATAGCCGTATTGCAGCAAGTACATCCGCTGAAAGTGGATTTTTCCATACCCGAACAATACCACTCCCTGCTGAAAAGCGGGATGCCTGTTGCCTTTACCGTGGCAGGCATTCAAGGAAACCGTACAGGCACCATCAGCTCCATAGACCCTGGAGCAGATATGGCTACGCGCACCATAAAAGTAAGAGCCATAGTACCCAATCCCAACAGAGAGCTGCTGGCAGGCGCTTTTGCCGAAGTGAAAATTCCTTTTGAAAGCAGCCCTGAGGCTTTGCTAATCCCTACACAAGCCGTAATCCCCACCACCCGCGATAAAAAAGTAGTAATACTCCGCAACGGAAAAGCCGAAATGACCACCGTGAAATTAGGCACCCGCCTGGAAGATAAAGTAGAAATACTGGAAGGATTAAAAAGCGGAGATACCGTACTCACCACCGGGCTTATGCAAGTGAAACCGGGTATGGATGTGCAGGTGGTCAAGGTAAACGGCTGATAAATTTTATATAAAAATGAAATCATTCAACGTACCCGTTCATTACAGAAGCCCGCTCGTTACTGCCATCAAACAGCAGCGCAAAGCAGCGGATAAGCTGAAAAAGGACTTTCACCCTACGGTGCTGAACATCGGTTCTTTGCAGGTAATCCTGGCAAGGCATTTCGGCTTTTGCTATGGTGTGGAGAATGCTATAGAAATCGCTTTCCGCGCTGTGGCGGAGAACCCCGGCAAACGCGTATATCTGCTCAGCGAAATGATCCACAACCCTGGGGTGAACGCAGATCTGCAAGACCTCGGCGTACGTTTTATTATGGATACTTCCGGCAATCTGCTCATAGACTGGGAGCAACTTACCAAAGAGGATATAGTAATCGTTCCCGCCTTCGGCACCACCCTGGAACTGGAAGAAAAACTAAGAGCCAAAAATATCGAACCCTCGCATTACGAAACCACTTGCCCTTTTGTAGAAAAAGTATGGAACCGTGCAGAGAAGATTGGCAAAGAAGGCTATACCATTATCGTACATGGCAAGCCCCGGCATGAAGAAACACGCGCCACTTTTTCGCACAGTCGCGCACACACGCCTACAGTAGTGGTGAAGGATATGAATGAAGCCATTCACTTAGCCAACTTCATCAAAGGCATATTACCGGAAGAGCAGTTTTATAGGGATTTTAACGGTCAGTATTCCGAAGGTTTTGAGGTAAAAAAAGATTTGCAGCGCATTGGCGTGGTCAATCAAACCACCATGCTTGCCAGCGAAACGCAGGGTATTTCCGACTACCTGAAAAACATCATGATCGAAACCCATGCGCTCACTCCCGAAAACCTTGCTACACGGTTTGCCGATACCCGCGATACGCTTTGCTATGCTACCAACGACAACCAAAGTGCCGTGCAAGCCATGCTGCAAGTGCCTGCCGACCTCGCCATCGTGATAGGCGGCTATAACAGTTCCAATACCTCGCACCTGGTGGAGCTATGCGAAGAAAAACTGCCTACTTATTTCATCAAAAATGAAAATTGTATTCAGTGGGATAAAGCCATCAGCCATTTTAACCTGCACAGCCATACTGAAATGCGAACCGAGCATTTCTTACCCCAAAAAGAACAATTGAAAATCATCATCACCTCCGGCGCCTCCTGTCCCGATGCCTTAGTGGAGCGTGTAATAGAACGGCTTGCCGCACTTACCGGCAATGAAAAAGAACTGCAAACACTGGAAGGCGAATGGAAAACAAGCAACTAACAACCTTAATAACTATCAGCTAAAAGAAATTACAGTATGAAAGTGATACCCGGTGAGATAAAAACCGCTGCCCTGCACGCCTACCTCTTAGGCAGCGTAGGCCCAAGACCTATATGCTTTGCCAGTACGGTAGATGAAAACGGCGAACCCAACTTGAGCCCGTTCAGTTTTTTCAATGTATTCGGCAGCAAACCGCCGATACTGGTGTTTTCGCCGGCGCGCCGCGTGCGGGATAATACCACCAAACATACCTTACAAAATGCACAAGCCACCAAAGAGGTAGTCATCAACATTGTGAATTACGACATGGTGCAGCAGATGAACCTCGCAAGCTGCGAATACCCTAAAGGAGTGAATGAATTTGTGAAAGCAGGTTTTACGCCGATACCCTCCGATAAGGTAAAACCCTTCAGAGTGAAGGAATCGCCGGTGCAACTGGAATGTAAGGTGAACCAAATAATCGAAACGGGCAGCGAAGGCGGCGCCGGTAATCTTATCCTTTGCGAAGTGCTTTGTATGCACATTCAGGATGAGGTGTTGAATGCGGAAGGAAAAATTGACCCGCATAAGATAGACCTGGTAGCACGTATGGGCGGCGATTATTATTGCCGGGCATCCGGCAGCGCCGTATTTGAAGTGCAGAAACCCAATACCAGCCTCGGCATAGGGGTGGATGCCTTGCCGGAGCGCATTCGCAAAAGCGAAATACTCACCGGAAATAACCTCGGTATCTTAGGAAACAGCGCCTCCATTCCCATAGTGAGCGATATGCTCTATGATGATCGTTTGGCGCAAATCGTACGCGATTATGAGCAAGAAGAACAAGCCAAGCTGAACGCCCTGCATGTATATGCCAAAGAGCTTTTGGATCATGGAGAGGTGGAAAAAGCCTGGCAGGTGTTGCTCGCGGGGGAATAGAAGAATAAAAAAGAAGAAAACGGCATCCATTTTAAGAACCGTTTTCTTCCCTATAAAACAGGAATTACCCTGTCGCTTTTAAATCAGTATTAATTTTTACCCAGTCTGCTTTGAAGATCAGGTACCACATTTTCAAAGGTGCGCAGCAGGCGATCCCAAGAGCGGAAGGATTCATCGGCACTTGCTGCGGTACCTGCCGGTGCTATCTCCGATACCAATTTGGCTTTATAGGTAAGCGGATCGGAAGAACCGGTTTTTATAATAAGGCGGGTACGAATGGTTGCCGCTTTAAAGTTTTTTACGACCCAGGCGGTGCACATGTAGCCGGTAGCCTTATCCGTTACTTGTATTACATCAAAAGAATTGGTGATGATGCGGCTAATCAGCTTCCAAGCGTCATCTTCAATATGATTGGTACGAATATCTATATCCTGATTGGCAAGATTGGTTACAAAAGAGTTTTCATAAGCATCATCTTTTTCAAGTTTCAGGTAATCGGTTTTAGGAAGGTCGTGGCGCTCATCATTTATATAATTCCTTTCAAGAGTGATAAATCCTACTTTTTCCACTTTTACGTTCACGGTGCTGTTGGGCTCTACCTTAATGATAGTCGTATTGGAACCCACTAATTTTCCATCTACAAAGATCTTCGTATCCGGATCGGAATTTACGGTTATCTTTTTTGTTTTTAATCGTGCAAAAGCATCTGTAGGGTAAGAAATTGCCAAGGCGCAAACTGCCAATAACATAAGCACCATTTTACGCATACGCTCAATAGTAAAAATAAACATGTCTGACTTTTTAAATGAATAATGTAATAATGCGCAAAGCTAAATATTCATGGCTATAATATGCACATAACGAGAAGAAAATATCTATGATTTCGGAAGAAACCGATTCAGGTTGCCGTCTCTTGCAAAAAAACTGTATCCCTCTTCCTAAAAAATCAGGTTTGGAAATTCCACGGAACGCTTATCTTTGCAGTCCTTTAAAAATTCACGGAGGCATTAGCTCAGTTGGTTAGAGCGTCGGATTGTGGTTCCGAAGGTCGTGGGTTCGACCCCCATATGCCTCCCTTCTTTCTCTTTTTTCCTTTTTTTCCGCCTTCTTATTTTATTGATTGTGGAAATTTTATCGCCTCTCATTTCCATTGGTTTTTGCTATCTTTACTGATTCTAATGATTATCGTTAAAAGTTTAAATTTTTAAAAAATGAGTTTTGAATTAGCCGGCAAACTAATCGTGAAATATGACACGCAGCAGATAAAAGAAAGCTTTAAAAAGCGTGAATTTGTGATGGAAATTGCCGAAGAAATAAACGGAAACATATATACCAACTATGCTAAAATGCAATTGGTACAAAGCAAATGTGAGCTGCTCGACCGCTTTAATGAAGGAGATGCCATAAAAGTGAATTTCAATATAAAAGGAAACCGCTGGGAGCGCGATGGCAAAGTGAACTACATCACCAACTTAGATGCCTGGAGAATAGAACCCGCCGATGCCGGTGCCGGAAATGCCGCCCCTTCTACCGCTCATTTTCAGCAAGCACCTGCCGCCGCTCAGCCTATGACACCCGCCGGTGGCTACTCCAATCCTTCTTCGGAAACTGTGGACGACCTGCCTTTCTAAAAAGGTAGTGCGCACCACCAACCAAAACCGCTATTTATTCGCTCCTGCATTCGTTAGAAATGCAGGAGATTTTTTTGCGGCCGGTTTAAACGAACGCTTTTCTCCGCAAAGTTCTACTGAAGAAAAGAGGCAACAGCCCCTCCGGATCTCGAATAAGAATTGTCCTTCACCTTTTACCCTTTGAAGACTATAATTTTCAATAGGTTTGCAAAAAAAATCCTCATGCTTCGCTTGCTGCGATTATCATTGTTCCTTTCCTTTCTTTTTACGGCTTGTGAAAACCGTATGGAAAGAAAACAGTCTTCGCAGGAAGCCGCCGCCGTTGTAGAAAATCCGAGCAGCAATTTGAGCCATGAGGGTACGGCTATACTGGTAAATCTACTTGAAGATTATTATGATTTGAAAAATGCCTTAGTAGCCTCCGATGCCTATAAGGCCGGCGAAGCGGCACGAACCCTTCAAAGCAGCGCAGAACGCATGCAGCAATTCATCCAAGACAGTACACAGCTTCTCTATAAATATACTCAAAACATTCACACGCAAGCAGGACATATCGCCACAGCAAAAAAAGATGCCGAATGGCAACGCCTTCCTTTCCGACCCCTATCGGACGCAGTATATGCGCTTATAAAAACAACGCATCTCACAAACCTGCGCATTTACCGGCAGTACTGCCCTATGGCCTTCCACAATAAAGGGGCACACTGGCTCAGTGAAGAGGAAAAAATCAGCAATCCGTACTTTGGCGATAAAATGCTGACCTGCGGCGAAACAACAGAAACCTTAAATTAATCATCTCCTTTTCCATGAAGATTCTCCCACCCGCTTTAATTTTTTTCTTCGCCTTCTTGACCACCACCGCTTTTGCTCAAAAAAAGATAACGCTCAGCGGCTATATCCGCGACAGTGAAAGTGGCGAATCGCTCATCAATGCCAATGTATATGTGCAGGAGCTGAACCTTGCCGTGCAAACCAATACCTACGGTTTTTATTCCGTAAGCATGGCACCGGGCAGTTATACCATTATCTTCAACTATGCCGGCTATCAGAATGTAATAGAGAAAATGCAACTGTCGGAAAGCCGCAGCTATGACCCGGTGATGAAAAATACGGCCGTGTTTGAAGAAGTGGTGGTAACTGATAAAAGGGCTGAAGATAATGTGCAGGCTACGGACATGGGTACGGTTTCCCTGTCGGTAGCCAATCTGAAAAAACTGCCGGTGGCATTCGGCGAGGTGGATATCTTGAAAGCGCTACAACTGATGCCGGGCGTACAATCTGCAGGGGAAGGCAACTCCGGCTTCTATGTACGTGGCGGCGGTCCCGATCAAAACCTGATTCTTTTGGATGATGCGGTGGTCTATAATCCCGGGCATTTATTCGGATTCTTTTCGGTGTTCAACTCCGATGCGGTGAAAAACATTACGTTGATAAAAGGAAGCATGCCGGCGCAATACGGCGGCAGGCTTTCCTCTGTGGTGGATGTGTCTATGAATGAAGGCAACCTGAAAGAATACCATGTGAAAGGCGGCATAGGGCTCATCGCTTCCCGGCTTACGGTAGAAGGGCCGATTGTAAAAGACAAAGGCTCCTTTATGCTTTCGGGGAGGAGAACTTATATAGATGTGTTGATAAAACCCTTTGCCCAAGGCAATTTCAGCGGATCGGGCTATTATTTTTACGATGCCAATCTCAAAGCCAATTATACTT
>JAEZZY010000060.1 GCA_023418315.1 Bacteroidota bacterium
CAGGTACACAAACAGTTTCTATCTGCCAAGGGCAATCTTATTTGTTTAATGGAATTTCCTATACAACGAATAATAACACAGCAACGGATACTCTGCAAACAGCATTGGGTTGTGATAGTATTGTAACCTTAAACTTAACGGTCAATCCTTACTTGACAGGCACACAAACAGTTTCCATCTGCCAAGGACAATCTTATTTGTTCAATGGAGTTGCCTATACAGCGAATAACAACACAGCAACAGATACTTTGCAAACAGCATTGGGTTGTGATAGCATTGTAACGTTGAACCTTACCGTTAATCCTTATCTCACAGGCACGCGAAACATCACCATTTGTCAAGGGAAGTCCTATGTGTTCAATGGCATTACTTATACATCCTCTGTAAACGGTGTACAAGACACCCTTTCCAATAGCACAGGTTGCGATTCTGTAGTTACCTTGAATTTAACCGTTACACCTTACCTCACAGGCACACAAACAGTTTCCATCTGCCAAGGACAATCTTATTTGTTCAATGGAGTTTCCTATACAACGAATAATAGCACAGCAACAGATACTTTGCAAACAGCATTGGGTTGTGATAGTATTGTTACCTTGAACATAACCGTTAATCCTTACCTCACAGGCACACAAACAGTTTCTATCTGCCAAGGACAATCTTATTTGTTCAATGGAGTTTCCTATACAACGAATAATAACACAGCAACGGATACTTTGCAAACTGCTCTTGGTTGTGATAGTATCGTAACGTTGAACTTTACCGTTAATCCTTACCTGACAGGCACACAAACAGTTTCTATCTGCCAAGGACAATCTTATTTGTTCAATGGAATTTCCTATACAACGACTAACAACACAGCAACAGATACTTTGCAAACGGCGTTTGGTTGTGATAGTATTGTAACGTTGAACTTAACCGTCAATCCTTACTTGACAGGAACACAAACGGTTTCCATTTGCCAAGGACAATCTTATTTGTTCAATGGAGTTTCCTACACCACAAATAATAACACAGCAACAGATACTTTGCAAACAGCATTGGGTTGTGATAGTATTGTAACCTTAAACTTAACGGTCAATCCTTACCTGACAGGAACGGATACGGTTATCATTTGCCAAGGGCAATCCTATACCTTCAACGGCATTGTTTATACTTCCTCCATAAACGGAGTGAGCGATACGGTGAAAAATTCATTGGGTTGTGATAGTATCGTAACCTTGAATCTGATCGTCAATCCTTATCTCACCGGCACCGAAACCGTTTTCATTTGCAGCGGGGAATCTTATACCTTCAACGGCATTACCTATACCTCCTCCATAAACGGCGTAACCGATACCTTGCAAACCGTTGGGGGCTGCGATAGTATTGTTAGCTTAGACCTCACCGTGCTGCCGCCTGCCTTGCCTACAGTGGTGGATGTTTCAGGATGTGGCTTTGTGGTCTTTGAAGGGAAAACCTATATCAAGGATTTGCATTTCAACGACACCGTTATATCTTCTTACGGTTGCGATAGCCTCTACCGCACCATCCACATTACCGTTTATCCCAACAATCCGGTTTATAGAACCTATGATACCATTGCTTGTAGAGAGTTTGTGTTGAACGGACAGGTTTATTTGCAGGATACGGTGGTGCAGGATACGCTTTTCAATGTGCATGGTTGTGATAGTGTGGTGCGCACGTTCAAGGTGAGCATTGAACATTTTGAGCTGAGCTTAACATCCGATTGGAATGATCCTTACCGAGGTGAATACATCCGCCTCACTACTGCTTCCGATATTTATTATGAGATACATACCTGGAGTCCTGCGGAATCGTTCCCGCACCAACGCGAGAAAATACAGAACCTACGTTTGTATCAACCGGCTACCGTTACGGTGATTGCCTATACCCTGGCGGGTTGTTGGGATACGGCTTCGCTGGCATTCACCGTGGCAGATATAAATCATACGGTATCCATCCCCAATGCGTTTACGCCGAATGGGGACGGAAGGAATGATGTGTTCCGTCCGTTATTGCCTATGAAGCGTGCTTATATAATCAAGTACTTCCGCATCTACAACCGGTGGGGGCAAGAGGTCTATCACATCAACGGCGAGCTGACGAAAGACGGATGGGACGGTACTTACAAAGGAGAACCCTTAGATGCCGGTGTGTATCATTACTACCTCGAAGTAGAATTTGCCGATGGTGAAAAATACCGCACAAAGGGAGAGGTTACGTTGATTCGGTGATGGGAGAATAGTTTGATTGGTAAAAAGAGATTGCAGCGCCTTCGGCGCTGCAATCTCTTTTTATTTGTGGCTGATTCACTAAAAAAATAAAAAATACCCTCGGTAGGGTATTTCCTTTGTATAGGGTGGGTAGTAGTTTTGACCCCGTAAATACATTTTCATAAACGATGAATTATTTCTTCTCATGAGATGATTCTTTTCAGGAGATAGGATATCATCGGATGGAGCGGAGCAGTTATCGTACTGTTGTTCTTGCTTCATAGGCATTGGCTTTTTTTGACTCATGCCGATTTTAAAATCGTTTTAAGACAACCAACTGACGGGCATTGCCCTTGTTTGCTGTTACGTATTTCCGTCGGAACAAGCCGAAACACGACGTAAAAGCAGGAGTAGGTAATTCTTGAAAAAACTAATACCATGAAAAGATTATTTATCCTGTTAATTTCCGGCTTGCTTTTAGCCGCCGGCTGTAACAAACCCGACAAAGGGCAACTGCCGCCCACCGATAACGGTGAGAACTCATCAGGAGATGCCAAACTGGAAATGGAAGGAGCCGCGCAAGGTTCAATGATCTATAAAGGCTCCACAATGGAGATTACCGGAAAATACAAGATTGCCGATGGGCGACTCGTGATATCTGCTCTCATGGGCAACCTCGAAGGCACTGTAACGGTGGATGAAGACAGCAACTACCATATCACCTTCGATAAGCTCACGGGTGCGTACGAAGATATAATCGGTCTGACCGGTACCATCGCTGCCAATACAGGTAAAAAACGCAGCGCCAGCCCTACAAGCGAAGACACCTACATTCCCGAAATAGCGCTGGAAGCCGCTGAACTAACAAACGGAAATATTGCACTCTACAATTTTCACTATTTGCAAGGACTGAAACTGAAAAAATGTATTGTTTTTTTCTCACACAGTAAATACGGCAGAGAAGCGGAAGTGCACATTAAAAATTCCTCTTACAACACAAACCTGCCTTTGGGTGCTTATTACTCAACTATTAGTCAGGACTCTTCCGAAGTTGAAGAAAATAATCTTTGCGAGATTTGGCCCGGTCCTTTTGGGCTTTATACTGACGGATACGAATCCGGTTACGGAGATTATTACCATGGGCAATACAACAATAATTTTTTCTATGACGAAGATAATCCCTATGTAATATACCTGCGATATGTGCTTGACAAAGAAACCGAATATGAATACGAAGTAGTATGGGATAATGGAATAAAAGAGAAGGGGCATTTTACTACAAACATAGGAGGCACTACACAAAATATCTGCATCGGAGATATGGCAGGCGGCTACCAACGCGCGTATGCTTATAATAATTTTCCTTTATCAAAATTTGCTAACACCACTATTTGCTATGAGTATCCTGATCAAGGGTTATATGTAAAATCTGCCCTGACCATGCAATTTGCCAGAGACTATAATATCTATATATACAGTATGCCGAAAGAAACGAGTGGTGTGTTCAGTCTTGCAGATTCCAATATCCCTCAGTCGGAAGGGCTAAAGGCGCGGCTTACCTTCCCTGATGGCACAAAGGATGGGAAAAGCTATTTTCCCACAGGTGGCTACATAAAAAAGACAGGACGCTGGAGCTTTGAATATGAAGTGGAATTTAACTACGGCGGAAGCACACAGTCTGTTACAGGGAAAGGAGAGTATATATTTAAATAGAATAACCTGACGGTTCCGGAACTTGTTAAGCTGTAGAAACCCCGTCAGAACAAACCGAAAAAGACGTAAAAAACAGAAGATAAAATTAATTAAAAACTAAAATCATGAAAAAGACAACAAGTACAGTATTCTTCGCTTCTCTGATTACTTTATTAGGGTTTTGCTCGGTGCTTTTTTATTCCTGTAATAAAGATGACGACCCCAAGCCATTCTATCTGTATGTTGAAAATCCATTCCCTTACGACATCCGCATAAAAGGGCATCTAAAAGGTTGCGGTTATGGTGGAGACGGGTGTCTTCATTACCCCGGAAAAATATATGAAGGAGCTACGCCAGGGCATAGTGGTAACATTCAAGCTTTTAATGACGAAACAGGTGATGCTATTGATCTTGCAATCTATGACGCAGATATGGAAGGTGGCTATGTCTGGGTAGTAGGGTCAGGTAATCATCTTGTGAAGGTAGAAGATTATGATAATGGCAGTGGTAATGGTGGTGGAAATAGCGGCGGAAATAACGGCGGCAGCAACGGTGGTAACAACGGTGGAAATGATTCGGATGATGGCGCTATCGTTTTTTATAGTACAGGTAATCTTGACGAATGTGAATATGTAGAAGTAAGTATTTCTAAAGAACTTGGTTCGGATGGTTTGCCTAAAAATCCGTTGGTTAAAACTTTCAAGGGGGTTGTTAAGGTACCCTATGACGTGAATAAAGATGTTTCATGTGGAATGCAGGGTGCGGCGACTTTTAATGTTCCTCCAGGAAAATATTATATCTTCCACAAGACTGTAAATTGTACAAATGCGCCTTATTATAAACATACTCTACAATGGAGAACTATTGAAAAAGGGGATTGTATAAAAGTCAGGCTTACCCGATAGTTTTACAGTCGTGTCGGGTGTCCTCACCCCACGCCAATAGCAGCGCGAAACATAAGTACCTATTGCGAACACTAGGCACGGCACAAAAATAAAAAGTTCATTAAAACCATCCCACAAAAACTAAAACCATGAAAAAAACGACAAGTACAGTATTCTTCGCATCCCTGATTACCTTATTAGGGTTTTGCTCGGTGCTTTTTTATTCCTGTACAAAAGGAGATGATACGCAACCAAAGACTTTTGAAATTACACTTTATAACCCCTATGACTATCCCGTTATACTGGATTCGCGCGAGTTTAAAAACACCAGTCACTGCTATTTGTTGGATAAATATGACAATAATTGCACGCTTGGAGCCGGAGAAATAAAAACCTATACCGGAGAACTTAGTGATGATAATGAAAGTGGTTACGTAGCCATTTTCTTTGAAGACGCTACAAACACAACAGATGACAATGATAGAGATGGCATTTTTGATTTTTATGATGCAAAAGCCGGAGAAAGCTATTGCGGAAAACTCATCAGTCTCCAAGAAATCACTCCGCAAAACACACCTAAAGTATTCCTGAGTTCGGGTGGTTATTGCAATTTTGGGAATGGCGGTAACGGAAATGGCGGTGGTAACGGAAACGGAGGAAATGGCAGTGATAACAATCCCGAAGAAGGTATGGTTGTATTTTGGACAAACCATGTGGATGCTGAACTTGTGCACGGTCAACTTGTGTATGAACAGATACATATATACTGTGATGGCAGCGAGACTTCGATGATATTATGGCAAAGCTTATCTAAGCCGCCCTCTATTTGCCCGGAACCTCCATTCGGTTCATATCCAAGCATGAGATACAAACTGTTGAAACCCGGCGTTCATAATTATGATGCATACATATATGATTGGAAAGGTGGTCAGAAATACAATAAAAAAGAGTGGCATGGCACTTTTACTATCTATGCCGGTACTGATGATTGTACTAAAATACTGTTGAATAATAAATAGACCGCTTTAAAGCACCTAAACACACAATAAGAATACAATTAGAATGCATATGAAATAAACGGTATTATTATATTGGAATCTAAGCTGTTTCAAGTTTCTATTTCTAACTCATGTTCATGATTGCTTTTAACTTCATGCAACCAACAAATGAGCGTAGCAACCTGGTAATTCCCCGATTCTATCAAAACAAGCCGAAAAAATACGTAAAAGCAGAATATGTTTTTAATAAAAATTAGAACAATGAACAAAACAAAAACAATATTCATTACCTCCCTGCTTACCATATTGGGATTTAGCACGGTGTTTTTTTATTCCTGTAAAAAACTAGAGGCGGGCTTTTTTTATTTATACGTTGAAAACCCCTTTTCTTTTGCAATTCGAATAGCGGGAGATCTGAACGGTTGTAGCGTTGAAGAGGGTGGCTGTCTTTTTTATGAAGGAAAGATATTTGAAGGAAAAACGCCCGGACAAGGAGGTACTGTATATGCTTATAATAATGAAACCGGTGAAGAAGTTGGTAAAGTTAGTTATGATGGCAGCATGGAAAGCGGTTATACCTGGACGGTAGGCTATGGCAATCCCCTTGTGAAGATACCAAGTAGCAGTGGGAATAATAACAACGGTAATGGAGGAAATAATAATGGTGGAAATAATAATGGAGGAAGTGGAGGGAATGGAGGAAGTGGAGGCAGTTCTGGTGATGGACGTTTTACATTGTATCAAAATGATGAGGGAACCGTTCCAACAAAAGTGGAGATTATAGGTCCCAAAGGTTATAAATCTTCCAAGGTAGCCATAACAAAATATTATAAACCAAGCCAGGTAGATTGTGGTAAAGCAGGTTGTGCAAATTTCACCCTACCTCCCGGAGAGTATTACTATTCAGCTTATTTTGATGGCCGCCCTTACGGTCCTATTGGTCCTTTTAAAATTACAAGCGGAAAATGCATGATAGCTAGGGTGGATAATAGTTTCTAATCCGTAATTCACAAATAATCAAACGGAGTTTTATACGAATTGAATTCTTGAAATTTAATAGTGTGAAAATTTTAAAATGACAGTAGCTTGGGTTAATAATTTTCAAACAAATAGGCCAGAATACGCCGAATAGCTAAACCTTAGATGAAACAGAACATAGGATTCCCATTTGAATAAAAGGACAATGAAATAAACAATTATTAAAAACTAAACACCATGAAAAAATCAATCCTCCTCCTCAGCAGTGCACTCCTCTTGTTTGCCGCTTGCAACAAAGATGACGGCAACCCCAGCCCCGGCCCTAATACCAACGACCCCGATCCCAAGCAGGAGGATGTAATTTCTATTTCCTCCTCCCTCACGGTGGACGGCAAACCGGTCAGCTATAGCATCCAGTCGGAATTTAACATCAGCCCTTACTCCTTGAGAGCCGGCGATGGCAGCACCATGCGCCAGCCTACGGAAACCACTATCATTCTCTCTTCCATCGGTGTATCAAAAGATGAATTTTTTGAAGGGAAAGTCATTACCGCCCAAGAGCTTAAAAGCACCTGGGGGCTTCAGCTTTTCACCCCAAAGCCTTTAGCGCTCTATCTTTCCAGAAACTATGACGGGCCGGCGCAAGGTACCATTACCGTTACCGAATACGATGAATATCAAGATGCAGATGGCGATACAAAAGCAGGAAAACTAACCCTCCGGTTTGACCAGGTAATCGTGCAGGATAATCCCGAAAGAAAAACCATCAACGGCGAGATTACGATTGAGAAATATGTTTATTAATCGCTCCGGAAAAACTGCTGTGAATAGATAACCGTTTCGCAGGAAAAGCTCGCTTTTCTCGAAAAACAAAAGGAATAAAAAAACGTTCAGGTTGGGAATCTGAACGTTTTTTTGTGGGATAAGGATCAATCAGAGGTTATTGCAAGGGAAATCATTTCGGTTAAATTTGTAGGATTTTTTAAGATGTACTCAAAAGGTTAATCCCTTCCATGAAAATCCTTTTCCTCGCACGCTCCACGCTCTACACCGTCTTTGGCGGCGATACGGTGCAGGTAGAAAGCACGGCAAAATATTTACGAAAAAAAGGGCTCGAAGTGGATATTAAATTATCCGGCGAGCACATAGATTACACGCCCTATGATTTGCTGCATTTTTTCAATATCATCCGCCCGGCAGACATATTAGGGCATATCAGCAAAACGAAAAAACCCTTTGTAGTATCCACCATATTTGTAGATTATAGTGAGTACGAAAAAAATCACCGTACGGGTATTTACGGTTTATGGACGCGCCTGATTTCCGGCGACCGGCTGGAATATATGAAAGCCGTAGCCAGATGGATAAAAAACGGAGAACGCATACAAAGCCGCAGCTATCTTTATAGGGGGCATGCGGCCTCGGTACGGTATATTGCCCAAAAAGCCGCGCTGCTCTTGCCCAATTCGGAGAGTGAGTATAGGCGCTTTGCAAAGCAATACGGAATGGATGTTCCGCACCGCGTTATTTACAATGGCATAGACCCCGATATTTTTATGAAAAGCACGGCTATGGAGAAACCGGAAAGCAGGAATCCCAAACTGGTGCTTTGCGTTTCCAGAATAGAAGGCAGAAAAAATCAACTCAACCTGATAAAAGCGCTCAACCATACCGAATATTCGCTGTACCTCATAGGCGAGCCGTCCGCTAATCATTTACCCTATTATGAAGCCTGTAAAAAAGCTGCGGCAGACAATATTCATTTTCTCGGGTTTGTAGCCCCGGATCAATTGAGCAATTATTACCGCAATGCCTGTGTGCATGTACTGCCAAGCTGGAACGAAACCTGCGGACTAAGCAGTTTGGAAGCCGCGTGCAACGGATGCAATATTGTCGTTACCCGCAAAGGCGATACCGAAGAATACTACGGAAAAGAAGCTTGGTATTGCGATCCTGCTGTTCCCGATTCTATTTTCAAAGCTATTGACCAGGCAGCAAAACAGCCTTATCCACCCACGCTCCGTGAAAGAATCATCAAAGAATTTACCTGGGAAAAAACTGCTGAAGACACGCTGGCTGCTTACCGTACCGTTTTACTTGCAACCCAAAATAAATAACCTTGCCATCTCCCAAAAAAATAAAACTTGCCTTACTCGGCACCCGCGGCATTCCCAATCAATACGGAGGGTTTGAGCAATTTGCAGAGCAATTCGGAGAGCGTTTTGCTGCGAAGGGTCATGAGGTAACGGTTTACTGTTCTTCCACACATCCCTATAAGCAAGAGCATTATAAAGGAATAACGCTCGTCCATTGCTATGATCCCGAACAAAAAATAGGTACGGCAGGGCAGTTTATTTATGACCTCTGCTGCATCCTCGACAGCCGCAAACGAAACTACGACATCATTCTGCAACTGGGCTATACGAGCAGTACGGTTTGGAGTCGTCTGTTTCCCAAGAAAAAAACAATCATAGCCACCAATATGGACGGGCTGGAATGGAAACGCTCGCAATACAATAAAGCCGTACAGTTTTTTCTGAAACATGCGGAAAAATGGGGCGTCCGTCATAGCCACCACCTCATAGCCGACTCGCGCGCCATTCGCCAATACCTGGCGGATACCTATAAAAAGCCTTCTGTTTTTGTACCGTACGGAGCGGATTTGTTTGCTCCTGATGAAAGCAGTGCATCTATCCTAACCGACTTGAAACTTGAACCTTATCAATATGATTTGCTGATTGCCCGTTTTGAACCGGAAAACAACTTGGAAATGATTTTGAAAAGCTATGCGGAAAACGGCGAAAAAAAATTGCTGGTCATCGGCAGGCATGAAGCCAATGCGTTTGGAAAAAAGTTGTATCAACACTATCATCACCGACACAATATCCAATTTCTCGGCGCTGTTTTCGATATGCAAAAACTGAATTATTTACGATATTATTCGCGCTTATACTTGCACGGACATTCCGTAGGGGGCACCAATCCTTCTTTGCTGGAAGCTATGGCCGCCAACGCGCTGGTAGCCGCTCACGATAATGTATTCAATAGGGATGTTTTAGGCAATGAGGCTTTTTATTTTGCAGGTGTAACGGAGCTCAACAGATTGCTTGCTCAAGATATTTACAAAGAAAATTACAAAGACAGGCTGGCCGCCAACCGGAAAAAAATGGAAGACTGCTATAACTGGGAGCTTATTACACAAACACTGGAAAATTTATTTTATGAATGGATAGGGAGAAAAGAATAAGCGCTGCTTTAACCTTGTTTTCTACGCGCGAAAGGTGTAAAAAAATTCCGGTTCATCTTGTTCCTTTCCTTGTTCATCCGATTTTCAAATCGGCTTTTTTATATTTATGACCAAAATTGCTCCAACACTAAGAATTTGAAAAAACGTTACCACGCTATTTTTCGCACGCTGTTCCTTATGGCTTGTGCGGCTTTACCGTTCATCAACCTTTTTCCGCTGAGTACGTATTTGTTCATCGCTCTGGGGCTGGGGTTATTTTGCACGGGGCATGGTTCGTTTGATTTTAATAAAAAAGAAGGACTTCCCTGGTTGTTCCTTGCTTTTTATACGCTGCAAATCGTAGGGTTTATAGCCCATCCCAAAGAGACTGCCAATCTATTTTCCTTAGAACAAAAAGCTGCGTTATTATTTATTCCGCTGTTGATTTCCTCACTCCACCATTATGATGAAAGGATAGGAAAAGACGGAATTAAAGCATTTATAGCGGGCAATCTGGCGCTTTGTCTTTATTGCTTTTTTTATGCGCTGTATCACTACGTGCAACAGCCCGATACCGGCTATTTTTTTTACCATCGCTATGTATCGCCTATAGCTTCCAGCGCCATTTATGTATCGTTGTATATTATGGTGAGTCTGCTTTATCTGCTGCATTTTTATACGGCAGAAAAATGGAAACTACCTTTCGGAATGGTGCTGGGCAGCGTCCTCATCTTTCTTGCCAGTTTATTTCTGCTCAGTTCTAAAATGATTCTCGTAAACGGCTGTTTTCTGATGATCTTGTTTTTAATAACTACTACGGATAAACGATTGCGCTGGTTCATCGGCGCAGGCTTGTTTATAGGCATCGCGCTTACACTCTTCACCGCCAACCCTATAAGAACACGTTTTGAAGAATGGGATAGCGAAAAATATGAAGAAGTGCTGGTACGAAACGATTTCACGGATTATCCGTTTGATGATTTTGACCTGCGCTTATTGCTGGCAAGAATGGGTTGGGAGCTGACGAATGAACACAGAGCCTGGCTTTTCGGAAATGGCGGAAGGGCGTATCAGCAAGCGCTGAACGAAAAAATGTTGTCCTATCATTTGTTTAGCGGGAATGAAATAACCCGGGATACCGGCTACCTCAATTGCAATATGCACAATCAGTATCTGGAAAATTTTATGCAATACGGGATGATTGGATTTTTCATCTTATTAAGTATTTTTATGTGCTGTGTTTCTGCAGCTATAAAATCAAGAAGTAAAATATTGTTGTATCTGTCTGCTTTGTTTTTCTTTTCGTTTTTATCGGAATCGGTTTTGGAAACCCAAGCAGGTATTTTATTGTTTACATTAATCATTTACTATGGATGGAAATCTACAAAACAACTAACATCACTGCCCCTCAACCGCTAAGGATAAAGCAAGACCTTAGCCGCGATCCACCTCCAGCCGTAGCCGCCTCCTTACCGGCTTCATGGGCTTTGTCGCCTGGAAAAAGAGCGCTGGATTTGTTGCTCGCACTTGTCTTGATGGTGGCGGCGCTTTCATGGATTACGCTATTGCTGGGAGTGCTTATCAAGCTGAACTCGCGAGGCGCTGTATTTTTCACTCAAAAAAGAATCGGGAAAAACGGAAGTGTATTCACCTGCTATAAATTCCGTACGATGTATCCCAATAAATTGTCGGACAGTATGCAGGCAATGAATAACGATGTGCGGGTTACTTCTTTAGGAAAATGGCTTCGCCGTTATCATATAGATGAGCTGCCGCAGATTTTCAATATCTTTTTAGGGCACATGAGCTTTGTAGGCCCGCGCCCGCACATGCTCAGCGACGATGTTTTTTTCGCATCGGTACTGCCTTGCTACGACCGCCGAAAATCCGTGCGTCCCGGACTGACGGGAATGGCTCAGATAAAAGGATTTCACGGATATGCACAAGATATAATCAGCATTTCCAACCGTACCAGAATGGATTTGTTTTATATCAGAAAAGCATCTTTTTCCATTGATTTCAAAATTCTGCTGGCTACTTTGTTTCCACCACTTCATGAAAAAAAGAAATCATGGAACAAGTAGCCACTCATCCTCTTTTGCTGGAAAAAGTATTGCTGGTGCTTCATTATTTTGAAGTGTTTTCCTATCCGCTCACCCGGCAGGAAATAAGAAGCAATTGCAGCATACTGCTTTCCCCGGAAGAAACGGAAGCAACACTCAGGGAACTGGAAGAACGCAAGAAAGCCTTTGCCTATAAAGGCTATTACAGTAGCCATGCTTCGGTTAAAAATTGGGTAGAACGCCGCCTTGCCGGCAATTGTCTGGCGGATCGGCATATTCAAAAAGCAGTGGTGGTAGGGCGTTTTTTGTATGGGTTTCCCTTTGTGCGGTTTGTAGGCATTTCCGGTTCTCTTTCCAAGGGTTTTTCCCGGCCCAAAGGCGATTATGATTTTTTCATCGTTACCGAAAAAAACAGATTGTGGATTTGCCGCACGATTCTGCACTTTTTTAAAAAGATGAGTTTTTTAGCCGGGCAGCAACATAAGTTTTGCATGAATTATTTTCTGGATGAAGCGCATCAGGAAATTGAAGAAAAAAATCTTTACACGGCCATCGAGTTGTCCACCTTGTTGCCCGTGAGCGGATCGCAGGTGTATAGGCAATTGATGCAGGAAAATAATTGGGTCAAAGATTTTTTACCGAACGATTACATTCCATTTTACAGCATCCGCACCTCCGATAGAAAAGCGCGGTTTTTCCGCTGGCTGGAACTGCCGTTTACCATTTATGGAAATGCGCTCAATAGAATGCTGATGAAGCTGACCGACCGCAAGTGGCGACGCAAATGGGAGAAAAAAAATTATCCTAAAGAAGATTATGATCTTGCATTTAAAACCACATTGTATCAATCGAAAAATCACCCTACCAATTACCAAAAGAAAACACTGGAAGGGCTAAAAACCATCGTGCATAATAAAGGTCTGTAGCCGCTACACTTCTGATTTTTGGTATAAAAACAAGGTGTATTCTCCCTTGCTCCAAAGGAAGGTTTTGTTGGCCCATCCGTCCATCCTGGCAAGCAAGCCGCAGAAACGCGGATATTTTTTCACACGATCTTGCTGAAACCATGCAGGGTAAAAAACAGAGTAGCCTTTTTTTGTCTGGAGGGTGAGGTTTGTGTTGGCAAAAGCCTTTTTTATTTGTGCAGGCGTATAGGTTTGGCTATGTAGTTTAAAATCGTTGGAATAGCCGCCCCATACCTTTCCCCATCGTGCTATCGCTTTCTTAGGACGTAGTTTCAGAATATTGATAAAAAATTCGGAGAGATAATATTTATTTACGAAACTGAGCATAGCTTGTCCGTTTTTATTCAGCAATTTGTCTAAAATCTGCGCTGCTGCCTCCAGAGAATGTACCGTATTGAGCGCTCCGAAAAAAACCGTTATCACATCAAATTTCATTTCCGCATCAAGATGTTCCTGTAGCTTTTCAATGCCGGTATGTAGGAACTGTGCATTCTGCAAGTTTTGTGCGGTGCATAATTCTTTTGCCTGTTCTATCATCTTCGCCGATACATCAATGCCATATACTGCTGCGTCGGGAAATTTTTGTGCAAAATAAGCGACATCTATCCCCGGTCCGCAGCCAATATCCAAAATCGTTTTAGGATGCGGGTGCGTAACGAATGTGCGAAAGGAATGACGCATTTCCGTAAGGATACTGTTCTCCTCGCTTTTGTGGTGGTGCTTTTCCGCAAACAAATCGAAGTAGCCGCCCACCTGTTGATAATATTCGCGGGTGTTATTTTTTTTCATTTTTTGCAAGTTGTCGAATGTACGGCTCAAGCTCCCTATGGATGGGCTTATAGGAGTGCAGCAGCTCTTTATACAGCGTATCCAAAACCACTTCACAACATACAGCGTTTTTTACGGTTTTTCCCATTGTCCGTATTATTTCTGTAGGGGAAATTAATTCTTCCTCGGCACATTCATAGGCTTCTTGAAGTTGCCTGATAAACCGGCTATAAGGCATTTCGGAATGCGTATAAATATTATAGACCTTACCAAAAGCCGCATGGCGAGCGTAATGCCACAACATAGCTGCACAATCTTCCACTGTTATCAACGACATTTTTCGCTTTTTATCTCCATACACGGGAATCTTATTGTGCCGGCGTATCGGGTGATGATAAAGCTGCGTAAACCAAGAACCGTTTCCAAGAATCCACGGCGCACGCAGCAGCATGATTTGCGGGTCATGTTGCGCTACGGCTTTTTCAAAAGGGCGTTCGGCATGGCGGTAGTATTTTGCAAAACCTTCAGGATGCAAGGGGGTGGTTTCTGTTGCTTTGGTTTGTGGGAAATGCCCGTAGAGCAGCGAACCGGAGAGGTAAATTAATTTTGCAGTCGTGGCATGTACTGCCTGCACAATGCGCTTATTAGCCTTCTTGCCTTGCCATCCGGCATAGCTTCGTCCTATGTCTCCCCATTTTTTTCCTGATATTCTTGCCAGATGAAAAACATAATCGTAATTGCCTATGGAGATGAGGTGTGGCGTTTCATGGAGCGAAGCCTGCACATAGGTTACAGAATCGAAGCGTTGCGCCGCCTGGGTATGGTGGAGAAGTGCGGTAATGTCCAACGCAGGGTTTTGCACCAGTAGCTGCAACAAAGCCTTGCCAGTAAAACCCGTAGCGCCCAAAACTAATATGCGCATATCCCTATAGATTTAGGGCGGTAAGTTATAAACCACGAAGCCAATTCAGGAATATAACCGCCAATTTTTTTCAGGTTTGCCCTTGCATAAATTTATTGCTGCACTTCACTATCCGGAGCGCAAACCAATAAATCGCCTGCATAAAGGTTTTAAAGCAATACCAGCTCCGAACCGGAATCCTGCACTTCCAGCCGGTAGGTGCCGCCGAGCATAAGTGTATAATTTATCTCCTGATGTCCGCAGGGAAAATGGAAGGCAACCGGATAGTCATATTCGTTTACCTTATCCCGTACGATTTCTTCAAGCATTTGTCCGAATGGGCGCTCCGTATCTTGCATATCGGTGAAGCTGCCTATGAGAAACGCCTTGAGCGCATCCAGTTTTCCGGCGCGTTTCAGTTGCAGCAACATCCTGTCCACATTATAATAATGCTCGCCTATATCTTCTATAAATAAAATCTTCCCGCGCATATCCGCCTCCGATGCAGAGCCTGTAAGATGCGCCAGCATAGCCAGGTTGCCGCCAGTAAGCACACCTGTCGCCTGCCCTTTGCGGTTGAACGAAGAAGATGGGAACGTATGAACCAGTTTCGTTCCCCTAAGAAGCTGATGAAACTGGCGGATGTAATCGCTTTCTTCGCTTTCTTGGGTGAAGGCTCCGCACATAGGGCTGTGCAGTGTAGCAACGCCGTGCCGGGAATGAAGATGGCTGTGCAAGACCGTAATATCGCTGAAGCCGCAAATCCATTTCGGATGTTGTTTAAACTTTGTAAAATCAAGCGCATCAATAATGCGACTCACGCCATAGCCGCCGCGCCCCATGAGGATGGCATTTATTTCCTCATCATCCAGCATCGCCTGCAAATCCGCCATGCGCGCATCATCTTTTCCGGAAAAATAAAAATACTCGCTGCCGATGGTCGCTCCCGGCTTCACCTTAAATCCCCATTTTTCTAAAACGCTAATCGCATAGCGCACGCGTTCGTAAGCTACATAGCCGGCAGGGCAGGTAATACCAATCGTATCGCCGGGTTTTAAAAAAGGAGGGATAATCATTTCCTGGAATAAAAAAAACTTGCTGTCAAAAATAATTTCTTCTGCTTACAAAAACCGCCCGATTACCGGCATTTTCTTCAATTCGCCACGCTCCATAAAAAGGATAGCCGTGAGGAATACGCCCATTAAAACCGTAGCGGACACGATGGTTACCGGAAGCGCATCGCTATAATTCTTTATTCCTTTTTGTATAAAAAACAAAAGCGTCATAAGCAGAAGGTATCCGGCGATACGCGGCACATTATAGGGCACGGGAAAATATTTTTGCCCCAGCACATAACAGATCACCACCATCATTGCATAACAGGCAAAGGTAGCCCATGCGCAGGCATACATGCCATATACGGGAATAAACAGATAATTGATCAGCAAGGTAACCGCCGCGCCGATAAGGGTGATGTATATGCCCATGCGCATACGGTCGGTGATTTTATACCATACCGAAAGATTGTAGTAAATACCGAGAGCTATATTGGCAGCTAAAAGAATGGGTACCACCCCCGCGCCGCTTCGGTAGGAAGAGCCTATGATAAGCACCCATGCATCCAGATACAGAGCGGTAAACAAGAAAGCGATGCAGAGCGTCAGCACAAACCATTTCATCACACGAGCGTATGTTTGCGGGGCGTTTTTGTCTTTGGATTGATTGAAAAAAAACGGCTCTGCCCCCAGGCGAAATGCCTGAATGAAGAGGGTGATGAAAATAGCCAGTTTGTAGTTGGCGGCATAGATACCCACTGTGGTTTTCGCAGCATCCGCCTCTACGGGCAAGAGTTTTAGCAGCAATAAGCGATCAGCCGTTTCATTGATCATCCCTGCCAGCCCTACTACCAGCATGGGAGAGCTATAAACCATCACTTTTTTCCAAAGTAACCAATCTATACCGAAACGAAAATCTTTCCATTCCCTATAAAGCAATAAAAAAGTGAGTAGGCTCTGTGCGAGATTGGCCATCAGCAGCAGGCTCACATTTGTTTGTCCGGCATACCAGCGGGCATAGGCGGTTTGCGGATGTTCCGCGATGAGTTTGGGACTATAATAAATGAAAAAAACCGTAAGAATAATATTCACGAGGATGCCGGCCACTTTTACAAATGCATATTTACGCGGACGCTCTTCCTGCCGCAGCCGCGCGAAAGGCAATGCCGATAAGGTATCGAACGCAATGATAAAGGTGCAGAGAATGATGTATTCTGAATGTTTGTGCTGCTCCACAAATTCACTGATAGGTATGCGAAAGAGTATCAGCAATAAACTCAGCAAGATTGTAGTGCCTATAAGCGAACTGAATAAGGTTTGGAACAAAGGCTTTTGCTCCACATTATCTTTTGAAGAAAAACGAAAATACCCGGTCTCTAATCCGTATGTGAAAATAATATTGGCAAAGGCGATGGCGGCATACAGCATGCTCACATCACCATAATCCACATTGCCCTGTGGGCTATTGAGCAGGTAGGTAATGAGTGGCGTAAGAATATAATTGAGGAGCTTGGCGGCTATATTGCTCAAGCCGTACCATACTGTTTGCCCTGCTAATTTTTTAAGAGACGCCATAGATTGCGTGTTGCTTATTCTATCGTCCAGGTTTCCTTGCCTTCCAGCAGTTTGTTGAGATTGCCTCCACCTTTGAGCGCGATTACCTCTTCCAGTTGCATCGCCATTTTATCTTCATAAGTAGGGCGCTCTGT
>JAEZZY010000078.1 GCA_023418315.1 Bacteroidota bacterium
ACTGGCTGAGCTCTGTTTCCAACTCTTTAAGGCGCTTAAGCTGGTTAATCTCAAGACCAGAATACTTCGTCTTCCATTGATAAAAGGTGGGCTGGCTAATGCCATAATCCCTACAGATGTCTGCTACCGACTGACCGCTTTCTTGCAGTCGCAAAATGGAGATAATCTGACTCTCCGTAAACTTCGATTTTTTCATGTTCTTTCCTTTAAATTTAGCTACTCTTTTTATATTTATGAGTGCTTCGGTTTAAAGGGGAGCTTTCAGTGCCGAAGCTAAAAAACCAATATGATTTTAATTCAGAGTAGTAAGAGCGAGGATACGATTGATGATGTAATGGATTGGGTAGATTTGTATAGATTACGAGTTGGTATTGATTGAATGTGTTGGTCAGAGAACAACTACCGCTACGGCGTAATCTCTGACTATGCCGGGCGGGGAAGGCTGTACGGTATTTATTTATAAGAGCACGAGTGCTTTTTACTTTTACTGTAGAAAAATTTTATTCGCATTAAAGATGATTTTTTTATTATAATATATGAAATATAAAGCAAAAAGTTTGTTAGTGGGTTTGATACTTGTATCGCTGTTAAGTTACTCGCAAGAGAAGAAAAATTTCAATTTAAAGCAGATTGATTCAATGGTAAACTCACTATCGGGTACCGTATATGCCAAGTCCTTTGAAAGTAAATTAATAGATGGGAGAAAGGCGGACAGCTCTACTCTGCATGGAAAAGTTACCTTGTTAAGTTTCTGGTCGATAGGCTGCGTACCTTGTAGAAAGGAAATCCCTATTCTCAATAAAATTTACGAGGACCAAAAAGCGGATACAGGGTTTCAGCTCCTAACCTTCACGTATGATCAACGAGATGCCTTGCTGGATTTCATGGCTCAAAACAACATTCGCTACCCAGTGGGGATGGTTGAAGAAACGAAAATATATGAGATGAATTCCCATACAGGATTTCCTTGTAATATTTTGATTGATAAAAATGGAGTAATAAAATTTGTACACTTAGGATTGATAGACTATGATTCTACCAAAGTAGAGGATTTCGCGCCTAACATACCTAATTTAGGCAAATCCTTTACCATTAGAAACATATACAATGATATAATTAGTTTAATTAAAAAACAATAATTATGAAAAACAGCAAAAACGGCGGAAAAGGCTATACGGGGTAGTATCTTTAGGTTTCATTTTTTTAACTTTAAAAGTATATGGCTTGCCTTAAATGATAGGATGGTTATGAAATTGGAATTGGGATAATGTTTTTATTTCATAAACCCTGCATTACTTCTATTTTGCAGTCAATTTTTATAATATGAAAAAGATTTTTCTGCTTATAGGATTATTGCTAAAGCTGCAAATGGCTTTTGCATCCATGAATTATTTTATTTATCATCAGAAAATAATTTATGCAGAAGAACTTTTTTTAAAAGATAGTATTCAAGCGAGCCTTACAGCTTATAAAAACATCTTTACAGAATATAAACCTTTTGCCAAGGATGCTTTTATCGCATTGGAATTGGCTTGTATGATAAAAGATACCTCAAACGCAAATTACTTCTTTAATCAATGTTGCAAAGCGGGTATTAATTGGGAAGTATTTAATAGAGTAGTGTATGTAAAACAATTTATCAATGAAACTGAATATAGAAAACAAGCGTTTACTCGAACATATAACTTAGAACGAAAGTATTATTATAAACGCCTGAATAATAACCTAAGAAAGTACCTTATTTCCTTATCAAAAAAAGATGATACTATCAAAAAAGATATGTTCCTTTCAAAAAAAGCATATTTGGGAAAAATCGAATCTTTGAGTAACCATGAAAGAGCCTTATACGATAAGAGCATAGAACAACATTCATTATTACAGAAATATCGAAAAGCTAAGCATGATAGCAGTTCTGCCTATTATGAAACCCTCAAAAGAAATCTAAAGAAAACGTATATACCTTATCAAAAGGCAGATACTGTCTATGTTGATTTGTTGGAAAAAAACATTCTTATATTGGATAGTATAAGTAAAATGCTCGGATATGTACCCGGCGACAAAACGATTGGGATAGTAGATCATGATATTGATGATTATTCCAGTATTAGATTGTCATTTACGTTCACACCTATAATAGTTCATACAATTTACCATCACGGGTGTGGTTTTTGGATGATGCAAGAAGAGCTGAGAGAATCGGTCAAAAGAGGAGAATTACATCCTCGATATTATGCTGCTATGTATGATAATTCATATTGCGATATAGAGAGTAAAACCTACAACCCCACAAGAACTAACTTATCTCAGTTATACAAAATAAAATGCACTTTGCCGAATAAAGATTATACCTATAACATTATAGCCTTTAATTGTCCTATAGAAAATGTAGAAAAATCGTTTATAAATAAATGCAGGTCACAACTTTCCATCGCAAGTATAGAGCACGATCATAAGAAAATGGAATACGCGCAAAAACACCATTTGATATTATTTTTTGGATTATTGGGAAATGAAATGTAGTATATATGAAGTTTTTGCCGTTGTTGGTGTTCTCACCAACAACATAGGGGATAGTAAAAGAAGGAAGAAGCAATAACCAATGAAAGAAGCTATTGTACTGATGGAGAAACAAGGATTTAATAAGGATATGGAGTTGCGGAATTTAATTCAGATTGGTTTAGGACAAATGAGGAATCAATCGACTTTCAGCTATTCTCTACCCAAAAAAAGCACCATTTTTGACCATTATGCCTAAAACTCAAAATAACGAATGCTGTTCCCCATTTCTTCGCTCTCTTTTAAGGTGTGTATAGGCTTTATCCGTTGCTTCTCTGCCGCGCGGGGTGCGCATGATATAACCTTCCTGAATTAAAAACGGCTCATATACTTCTTCGATTGTGCCGGCTTCTTCGCCTACGGCAGTGGCAATATTATTAATACCTACCGGTCCGCCTTTGAATTTATCAATCAGCGTCAGCAATATTTTATTATCCATTTCATCAAGTCCGTTTTCATCCACGCTAAGTGCTTTCAGCCCATGATCTACAATAGCAAGGTCAATCACGCCATTGCCTAATACCTGTGCAAAATCCCTCATCCTCCGCAGCAATCCGTTGGCGATGCGTGGTGTGCCGCGGCTTCTGCCGGCTATCTCCATGGCGGCATCGGAAGTGATTTTTACGTTGAGTAGCCCTGCTGCGCGCATGAGGATTTTTTGAAGCACATCACGGTGATAGTAATCTAACCGCGACTTGATGCCGAAACGCGAAAGCAATGGAGCGGTGAGCAAGCCGGAGCGGGTAGTAGCGCCCACAAGTGTAAATGGGTTGATGTTGATTTGTACGGAGCGGGCAGCCGGACCGCTGTCTATCATGATGTCAATTTTAAAATCTTCCATAGCAGCATAGAGATATTCTTCTACTACGGTACTCAGCCTATGGATTTCGTCTATGAACAGTACATCACGCGGCTCTAAGCTGGTGAGCAACCCCGCAAGGTCGGCGGGTTTTTCGATTACGGGTCCGCTTGTTTCTTTAATGCTTACCTCTAATTCGTTGGCAACAATTCTGGAAAGCGTGGTTTTCCCTAAGCCGGGCGGTCCATGGAACAATACATGATCCAACGCTTCCCCACGCATATTAGCGGCTTTGATGAAGATGCGCAGGTTTTCTATCAACTGCGGCTGACCGGAAAACTCTTCAATACTTTGCGGGCGAATACTGTTTTCATATTCTTTTTCCTGATGGCTCAGGTCATCGGTAGGGCGCACGTGGGAATGTTGCATACGAGGCTAAAGTTAGAAACATTTGTGTTTTGCTGGAGAGGAAATAGCGGGCGGGGGTGAGTACTCACCAAATATCCGGGATGATAAACGACTTTCAGTGTATGGATGAGTCGGACATTAAAGCATGCCGCCCCATTTTACATCCGAAATTTTGAAGTTTCCTGCTTTCTCTTAATTTTAAAGCATGGATAACAAAACCACATTCCTTGCCAAGAGTGCGGTAAAGGCAAATGACCTGGAGCATAAACGAAAGCTGGCGTTCAATATTCAGAAGTATGCAGAAACCGTTGTGAAAGGAAAACAACAGTTCAGCGACATAGACGGAGCGCGTAAACGGGCAAAGAATACCAAATGGAAAGCCATCGAAAATCTGGATAAACACCTTGAAGCGTTTGAAAAAAACTGTACGGCGCGGGGAGGCAAAGTGATATGGGCGGAAACGGCACAAGAAGCCCTGGATGCAGTATTGCACATTTGCAAAGCGAAAAAGGCAAAGCAGATTGTGAAAAGCAAATCCATGGTAACGGAAGAAATCCACCTCAATGATTTTCTGGCGAAGCACGGTATAGAAAGCGTAGAAACCGACCTGGGAGAATACATTCAACAACTGGATGGCGAACCGCCTTACCATATCGTAACGCCTGCCATGCACAAAAGCAAAGAAGATGTAGCCAAGCTTTTTCATGAAAAACTGGGAGTACCACCGGGGCTTTCTCCATCCGAGCTTACGCTCATCGCCCGTAAAAACCTACGCGAAAAATATATTACAGCAGATATAGGGCTTACGGGCGGCAACTTTCTCATAGCCGATACAGGGGCGGTATGCGTTACCGAAAATGAAGGAAACGGGCGACTTTCTACAGCATTTGCTAAAACACAGATCGCTATAGTAGGTATCGAAAAAGTATTGCCTTCGCTGAATGACCTGCCGCTCTTCTGGCCCTTGCTGGCTACCTACGGCACCGGGCAAAATGTAACCGTTTACAACACCATCTTCACGGGACCGCGCCAACCCGGCGAAACGGACGGACCGGAGGAAATGTACGTCATCTTGCTGGATAACGGACGCACCAACCTCATACAACGAAAAGAAATACGCGAAAGCATGTACTGCATCCGCTGCGGCGCTTGCCTCAATGCCTGCCCCGTGTATAAAAACATAGGCGGACATGCCTATGGCGCTACCTACAGCGGACCCATAGGCTCGGTCATCACCCCGCACCTCAAAGGCATGAAGGAATACAAACACCTCAGCTATGCCTCTACCCTTTGCGGTAATTGCACGGAAGTATGCCCCGTAAAAATAAATATCCATGAAATGCTGCTGGAAAATAGGCATATTGCAGAACGCGAGCACCTGAATGATTTTTCTGAAAACATAGGCTGGAAAATATGGAAACGCGGAATGATGAGCAGAAGCCTGATGAACGCCGCAAGCGGAAGTATGAAAGAAAAACTGGTAAACAAATTATTTAAAAATTCTTGGGGACCGCATCGCGATCGGCTCCGCTTTCCGGAAAAAACATTTCAGCAACTCTGGAAAGAACAGCATAAGAACTAAGCATGGCGGCAATAACAGTATTTTGTAAACAAGACAGCCCTCGATTTCAATACGCATTGAACTGGACTTTAAAGAATGTGTTACACATCTCTTATGAGCTTACCGATGATGAAAGCGAAGTAGAAGCATTACCCTTTTTTATTTCCTACGGCAAAGTATTTGACAATGCCTTGTCCATACCCGATGCAGGGCTGCTGTGGGAAAAAGGAATAAACAAACAAGACATAGCCTTTGGCGAATGGAAAAGTTTGCCTACACTTTTTCATAGGGAAGATAAAGGAACAACGCTCCCTTTCGATTTGTTCAGCGCTGTTTTTTTTCTCATTTCCCGCTACGAGGAATATTATCCTTACACGCCGGATAAACACGGGCGCTACTCGCCTACGGAAAGCATTTTATATAAGCAAGGCTGGCTACAACAGCCATTGGCAGATGAGTGGTTGTATCAATTGTACCTGCTCCTCAAAGAAAAAAATATCCCTGCTCAGTTGCTGCCTTTTCAATATAAACCAACCTATGATATTGACATGGCTTATTCCTATAAGCATAAAGGTTTGCGAAGGAATATAGGCGGGTTTATAAAAGATTTTCTGAAGGGAAATTTTAAAGCAGTGAAAGAAAGAAGGGAAGTGTTGCTGTCGAAACGGCTCGACCCGTTTGATGCTTTTGTGTGGATGAAACAATTGCACTCTTCAGCACAGCTTACTCCTGTTTATTTTATTTTATCTGCATTAAAAACTACCGAGTACGATAAAAACATCTCTCCCGAAAACGAAGCGATGCAAAAGCTGGTAAAAAGACTCAGCAAAGAGGGAAAGATTGGATTGCACCCTTCCTATTATTCCACTCAGCGGGAAGTGTTTGAAAAAGAAAAAAGCGTTTTAGAACATCTTTTGGATACACCTATACTTCATTCACGGCAGCATTATATAAAGCTCAACCTTCCGGATACATACCGGCAGCTTATCGCCGCACAAATTCAGCATGATTACAGCATGGGTTATGGCAATGCGCTTGGATTTCGGGCAGGTACCGGCAGGAGCTTTTTGTGGTATGATTTGAAAGAAGAGAAAGCAACCGCCTTGCGTATTCATCCGTTTTGTTTTATGGACAGTACCGCTTTATTTGAAAAAAAACTGACAGCCGAAAGCGCCTTTGCACAGTTACATGAAATGAAAGACCGGTTGCAAAAAGCAAGCAGCATGATGATGACGGTGTTTCACAATTTTTCGCTGGGCAGTATGGAGCAATGGAAAGGCTGGAAAGAGGAATACGAACGTTTCGTGCAGGAAGTGAGCAGTGCAGAATAAAAAGGTTTGAAGATTGCCGAAAGGAATAACCGGATGTGTAAATCCTATATATTTTTGTTTTATAGCAAGGGCTTTTTTTGTGGGGAAGAAAGTAGGGAATAATATTGCAAACAAATGAACAACCAAAACATGGTGAAAGAGCAATTCAAATTTTTACGGTTGCTTGCCCATATCATCAGCTATGTGTTTCATCCTACACTTATGCCGGTGATGATGACCCTTTTGCTCTACCGCCTTATGCCGCAGGCATTCGCAGGTTTTAATGTACTTGATTTCAGCAAGCTACCCTTGCCCATTATTGCGCCCATTATCGTCAATACGGTTTTATTCCCTATCCTCGCCGTGTTGCTGATGAAAGGCTTGGGCTTTGTAGAAAGCATCAAACTTGAAAACCCCAAAGAGCGCATCATTCCGCTTATCGCCACTATGACGTTTTACTTCTGGGTTTACCATGCGATGAACAATATCAACGCTCCTTTTCTGCTGAAGGTATTGTTGCTGGGTAGTTTCTGGGGGGTCATCGCCATTTTTATGATCAATATTTTTTTTAAAATAAGCATGCATACGGCCGCAGCGGGTAGCGCTATAGGCATGGTGGTGGCGCTCATGCTGTATAGCCCTGTGAATATGGCTTTACCGCTTTTTCTCACCCTTAGCGTAGCCGGTCTTATAGGCACGGCAAGGCTCATCCTTTCCGCTCATAATCAGTCGCAGGTGTGGCTTGGCTATATTGTAGGCTTCCTGGTGCAACTGGCTGCTTACTGGTATTTGAAATAGGGTAAGGCTCACGTCTTAAAACAACATTTTATACACATCTTCCACCTTATTGCACATTTTTATTTCTATTTTATAGTGCTTGGTATCCAATCCCTTTGCATTAGCTTTAGGAATGAAGATGACATCCATACCGAGTTTATCGGCTTCGGCTATGCGCTGGTCTATACGGTTCACGGCGCGTATCTCTCCGCTTAATCCTATCTCGCCTACAAAACAAATATTGGAAGGCAATGCACGGTCTTCTAAAGAAGAAAGCAGCGCACACACTACTGCCAGTTCCACAGAAGGGTCTTCAATCTTTAAACCACCGGCTATATTTACAAATACATCTTTACTGCCGAAATGAAAACCGCCACGCTTTTCCAATACGGCTAAGAGCAATTGCAACCGGCGCAAATCCAAACCACTTACCGTGCGCTGCGGCGTGCCATATACCGCCTGCGAAACCAATGCTTGCACCTCTATCATCAGCGGCCTTGCACCTTCCATAATGGCGGCAATGGCAATACCGCTCAAGGGTTCATCATGCTGCGACAATAAGATTTCCGAGGGGTTGCTCACCGGACGCATCCCTTTCTGCACCATTTCGTAAATGCCTAATTCCGAAGTGGAACCAAAGCGATTTTTGAGCGTGCGAAGAATACGATACGCATAATGCCGGTCGCCTTCAAATTGTAAAACGGTATCCACCATGTGTTCTAAAATCTTAGGACCGGCGATGCTGCCGTCTTTGGTGATATGCCCTATGATGATGATGGGAATATTTGTCGTCTTTGCAAAACGTTGCAGCTCGGCGGCACATTCCCTCACCTGACTTACACTGCCCGCTGCGCTTTCGATATAGTTGCTCTCAAGTGTTTGGATACTGTCAATGATTAAAAGCTGCGGTCGTATCTTTTTTATTTCCTGAAAGATAGAGGTCATTTCCGTACTATTCAGCACAAATACATTTTCATTGCGCACGCCTAATCTATCTGCACGAAGTTTTATTTGCTGTGCACTTTCTTCACCGCTTACATATAGGGTAGTCAGTCCTTTCCATAGCATAGCAGATTGCAAAAACAAAGTAGATTTCCCTATGCCCGGCTCACCGGCTACCAGTACTACCGAGCCCGGCACAATGCCGCCGCCTAATACGCGGTTGAGTTCCGAATCGGGAGTAAGCATACGCAGTTCTTGCTGCATCGTTACTTCATCTATCTTATGGGCCTTGCGATTTTCTTTATGCTGCTCTTCCTGAAAAAATTTTTCGGGCGTGATTTTTTCATCGCGTTGCACGATTTCTTCTGCCAATGTATTCCATGCACCGCAGGAAGGACATTTGCCCGTCCACTTAGGCGTTTCATATCCGCATTGCTGACAGAAGAAAGCTGTTTTTACCTTAGCCATAGTTGAAAAGGTAAAAGTAAAGAATGAGCATTAGAGAAAGGTATAGAAAGATAAATAGAGAAAATAGGAAGCAAGAAAAATAAAGAGAGGTTTGTACACAACTCCTTTGTTTGTGCTATATGAAACAAAAAAAAGAGCCACGGCAAGAATGCTGCGGCTCTACTTACTAACCCATTAAATTCACAACTTGATACAAATGTAGCATTCAGCAGCTTAGGAAAAAAGCAATTTTAAAGAAGACTTGATAATCAAATTTTATATAATTTTTAATTTTTATTCATTAGAAAAATCAAATGACTGCAAATCAGGCTTCTTAAATAAACACGATAAATTTTAATGGGAATTAATTTTTATTTGTTGTGGAGAAAAAATATTGAAATCCTTGATTTTTTATGGCAAATAAATACATGCGAAGCCATTATTTTACCAAAACAGCGCTTTTATAGGGGTGGCTACATGGCTTCACAGGGGTGTTTTTTGCCGCTCATTTTTCTCCGATATTTTCTCCCACAGAATCTTTACCATCTTCTTTACGTTCTGCAACCGTATTTTGCAAGCTTAAATATTGATACATGATAACTGCCTCTGCCGATATAAAAAAAGCGCCTCGTCAATTTTTACCCGAAGATTTTACACTGACCACCTGGGAAAATATCCAATCGTATTTTGAAGAACTGAACACCCGCGCATTAAATTCCAAACAAGATTTGTTGCAATGGCTGAAGGATGTTAGTGAACTGGAAGCGGTAATCAGCGAAGATGCTTGCTGGCGACAAATCAATATGACGCGCGACACGACGAACAAAGAGTATGAAGAAGCCTTCACCTATTTCTGCATGGAGATAGAGCCTAAGATGAAGCCTTATTTTTTTGAACTGAATAAAAAACTGCTCGCTTCGCCGTATAAAAACGAACTGGATCATCAGGAGTTTTTCCCTTACCTGCGCAGTGTGGAAAATTCAGTAGCGCTTTATAGGGAAGAAAATGTAGCCTTACAAGCCGAAATGAGTGTGCTGGCACAGCAATATGGCGCTATTTCCGGCAAGATGACCGTAACGATAAACGACAAAGAATATACCCTGCAGCAAGCCGCACGTTTTTTACAAAACCCCGACAGAGCGCTGCGTGAAGAAGTGTTTAATAAAATAGCCGCGAGAAGATTGCAAGATAAAGAAGAACTGAACGCTTTGTTTAATAAGCTCATCGCTTTGCGCCGGCAAGTGGCTAAGAATGCCGGATTTGATAATTACAGGGATTATAAATTCAGAGAATTAGGACGGTTTGATTATACGGTAGAAGATTGTTTTAAATTTCACGAAGCAGTGAAGCAACACATTCTTCCTTTGCAAAAAATGCTGACCGAACATCGCAAAAAACGTTTGGGATTAGAAGTGATGAAACCATGGGATACCGATGCCGAGCCTATAGGCACAGAACCACTTCAACCGTTTGAAAAAGGTAGTGAACTGACAGATAAAACGATTGACGTATTTCATCAACTGCGGCCGTTCTTCAGCCATTGCATCGAAACCATGTCGGAAATGGAGCGATTGGATTTGGAAAGCCGCATAGGCAAAGCGCCCGGCGGTTATAATTGTCCGCTTGCGGAGACCGGAGTGCCTTTTATTTTTATGAATGCCGCAGGTACGATCGGCGATGTCATCACTATGATGCACGAAGGCGGTCATGCCGTACATTCTTTCTTATCGCATCCTTTGCAATTGAGTGCATTTAAGGAATACCCTATGGAGATAGCCGAATTGGCAAGTATGAGCATGGAGCTGTTCAGCATGGAGCATTGGAAGGTGTTTTTTGAGAATGAAGCCGAGCTGAAACGGGCACAATTAGAAGAGATGGAGCGCGTAATATCTGTGCTGCCGTGGATTGCTACGATTGATAAATTCCAACACTGGGTTTATACGAATGCAGAACATACCGATGAAGAACGCACCGAAGCATGGAAGAGTATTCTGAATGAATTTTCTACCGGCGTGGTGGACTGGAGCGGATTTGAAGAATACCGCGCACACTTCTGGCAAAAACAACTGCATCTTTACGAAGTGCCTTTTTACTATATCGAATACGGCATTGCGCAGTTAGGAGCATTGGCTATGTGGCGGCAATACCGTAGCAATAAAGAACAAGCATTAGATAACTATATGAAGGCACTGAGCCTCGGCTACACGAAAACGCTGAAAGAATTATACGATACCGCAGGCATTCGTTTTGATCTTTCACCGGAGTATATTCATGAAATTGGCGGCTTTGTGAAGGAACGATTGGGAGAGATGGGCGTGAAGTAAGGTGTACGACAAGCTATTGACTTAAAGAAAAAAGGCTGTTGGAAATCCAACAGCCTTTATAAAAAATCGGGTGTTAATCCCGTCTGTGCCCCAGGCGGGACTTGAACCCGCACTGACATTGCTGCCAACAGGATTTTAAGTCCTGCGCGTCTACCAATTTCGCCACCAGGGCGCCAAAATTTTAAATTACGAAGGAGGAATTTACCCAAATAAATTCCATTTCATAATAAAGAACAAATAAAAAATTCCATCGCGAAACTTCGGGATGGAATCTCTCATTTTTTGTGGAGCGGAAGACGAGACTCGAACCCGCGACCCTCACCTTGGCAAGGTGATGCTCTACCAACTGAGCTACTTCCGCATGTACTATAAGAACTTTTGGGAGTGCAAATATATAGGCTACCGCTTCAATTATCCAAATCTGTTTCAATTTTTTTTCGACAAAACTGCTTTTTGCGCCTGCACACAGTATTTTTGATGCCGGTTATGATGGGGCGAAGTATTCTGACACAAATAAAAAAAGACGCGCTCATAGAGTGGCGGCAAAAACATACGCTATATGGCGTGGTGCTTTATGTAGGCGCTACGGTGTTTGCCGTGTATATGATGAACGGGCAACCCGAAGCAAAAACATGGAACGCATTGTTCTGGCTCACTCAGTTGTTCGTCTCGGTCAATTCCGTAGCCAAGAGTTTTTTACAAGAGCCGCCGCACCGCTTCCGTTATTATTTCACCATTGTAGCGCCGGTAGATTTTCTGCTGGCTAAAATGATTTACAGCATCCTGCTCATGATGGTCATCAACCTGATCAGTTGGGTATTATTTGTAGTGCTCTTAGGCTCTCCGGTGACACAGTCGGGCTTATTCGTTCTTATTTCCTGCATTGGCAGCATCAGCCTTTCCGCAGTGTTTACGTTTTTATCGGCTATAGCTGCCCGTGCCGATCAGAATGCGGCGTTGATGGCTATCCTCGGCTTTCCTATACTGATACCGGTATTGATGATGCTCAGCAATCTTTCGCTGAAAGCGGTAGCGCCCGTTTACCAACCCGGCTGGTGGACACTGGCTATGGTATTGCTTCTTTTGGATCTACTCATTGTGGTATTAGGTGTTATTTTATTTCCTTTTCTGTGGAAAGAATGATGCAGCTCCGTATTTCTGCAACGAATAGTTCAAAAGACTGTATCCTAAATTTGCTATTTGCTTTTTGCCCCTTTACCTTTACCAAAATTTTTGCACGCTGATGCGTCAAACCTGGTGGAAAATATTGTGTGTGCTACTGCTGACGTACACGGTAATCGGCGGTCTTCTACTCCCTGCGCCCGCACGATACATCCTTAACGAAACAATCCGCAACCTTTACTTTCATGTGCCCATGTGGTTTACGATGATATTGTTGTTTACCATGTCCTTTGCCTATGCTATAAAATATTTGCGCGGCGGGAATATAGAAGATGATATTCGCTCGGTTTCCTACATAAAAGTAGGAGTAGTATTCAGCATCCTGGGTATGATTACCGGCATGGAATGGGCGCAATATACCTGGGGTGCAGCGTGGAGCAATGACCCTAAGCAATTGGCTACAGCGGTATGTATGCTCTTGTATTTTGCTTACCTCATCCTCCGCGGCGGCATGAAAGATGAAGAAAAACGCGCCAAAATATCGGCCGTATATAATATTTTTTCCTTTGCCCTGATGATTCCTTTACTGTTCATTTTGCCGAGAATGGTAGATTCGCTGCACCCGGGCAACGGCGGCAATCCCGGCTTTAACGCCTATGACCTCGACAGCAGTATGCGTAAGATTTTCTACCCTGCCGTAGCCGGGTGGATGCTTATGGGTATATGGATGACCAGCCTGAGAATCAGAACAGACTTCTTACAACATAAAATGGATAGCAAATATGAAGCGTAGCGGTTTTCTCTATTTCAAATACCTGATCGGCTTGTTCGTTTTTACCTTGCTGAATGGCATGGTACACGCGCAGGAAACCACTCCGGAAATGGCAGATGTAATGCGTAGCAACGGAAAAATATACGTGGTGGTTTTGGTATTAGCAACTATCTTTGCCGGATTAATTATTTATCTGATTCGTTTAGACAAGAAGATCTCAAAACTTGAAAAACATTAACTAATCCCTCATTAATAATCATTCCTAAAATCTAATTATTCATCATTATGGTAGAAACAAATACTGCCAATTTAGTAGCGCCTCAGCAACACTACAGCTTTTTCCAAGGCGTAGAACGCAACTTCGACAAAGCAGCCGCCTATACCCGATTCGAAACAGGCATTCTGGAACAAATCAAAGCTTGTAACTCTGTCTATCGTATGAAATTTCCGGTGCGTATAGGAGATAAAATCGAAGTGATAGAAGCTTACCGCGTACAACATTCCCATCACAAACTGCCTTGCAAAGGAGGTATCCGCTACAGCATGGACGTAAACCAGGATGAAGTAATGGCGCTGGCTGCTTTAATGACCTATAAATGTGCGATTGTGAATGTACCCTTTGGCGGTGCGAAAGGCGGCATCCGCATCAATCCTAAAAATTACTCCGTTTACGAACTCGAAAAAATCACCCGTCGTTATACTTCCGAATTAGTTAAGAAAAGCTTCATCGGCGCGGGTATAGACGTTCCTGCACCGGACTATGGTACCGGCGCTCGCGAAATGAGCTGGATAGCCGACACCTATGCTTCCCTGAAGCCCGGCGATATTAATGCCTTAGGCTGTGTAACGGGTAAGCCCGTATCGCAAGGAGGCGTGCGCGGACGCACAGAAGCAACCGGTCTCGGTGTTTTCTATGGCATACGCGAATTGTGCAACGTACCAGAAGACATGAAGCGCCTCGGACTTTCCACCGGCATCGAAGGCAAGCGCGTGATTGTGCAAGGATTGGGAAATGTAGGCTACCATGCCGCTAAATTCTTTTACGAAGCAGGCGCTATCATCGTAGGAATAGCCGAATACGAAGGAGGCTTATACAACCCTAAGGGGCTTGCATTAGAAGAAGTAGTAGCCCACCGTAAAGCAACAGGTTCCCTACTCAATTTCCCCGGCGCTACCAACATCCCCAACAATGCAGAAACACTGGAAATGGATTGCGACATCCTCATCCCTGCCGCTTTGGAAAATGTAATCAACGAAACCAATGCCGCACGCATCAAAGCAAAAATAATCGGCGAAGGCGCAAACGGACCGCTCACTCCCGAAGCCGATGAAATACTGAATGCTAAAGGCTGCGTGGTAGTACCTGATATGTATCTCAACGCAGGCGGCGTTACCGTTTCTTATTTTGAATGGCTGAAAAACCTGAGCCATGTACGTTTTGGTCGTATGGACAAACGTTTTGAGGAAAATCAAAATGCTTCGATCATCAAAACCGTAGAAGGACTTACCGGAAAAGCCGTGAGTGATATAGAACGCAAACAATTGCTTCACGGACCGGATGAAGTGGATCTGGTGTACTCCGGCTTGGAAGACACAATGATCGGCTCTTACCACGAAATACGCGACAGCCTCCACAGCCTCGGCATTCAAGATATGCGCACTGCCGCTTTTGTAGTATCCATCAACAAAGTAGGAGTAGCTTACGAAGAGCTGGGCATTTTCCCATAATCATACCTTTTTTAACTATTTATAGGAAAACCGCTTTTTCGAAGGCGGTTTTTTTATAGCACCTATTCCGGCGGCATAACACCTGCATTACTGCCAAAAGTTTTTGTATATTTTATAAAATCCCCTACCTTTGCCCTCCCAAAAAACATCCGGCTACCGGAAAATTGTATTGATACAATTATAACGGTATCCAGCGTTGCTGCCGGATGATGCGGGAAAATTAATTTTTTAAACAATAAACATTTATGGCAACAAAAAATCTTCAAAGCTATGAGCTGATGATGATCTTCACGCCGGTACTGGCAGAAGAAGACTTCAAGAACGCTCAGAAAAAAGTAACCGATTTCATCAAGGAAAATGGTGGTGAAATGGTTCATTCCAACGCATGGGGGCTTCGCTCTTTAGCTTATCCCATCGCTAAAAAAACAACCGGTCTTTATTGGGTAGCCGAATACAACGCCCCTGCCGATGTAAACGCTAAGCTGGAAATTCAGATGAACCGTGATGAAAACATCATGCGCCACATGATTACCCGCTTAGATAAATATGCGGTAGAATACAATACCAAAAAGCGCAATAAGACTACTGAATCTAAAACCGAAAATGCAGCTGTAGCCGCTAATTAATCACCTTTTAAAACATCAAAAAAATGGCTAAGCAAAACGATATAAAATTTCTTACCTCCACAAGAATCGAGAAACGTCCTAAGAAATATTGCCGTTTCAAAAAAATGGGCATCAAATACATTGACTATAAAGATGCTGAGTTTTTGAAAAAATTTGTGAACGAACAAGGTAAAATGCTTCCCCGTCGTATTACGGGCAACAGCCTGAAATACCAGCGCAAAGTAGCGCAGGCAATTAAAAAAGCCCGCCAGATGGCGTTGATGCCTTATGTAACCGATTTATTGAAATAGTACCGTAAGGTGTTTGTTCATTCATTAAAAAAATTAAAACCATGCAAGTAATACTCATAAAAGACGTAGATAATTTAGGCGCTGCGAACGAATTGGTAGAAGTTCGTCCCGGTTATGCACGCAACTATCTTATCCCTCAAAAATATGCTCTGGAAGCCAGCGCTTCTAACCGCAAAATACTGGAAGAGCGCCAAAAGCAACTGAAAAAACGCGAAGAAAAACTGATGGCTGAAATCAATAAAGTGCGCGAAGTACTGGTGCAAGCTCCTGTAAAAGTGGGCGCTAAAACCGGTACCAGCGGCAAGATATTCGGCTCCGTTACCGCCATTCAGATTGCTCGTGCCATCAAAGAACAAAAAGGTTATGAAATTGACCGCCGCCGCATCAGCATAGTAGATGAGGTGAAAGAAATCGGCACTTATAAAGCGCAAATAGACTTTGGCAAGGAAAATATTGTGGACATGGAATTTGAAGTGGTAGGAGAATAAATTTTCCACCTATATTTTTATAAACGCTGCTTCATTTCGAAGCGGCGTTTTTTATTCTCGGTTAAAGAAGGGGTTATTCTTTATTTTTGCTCATTCTATACTTAATTCATGACCCAATACAGTCCAGGAAGATTTCAGGTATTGCCGCCTGTTGTTAAAAATCTGATCATCATCAACACACTGATGGCGCTCTTGCAGTTTGTGCTTGTCAAATTCGGTATAGACCTTGCCGATTACTTAGGCCTGCACTATTGGAAATCCACTCTTTTCCGCCCTTGGCAATTGTTTACACACATGTTTATGCACGGCAGCGCATTCAGTGTGGATGTAACCATCACCCATTTGTTTCTTAATATGTTTGCTCTATGGATGTTCGGCAGCATTCTGGAAAACACCTGGGGCGATAAAAAATTCCTCTTATTTTATATTCTATGCGGCATCGGTGCGGCGATATGCCACCTTGCTGTGCTTCACTATGGGTTTCATAAAATCGAAGAAGCTTTCCAACTTTACCAGCAAAATGCTACGCTGGATAAGTTTCAGCTTTTTCTGAGTCAATATGTAACAGATGGCGTAAAAGATCCCCGCAGGGTCAATTCACTGTTAATGGCATGGAATAATGATCCCGGAAACATTAGCCTAAGCAACTCCTCCATCCGGTGGATACAGGATCATCTTTATGGATTTCAGCATCAGGGGCAGCATATCTCCGGTATTTTTGACGAGGCTACGGTAGGCGCATCCGGGGCTGTATTCGGTACATTGTTTGCCTTTGGGTATATGTTTCCCAATATGCCCATCTATCTTTATTTTCTGTTCCCCATTAAAGCCAAGTGGTTTGTAGCCGGCTATGCACTCATTGAGCTCATGGCAGGATTGAGAAATTCCGCAGGAGACAATGTAGCGCATTTTGCGCATCTCGGCGGTATGCTGATGGCTTTCATTATCTTGAAAATCTGGTATAAGCATAAGAAACCTTATTATTAATCCGTTATGAGCACGATGCAAAAACAATCCAAATCATTTACTATTCCGCGTTATGAAGAAAATGCGGCTTTGCAGCTTGTGGCATTTACCGGTGTTACCTTTATCATGTTCCATTTTGCAAGGGTGCTTTTTTTGGTTTTTGGTCATCATAAGGATACGGTGTTTGCAATGATGTATCCCAATATAGGGCTTTCTACCATAGAGGTTTTCAAACATAAAGTTTGGACCATTTTCAGCTATGGATTGGCGCATCATGGCTTCTGGGACTGGCTTACGAATATGGTATGGGCGTATTGTTTCGCATCGCTTTTACAAACACTTACCAGCTATCGTCAGGTAGTACCTTTATTTATGTATGCCCTGCTTGGCGCAGGTATTTTTTATTTTATAGGGCAAGAGATAGCGCCGCAGGTGTTTGCTCTCAGGGAAGGTCAGTATATATTGGGCGCTTATGGCGGCATCAGTGCGCTGGCGGTGAGTGTACTTATACTGGCTCCCAAACAACGGCTGCATCTGAGCGAAGGTTTTAGCATTCCAGCATTGCTTATTGCGGCGATTTATTTTGCACTTACGCTTGTTTCTTACTGGGAACAAGATAAGGCTATATTGCTGCTCACAGCGGGGGGCGTGTGTGTGGGTGCATTATTTACTTTGTTGTTGAAAAACGGTTATCAACCTGCCGAATGGATTTACAACATTATCCATTCTACCGAAAAAAAACTGACTCCTAAGGAAGACCCTCTTCGTAAAAAACGGGAAGATGCCAAGAGAAAAGAAGTGTTGCAAACTTTTTATACACCCAATGATGAAATAACCCAAGAGCGGATAGATGAGCTATTGGACAAAATAAACGAAAACGGCTACTATACCCTCACGCGTGAAGAAAAAGCAACCCTGAAAAAAGCAGGAAAATAACCCGTTTCATCCAGTGAAGAAAAAGCAACCGATACTAAGGCGCATTGTTTCTTATACCATGCTTTTGCTGAATATCTGTGCGGTAGTATGGCTGTTCTTATGCTATGCTTCTTCCATTAAAAATCCGGCAGAGCTCCGGTTTATAGCCCTTTTTAGCCTTACTACCCCTTTTGCGCTGGCTGCCAATATGTTCTTTGTTTTGTTCTGGTTTTTTTCCTCCAAAAAATGGCGGGCGATCGTATCCTTATCCGTGCTGGTGCTGTTTCATAATATGATTCCTGCGGTATTCGGCTATCATTATTTTGAAAAAAACGAATGGGAGCAAACCGCCAACAGCTTTAAAATAATGAGCTGGAATACGCATGGCATGGGCATTTACCATCCTGCCGAGGAAAAAAAACTGGCGAATGGAATCGTAGCGCTCATTCACAGGGAAAAACCGGACATCCTTTGCCTCCCCGAATTTTCGGTCAATAACAACCCTTCTAAAAACAAGAACCTCCGTCGCCTTATCAATGAAAATCAATATCGCGAATACCGCATCAATACCGATCATATCCTGAATAAAAAAGTGGTGATCGGCACGGCCATCCTTACCAAATACCCTATTGCCGCCTACAAAGTGTTTGACCTCAATCCTGAAATTTATCTGGTGCAATGCGATGTGCAGGTAAAAGCAGACAGGATTGTGCGGGTGTATATGTTGCATTTGCAATCCTTTGGGCTGACCGATGAGGATAAGGCATACATAGAAAAAGTGAAGCGGAATGATGAAAATATTAAGCGATCAAAATCTATTTTATCAAGGTTTAACAGCGCCTATCTGAAGCGTGCCAAAGAAGCCGAACAGGTAGCGGAGATCGTAGCCCAAAGTCCGCATCCTACCATTATCTGCGGCGATTTCAACGATCTTCCTTATTCCTATACTTACACCACCATCAAGGGAACGTTTACCGATGCTTTTGCCGTAAAAGGGCGCGGATTTGGAAGAACCTACAATCAAATCATCCCTACTCTGCGTATAGATCATATTCTTTTTAGTCAAGCCGATTTAACACTGAAGGCGTTTAAAACCCTGCAAACCGACCTTTCCGATCACAATCCGGTGGTGGCTAATTTTGAATTGAAATAGCCTTTATTGAAACGAATACGCGCTCAAATAATTGGTTTCAATTTTTCCTTCCGCTCCCTTCACCTCATAATATTCATAGAAAGTAGTGTCCTCTTCCCCATAGTAAAAGCCTATGATATAGGAAAAAGGCTCGTTCCCTTTTTTCATTTTCGGAAGGATAGGTTCTGTGCCTCCGTGCGGAAAAGTGATTTGCGTAGAAGCATCGTTATGCCCGTAGAAGATGCGTACATCATAAGTGCCTTTGCCGGTATATTCATTGGCTATCAGTTTTACGATAAAATAACGCTCGTTGAGATTATCAGGAATGCGGATGCTATCGGCGAGGAGGATAGTGCCCGGTGGCGGAGGTGCATAGGAAGCAGGAGTTTCTTCTGTTGTTTTTTGAGACGCCTCATTCTTGCAGGAAAAAAGAAACAGGGCTATGGTAAGGATGGCAAGGATATGTTTCATGGTTGTAAAAATAGCGGTTGCGTACTATGCAGCGGAAAAATTTAAAACGATCTCCAGAAAAAGCGATGCTTACAGACGCAAAAAAACCTCCCTATACAGAGAGGTTGTAAACGCAAAGCAGGAAGGATAGGGTATTATTACCGTTTACGATGCTTGTTCAGCTCATAGCATTTTTTTGCTCCGTATGCCGCACCGGCAGCAAGCAACAGGGAAATGCCGCCGTCTATAGGGGCTTGGGGTTCTTCATTCTCTTCCTCCTGAAGATCCGGATCTCCTCCTTGGTTTGGCAAGTATTGTGCAAGTCCCATGAAAGGAAGGATGCCTAAAAGCAAGGCAAAACAGAATATGGCTACAGGTTTTTTTTTGATGATCATAGTTTTTGTTTTTAATAGTGGTTTGAATCGTATAGAAGAAAAGCGGCAAGGCATTTTCCGAAGGAAGCCTTGCAGCCTTACAGTAAGGATTTTTTATTGCACTTGTATGGATTGTGTATAGGCAACGCCGGTACGCAGGTTCATTACCTTCACCTTATAAACACCGGCTGCCGTCTTCGCATCCAGCGAAAGCGTATGAAACGCTGTATTTCCTGAATGGCTTACCACTGCCTTGCTGATAAGTGTGCCTGTGGCGCTGTATAGGGCTATTGCATACGCTCCTTCCGCAAGGTTGTGGAATCGGATATTCAGGATGTTGCCGCTCACAGGATTCGGGAAGACGGTAATGTTTTTTTCCCTAAGAGCTTCTTTATAAAAAAGCGACAGAGCATTACTATAAACTGCTTCGCCCTTTGTAGCTACGCTTTTGATGCGATAGAGATTGTTTCCTTCTCCCATATTTTCATCTTTATAGGCATAGCTTGCAGGGCTGCTATTATTTGCCTTCGCTGTGAGAGTGCCTATGTTTGTAAATGTTTTACCTGCATCTGAGGAATGTTGTACTTCGTAATGATGCACGTCGTTTTCATGTTGCACCGTCCAGTTGAGCAAGGCTGTTTTACCTTCTGTCTTTCCATATAGGACTATACCGTCCACTGGTAAAGGGGCACCGGGCGAAAACACCAGCGCAAAACGAAGTGGATGGTAGGAACCCGAAACATTTGTTACGGTAAAATCATAAATAGAATTGCCGGAAGTATTGATGGAGGTAAGCGTATTGAGGTAATTATCCAGTAAATAAATCCCGCTGAAAGAAGAAATATTATTTGCTTCAAAGCTAAGTCTGTAGCTGCTCAGAGAAGGGTTCCAAAAACGAAATTGCACGGTATCGTTTATGGCGGGCAGGGGTAATTTAGTTACTACCAGGTCTATTCCGTTTTGATGTACGGAAAGATTTTCGTTAATATTGTTTCGCTTTCCTATATCCTCCGTAGTGATGGCACTATCAAAAGCCACATCGTATTTAATTCTTAGTCCGTCGGCAAGCAACGTATCGGTAGCAGAAATTTTATTTAGGTTGACAGCTATTTCCTCTGCACCGTTTGTGGTTTTGAACACATGAATACCTGTAGGCACAGAGGCTGTTTTCATGTTTTCATTAAAGGAGATGGGAACAGAAGGTCCTCCTGCATTACTGCCCGGTATAAAAAAGGCTTGCCCGCTTTGTATATAGCGTACCGAGTTGGCTACATGCTGCGTTCCGCCGGAAGGGGTTTCCTGATAGGTGTAAGGAGCAGTTCGTTCTACCGTTCTGTAAGCGCCTATAGAACCCAGGCGTACATCCCATACATAATACTTATCGCCGGCGGTACCGGCTATAGCTTCGTAATCAATGGAAGAAGGGTAAGGATTCGGGATGAATGAGAAATCCGGTCCCATCACACCGGTACTCACATTCCCGCTATAGATGTTTCCTTTTACACGAAGTGTAGTGGGCACAAAACTGCCGGTGCCGGTTACCGTTCTGTCGCCTCTTACGAAAAGCGAATAAGCGCCTCCGTAGTCGGTGGGTTTGGTTACATCGGTATTGGAAGGTGTTGTAAATGTATTTCCTACGGCATCCCAATATTGAAGAGAGGTACCATTGGAAGAAGCGTCATAACCATCGGTAGCCGGATTAGCGCCGGGCCTCGTAATCCATACACCATAGCCGGGAAGGGCAGCACCTGATACACCTCCTTCCTGCCAGGAGTCATGAATAGATTGTGTGGTAGATGCTACAGAAGGTGCGATCAACCTCCATGCCCTATGCGACGGCAAATGCCGTTCTACGGTAACTTCCCCGTTGATGGCTCCGCCGCCATTATCGCTTAGGTCATCTACCCGTGCCGTAGCGCTGGAGTCGGATTTAAGCGTAAGGTTGCCACCTGTGGTGAGGGTTGCATTTTGCCCTACATCTACCCGGCTATAAATGCTCAGCGCAGTACCTATTGTCAAGTTTCGCTCTGTTTCTAAAACGGCAAGTGCATTGCTGGTGTCCGGTTTGCTCATATTCATCTTCACCGTACCAAATGGACTTGTATCAGCCGCAGTATTGGTAATTTTTAATTCTGAAGAACGACTGCCGGAGAGCGTGCCGCCACCGGCAAGTGCAGCATTATCCAGTTGCAATACATGACCGTTAATCACCAAATCGCTGCCTGTTGCTATGGTGAGCGTTCCTGTTCCTTCGATGAGTTTATCGGCAGATAAGACCACTACCGTATTGCTGTCTATACGCATTCCGTTTGCTGTCAAGGCTATTGTTCCGCTGTCGCCTAGCTCGGCGGTTCCGCCATTGATGAGGATGGTTCCTGCACCATTCTGGTTCAACCTACCTGCACCTGTAATACCGTTGCGGAAGGTCTTGGTTCCGGCATGTTGCAATTTCAACGTAATACCGCCGGCAATTTCCAATTTCCCATTCACCGTTGTCGGAGTGTTTGACCCCCAACTGCCCGCAGGAGCTGAAAATCTGAATATAGGCACTGTCGCTGCATTGACATGAGGAAAGAAAGTTACATTAATAGAAGAAGGCGTACCGGCATTGGATGCGTTGTTTGCCCATTCCAAAACGGAGGCATCTTCATAGACATGCGCAACGGAATTAACCCCTTGAGCAGAATCTGTCATACCCGAACCCAGCATCCTGAGCGTGGCACCCGTTCTTATCCTTACCTCGCTGTTGTTTGTATAATCAGGTACTTTATAGTAGGCAAATACACCTCCGCTTTTAACCTCCACATCTATACCTACACCATTGGCTATGACAAGGCCGATTGTATCGCAGATGAGCAGGGCGCCGTTTTCGATTACCAACTGATCTATCGTAACGGGGGAATTAACCATAACGCTATCGCGGATGATTACGGCTTGCACATCTTGTTGTAACGGTGCTACAGTAGCGGCAGACCAAGTGATGCTATCGGGTGTTGATTCCCAAATAGCAGGATTGTTCCAATTGCCGCCGGCTATCGTTCTGAAATAATCAGTGGACTGCGGGCGGATGGTTTGCACATTTCCCGATGCACTGCCGTTGTTGCTTCCGGTAGTGGTCATATCGTTTGCTGTCATTGAGGCGGAGAAGGTATGCCCTGTAACGGCAAAAGCACTTACATCAGCTACCAACAGATAGCGCCTCGCTGCGGAAAAAGCTGTTTGTCCGCTTACATTAAAAACCAGCGGATTGGCAAGCGCTATGCCGGCACCGCCTATAAGTACATCGCTTGTGTCCCATGCGCCATTGCTATTGACATCATAGTACAATCTGAAATTGGAAAGATCATTTCCCGTAGCATTTCCACCGGTGGTGATGCTTGCCGAGGTAAAATCTATATTACCGTTGGCGCTTAGCTCAAAACCGAAAAGGGCTACATTAGTAAAGCCTTTATAGGCATAGCTTGTTGCGGGCGTACCGTTGCCGGTCAAGTTGAGCGCAGGAGCGCCATTCAGCCATTCGGCATAAAGCAGGGTATCATGAGCCGCCATGGTATAGTTGGTAGCGCCTGCGTTGTAGTGGGTTCCGGAGCCATTTGCCTGTGTGTTCCATCCATTGAACGTATAGCCGGTTTTGTAGATACTGCCGGCATCGGCTAAGACGCGATTGCTATCATCAAACTCATAATGAGCAAGTGGAACATTCGTTCCGCCATTAGCATCGTAGGTGATTTTATAGGCTTGACGGTAGAGGTAAATGTCATTTACACTGGTACTTGAACCATAACAACTGAATAAGCCCTGCCCGTTTCCACCGGAATTATTTTGGCGTAAATGGGGTCTATTAGAACCGTTTGCAGTAATATGCGCTACCTCTCCCGAAAAGCTGATTGACCAGGATCCGTTTGAGTCAAGCATAGTTGTAGTTTGCAAATAATTATTGCTACTGCTTGGGGTATATAGATAACCATTGTTTAATGAATCGTAAAGCGCCCATGTATGCGGGATATTTCCGGTATCCAAAGTAAGTTCAAATCCTGTTGTGGTATTCGTATCCTGCGTGGACGGTTGAAAGGAAATCATACCCGGGAAAATGTTTGATAAGGCATAATTGGTGGTAGCCACTGCTCTATTATTCGTTTGTTGCATTCCTAAGGCATAGATACCGTTGCTGTGTTTGGCGATAACGTATTTCTTCCCCGCCACCAGTGCAGCAGTATCGGTTACGAGCTTGAAAGAAGGTAAATAGCCTACCGTAAGCGTAGCGGCAGAAGACACGCTATCTGTATTACTACAAGACTGATGCGCCGTAGCACGATACTGATAACCGCTCATGCTATCAGGCGGCTGGCTGATAAAAAGAGAAGCCGTAGCAGCGCCGCTATATACACCTCCATTGGTGATAGATTGCCATCCGTTTCCGTCATTTACTTCCCAAGACCAGCTATCTGACGTACCTGCCACAGTGAATGTGGCTGTGCCCTCTGTAACCACAAGCTGGTTGGAAGGTGGCGTGGTAATCGTTGCGGGTGTGCAGACAAAAAACGAAATATCATCAAGCCTTACATCCCGCCCACCAGTGTTTGATTTTCTAAACCGCAATTTGAACTGTGTGGAGGAAGAAGCGGAAATATTGAAATTGCCGGAGGAAATATAGGTAGAACTTGTGGGTATGGCGGAGGTAAATGTTTGCGCAGTATTCCAGGTAACACCATTGTCCGTAGAATAATCCACAAAGCAGCCATTAAGTGTGGAACCGCTACCGAATGTCCCCACTTTAAATGACAAGACCGTTCCCATAGAATAACTGCTTACATTAAATGCTTCCGAGACGATAGTGTCCCCATCTTCTAACAACCAGTAATTGGGTTTTTGAATACCACCCCCACTGTTGGTATAAATCCAACCGGCGGTAAGGGTATCGCAGCTATTACTGTGTATTTGCCCTATAGCACTCACACTCATAAGACAACACAACGCGCCCCATACATAAGGCCATTTTTTTTTCTTCATTATAGTTTGATTTTTGGTTTATAAATAGGTTTGTATGCACGGTTTATAAATAGGTTAAGAGTATTAGGTTTATAAATAGGTATAATAATATGACCAGCTATATATCAAACATTCCGTTTTTATAAAAATTGAAAATAATAAAATCCATTTTAAATATGCACTATTTTGACAATTTTTATTTTTTCATACTGTTTAGAAGGGCTGAGTAATTTATTGCTTCATAGGAGAACGGAATGAGTCCCTTCATAGGAGATTCTTTTCATCCAGCCTAAGTACCGCAACTATAGAAATTTCCTTCGCGAAGCCTATTTTTACACGATGGCGCGCAATTTTTCCACCCTCATTCATTACAACAAACAAAAGCTGACTGCGGTTTTCCTGCCGGTTATGCTGCAAAACGGTTTGCATTATGAAGTGAATGTAAAAAGCTATCCGAGGTTTATGATGCGCTGGAGTGAACTGGGCAGATACGACCTGGTGGAAAATGAAGAACTAAACATCGCTGACGTACCTTACGAACTGGTACTGGCAGTGAGCGAAGTATTAGACAAATTGAAAAAATAAAACCCCAATGAGCGCAGTTTACGGAATTATCGGCTACCCTTTATCGCATAGTTTTTCCCCCGATTATTTTCATGAAAAATTTACACGAGAAAAAATCAATGCACAATACAAAGCCTTTGAAATACCGAACCTCCATTACCTGAGTGAACTACTAAAGAATCACCCGAAGCTCAGAGGGCTTAATGTAACGTTGCCTCATAAGCAAACCATCATAGACCATCTGGATGCGCTCAGTACCGAAGCCGCAGAAATAGGCGCTGTAAATTGCATTGACATTCGCGACGGCATATTGAAAGGATATAATACCGATGCCATAGGGTTTGAACGCTCCTTTGCTCCTTTGCTGAAAGAGCCGCATCAAAAAGCCTTAGTGCTCGGTACCGGTGGCGCGGCACAAGCGGTAAACTATGTGTTGAAAAAACGGCAAATTCCGTATCTGAATGTCTCAAGAAAAAAAACCGCCACTACCATCACCTACGAAGAAATAACCGGAAAACTGCTGGAAGAATATACCATCCTCATCAACACCACACCTGTAGGGATGTACCCGCATGTAGATGAGACACCCCGCATCCCGTTTGTATTTATCTATCGAAATCACTTGCTCTATGATCTTATCTATAATCCCGAAGAAACCAGGTTTCTTTCTTTAGGAAAAGCACAAGGAGCACTTGTAAAAAACGGCATGGAAATGTTACTGCTGCAGGCAGAAGTAAGCTGGGAAATATGGAACAGTTAGCTGCCCTATAAACCCTTATCCAACCGTATAATATACGCAGGTAGTTACAAAATTTCTGAAATAAGGAAGAGCGCCGAGCAGCGCAAATTGTTTGCGCGGAGTCAAGCCGAATTTGTATTTATAAATCGGGTTGATGAGATAATCTTGTTTGTTGAAGATAATAAGTTTGCTGTCTTCTATTATTTTTTCAAACCGCTCTATCGTAATGCCCGTATCTTTTATCTCGCTTAGTTCCTGGATTACGCCCTCATCTTCCTTAAAAAGTTTCAGGATTTTCAGATAAAGGGATTTGGGCAGGATGTGGTAATAAGGCATCATGCTGGCTATTTTATGACGTGCTATCTGCTGATGCCCGCCAAACGGCATATACCACGGCGGAAAGCCAAAAAAGATAATGCCGCCTTCTCGCAAAAACTTCTTGAGATGCGGAATGAAGTTTTCCTGCTCCGGTACATGTTCGATTACATCTTTGAGAATGATGACATCAAAATGATTTTTATATCGGTTTACAAAATCTTCCTCATAGATATTTTGTGTAAGAAATAGGGCTTTCCCGTTTGTTACGGCTTCGGATAAAAATTCGTTTGCCAGTTCTATTCGGGGAGCGGCAAGGTCCACGCCTACGCACGTGCAGCCTTTGTCTATAAACGGCTTCAGCACACCTCCTTCCCCACAGCCTACTTCCATTACCCGCACTCCTTCGTCCATTTTTTTTGTTTCTTCTATAAAAGGAAGAACATAGGCTGCTGCATTATCCACCTGCTGGTCAAACCGTACTCTGTCGTCTTTATGTTGCTTTAGTGCCAAGGTCGAAAATTAAAAAACTAAATTAAGAATTTGCGGGTTTGTCTGTACGTTTCATGATGTCTATTTGCCTGCGGATGCTTTCATCATGTATGAGGCGGTACAGTTCTTCGGTAAATTTTGTATTAAGGTATTGGCGGGCACCGCGTTCACTGCGGCTTTCCAGTATCTCGTTCCACCGCTCCGGCTGGAAGGCGGTCATGTTACAATCTTTTTTTACGGAGCCGATACGGTCGCTCAGCGTCATTCTTCTTACCAGCAGGTCTATGATTTCCGCATCTATGCCGTCCATGAGTTGGCGCAGGTATTCCAGTTCGCTGCTTTTGATCGCATCTTCGGTAGATTGTTTTCTGATGACCAGCTGTTGCAGCATTTCATGGAGCTGCATAGGCGTAAGCTGTTGGGCAGCATCACTCAGTGCATTTGCCGGGTTGGGGTGCGCTTCTATCATCAATCCGTTAAAACCCATATCCATAGCCTTTTGCGCTACTTCTTTTACTAAGGCCGCTTTTCCGGTAATATGGCTGGGGTCGCAGATCATAAACAGGTCATTCCTTCTGCGCTTCAGTTCTATAGGGAGAATCCAGTTGGGGTGATTACGGTATTGAGCAGAATCATTGTACGAGGAAAATCCGCGATGAACAGCGGCTATTTTTTTTATACCGGCTTTTTCAAAACGTTGAATAGCGCCCTCCCAAAGATCTATATCCGGCGTTACGGGATTTTTTATCATTACCGGAATTTCGACGCCTTTCAGGCAATCTGCCAGCTCCTGCACGTGAAAAGGATTGACCACTGTGCGCGCGCCAATCCACACTACATCTATATCATATTTTAAAGCCAGTTCTATATGTAACGGCTGGGCTACTTCTATAGCCATCGGTAAGCCGTATTGTTTTTTTGCTTCCTGAAGCCATTGTAAAGCCGTTTCTCCTCTTCCTTCAAAATATCCGGGCTTGGTACGTGGTTTCCATACACCGGCACGAAACATATCTATGCCACTTTGGAAGAGTGCTTTGGCGGTTTCCAGTACTTGTCCCCGCGACTCAGCGCTACACGGACCGGCTATGATGAACGGCTTATCACGCGTCTCAAATACTAACATGGCTTGCAAAGGTAATGGTTAGCGCCTATCTGTTGCCGCAGAAGATGCCGCAAATATTCTATAGAATGGATGCGGGTATCGGTATTTGTGGTCAATAAATCAGGTTGGAGTGTTTATTTTTGACCTACGATGTACACACCCGAACAGGAAAAATATTTTTACGAACAAGGAAAATACTTGCTGGATACCCAGGAAGAAGCTATTGAAGAAACCATTACCCGCCTTAGGGAAGTGATTCTCTATGCCGACTGGAAATATTATGTGCAAAGCGAGCCCGTGTTTTCCGATTTTGAATATGATAGTCTGTATAAAAAGTTGCTGGCGCTGGAGGAAAAATATCCGGAGCATCTTACCGACGACAGCCCTACCCAGCGCGTGGCAAAAGGACTTACTGAAAAATTTCCGCCGGTAGCCCATTTGGTGCCGATGCTGAGCCTGGATAATACCTACAATGCACAAGACCTCCGCGATTGGGACAGACGTTGCAAAGAATATGCAGGAACAGACCGCATAACCTATTGTGCGGAGCCAAAGTATGACGGGGCAAGCATCTCTCTAATCTATGAAAACGGGAAACTGGTGCGCGGCGCCACCCGCGGCGACGGGGTGATGGGTGAAGAAATTACGACCAATATCCGGCAAATAAAATCCATCCCTCTTTCTGCCGGATTCGTAAAAGACGGAGTGCAACAAATAGAAATCCGCGGCGAAGTGGTGATTCACAAAGACGTATTTGCGGCTTACAACGAGCAACGTACAAAAGACAATCTGCCGCCGCTTGCCAATCCGCGGAATGCCGCATCGGGCACACTCCGCATCTTAGACCCGGAAGAAGTACGCCGGCGCAAATTATCGGCTATATTATACCACATCAGCGATTATACCCTGCAACAAACAAATACAAAACCCGCTGCTTTAGACAGCCATTACAACGCTCTGGAGTGGCTTTACCGGCTTGGCTTTCCTACGCCTGTAGCCGAAATGAAGCAATTCCGCAACATAGATGAGGTGATTGATTTTTGCAGTGAATTTGAAATGCGCAGAGATAGCCTGCCCTATGAAGTAGATGGCTTGGTCATCAAGGTAAACCGCTTTGACCTGCAAGAAAAAATGGGCATGACCTCCCACCATCCGCGCTGGGCAGTGGCTTATAAATTCAAAGCAAGGCAGGCTACGAGTAAATTGTTGCGTGTGGAATTTCAAGTAGGCAGAACCGGAACCATCACACCCGTAGCCAAGATAGAACCCACACCCATAGGCGGCGTTACGGTGTCTTCCATTTCTTTATTCAATGAAGATGTGATTCGCGAAAAAGATGTGAAGATCGGCGATACGGTTTTAGTGGAGCGGGCGGGCGATGTCATTCCCTATATCGTAAAGCCTTTGAGTGAATTGCGTACCGGTGAAGAGCAAGAGATTCTCTTTCCTACACATTGCCCCGATTGCCATCAACTCTTAGAAAAGCCAGAAGAAGAAGCAGTATGGCGTTGTATCAATATCTCTTGTCCTTCGCAAGTGGTAGAAAGGTTAATTCATTTTTGCAGCAAAGATGCGATGGACATCCGCGGTATGGGCGGCGCCAATGTAAAAAAATTCTACGATCTCCATATCATCAAAGACATACCCGGCCTATACACCATCAATTGGAGCCGCATACAAGGCTTGGAAGGATTCGGTGAAAAATCCATCAGCAATCTGCAAACGGCTATAGCGAACAGCAAAACGCAGCCCTTGCACCGTGTTCTCTTCGGCTTGGGCATACGGCATGTAGGCGAAACAATGGCTAAGACGCTGGCAAATGCCGTGCAGCACATCAAAGAATTGTATGACTGGAATATAGAAAAACTCACCACGCTTGAAGATGTAGGCCCGAAAGTAGCGACTACGGTTTTTGATTTTTTCCGTCTTCCGGAAAACCGTCATCTGATAGATATGCTGGAGCAGCAAGGCGTAAACCTCACTAATACGAACAGCAAGCAAAAAGCTACCGACGGCAGCCTCAGCGGCAAGACTTTTTTATTCACCGGCACACTCAGTCATTTCAAACGCAGCGATGCCGAAGCGATGGTGGAAGAAAAAGGCGGAACAATCGTAAGCGGTGTGAGCAGCAAGCTACACTACCTCATCGTAGGCGCGGATGCCGGCTCCAAACTGGAAAAGGCAAAAAAAATAGGAACGGTAACGATCTTGACAGAAGAAGAATTTCTGAAGATGATAGGGTAAGGATTGCTTGGATATAGGGCAGTCAATACATACGCTCTCGAGTAGTGCTGCAGCGCTTGTAGAATAGCACAGCAGGTAATAAAATTGGAAGTAATCATCATTTTGTGTAGGTTTAACAAAAGTTTATTCACTTATAAAAATGTTTTATGAAAAAACCCTTATCAAAACATTTGCAAGGGGTAATTGCCCTTCTTGCCATGAGTAATGTTGGTAATGCACAATTTGTTACACCTACGATACCCGACCAATTTATTGCTAATGTTACCACTCCTTCTCCCTGTCATGATGATTTGGTGGTAAACTGTGATATGCTGCAGACATCCGCGGGTGGCATGCCCATTAAAGCGGTTGCCTGGGACGACAGGATAGGCAGTACCTACCTGTATTTTGAAGACAATGCAGGAAATGCAGCACCGATAGAGCAGTTTGAAGGATTAAGACCGGATATTGTATTAGCCGATGATAAATTTAACCCCAATAACTACAGAGCTGCGGTGGTATATATTGACGGAGGGTATTATCCGCATATCAATTTTTACTTACTAACAGGAGTAGGTACGTCGTCTTTTACTGTTACTCAAACTGGTTCCATACCATTAAGTCCTAATCCTGTTAACCATAATACTCTGGGAATATTGTATGACAGCGAAGGGATGCCGCATATAGATATGTGGTCGGATGTGAATAACCCGAACCCCGCTACCGGCCTTGCGGGCATGTATGAGTATGTAGTAACATGGGAAGAAGGATACAACATTATGTACGCGTATGGAGATGTAAGTACCAACTCGTGGAACGGGATGCCGATTCCCCTTCCTATATCCCCGCAAAAAGATCAGCCAGATGTATCCTGCTATACTGAAGTGAATACAGGGCAAAGAGTAGCGTGTTTTGTGTACCGGACAGCAAACGGACTGGAGGTAACCGAGCTGGATATGGCAACACTGGCACATGCCGGAGCTTCTCCTTACACCGTTACTACAAAAAAAGGTTGGATACCCCGTATAGAATCTATGAGCCAGTACAATAACCGTATAGAACCCGCTAAATGGGAGGTGGTATGCAGCTATGGCGACTTCCCTACGGCTACGGCTTACAATGCGGCTTCCCTCGGCGCACCGCAAGATCTTGGAGGACTTACGGGTGATGACAGCAAATCGGTATGTGTAGCAGCAGGACTTCAGTTTACTGCCGGCGCTACCGATCTGGGTAATAAACAATACACCGCCGGTATTTATCAATGGGCTTCGCAAAACCTCTATGCCCGTGAAATAGATGCCAACGTAGGCATTATCACCAATCCTAATTACTACCAAATCAATACCAATCCTATGGGAGCCTGGCCTTCCCCTGGGGAATATTGCCTAGCGGATGCTTCTAAGACACTGGCGCTCAGCAATTGCAGCAATACCGGTGAGTACCTGCTAAGCGCCTGGTATGACGGACATGATGCGGGTAATGGAACGGGTGGCGCTATATGGATGAAATTGAGTCCTAATACTACACCCATGGTTTTTAAAGCGACCTCTCTGGATAATATTCAATCAGGTAATGACCTTACTATTTACCCCAACCCTGCCAAAGACCGCGCATATCTTCCTAAAAAAGGAACTTATCAGGTGTATGATATGAAAGGCCAACAGGTTTTAGAAGTAACGATAGCAAATGATAACACTATAGATGTTAGCGCCTTACCCATAGGCTTATATATCATTCGTACTGTAGAAGGCAATAGCGTTTATAGATTTACTAAAGAATAGGAGGGGCATTATGAAAAACACACTCGTATTCATTTTGCTTGTTTTAAGTAGCATATCCGGGTGGACGCAATCCACACCGCTTTATGTTTGCGATACGGTACAACCAACCTCCTTAGGAGCAGTGAGTGGCTCACACATCCCTCTCAATACCGGTAGGAATATTGCTCAATGTATATATCTTCTTAGTGATTTTCCGGGAATGCCCGCACAAGGGCAGATAACCGATGTGTATATACCGGTGTCAGACACGGCTGCGAAAGGCACCAAGTTGCACGGGCTTACCATAAAAATGAAACCTACCGGAAAAAATGCTTTCCCGATGAGCATGGCATTAAATAATCAAATAGAAACCGGGTTGACCACTGTATATTATGACAGCGTGTATGTGCTGCAAGATTCATTGTTTCCCGGAGACTGGATACGGCTGACCTTACCAGTACCCTACAACTATTCTTTTGTGCCTGGAGCAGACAGCAGCAAAAACCTGATTGTAGAAGTATCACAAGACTCTATAAAAGGAATTAATACATACGTTTATCAATATACCCCAAGTTTCAGCGGGACACGGTGGCTAAATACTGGTCATCACACCAGCACTGTCGCGGTTGGGTATTTTTTATTGGTTCTCGGCTTCAATCCCAAACCTGATCCGCCACCCCTTGGGGTTTCCGGTACTGATAAAAACAGGGAGTGGGTGGTTTACCCCAACCCTGCCAAAGACCGCGTATATCTTCCTAAAAAAGGAACTTATCAGGTGTATGATATGAAAGGCCAACAGGTTTTAGAAGTAACGATAGCAAATGATAATACGATTGATGTTAGCATTTTGCCCACAGGAGTTTACATCATTCGTTCTACAGAAAACAATATCGTTTACAGATTTACTAAAGAATAGAAGGGGCATTATGAGGGTAAATCTGTTTGATTAAATTTCCGATGTTCCTTCATGAAAATGCGCCCAGATGATTCTTGCTTTTTTTGCGCCTGCTACTCTGGTCAGCTCCCGCTCGGTAAGGGTTTTGATATTTTTTACCGAACGAAATTCTTGTAATAATTCCGTAGCGATTTTTTCGCCAATACCGGGTATGGATTCTAATTCATTTTTGATGGTTCCTTTGCTGCGCACTTGCCTATGAAAGGTAATTCCGAAGCGATGCACTTCATCTCGTATCCGCCGCACCAGTAAATGCGCGGGGCTGTCATAGGGAAGTTGTAACGGCTTTTCATCTCCGGGAAAAAACAGACTCTCTTCTCTTTTTGCAAGTCCTACCACTGTCATCCTACCAATCAACCCAAGTTGTTCTATGCTTTGCAACGCGGCATTGAGCTGCCCCTTACCTCCGTCTATTATCACTAACTGAGGCAAGTCCTTTCCCTCTTCCAGCAGCCTTTTATAGCGGCGGTAAACAATTTCCGCCATAGAGGCAAAATCATTGATACCCTCCACCGTTTTGATGTGAAAATGTCGGTATTCCTTTTTATAGGGTTCGGCATTTTTAAAACAAACCATCGCCGCCACCGGATAAGCACCTTGAAAATTGGAGTTATCAAAACATTCGATATGCTGCGGCAGGTCTTGCAGTTGTAAAGCTTCTTGCAGTTGCTCCAGCACTTCTACCTTGTCGGCTTCCGTTTTTTCGCTAAGAAGCAAGGTCTTTTTCCTTCTTGTTTCTTCTTTGAGTATTTCCGCATTTTTCAGGCTTAGATCCAACAGTTTCTTTTTATCACCGGCTTTGGGAATCGTCAGTTTTAAGGTAGCATCCGTTACATTAATCTCCATCGGCACTACAATTTCTTTTGCCGTGCTGCCCGATGCATCACGCAGTCGGCTAACGGCAAGCGAAAGAATCGTTTCATCCGTTTCATCTAACAGTTTAGCAATTGCAATAGTTTTGGAATGAATCACACTGCCGTTGCTGAGCATCATATAATTAACAAATGCCTGCTCCTCATTGCTGAGAATGGTGGCTATATCCACATCCTCCAAATGTGTGCTGACTACCGTTGATTTGCTTGTATATTCTTGCAACGATTCTATTTTTTTCCGGATGACTTCGGCTTTTTCAAACTCCATTTTTTCGGCATGAAGTTGCATTTCGGCACGCAGGTTTTTTAGCACTTCGCCGGTATTTCCCTTTAGCACATGCCTTACCTGCTGTATGCTTTCCTTATATTCTTCTTCCGTTTGCAATCCTTCACAAGGGCCTTTACAATTTCCCAAATGATATTCTAAGCACACTTTAAATTTTCCTTTTTTGATGTTGGCAGGCGAAAGATTGAGGCTGCAGGTGCGTAGCGGAATGTTTGTTTTTATCAACTGTAACAATTCTTTGACGCGCCATACTCCGGTGAAAGGACCTATATATTCCGAGCCGTCGCGTATAATTTTTCTTGTAAAAAACACCCGCGGAAAATGCTCTTTTTTGATGACGATATAGGGATAAGTTTTATCATCGCGCAAGCTGATATTAAACTTAGGCTGATGATGCTTGATGAGTGAATTTTCCAGCAAAAAAGCATCATGCTCGTTGTCGGTAACGGTAAATTCGATATGATGGATAAGCGTTACAAGACGCTGCGTTTTATAGTTCACACCGGTCTTGTTGAAATAAGAACTTACACGCTTGCGCAGGTCTTTGGCTTTGCCTACATACAAAAGTTTTTGCTTGCTGTCATAATAGCGGTAGCAACCCGGTTGGGAAGGAAGGGATTTTACAATTTTGGAAAAATCATCTCTGGTCATCTGCACATTTTTTAAAAAAATAACCCAAACTATCGTTCACATAAAAACGCTGTAATCAACTACGTTTTGTATAAAAAATCGCTGCGCGAAACTTATGTTTCTGCGGCTATAAACCCGAATAAATTTTTACATAAAATAATATTCCACTTTCAGGTTTTTATCTTTTCCGAGAAAGGAAGATTCAACCTCCTGGATTTGAATCAGTTTCACCGGTTTGTAGAACAGCTTTTGCACTTTTCCGTTTTTTTCGGTTTCGATATAAATGGATTGGATTTTATTGTTCAAGGCATCGCTGCTTATTTGCAGTTTTTTGGTGAAGAGATCAGGGTCTTTGGCTTCATAGAAAAAATTCCGTGTATCGGTAATATCATCTTCAAACATAGAGAAATGATAACGGTCAAGATATTTTTTATCGCTGATGTCGGAGGCGAAAAACGGCTTCAACACGGCTGCCCAGTCCATGGTAAGTGCCGACTCCAGACTGCTGTCCACTTTGCCATTTAACGTTACTATTTTATGTAGCGTATAGGGCTGTCCGCCGAAGGTATGGAATTGATCGTCGGCAAATTGTATGATGGAAAAATAAGTGCCGCCGGATGTATCGGCTGTCGGGCTATGTGCGTCTTTTTTGCAAGAGGCAATCAGTAGCAGTATAAAAGAAAGAAGCAAGTAACGATTCACGGTTTGGTAATAACAAAATAAAGACGCAAAATTAATTCAATTGCGGGTCAATAGGCAACTCTGCAAGGTAGCGGTAATCATTGCCTAAGAGCTGTATCGCTTTTTTCCAGATTTCATGGGGCGGTGTATGAAAAACAATGTCTTCATTGGCATCTGCTACCAGCCAGGTTCCTTCCGCCATTTCCGCGTCTAATTGCCCCGCTGCCCAGCCCGCATAGCCCAGAAAAAATTTGATGCTTTGGGGTTGATAATCGTGCATGAGGATTGTTTCTTGTAGTTTATCAAAAGAGCCGCCCCAGTAAATATTTTCGGTTACGGGTTTACCGTCTAATTTTTCGGGTATCTGATGTAGGATATGCAAAGTGTCGTGTTGCACCGGTCCGCCTTGGTAAATCGGTTCGGTAGAAGCAGAAAGCTCTACTAAGATGTCGCCTAAGCGCAGGTCGGTTTCTATGTTTAAGACAAAACCGAGCGTACCGTCTTCTGAATGTTCACAAATAAAAACCACCGTACGCAGGAAATTTCCGTCTTTCAGAAAGGGCTCTGCAATAAGGAGCTTTCCTGCCGCCGGCTTATGGTAGGGAGGTTTTTTGAGATTAAAATCGTTCATGGCTGAATAAAAATAGTAGGATGCGGATGAAAAACCCAAAAATAATTCACTACTTAAATCTTCATTTTATACATTTAAGACCTATTCGCAATTTGTTGCAGTGCTTTATTTTTATGAAAAGAGTATTCTATCTGTTGTGCCTGCTTTTTATTCATACAGTATCCTGGGGGCAGGTAAACCTTAATGCAGGTCTTGTTGCCTACTATCCGTTCAACGGAAATTTTAATGACGTGAGTGGAAACGGCAATAACGGGACGGGGCAAAACGGTGTCGGTTTTGGAATGGATCAGTGGGGGAATCCTAATGCTGCGGCTTTTTTTGATGGAATTGATGACTGGGTTTCTATTACCCCCTCGGCTTCTATTACCTCCAGTAAAAGACTCACTGTGGCTTTTCGGTTCAAAACAAATTCTACATCGGATCAAATTCCCATCTCAAAATCTGATGTCCTTCAAGGTTCAAACGGTAATCTAAATAATTTCCAATATCAGTTAGGTTTCAATTGCAGTCCGCCTCTACCTTCTTCCAATTTTTATTTTGCTACAAATCATCATAACTCTTGCAATAGTTTGTCTTTAGCATCGGACTATTCCTATGCCGGAGCCATAGTACCTAATGTATGGTATTGCATCGCAGCAGTGTTTGATAGCGGTATAAAAAGCCTCTACGTGAATGGATTACTTGTAAATCAACAGCCGGTTGCATCAGGTATAAACCCTACTTATGTTGATTCCTGTGTAAATGGGAACCTACGATTTGGATATTGGTGGGCAAATGACCCCAAATGGTTTAGCGGATTCATGGATGAAGTAAGATTATACAACCGCGCTTTGTCTGCAATAGAAATAGACTCTTTATGCAATTATATGCCTACATCGGAAACTATCATCAATAAATACGCGGCAGTACTTAGCTTCGACCCTTGCGCCAACGAGCTTACTGTAGATACGGCAACGGATTTCAACGTAGGTGACACCATATTGATGATACAAATGAAAGGCGCTACAATAGACAGCTCCAATACGGCTGCATTCGGGGATGTGCTGAATTATAACGGTGCCGGAAATTACGAATACAATGTAATCAGTTCTAAAAATGGAAATGCCTTAGGGCTGCTATACGATATTGTACGGAGTTATGATATTCCTCAGGGAAAAGTGCAGGTGGTCAAAGTACCCAATTATCAAAATTATACAGTTGGTCAGACGATTACTTCTTCCCCATGGAATGGAATGAAAGGCGGAGTGATAGCAATGAATGTAACCAATACGCTGACGTTAAATAACAATATTGATGCCACCGGCAAAGGGTTTAGAGGAGGACAATTTACAAACGCTACCACATTTTTATGTAATCAAACGAACTATTACTATCCACTGATAGGAAACAATGGAGGAATGAAGGGAGAAGGTATTTATGAGATTTTACCGAATAAACAATATGGAAGAGGAAAACTAAGTAATGGCGGCGGTGGCGGCAACAATACCAACGCAGGCGGCGGCGGTGGCGGTAATGGAGGAAGCGGAGGCATAGGCGGGAAACAATGGATGGCATGTGATACGATAAATCATTATGGAGGAGTAGGCGGAGCTGCATTAAATTATTCTGCCGCTACAGATAAAATATTCTTGGGCGGTGGTGGCGGTGCAGGCCACGAAAATAATTTCGATACGGATAACGGCGGCAACGGAGGAGGGCTAGTTCTTATTAAAGCAGGAAGCATTGTGGGTAATGGTTCTGCAAAAATTATAGCCAATGGAGACAGCTGCTCAAATGTGAACTCTATGAACGTGCTATCTGGAGATGGACAAAGCGGCGGGGGCGGTGGTGGTTGTATTTTGTTGAATGTAACCGGGACAATGAGCAATTTCCAGGTGGAAGCAAAAGGTGGTAAAGGAGGAGATTTATTTGGCCCCATCACTGTAGATATTCATGGGCCAGGGGGAGGGGGAGGAGGAGGAAGTGTTTTATTCTGTAATACAACACTGCCTGCTTCTTCGGTACATACAGATGGTGCTATAAATGGTGTCAATTTCCCTTATGGCGGACATCCAAATGGTGCTTTGCCCGGCACGAATGGCATTACGTTGAGCAATTATCCTTCAACCTTCCCTACAGATACGTTTAAGACCATTAACCTGAATATAAATTTTACCGACTCTTTCATCACTTGCAAAACCCGTAAATTCATCAATCTTACATCCAATTCATCTTCACTTACTTGGCAATGGTATTTCGGAGATGGCGCTACTTCGGGTCAAACCAGCCCTACGCACACTTATGTGCAAAACGGAATCTATAATGTATGGTTGATAGCCACGGACTCTGCCGGCTGTACCGATTCGGTTCAAAAAACGGTTGTCATAGGTGGCGGCGATACCGTAAATATAAACATCACATCCTGCGATACAACTTTTGTTTTCGCAGGGCAAACGATTTCCACTTCCGGAACCTACTCACTTACCTTGCAAAATGTTCAAGGCTGCGATTCGCTTATTCTTTTAAATCTAACTATCCTTCCCAAACATCAAATGACCATTTCGGCGGCTATCTGTAGCGATTCGGTTTACGACTTCGGAGGGGTGCAGCTCCATACCTCCGGTATCTATACGCATTTGTTTCAAAACAGTTTAGGGTGCGATTCTTTGGTTACACTCAACCTTACCGTTGTAGAGCCGCAGACGGATACCGTTAGGGCGGATATTTGTGAAGATTCTACATTCTATTTTGCCGGGCAGACTTTCGACAGTGCAGGTACGTATGTATTCTATTTTGAAAATAGCACAGGCTGCGATTCTACGGTGTATCTCCTTCTTTCCTTAGCCGGTACTCCGGCAGTGAATTTTCAATTTGCACCCATCATTCCTGAAACTAATATCCCTACCACGTTTAAAAACACATCATCCAATTGTATAGGCTATTGGTGGGATTTTGGGGATGGTACTTCAAGCAGCGAAGCCGACCCGATACATCAATACAGCGAAACCGGACAATATACAGTATGCCTCACCGGCTGGAATGCCGAAGGCTGCTCTTCTACGGTTTGCAAAAGAGTAGATGCAAGTGTCTTTTACGTCATAGATGTGCCTACCGCTTTTTCTCCTAATGACGATGGCTATAATGACGTACTCTACGTGAAAGGCATCGGGGTAAAAGAATTTACCTTCCGGATATACAACCGGTGGGGCAACCTTGTTTTTGAAACGAATGATTTAACCAAAGGATGGGACGGCACTTATCACGGAATAAAACAAGATATCGAAGCCTTTGCCTATACGCTGAAGGCAACTTTTGGTAACAACAAACAATTTGAAAAACAGGGCAATATCACCATTCTGAAATAAGGCATAGCGCTGCTCACATGAAATAAAGGAGAACGCATTACCGCTTTCTCCTTATTTTTACACAGCGCATTTTCAAATTCGTACATGTCTCTTTTACATAATTTCTTACTGTTTGGCATCACCTTTATTGCAGGTATTTTAAGTTTACGATTCACAATCAGTGAAAAAAGCATCAATGTGTTGCTTGCCTTTTCAGGCTCTTTTTTGCTGAGCATTACTTTGTTGCATTTACTTCCCGAAACCTTTGAAGAAACAGGCGCTCATGCAGGCTTCTATATTCTCTGCGGCTTTTTTTTACAACTGTTGATACAGCGCCTGACACACGGCGTAGAGCATGGGCATATCCATGCGCAGCCTACCGACCATCACGCACACAGCCATGCCGTTCATTTCCAATCCATTTTTCTCGGCCTCGGGGTGCATGCCTTTATGGAAGGATTGCCTTTAGGCTTTCATTATAGGGAAATGGCTACGGAGCCTTCACTTTATATGGCGGTGGCAGCTCATAAATTGCCGGAGGTTATTTTACTAGGCACACTTGCTTCTACCGTTAAAAGCAAAAAAGAAGCACTTATCAGCATTTTCATTTTTTCTTTATTCACACCGCTTGGCTCGGTAGCCGCATCCCTACTTGGCAGGAAATATTATATGGTCAGCAAGCTGGTAGCCATCCTTATCCCTATAGTAGCCGGTGTGTTCATTCATATATCCACCACTATATTTTTTGAAAGCGGCACCAAGCACCATTTGCTCACACGCAACAAATTCATAGCCATTATGTGTGGAGTAGCGC